>NZ_JAVKFX010000032.1:0-62375 GCF_040223625.1 Roseovarius sp. | reverse complement strand
CAACTGTTCAGGTTTGACAACGGTCGGCAGACGAGCCCCAGGCTACGCGACGGTCTCAAGGACCAAGGGTGGGACGGGGTCTCGCCTGCCGATACCGAATATCACACAGATCAAAGAGACAAGGGTGGGTGCAAACCCACCCGCGCCCCACCGCCGAACAAGCGCCAGCGACTTACCAAACCCAACCCGCCCCGGCCCCCGAGCCGGGGCCTCGCGCCTCATCCCCGCCACGGCAGCCAACCCGCCACCGCCCGGCGCACCGACGCAATACCGACAAAATACCGACAAAATACCGACGTCGATGTCCCGGCCCAAAAAGAGGAGGTTCCACCGCCCCGTAGGGTGGGTGAAACCCACCACACCCTGACTCTCTCCTGCAAACGCCGTTGACCAACCCCGGCCAACCGATACCCGCACCGACGCGATACCGACAAAATACCGACGTTATACCGACGTCGGATTCCAGCCCAATTTTACCCCCCGTTCGCGCCCCGATACCACGAAACGATCGCCGCCCGTTCCTCGTCTTCCATCCACGTCACGTTCCCCGGCGGCATCGCATGGCTCGCCCCGGCCTGCAGGAAAATCGGCGTCGCATGGGCCGCAATCTCCGCCTCCGTCTCCAACAAAACATTCTTCGGGGCCCGCCTGACCCCTTGCCACACCGGCTCCCGCGCATGGCACATCGAACACCGCCCCAGCACGATATCGCGGGCTTCCTCGAACCCCTCGGCCTCGGCATAAACCCTTTCAGCCGCCGACATTTCCCGCGCCTCCGCTGCCTCCATATCCCCCTGCCGCAGGGGCGCCGTCGACAGCCACATGATCGCCAGGAACAGCAGCACCGTCACCGCCCAAGTCCAATGCGGGTTTCCCGTCCCCGCATGGTGCGAATTGAACCAGTGCCGGATCGTCACGCCCATCAGGAACACCAGCGCCGCGATGACCCAGTTCCACTCGGTCGCGAACGCCAGCGGGTAATGATTGCTCAACATCAGGAAAATAACCGGCAAAGTCAGGTAGTTGTTATGCGTCGAGCGCAGCTTCGCGATCTTCCCGTACTTGGCATCCGGCACCCGCCCAGCCTTCAGATCCGCCACCACGATCTTCTGGTTCGGGATGATGATAAGGAACACGTTCGCCGTCATGATCGTCGCCGTGAAGGCGCCGAGGTGCAGCATCATCGCCCGGCCGGTGAAGACCTGCGTATAGCCCCAGCCCATCGCCACCAGCAACCCGAACAACAGCACCATCAGCAATGTCGGCCGTTCCCCCAGCGGCGACTTGCACAGAAGGTCATAAACCACCCAGCCAACGCCCAGCGAGGCCGCAGAAATCGCGATCCCCTGCCACACCGCAAGGTCCGCCTTCGCCCGGTCGATCAGGTACAGCTCGGCCCCGGCCCAGTAGACCACCGCCAGCAGCGCGGCGCCGGACAACCACGTCGAATAGCTCTCCCACTTGAACCATGTCAGGTGCTCCGGCATCCGCTCCGGCGCCACGAGGTACTTGCGGATATGGTAGAACCCGCCGCCATGCACCTGCCATTCCTCGCCATGCGCCCCCTCCGGCAGGTCCGGCGCTTTGCGCAGCCCAAGATCGAGCGCGATGAAGTAGAACGAAGACCCGATCCACGCCATCGCCGTGATGACATGCAGCCAGCGGATGGCGAAGCCGAGCCAATCCCAGATGATCGTCATTTCATACATGTGGCCGAAAACTCCTTCAGACGGCACCACCCTAGCGCGCCTGCATATTCTTCTCTATTGAATGAAAAAACAGATCAGTTTCAAACAGAACCTGAAGATCAGCGTGCCATGGCCTATCTCGACAATATCCGGACCTTCGTGCGTGTCTATGAACTGGGCAACATGTCCGCCGCCGCCCGTGATCAGCGGATTTCGGCGGCCGTCGCCTCGGCCCGGATTTCGCAACTGGAAGAGCATCTTGGCGTCCGCCTGTTCCAGCGCACCACGCGCCAGTTGAACCCGACCGAGCAGGGCCGCCTGTTCTATCCCGGCGCCTGCAAGATCCTCGAGGCGGTCGAGGATGCAGAGGCCGAGATCACCTCCGTCACCCGTACCCCGCGCGGCACGCTCTTCATCGCCGCGCCGCTGGGCATCGGCCGCCGCCTGATCGCGCCACATGTTCCGGCCTTCAAGGAAGCCTATCCGCTCATCAACATCCGCCTGCGCCTGTCCGACCGGGCGCTGGACCTGCCCGGCGAAGGGCTCGACGTGGCCTTCTTCCTCGGCCTGCCGCGCGATTCCACGCTCAAGATGCGCAAGATCGCCGACTGTCCCCGCATCCTTTGCGCCGCGCCCGCATACCTTGCAAACAAGGGCCATCCGAAGCGCCCCACCGACCTGACCTCGGGCGCCCATGACTGCCTCAACCTCCGCTATCCCGGCGCGCAGGAATTCCAGTGGCCGCTGGAAACCCCCGACGGGGTCGAGCGCTACTCGGTCAAGGGGCCGTTCGAATCCGACGATGGCGACGTGCTGACAAGCTGGGCGCTCGACGGCTACGGCATCATCCTGAAACCCCGGTTCGAGGTGGCCGATCACCTCGCCACGGGCCGCCTCGTGCCGGTGCTGGAAGACTGCCCGCCGGTGCCGGTGCAACTGGGCTGCCTCTACGCCCACCGCCGCCACCAGGACCCGAAAACACGCCTGCTGATCGATTTCATGGCCGAACGGATCACCGAGGCTCTGGCCGATACACCCGCAACCGCCTAACGCTTGCGCCGTGCCCCCGGCGTTTTGGAATGAAAGCCCGGCGGGCGCTTGACCACCCACCGGATGAACTTCGCCAGCCGCGGATGCGCCTTCAGCGCGTCGATACTGGCATACTCCCGTGCCAGCTCCGCCTCGGTCAGCGTCGCGTGGATCTCGTTATGGCAGATCTGGTGCAACAGCACGACCGGCCCGCCCTTGCCGCCCTTCAGCCTGGGCACGAGGTGATGCAGGCTCTGCCGGGCCTCGGGCGGAATCGGGCGGCCGCAGAGCGGGCAGATCGGGTCGTCCATACCCCGTTAACCTGTGGCTGTCACACCGACCGGCAAGCCGGAGGCCGCGTGACACGACCCGCCGCGCACCCTCACGGCAGCGCCAGCACCCGCTGGAAGGCATCCCGCGCCTCCATCCGGGCGCGCAGGTCGGCCAGTTTGGCCGGCGCCTCGGCAAACCCGGCCCGCTCGGCCCAGCTCAGGCAATGGGCCAGCAGCATGTCGGGGATGGTCATCATCTCGCCCGTCAGGAATGGGCCGGTCAGGGCCGCCTCCAGCCGCGGCAGAACCTGTTCGTACTCCCACTTTAACGATTTCTTAACCTCCGGCATACGCTGCGCCTCGGGCAGCACGAAACTGTGCCGCGCCGCCATCCAGACCAGCGCCTCCACCTCGTCGAGGATCATCAGCGTCAGCGCATCCTGTCGCGCCCGTTCCAGCGTGCCCGCGCCATAGGTCAGCACCCCGTGCCGGTCGGCCAGGTAGGTCATGATCGCCACCGAGTCGGTGATCGTCTCGCCGTCGACCTGCAACGCCGGGATCTTGCCCGAGGGGTTCGCCGCCAATGCCTCGTCACTGCGCGGCTTTGCCGGGACATGCTCGTAGGGCTGGCCCAGCTCCTCCAGCATCCACAGCACCCGAAGCCCGCGCGACGCGCGGCTGCCGATCACCTTGTACATGGAAATCCCCTCCCGTTCCGGTCGCCACGTGCACCCTGCCCCTGTGCCCCGCGGATGGCAATCCCGCCCGGCCATTCCTGACAGAAGCTTTCAGGGGGCATGGGATAGGATGACGCCGACCCCACCAGATCGAAGGACCTCCCCATGACCTCCACCGGATCCTGCCTTTGCGGCGCCGTCACGATCGAGTTCGCCGAAACCCCCAAGGAAACCGGCGCCTGCCATTGCGGCATGTGCCGCAAGTGGTCGGGCGGCGTCTACCTCGCCCTGCCCGTCGCCGCCGGCAAGGCCACCTTCGGCGGCGAGGAGAACATCGCGCTCTACCCCTCCTCCGACTGGGCAGAGCGCGCCTTCTGCAGGACCTGCGGCACCAACCTCTTCTACCGCCTCACCACTCCCGGCCCGCATCAGGGCGACATGTTCGTCTGCCTCGGCCTGCTCGACGACCCCTCCGGCGTGACCCTGACCGAGGAAGTCTTCTACGACGAAAAGCCCGCCGGCTACGCCTTTGCAGGCGACACCAAGAAGGTGACCGGCGCCGAGCTGATCGCCCAGTTCGAAGCCGGCGGCTGACCGCTTGCCCGCGTCCATGGCGCGGAACATCCGTCTCTACCGCTGGTTCCGCTTCTTCCAGGGCCTGGTCTTCTGGCAGGCGGTCTGGTTCCTGTATTTCCAGACCACCCTCTCGCCTGCCGAGGCGGTGCTGCTCTACGCCGTCTACGACGTGGCGACCACGGCACTCGAAGTGCCGTCGGGCTGGATGTCCGACAGGCTGGGCCGCCGCGCCACCCTGATCGCCTCGGGGCTGGCCGGCGTCGCCGGCGCGGCCCTGCTGGCCACGGGCGACAGCTTTCTCCTGCTGTGTCTGGCGCAGGTGCTGATCGGCGCGGCGATGGCCTTTTCCTCGGGCACCGACAGCGCCTTCCTCTACGAATCCCTCGCCGCCGCCGGCCGCGAGGCCGAGGTCGAGCAGCAGGAACTCACGGCCTGGCGCTTCTCCTTCGCGGCACATGCCCTCTCCGCCATCATTGGCGGCCTGCTGTACCGGCTCGACATCACGGCCCCCTTCTGGGCCGGAACACTCGCCGGGCTGGTCGTGCTGGCCCTGGCGCTCGCCTTTCGCGAACCGCCACGGGACATCGATCAGAGCGCCCCTCTTTCCCAACTCGCCACCCTGCGCGACGCCCTGCACAACCCTGCCCTGGCCTGGCTCTTCGCCCTCAGCGTTGCGATGTACGGCTTCAGCCACCTGCCCTTCGTCTTCGGCCAGCCTTTCATCCTCGACGCCCTCACCAAGGCCGGCCTCGCCGCCGAGGCGCCGGTGGTCAGCGGCGCGGTGACCTCCGCGATGATGGTGATCTCGGTTCTCGCCTCCCTCCTCGCCCCGCGCCTCAGATCATACCTCGGCCTGCCCGCCATCCTTCTCGTGGCCTTCGCCATGCAGATCGCGCTCTGCGGCGTGCTGGCGCTCAGCGACTCGATCATCGTCATCGCCATCCTCTTCCTCCGCATGGTCCCGGACTCCCTCTCCTGGCCCTTCCTCGTGGCCCGTGTTCAGACGCTCCTGACCAACGGCGGACGGGCGACCTACCTGTCCCTGCAAAGCTTCTGCGGGAGGCTCGTTTTCGCGGGCACGCTCTACCTCGTCTCCCGCACCATGGCAGGCACGGAGGAGATGAATCACGCCGGTATCCAGACGGTGTTGGGCTGGTCGGTGGTGGTCGGGGTGGTGATCCTGGCGGGGCTGTTGCTGGCGGGCAGGCGGGCGCGGGTGGAGTCCGCCTAGCGCCGCACCATCATTGCGAGCCGAATGAGCGTCCGTTCCACCAGCGCCATGTCCGGGGCCGTCTGCCCGGCCGAGCGCAGACGAAGGTCGGTGTCGGTCAGGAGAGTCACCGCCTCTTCCAGCTTCGCCGCGCCCCAGGCCTGGGCCTGCCGCTGCATCCGGTCGCGGCGGGGGCCGAAAACCGGCGGGCGCACGCGGGCGATGCCCTGGGCCGGTCCGTTCGGGTCGGAGGCAGCGGCGTAGAGCGTGCGGAAATGGCGGGAGGCGGCCATGCACAGCCCCACCGGCTGAACCCCCTGTGCCCGCAGGCGTTTCATCACCGGTCCGATCTCGCCCGGCCGCGCCTCGGCCACGATATGCAACACGTCGTCCATCTCCGCCTCGGTCGAGGCGGGAGCGCAGGCGGCCACGTCCTCGGGGCCGAGGGGCTGATCGTCGTCCAGCTTGTAGAGCGACAGCTTCTCGACCGTCTGGCGGAAATCACCGGGGTCGAGCTCCCGCGACAAGGCGGTCAGGTCGCGCATCGCGTCCGAGCCGATATCGGTCAGCCCGGCCTGTTTCAGCACGCTTTCGATCTCGGCGCGCGAGGGCGGGTCGTCATAGATCGCGGCGGCATAGGCGTTCTTGTGTCCCTCGAACAGCTTGCGTAGCTTCGACGTGGCCTTGAGCTGCCCGGCGGTCACCACCACCTGCGCATCCCCCTCGCGCCAGTCCGTCAGGGCATCCGTCACCGGCCCGGCCACGTTGTCATTCGCCTCCTCGACGAAGGCCACCCGCGGCCCCGGAAAGAAGCCCTGCGCCTTCACAGCGTCGAGCAGCATCGCCGGGTCTTTCCGCAGCTCAGCCCCGTTCATCCGGGTCAGGCGCATCTCCTCCTCGCCCTGCGGGCCGATCAGCGCCTTGATCACCTCCTGCCGCCGCATCGCCACGCGCATCGCGTCGGTGCCGTAGATCAGCAGCCCCGCCCGGTTGGGCTCGGGCCGGGCGAAGTAGCCGGGCGCGTCGCGCGGGGAGAGTTTCATGCCGGAAGGGTGGCGGCCTCGGCCGTCAGCCGGGTGATGATCATGTCGGTGAGGATGGTCATCAGACGCGCCTCGGCGTCGCGCCGGGCGGCCTGGGTGGCGACCGTGGTGCCAGAGGCGGAATAGCTGGTGAAGCTGTCGGCCTTGCCGCTGGTCAGCACGCGGTCGGTGGCGATGTCGCGCAAGGCAAAGGTGACCGTGCCCAGCATGTTGTACCGGGTGATGACGTTGTTCGACGAGATCGCGATGGCGCTCTCGGTGATCTGGATCGAATAGGACAGCGCATAGCGCCCCGGCTCGGCCCGGCCCAGCCGCTCCTCGAACCGGCGGGTCAGAAGATAGCCCGGCCGGCTGTTGGGTTCATCCACGAGCACCGAATTTTGAAGTTTCGTCGCCGCCCCGCCCGGTCCATAGGCGGGCGTGAAGCCACAGCCGGCCAGCGCGGCACCCGACAAGAGGAAGAGACGGCGGTTAAACGACGACATTCACGATCCGACCGGGGACGACGATAACCTTCTTGGGCTGGGCCCCATCCAGCGACCTGATCACAGCATCGTTCGACAGGGCGGCTTTTTCAACCTCTGCCTTGTCCATGTCCTTGGGCACCTCGATTTCGGCCCGGCGCTTGCCGTTGATCTGGATCGGCATCGTGATGGTGTCGTTGACCAGCATCGCGTCGTCGGCCTCGGGCCACTTGGCGGTGGTGACAAGGCCCTCCTGCCCCAGCGTCGACCAGAGTTCCTCGGACAGGTGCGGCGTCATCGGCGACATGAGCTGCACCAGCGTCACCGCCGCCTCGCGCTTGGCTTCCGCCCCGGCCTGCGAGCGGGCCAGAGTGTTGGTGAAGGCGTAAAGCTTGGCGATGGCGGCGTTGAAGCCGAAGCTTTCTACCCCGCCGGTCACGTCGTGGATGGTCTTGTGCATCTCGCGCAGCAGGGCGGTGTCGGCCTCGGCATTGGCCGGCGAGTCGCTTTCCGCGATCTCGGTGACGATGCGGTGCACGCGGGAGAGGTGCTTGAACGCCGCCTCGGCGCCAGCCGCCGTCCATTCGACATCCCGCTCAGGCGGGCTGTCGGAGAGGACGAACCAACGCGCGGTATCGGCGCCGAACTCGCGGATGATGTTGACCGGGTCGACCACGTTCTTCTTCGATTTCGACATCTTGGCGGAGGGGACGATTTCCACCGCCTCGCCCGTCGCCTTGAGGCGCATGGTGCCATCGGCCTCTTCCACGTCCTCGGGGAAGTGATAGACCGCGCGGTTCTTGTCATCCCTGGTCTGGTAGATCGCGTGGGTCACCATCCCTTGGGTGAAGAGCGCATCGAACGGCTCGATCGCCTTCTCGGGCAGGTGGCCGCAGATATGCATCGCCCGGGCGAAGAAACGCGAATAGAGCAGGTGCAGGATCGCGTGTTCGATGCCGCCGATATACTGGTCGACATTCATCCAGTACCCGGCCTCGACCATGTCCGTGGGCGTCTCGGCACGCGGCGCGGTGAAGCGGGCGAAGTACCACGAGCTGTCGACGAACGTGTCCATCGTGTCGGTCTCGCGCTTCGCCGGGGCGCCGCATTTCGGGCAGGCACAGTCGCGCCATGTCGGGTGGCGGTCGAGCGGGTTGCCGGGGGTGGCGAAGTCGATCGGTTTGCCATCCTCGTCATAAGGCAGCTCGACCGGCAGATTTTCCTTCTTCTCCGGCACGACGCCGCAGGTCTCGCAATGCACCACGGGGATCGGGCAGCCCCAGTATCGCTGGCGGCTGAGCCCCCAGTCGCGCAGGCGGTACTTCACCTGTTCGGTGCCGAGCCCCTTGTCGGCGAACCAGTCAATCGTGGCATCAATCCCCTCTTGGCTGGTGACCTCCGCGATACCGGCGAAGTGGTCGATATAGACAACCTTCTCGCTTTTCGGTGGCACGAGGGCGGTATCTTGTACCTCGACCTCCTCGCCCGGGAGATAGAAGGCATTTCTAACGTCGAGCCCGTACTTCCGCGCGAAGTCGAGGTCGCGCTGATCATGTGCCGGGCAGCCAAAGACGGCCCCGGTGCCGTAATCCATGAGAACGAAGTTACCCACCCAGACAGGCAACTCAACTTCGGGCCAGACGGGATGCCTGACAGTTATGCCGGTATCGATCCCCTTTTTCTCGGCCTTTTCCAAAGCGGCTTCGGTCGTGTCCATCTTTCGGGTTTCGGCGATGAAAGCGGCCAGCTCCGGATTGTTCAGCGCAAGGTCGCGAGAGACCGGATGCTCGGGAGAGATAGCGACAAAGCTGGCGCCGCGCATCGTATCGGGGCGCGTGGAATAACAGGTGATGGGCGGCTGGCCATCCATCCGTTCGAACGGTATCTCGATACCGCGCGACTTGCCGATCCAGTTCTCCTGCATCAGCCGCACCTTCGCGGGCCAGTTGTCGAGCCCGCCCAGCGCCTCGAGCAGTTCCTCCGAGAAATCGGAGATCTTGAAGAACCACTGTGTCAGCTCCCGCCGCTCGACCTCGGCGCCCGAGCGCCAGCCCTTGCCGTCGATCACCTGCTCGTTGGCGAGCACGGTCATGTCGACCGGGTCCCAGTTGACGACGGCGTTCTTGCGGTAGACGAGGCCTTTCTCGAGGAAATCGAGGAACATCGCCTGTTGGTGACGATAATACTCAGGGTGACATGTGGCGATTTCGCGCGACCAATCGTGCGAGATGCCCAGGGGCTTCATCTGCTCCTTCATGTCCGCGATGTTTTGATACGTCCATTTGGCTGGGTGTACGCCCTTCTCGATGGCTGCATTTTCGGCAGCCAGCCCGAAAGCATCCCATCCAAACGGATGCAGCACGTTGTGCCCCGTGGCCAGTTTGTGACGCGCAATCACGTCTCCCATCGTGTAGTTGCGCACGTGGCCCATATGGATGCGGCCCGAGGGATAGGGGAACATCTCGAGCACGTAGTACTTGGGCTTGTCCTGTGACCGCTCGGCGCGGAACACCTCGGCCTTGTCCCAGGCCTCTTGCCACTTGGCTTCGATTTCGGCGGCGGAATAGCGCGACATGGCCTGCCTGTCCTTGCAACTGTCTGATCCTCTGGGGTGATAGGGCCAGAGCGCGCGAGCGTCCAGTGCGGGAGCGCGAAAAATGCGTGACTTTGCACCGGGAAGGTGCGGGCCTATAAGGGGAAAAGTCGAGCGGGCCGCGATTGCGATGAAGATCCTTTTCATTCACCAGAATTTCCCGGGGCAGTACAAGCACCTTGCCCCGCTGCTGGCGTCGAAGGGGCATCAATGCGTCTCGCTCACCCTGCGCGTGAAGGAGCCGATCACGTGGAAGGGGGTCAAGGTGCTGCCCTATGCCCTGCCCGACCGGGGCGGGCAGAGAGTGCACCCCTGGTTGCTGGATCTCGACAGCAAGGTCACCCGCGGGCAGGCCTGTTTCCTCGCCGCGCGCAAGCTGCGCGACAACGGCTTCGAGCCCGACCTGATCCTGGCCCATCCGGGCTGGGGCGAGGCGATGTTCCTGCAGGATGTCTGGCCCGAGGCGCGGATCGGGCTTTACTGTGAGCTGTATCACCGGTCGGGTTATCCCCACTTGAGCTTCGATCCGGAGTTCGAGACCGGCGATGCGGAGCTTCAGCCGCTGCGCATCCGGATGAAGAACATCAACAACCACCTGCATTTCCCTGCCGCCACCGCCGGGATCAGCCCCACGGCCTTCCAGGCCGATACCTTCCCGCCCGAGTTCCGCGACAGGATCACCGTCTGCCATGACGGGATCGACACAGACATGGCCCGCCCGAACCCCGACGTGCGGCTGCAGATCGGGGATCTGGACCTCAGCCGCGATGACGAGGTGATCACCTTCGTCAATCGCAACCTCGAGCCCTATCGCGGCTATCACGTCTTCATGCGTGCCCTGCCCTGTCTGCTGAAGGAACGGCCCAACGCCACGGTGCTGATCGTCGGCGGCGACGAGGTGAGCTATGGCGCCCAGCCGCCCAAGGGGAAGACGTGGAAGCAGATCTTCATCGATGAGGTGCGTGGGCGCATCGCCACGAAGGATTGGAACCGGGTGCATTTCCTCGGCCGCATCCCCTACAGCCAGTTCGTGCAGCTGCTGCAGGTCAGCCGGGTGCATGTCTACCTGACCTATCCCTTTGTCCTGAGCTGGAGCCTGATGGAGGCGATGAGCTGCGAGGCGGCGATCGTGGCCAGCGGCACGGAGCCGGTGCGAGAGGTGATTCGCGATGGCGAGACCGGGCGGCTGGTGGATTTCTTCGACCAGGAGGGACTGGTGGAGCGGGTGTGCGAGTTGCTCGAGGACGAGGCGCAGCGCCGTACCCTCGGTCAGGCGGCGAGGCGGCTGATGATCGACGAGTACGACCTTCAGAAGACCTGCCTGCCGCGACAACTCTCATGGGTCGACGGCGTCATGCGCAGCGCCCCACCCGGGCCACCGCGCGACTGACGCTCACAACCTGTCGATCAGTACTTCCCGGCCTGGACCCGAAGCTGCCGCGCACGGGCGAGAATCGCATCCTCCACCGCGCGCTGGGTACCAGCGCTGACCGGGCCGCTCTGTGTTTGCAGGGCGACGTTGAGCGAGCGGGCGTCGAGCGCCGGGTCGCTGATCAGGATGGTCGCACGATAGGCGCGTCCGCCGCCCGGCGGGCGGCCATAGCCGGTGGTGATCACGCCGGTGAAGGGGTCGGCGCTCTGGACGGGCAGGAAGTCGAGCGTTTGAAGGGCCGCGTTCCACAGGTAGCGGTTCACCTTCACCTTCGCGCCACCATCGCGGAAGATGTCGAGCAGGCTCGACCCGTCGTCGACCGCACTGCCGGCATTCGGTCCGGTTTCGACTTCGAACGCGCTTTCGCGGATCTTGGTGTCGCGGAAACCGCTGCACGATGCGACCAGCCCGGCGCACAGAAGCACGAGGAGCGCTGTTTTCAAACGGAGGTGGATCATCTTAATCGCCCGTCACTGTTTCCCCCCCTCTACTATCCAACGACTGGGACCGGGGCAAGGAGTTTACCCCAGTGTCGCCAAACCCTTGCACGAGTGCGGCAGAGATTGTGCAGTCGGGCGGCCTGTGGCAGACCTGTGACCGACGTTGCCAGGGAAGGATTTGCCCCGTGAGCCTTGAAACCATCAAAGCCCGGATCGCCGAGGCGGAACGCGAGGCCGACCGCGCCGAAGGCAGCGTGCGGCTGGTGGCGATTTCCAAGAAGCAGCCGAACGAAAGGGTCGCGGCCGTGCTGGAAGAGGGCCACCGCTGTTTCGGCGAAAACCGCGTGCAGGAGGCCGATGGCAAGTGGCCGGAGTTCCGCGAGCGGTTCGACGGGATCGACCTGCATCTCGTGGGGCCCTTGCAGACCAACAAGGCCCGTCAGGCGCTCGAGCTGTTCCAGGCGATCCACTCGGTCGACCGCCCCAAGCTGGCGAAGACGCTGGCCCGCCTGGCCCAGGAGGAGGGGCATTGCCCCGATCTCTTCATCCAGGTGAATACCGGCGAGGAGGAGCAGAAGGCGGGGATCCTCCCCGGCGACGCGGACGGGTTCATCGCGGAGTGCAAGGCGCTCGACCTGCCGGTGAAAGGGTTGATGTGCATCCCCCCGGTGGACGAGGAGGCCAGTTTGCACTTTGCCTTGCTGGCCAAGATTGCCGAGCGCAACGGGTTGAGTGGCTTGTCGATGGGCATGAGCGGGGATTTCGAGAAGGCGATCTCCTTCGGCGCGACGCATGTGCGAGTGGGCAGCGCAATCTTCGGAGAGCGGACGGGCTGAGCTTATCTTCCGAGTCTACCGGAACGACCCCGGCCTCACGATCAGCCGCGTGCCGGGTCGGATCGCCCCCGCGATCTCGCGCAGGTGGTCGGGGCGGAACGCCACGCATCCCGCCGTCGGATAACCCGGCCGCCGCCAGCGATGCAGGAAGATGCAGGAGCCGCGCCCCGGTATCACGTCGGGCCAGTTCCAGTCGGTCACCAGCACGAGATCGTATAGCGGATCGCCCCGGCGCATCACCTCGTGCGAGGCGGCGTAGGGCCGGGTGACAAGGTGGTTGTACGCGGGGTCGTCCGCATCGTCCGACCAGAGATCGCCGGGCCGGATCGGTTTTGCCCATGCGGCCGGCCGGGCCATCCGGTCGGGGCGATAGAGCATGCCGACGATACGGTGCTCGCCCACGGGCGTCGCTCCGTCACCCTCGCGCTTGTCACCGCTCAGCCCGCCGCGGCCGATCGTGCAGGGATAGCGGCGACCTTGGAAACGCAGGCCGAGCGGGGTGAGGACAAGATCATGGGGCGTCATGCAGACGTGATGCCGCAACCGGCGCCGCAAGGAAAGCCCCGGTTTACCCCCTGGTCCAGCCGGTTTCCCGCAAGACCTGCACGATGCCGCCAGCCAGCAGCCCCCAGACCGCCCCGCCCAGACCGAAGGCGGTCACACCCGAGGCCGTGATGACAAAGGTGATCGCCGCCGCCTCGCGCGTGCGCTCGGCCTCCAGCGCGGCGGTGGCCGAACCGGCGAAAACCCCCAGCAGGGCCACGCCCGCGACCGCCGCCGTAAGCATCGGGGGTGCTAGGCCGGCGAAGCTGGTGATCACCCCGGCGAAGAGGCCGAGGATGCAATAGAACACGCCCGCCATGACCGCCGACCAGTAGCGTTTGCCGCGGTCGGGGTGCGACTCCTCGTTCGAGCACATCGCCGCGGTGATCGCCGCGAGGCAGGTGGCCGGCGCACCGAACGGGGCCGACAGGATCGAGAAGCCGCCCACCGAGGCGAAGAGCGGCCCCGGCGGCGGGGTGAAGTCGAAGCTGCGCATCACCGCGATGCCGGGGATGTTCTGGGTGGCCATGGTGACGATGAACAGCGGGACGCCAATCCCGATCACGGCGGGCAGCGAAAACTCCGGCATGACGAACCGGGGCGCCTGCAGCAGCGCGCCCGGTGCCCAGGCCGACAGATCGGCCGTGACCGCGATGGTGATCGCGGCCATCACCACGGCGCCGGGCACCGCCAGAAGCCGGCTGACCCGGCCCAGCAGGAACCATGTCAGGATCGTCGGCGCGATGACCAACGGTGTCTCGGCGAGGGCCACGACGGGGGCAATGCAGATCGGCAGCAGTACCCCCGCCAGCATCGCGTGGGCGAGCGGCGTGGGGATGGCCGAAGCCAGCCGGCCCAATGGCTTCCAGAGCCCGGCCAGAACGGTCAGCGCCCCGGCGGTCAGGAACCCGGCGACAGCGCCGGCGAACCCGGCCTCGACCGTGCCCGTGACGGCCAGCAGCGCCGCACCGGGGGTCGACCACGCGACCGAAACCGGCGCCCGTGTCCAGAGACTCAGCACGATCCCCGCCAGCCCCATCGCCACGGCCGCGGCCATCAGGCCAGAGGCGGATTGCGCCGGGTCGGCCCCGACGCCCTGGATGCCCTGCAGAAGGATGGGGAACGAGCTGAAGAACCCGACCATGGCCACTACGAACCCGGTCGAGACCGTCTGGAAAGGCGGCAAAGCGGTCGGCATCAGGGTAAGATCAGGCCCGTCGCGCTTCGTCCAGAAGCGACCAGGTGCGCTGGTCGGGGACGTGCAGGCGCATCACGTCGCCCACCGCCAGCGGGCCTTCACGCTCGACCCAGGCGGTGACGCCGCGGCGCCCCTCGGCGGCGGGCTTGAAGCGTTTGCCCAACCCCGGATGATCCTTCTCGATCTCCTTGGCCGGGAAAATGCAGGGCCGGTTGTGCATGTCGATGACAAGGCAGGTGCCCGCCTCGTTCTGCAGCCGCGCCGAGGGCGGGACATGGGTGAAGTCGGGGATGCCCTCGACCACGATCGAGGCGCCGAGCCATTCGGGCTTGATCTCGTTCATTTCCATCGCTTCGGCGATGGCCGAGAGTTCCTCGGCCGAGACGATAGTGAACTGCCGGACATTCGCGATCTCGGTGCCCTCGGGATACTGCGTCGTCACCCGCACGCAGGAGGGGCGCGTCAGCCCGCCGTGGATCTCGCCCTCGGCACCGGCGAAGCTGGCGAAAACCTTGGGATTCGCGGCCGAGCGGATGCCCTCGCGTTCTTCCCCCACGAGGCCCAGCCATGTGACGGTGCCCTTGAAGTCGGTGGGTATGAGCGCGGGCATGGTATGTCCTTTCCGAAACGGCAGTTCGCGCGCAGCTTCGGCAAACCGGCGGCGGGGGTCAATCGGTAACTTGTGCTCGGAACAATCGCGCCATGCGGGCGCGCGTCAGACGGTGAGAGTGAAGAACAGCCGCCGGAAGGGGAACAGGACCGATCCGTCCTTGCGCACCGGGTAGGCCGCGCGCATGACATCCTCGTACCGGCGGATCAATTCGGCTTTCTCGTCCTCGTCCAGCACCTGCAGCACCGGGCGGGCATAGGTGCTTTCCGTGAAGCGGCGCACGGGGTGACTGCCGCCCTCGGCCACGAGCCGCTGGTAATACTCGGTGTCCCACATGCGGAACTGCCCCTTCGAGCCGAGCAGCTCCTCGTATTTCACCGGGGCCATCACGCCGGGCGTGCCCATCTTCTCGACACGGCCGGGAAACAGCTCTTCCACGAGGGTCAACCAGACCCGGTGGGACGGGGCCTTGTTCTGATGCGGCATCTGAACGGCGAGGGTACCGCCCTTGCCCAACATCGAAACCAGCCGCGGCATGAGCTTTTCATGCCCGCCGACCCAGTGCAGCGCGGCGTTGGACAGGATCAGACCCGGCGGCCGGTTGGGGTGCCAGTCGCGGATATCGGCCTGTTGCAGCTTGGAATAGGCCTGGGCCTGGCGGGCCTTGTCCAGCATAGCGGGCGAGGCATCGACGCCGATCACGTCGCGCCCGCCGGCTCGGGCCTTGAGCGCATCGCCCATCGCCCCGTTGCCGCAGCCGAGATCGACGATGTCGCCCGCCCCCATCTGGCTGACCGCGTTCAACAGGTCGAGACCGGGGCGAAGGCGCAAATCGTGGAACCGGGCATAGGCGCCCGGGTTCCAGTCTGAACTTCGTGCCTTGGTCGTCACGTGGAGGGTTCGGGCTCCATTCCGCCTTCGCCGGAGCCCGGCGACGACTTGGGCTTGGTCTTGGGAATGGCCGTGACCGAGGGCTTTTCCTCCTTCTCGGGGGCGCTGCCGTCATCGTCGGATTCAGGCGGCTCGCCGCGGATCACGCGCTCGATCTCCTCGCCGGTCAGGGTTTCGTATTCCAGCAGGCCCTGGGCCAGGCGTTCCCACTCGTCTTTCTTCTCGCTCAGGATCTTGTGGGCGTGCTCGTAGGCCTCGTCGATCAGGCGCTTGACCTCTTCCTCGATCAGTTCCTTGGTGTGCGCCGAGACCGAGAACCCGCCGGCTGCGTTGCCCATGTAGCCCTCGTGGGCCTGTTCGTAATCCACGTTGCCGACCTTGTCGGACATGCCCCAGCGCAGGACCATGGCGCGGGCCAGGCCGCTGGCCTGCTGGATATCGCCGGCCGGGCCGTTCGACACGTTGTCGGGGCCGTACTTGATGATCTCGGCGGCCTTGCCGGCCATGGTCATCGCCAGCTTCTGCTCGCATTCCGACTTGTGCCAGTTCAGGCGGTCGATCTCGGGGAGGCTGACCACCATGCCCAGCGCGCCGCCGCGCGGGATGATCGTGGCCTTGTAGACCGGGTCGCATTTCGGCAGGGCAAGGCCGACGATGGCGTGCCCCGCCTCGTGATAGGCGGTCTTTTCCTTCTGGTCGTCGGTCAGGACCATCGAGCGGCGCTCGGCCCCCATCATCACCTTGTCCTTGGCGTTCTCGAAATCGTCCATGGTGACGAAACGCCGGCCCACGCGGGCCGCCATCAGCGCCGCCTCGTTCACGAGGTTGGCAAGGTCGGCGCCGGAGAAACCGGGCGTGCCGCGGGCGATGATCCGGAGGTCGACATCCGGACCAAGCGGGGTCTTGCGGGCATGGACGGCAAGGATCTTCTCGCGGCCCTTGATGTCGGGGTTGGGCACGGTGATCTGGCGGTCGAACCGGCCGGGACGCAGCAGCGCGGGGTCGAGCACGTCTTTCCGGTTGGTGGCCGCGATGATGATCACGCCTTCGTTGGCCTCGAACCCGTCCATCTCGACCAGAAGCTGGTTGAGGGTCTGCTCGCGCTCGTCATTGCCGCCGCCATAACCGGCGCCACGGTGGCGGCCGACGGCGTCGATTTCGTCGATGAACACGATGCAGGGCGCGTTCTTCTTGGCCTGTTCGAACATGTCTCGCACGCGGGAAGCGCCGACACCCACGAACATCTCGACGAAGTCCGAGCCGGAAATGGTGAAGAAGGGCACGCCCGCCTCACCCGCGATGGCGCGGGCCAGAAGCGTCTTACCGGTGCCCGGAGGGCCGACCAGCAGCGCGCCCTTGGGGATCTTGCCGCCGAGGCGCGAGAATTTCTGCGGATTGCGAAGGAATTCGACGATCTCTTCGAGCTCTTCCTTGGCCTCGTCGATGCCGGCCACGTCGTCGAAGGTCACGCGGCCATGCTTCTCGGTCAGCATCTTGGCCTTGGACTTGCCGAAGCCCATGGCCCCGCCGCCGCGGCCGCCCTGCATGCGGTTCATGAAGTAGATCCACACGCCGATGAGAAGCGCGAAGGGCAGGAGCGAGATCAGGAAGGTCTGGAAGCCGGATTGCTCCTGCGGCTCTGCCGTGATCGGAATGTCGCGCTCGATCAGCATCGGCGTGAGTTCCGCGTCTTCCGGCTTGATGGTCACGTAATCCTGACCGTCCGTGCTACGAAAGCGCACGTTCTCGCCATCCAGCGTCACCTGGCTGACCGTTTCGTCCTCGACCGCCTGCACGAATTCGGAGTAACGGATCTGCTTGCTTTGCAGGGTACTGCCTGAGCCGCTGAACAGATTGAACAGCGCCAGTATCAGCAGAAAGAGCACCAGCCAGAAGGCTATGTTTCTCGCGTTACCCAAGGACATTCTCCTAACAGAAGGGGGTCGGCTTGCTCTAGCACAAGCGGTACCTGTCTAAAATAGCCATCATCTCTGGCGGTTCAATGCGATATTAGTGCGGCAAAGTCGTGGTTTTCCCGGCGCACGAGCTCTGCCGTCCAGCCGTTGTCGAGCCCGGCCAGCGGCGCGGCCAGCAAGGTCTCGCCCTGCCAGACGGCCGGAGAGGCGCGCAGTGAGGCGGCCGGCAACGCGGAATTTCGCCGGTTCGGGCAGTGCCTGAGCCCGTTTTCGCCCAAGGCTGCAACGATGGCGCCTTCCGTCTCGGGGCCGGAGAGGCGCCAGCGGCCATCCCAGGGCTCGCCCGGTCGGGCAGTGATCCCCGCCACGGCCCGCTCTTCCCGCGTGATGCGAAGCGCGCCCGCCCGGGTGATGAAGCGGCAGCCGTGCAGGGTGGCGCTTTCGCCTGCGTCAATGGCGCGCATCACCCGTTTGAGGGCTGGCCCGCGCGGCGGGTAATCGGCGCCACTGATCCAGAGGATCGCCTTCTGCAACAGGCGCCGGGTGATCTCGGGCTCGATCCGGGCCAGCGCGGTGCGGTCGATAAGCACGTCGCCCGCCTCGATCCGGGCCACGTTCCGCGCGGCGAAGGCCACTTGGGTGTCAACGATATCGCGGGCGTCGGCAAGGTTGCCCGCAACCTCGGCCAGCGTGGCCGCCTCGATGCCGAGCGGCGCTAGGGTTTCGAGCACCTGCCGTGCCCGCACGCGTTCATAGGCCGGGTCGGCGTTGGTCGGGTCGTCGGCCCATGTGATGCCACGGGCGCGCAGGACTTCGCGCAGGTCTTCCCGGGTGGCACTGAGGACCGGCCGCAGGAAGGTGACGCCCCCTTGCTGCCAGCGCGGCGCCATGGCCGACAGCCCGTCGAGCCCGGCCGCGCGGGCCAGCCGCATCAGGAAGGTTTCCGCTTGGTCATCGGCAGTATGGGCCACGGCAATGGCGGAAATGCCCGTTTCCGCTGCCCAATCCGCCATGAGTCCGTAGCGCGCGCGGCGCGCGGTATCCGGCAGGTTGCCGGTGCCGTCCCAACCCTCCCATTTCAGGGTGGCGTGAGAGATGTTCCAGCCTTCGCAGAGACGCGCGACCATGCGCGCCTCCTCCGCCGCCTCGGACCGCAGGCCATGGTCGACCGTGACGGCATACAGATCGGGGCCGCCGGTGGCGCGCCAGTCGTTCAGCAATGTCAGAAGGGCCAGCGAGTCGCTTCCGCCGGACACGGCCACGCCGAGCCGGTCTGGCCTGTCCGCGCCAATCGCTCCGGCGATCTGTTGTCGCAGCCGCGCGGGCAGGTCGGTCACTGGCAGGAGAGGGCCTTTCTTTCGGCCTGTGCGCTTTGCGCGGGCTGGGAGTTGGGAAAGCGGAAGCCGACCTCGGACAGGGTCACGCAGGCCTCTTCGGTCTGGCCAAGCTGGCCCAGCGCCCGGCCCAGCCGGAACAGCGCATCGGCGGCCTTGGGCCCGTTCGGGGCGGCGCTGAACGTGTCGAGATAGGCGCGGGCGGCCTTGGAGGTTTCGCCCGCCTTCTCCAGTGCCTCGCCCCGTTTGATCCCGGCCTCGGCCTCCAGCGGGCTGCCGGGATAGTTCTTGATGAACAGCGCGAACTGCTCGGCGGCGGCGGCGTAGTCGCCCTCCTCCATCGCCTTGGCAGCCTGGTCGTAATCGGCCTGCTCGCCCACCGCCATCTGCACGCCGCTCGTGTCCGAGCCGGTACCGGTGGCGGTGTTGCTGGACGAGCTGTCACTGCCGATGCTGCCGCTGGTCCCCGACTGCGATCCGGCGGTGCTGCCGGTCGAAGGCGCGGTGCCGCCCAGCGTGGTGCTCTGACCGAGCTGGCCAACATCGCAATCGGTCTCGAGCTCGCAGAGACGGAACTCGAGGTCGCCCAGCCGGTTGGTGCCGTCATTGACCACCTGGTCGATACGGAACTCCAGCTCCTCGGTCTTCGAGGTCAGTCGCTGAAGCTCGCTTTCGATGGCGCCGACCCGGTCGATCACCGAGCCGCCGATCTGCGCGCTGCTGACGCCGCCCGTGGTGCTGAGCTCGCGTTTGAGTTTCTGCAACTCGACGTAAAGCACCGACATCTCCTGTCGGATGTCGGCGAGGGTTTCGTCCCTGTTCTGTGCATGGCCCGCGCCGGCCGTGGCCAGAACGGCAACCAGAAGTCCAATCCAAACCGGGCGCATGACGGCCATACCCCCTTAGCTCGTCGGCCCGGCCGAGATCACCGTCACCGCACGGCGGTTCTTGGCATAGCAGGCTTCCTCGCTGCAGATCTCGATCGGGCGTTCCTTGCCGTAGGACACGACCTTGAGCCGGCTGGCGGCCACGCCCTTGGTGATCAGGTATTCCTGAACCGAGTTGGCCCGTCGCGCCCCCAGGGCCACGTTGTATTCGCGCGTGCCCTGCTCGTCGGCGTGGCCTTCGATGACGGCGTTGTAATCGGCATTGCGCATCAGCCACAGAGCCTGGCCGTCAAGCGTGGCGGTCGCGGTGGGCGACAGGTTGGACTGGTCCACCTCGAAGAGCACGCGGTCACCCACGGCCTGCTGGAAGTAGAGCGGCGACGTCGGATCTTGTGCGGTGCCGGCAATGCTCGCGTTCGCGTTGGCGGATGCAGAGCCGGACTCGTCGAAACGGTCGGGGTTGCTGCAGGCGGCCAGGGCCAGCCCCGCCACCACCAGGATTGTCTTGCTGAGAAAAGTCATGTCGATGCCTCACGTATCAGATTTGTCTCGGTCCAATGTTGATCCTGGCCCTCGTGCATCTTCTAGCACAGCGGTGCGGCGTTGGAAACGCGGGCCTTTCTCCATAACGCTCATTTTTGAAGGGGCGACCAGGAAGGGTCGGACGCACCGGAGGGTGTCGGCACCTGTTTCAGGTTCCGGCCGGTGATGTCCACGGAATAGAGGCTGGTGCTGCCCTGCGCGCCCTGTGTCTCGCGCGAGAACATGATGACCCGGCCGTTCGGTGCCCATGTCGGCCCCTCGTCGAGGAACGACGCGGTCAGCAGGCGTTCCTCGCTGCCGTCGGTGCGCATGACGCCGATATGGAAGCGGCCCTTCGACTGCTTGGTGAAGGCGATGAGGTCGCCGCGCGGCGACCAGACCGGCGTGCCGGAGCGGCCCAGCCCGAAGCTGATCCGCTGCGCCTCGCCGCCGCCGGCGGGCATGATGTAAAGCTGCGGCGTGCCGGAGCGGTCGCTTTCAAAGACCATGCGGCTGCCGTCGGGGCTGAAGCTTGGGGCGGTTTCGATCGAGGGCGCGTTGGTGAGCCGCGTGCTCTGACCCGAACCGATCTGCATGGAATAGAGGTCGGTATTGCCGCCGCGTGTCAGGCTGTAGACCACTGTCTGCCCGTCGGGGGCGAAGCGCGGCGCGAAGCTCATCGTGCCGTCCTGGCTTTCCAGCACGCGCCGCCCCACGGTTTCGACGTTCAGCACGTAAATGCGCGGGAAGCCGGATTCGTAGCCGGTGTAGAGCACCTGGTCCCCCTGCGGCGAGAACCGGGGCGCCAGTACCAGCGACGAACTGTCGGTCAGATAGGTGACGTTGGCGCCATCGTAATCCATGATCGCCAGCCGCTTCTGGCGCGCATCCTTCGGCCCGTCTTCCGAAACGAAGACCACCCGGCTGTCGAAATACGGGTCTTCGCCGGTCAGCCGGCTGTAGACCTGGTCGGCCACCTTGTGGGCGATGCGGCGCCAGCCTTGTTCGGTGCCGACAAGCTGCAGGCCCTGCCCCATCTCCTGCCCCGCGAAGACGTCGTAGAGGCGGAAGCTGACCACGATCCGCCCCGACCCTTCGGTTCTGACGGCGCCGGTGATCAGCGCCTGCGCATTGATCGCCTTCCAGTCCGAGAACTGCACCGGGCTGGAGAAGTTGCTGATCCGCGCGATATGCGCCTCTGCCGGGATCTCGCGGAAGAGGCCGGTGCCGTTCAGGTCAGAGGCGACGACGCGGGAAATCTTGTCAGCCCATTCAGACGCCGCCGCCGTGTCGGCCACGAAGGACGGTATGGCATAGGGCAACGGCTCGATCACACCCTCGGTGATCTCGATCCGGAGTGGCCCGTCTCTCTCGGCCGTGTCCTGGGCGAGGGCGGGCGCGGCCAGCATGTGAAGGGCCGCAAGGAGGCTGAGCATGTATCGCATCATTTGATCCTCATTTTCTCCGGATTGAATGTCATTTCAATGTCACGCCACTGATCATACTTCTCCGGTGGCAATTTGTAGCCGGCCGCGCCGCAGCGGATGATCGCGCGGCGGGCGGCCTCGAAAGCCTGTTGTGCGGCCGAGTTGCTTCCCCCGGACGAGCCGAGCATTTCGATCGACGCGGTAATCGGCCGGCCGTCTTCCGACATCGACACGCCGACGACGACGGTCGTGGCAAGCGCTTCGGACGACAGGCTGCCGACGTTCCAGCATTGCTGCACGGCAACGCGCAGCCCTTCCTTCTCGCCCGCGGTAAGCGGCGGGCCGGAGGGGGTGCTGTCAGCCTGCGTCTCGCTTCCGCCCAGGGCTTCGGCGAGCGCGTTCTCGACGGCGTTCTCGTCGACCTCGGGGCTTTGCGGGGCCGCAGTTTCGGTCTGTTCCGGCTCCTGCGCGGCGGGCTGGGGATCGGCCTCGGGCTCGGGCTCCGCCTCGGCCTGGCGGGTGGGCCGGGTGCGCGGGCGCAGCGAGCGGCTGGGCGCCGCATCTGCGGGCTCGTCAGCCTCGGTCACGATCTCGGTGGTGGCCTCTTCGCGGGCGGTTTCCTCCTGATCCTCCTCGACCGGCTCGGCGCTTTCGTCGGGCGCCGACTCCTGCTGGTCGACATCGTCGATCTGCACGTCCGGCTCGGGCGGGGCGACGGGTTCGGGGGCCACGCGGGGCGCCTCGCGCGGGCGGGTCTCGGGCGAGCGGTCGGGGACCAGCGCCGCCGTATCCTCCTGCGGGGGCTGCATGACGGGGGGTTCCTCGCTGACCTCGGCCTGTGCGGGCGGATCGGGCTCGGTCACCTCGGGGGGCGTGTCGGGTTCGGCGGTCTCGGCCACCTCGGGCTGGGCCGTCTCGGGAACGGCGTCGGCCTCGGACGTCATGCCCGGCGCTTCGCCCGCCTCGGGCGGCTCGGGCGTGTCGACATTGGCCACGGCTTCGGGCGACTGTTCCGGCGCCATCAGCGCGGCATAGTCCTCGGCCGAGATGGCGGTGACCTCTGTCACTTCATTGGGCGGCGGCACGTCACTGAACGCCCCTCCGAACAGAGCCCAGAAGATCAGGCCAGCGTGTCCGGCCCCGGATATGATCTGACCGGTGTTCATGCCGCACGCGTCAGCCGTCCTCGTCGAGCGTCGGCCCGCCGGTATCGGTCACGAGGCCGATATTGGAGAATCCGCCCCGGTTGAGCGCACCCATCACCTGCATCACCAGCGCATAGGGCACGTTGCCGTCAGCCCGCAGGAATATCCGCGTGCTCTCGCGCTCGGCCGCAATGGCGCGAAGGCGCGTGACAAGCTGCTCGGTGGCGATCTCGGTGGTTTGCAGCATCACCGTGCCCTCGGGCGTGATCGTCACGGTCAGCGGCTCCTCCTGTTCGGTCGGCAGGGCGCTGGCGGCGGTCTTGGGCAATTCCACCGGCACGCCGACGGTCATCCGCGGCGCCGCCACCATGAAGATGATCAGCAACACCCGCATGACGTCGACGATGGGCGTGCCGTTGATCTCGGCCTTCGGGCGCGAGCGCCCGCGCCCGCGCCGCCTGCGGCCGCCGTCTCCGGTTTTCTGAACGACACCTGCGCCCATGGGTCAGCCGTCCAGCTGGCGGCTGAGGATGGTCGAGAACTCGTCGGCGAAGGCCTCGTAGCCCGCCACGATCCGGTCGCTGTCGCCGCTGAGCTTGTTGTAGAAGATCACCGCGGGGATGGCGGCCAGCAGGCCCAGCCCTGTGGCCAGCAGTGCCTCGGCAATGCCAGGCGCCACGACGGCGATGTTGGTGTTCTGCTGCTCGGCGATACCGATGAAGGCGTGCATGATGCCCCAGACCGTGCCGAACAGGCCGATGAACGGCGCCGTCGAGCCGACCGTGGCCAGCACCGACAGCCCGCTCTGCAGCGAATCCGCCTCCTTGGCGACGGCCACGTCCATGTTCCGGTCGATCCGTGCGGTCGCGCCGGGGATCAGCTTGCCATCGTCGCGATGGGATCGCCGCCATTCCATCATGCCGGCGGCGAAGACCCGTTCCGACTGGCCGCTGGGATCGGGGCCGATCTCGTCGAACAGCTCATCCAGTGGTTCGCCGGACCAGAACCGGGCATCGAAGCGGTCGGCCTCGGTCCGGGCGCGGCGATACATGATGATTTTCTGGATGATGATCGACCATGCCCAGAAAGAGGCGACGATCAGCATGATCATCACCAGTTTGACTACGATCGTGGCACGCGCAAACAGCGCCCACATGGAGAAATCCATCTCCTGTGCCATTGCCAGGGTTTCTGCTTCCATCTGCCTGCTCTTTTTGACGTCGTTTCGTCCCGAAGGGCCTTGTTCACCGGCCTCATTGCCCCGGAACCTAGCGGAAATCCATAAGGAAAGCCATCACTTCCGCGTCAGTGGTGACACGCGGGCAGACTGCGGCGGATATTTGCCGTTCTCCGCTTCTAATGAAGGCGTTTGCGGACCTCCGCCGGCAGCCTGACCGGCTGTCCGGCGAGGTTCATGCAGGCCACGGTCACCTGGGCCTCGAACAGCCGCTGGCCGCCGCGGAGAACCACCTGGTCCATCACCAGCCGCGCGCCGCTGACCGAGGCGGTCGTCGTGCGCACCTCGAGGTCATCGCCGTAGCGCGCGGGCAGCAGAAACTCCGCTTCAACCCGGCGCACCGCGAAGACCACGCCCCTGTCGCGCATCGCGTTCTGGTCGAGCCCCAGCCCGGCGACCCACTCGCTGCGGGCCCGTTCGATGAACTTGAGGAAATTCGCATGGTAGACGATGCCGCCCATGTCGGTGTCTTCGTAATAGACGCGGATGGCGAAGCGGTGAGTCATGCCGCGGACGTTAACCGGTGATATTCGGGGCCGAAACCCGAATCGTGGGGCCGATCGCGATTAATCACGCCTTCCCGTCCGTGCGGCCTTTATTTTCCGGCCAAGCTCTGGCAACGATTTCCCTGGGACAATTGCAATTACAGTACAAGCCCGGGCAGCGGTGACAGCAGGAGGGACAGATGGAAGGATTCATGGAAACGGCCAACGGATACGCTCCGCTGGTCATCAATGCGGTCAAGGCGCTCGTCGTCCTGATCCTCGGCTGGATCGTCGCCGGGGCCGTCAGCGGGCTGATCCGGCGCCGCGTCAATGCCAATCCGAAGATCGACAACACGATCGGCAATTTCGCCGCCAGCATCGCCAAGTGGGTGATCCTGCTGATGGTGCTGACTGCCATCCTCGGCCTGTTCGGGATCGAGGCGACCAGCCTCGTCGCCGTACTGGGCGCCGCGACGCTGGCCATCGGCCTTGCGCTTCAGGGCACGCTGGGCGATCTGGCGGCGGGGTTCATGATCATCCTGTTCCGGCCCTACAAGAACGGCCAGTTCGTCGATATCGGCGGCACCGCCGGCACGGTGGTCGACATCAATCTCTTCGTGACCGAGCTTGTCACGCCCGACAACGTGCAGATCATCGTGCCCAACGGCCAGGCGTGGGGGTCGATCATCACCAATTATTCCCATCATGACACCCGGCGCTGTGACCTGTCTTTCGGCATCGACTATGCCGACGATCCCGACAGGGCCATGCAGATCATCCTCGATCTCGCGAAGGCCGACACGCGCGTCTTCGAGGACCCCGAACCCTGGGTCCGGGTCACCAACCTGGGCGACAGCAGTGTCGACCTGGGCGTGCGCCTGTGGTGCAATGCCGCCGATTACTGGAACCTCAAGTTCGACATGACGAAGGCGGTGAAGGAGGCCTTCGACAAGGGCGGCATCTCGATCCCCTATCCGCACTCGGTCGAGATCAAGCGGGACGGCTAATCCCCTTCGGACCGCTGGCCGAGCGGGTATTCGGCCAGCGGTTCGTAGATCATGTCATCCGGTCCGGCGATCGAGCGGTAGAGAGTGAAATGCCCGACCGGGATCACCCCGGCCTCGACATCGCCCCAGGCTTCCAGGACACCGGCGATGCGCTGGGTTTCAAGCATGGTCATCCGCTTGCGAAACCGCGCCAGCGTGACATGCGGGCGGAAGCGTTCGCGGGGCAAGTCGATGCCCGCGCTGCGCACCACCTGGCGGACCTTCTTGCGCAGGTGGCCGAGGGCCTCCGACATGTCCACCCCGGCGTATAGCAGGCTGGGCTTGCGGCCGCCGAAAATGTCGACCCCGGCGATGCGCATGTCGAGGGCGGGCGCGTCCAGCTCCGACAGCCTGTCGTGCAGTTGCTCAAGCACGTCCTCCGGCTGGTTGCCGAGGAAGGCCAGCGTCACATGCCAGTTCTCAGGCGGCACCGGCCGGCCCACTTCCAGCGCATGCTGCACATCGAGCAGGGGCTCGGCCTGTTCCTCGGGGACGGGAATGGCGAGAAAGCTGCGCATCGCCGCGGCCCCTACTGCGTCCGCCCGACCCTTGCCGCCAGCCTGAGCGCATGGCTCGGGTCCTGTGCGACGGGCGGCATGACCGGGTCATAGCCCGCCCGGATCACCCCGGCGATATCAGGCCGCAGGATCACCCGGTCACCCTCGGGCACCCGCGCCAGCGGCGAGCTGTCGGTAAAGGCCGTGTCGGACCAGAGCAGGATGGTCTGCACCACCTGTCCCAGCGCCAGCGTTTCGGCGGGAATCCGGCTCAGCTCCTGATCCATCCGCAGGAAGACGAAGGCCGCCTTGATCGCGTCCTGTTCGTCGAAGCGGAAGACGCGGTACTGGTTGGCATCGGCCTTCTTCAGCTTGGCCACCAAGGGCTCCAGCCCCTCGATCAGCCGGTCGAGATCGGGAACCTCGAGCAGTTCGTCCCACTCGCGGAAGAAGAAGAACATGCAGTTGACGCCCAGCTCCGGGTCGGTCTCTGCCATTTGGTGGCCGGCCAGACCGACCACCGCCTCGAGCGCGCCCTTCACGGTGGAAAGCGTCTTGTCGTCGACCCCGAACACGACCGGCACGATCGGCCGGCCCCAGCGGGCGAACAGGTAGCTGCCATCGGCGCGGGTGAACAGCGCCTCGATCTCTTGCGGGGTCATCGTCTCTGCCATGGCCCCGACTTACGCAGCCGGACCCGCCGGCGCAATCCCGCCCTCGCTTCTTCTGGCTCCAAATATCCTCGCCGAAGGCATCGCCCGGCACGGGCGATCTCACTTGCCGAACAGGTCGTTCTGCCCCTTCGGCCCCGGCACCTCGAGGCCCAGGTGCCGCCAGCCCCGCTGGGCCAGCATACGCCCGCGCGGCGTGCGCTGGATCAACCCCTGTTGCAGCAGGAAGGGCTCGATCACCTCCTCCAGCGCGTCGCGGCTTTCCGACAGCGCCGCGCTCATGGTCTCGATGCCGACCGGCCCGCCCTGGTAGGCCTCGGCGATCAGCGCGAGATAGCGCCGGTCGGCGCCGTCGAGGCCGAGGTGGTCGACCCCCAGCCGGGTGAGCGCGCCGTCGGCCAGCGCCTTGGTGATATGCCCGTCGCCCTCGACCACCGCGAAATCCACCACCCGGCGCAGCAGGCGCCCGGCGATGCGCGGCGTGCCGCGCGAGCGGCGGGCGATCTCGCGTGCGCCGTCATTGTCGGCGGGCACGCCGAGCAGCTGGGCATTACGGGTGACGATCTCGTGCAGCTCGTCCTCGGTATAGAATTGCAGCCGGGTCGGAATGCCGAACCGGTCGCGCAAAGGCGTGGTCAGCAGGCCCAGCCGCGTTGTGGCACCGACCAGCGTGAAGGGCTGCAGCTCGATCCGCACGGTGCGCGCCGCCGGCCCCTCGCCGATCACGAGGTCCAGCTCGAAATCCTCCATCGCCGGGTAGAGCACTTCCTCCACCGCCGGGTTGAGGCGGTGAATCTCGTCGATGAAGAGCACGTCATTGGCTTCGAGATTGGTCAGGATCGCCGCAAGGTCGCCCGCCTTGGCCAGCACCGGGCCAGAGGTCATGCGGAAACCCACGCCAAGCTCCTTGGCCATGATCTGGGCCAGCGTCGTCTTGCCGAGGCCGGGGGGGCCGTGAAATAGTGTGTGATCCATCGCCTCGCCCCGCTGGCGGGCCGACTGGATGAAAACGCGCAGGTTGGCCTTGGCCTCCTGCTGGCCAATGAATTCCTGCAATGCCTGCGGGCGCAGGCTGCGCTCGGCATCCTCGGGCAGCGGATCGGGCCGCAGGGTCGGGTCGGGGCCGGTCATGCCGGGGCCTTGTGGCGAAACGGGCTGTGAAGTCCGGTGAGCGGTGCCATCTCCCTACCCTTTCGGCGCCAGCAGGCGGAGCGACAGGCGGATCAGCTCCGCCGTCTCGGCCTCGGGCGCGTCGCCCGCCGCCTGCGCCACGGCGCCGGCGGCCTCTCCCGGGGCATAGCCCAGGTTCGTGAGTGCCGACAAGGCCTCGGCCTGGGCACCGGGGCCGGAGGGGGCGGCCGCGGGTGTGGCAGGTATCGCAGGTTCAATCACGTCGCCGTCGGCGTCCGGCGCAGGGGCCGCTTGGGACGACACCGCCGCCATCGCCATTACCTCCGGCGCCTTGTCCTTCAGCTCGTTGACCACCCGCTGCGCCGTCTTCGGCCCGATCCCCTTGGCCGCCTTCACCGCGTTCCAGTCGCCCAGCGCGATGGCCCGGCCCACGCCGTCGGGCCCCAGCGTGCCGAGAATGGCGAGCGAGGCCTTGGCCCCCACGCCCTGCACGCTCATCAGCAGGCGGTGCCATTCCTTCTCGGCCAGGGTGGTGAAACCGTATAGCTGCAGCAGGTCCTCGCGCACCAGCAGATCGGTATAAAGCGCCACGTGCTCGCCCGTGGCCGGCAGGGCGCGCAACGTCCGTTCCGAGCAATAGACGAGGTAGCCCACGCCGCGCACGTCGATCAGCACGTGGTCGGCGGCGCGATAGTCGATCCGGCCGGCGAGGCGCCCGATCATGTGCCGACCCTCCGCATCGCCGGCATCCGCACGTGGTGGGCGTGGCAGATGGCGATGGCCAGCGCGTCGGCGGCATCGGGCCCCGCGATTTCGGCACCGGGCAGTTGCACCTTCACCATGTGGGCGATCTGGACCTTGTCGGCGTGACCCACGCCGACGACCGTCTTCTTGACCGTGTTGGGGGCGTATTCACCGACCGCCAGACCGAACTGCGCGGGCACCAGAACGGCGATGCCGCGGGCCTGCCCCAGCTTGAGCGTGCCGGCCCCGTCCTTGTTGACAAAGGTCTGCTCGACCGCCGCGGCCTCGGGCGAAAACCGGTTGAGGATTTCGGTCAACTGCCGGTGCAGGGACAGGAGCCGTTCGGCAAGATCCGCGCCTTGCGACTTGCACACCCCGTTGGCGATATGAGTCAAACGGCTACCTTCGGCGTCGATCACGCCCCAGCCGAGGTTTCGCAACCCGGGGTCGATGCCCACTACCCGCATGTTCCACTGCCCGTTCTTGTCGTTTTGCAATGCTTAGCACGAAACGGGAACATACGCCAAGCGGATTACGGCCCTGCCTGCAAGGATGGCGTTTCCGGCCTTCAGAGTGTCGATTCCATGCTGCGGCGCGGCATCTGCAGGCAGCCAGTCACAAAAATGTTTTCTTAACAGGCGTTTATCCGCCACCCGAGCCTTGCAGGATTTGCATATGGACTATGCAGGAAGCCAGCTTGCTGATGTTCGAATGCCCAATTATCTGGCGCTCTATAAATCACACACATCCGCAATCCGCGCGTTTAGAAGGAAGATAACCATGGCTGTCCTCGACACCACCCGTACCGCATCGCATGCCGGCCTTTTCGGCGGCCTGTTCAAACTGTTCGGCACCGTTGCCGCATGGAACGATGCCCGCATGACCCGTCGGGCCCTGTCGCAACTGAGCGACCGTGAGCTTGACGATATCGGTCTTGTCCGTGGCGACATCGACCGCATCACGTTCTGAGTTTTCCGCAGCTTCGTTTCCGGGGCCGCCACTCACGCAAAAGCCCTGTGCCGCGACCATCGGCACAGGGCTTTTCCGTTTTCGAGAGAGGACTGCCCGAACGGGGCGGAACTGGTAACGTACCGAAGCTTACTGAATGATCTGGAGCAGCTGGCCGGCCACGGCCTGCGAGGCGAAATCCGGCCGCATGATGAAGGCGCCGGCCTGTTCCAGAAGCGAGCCGCTTTCCAGCGTCGCGATGGCCTCGGCATAGAGGGGCAGGCCGAGGGAGGCGATCACGGCCCCTTTGAAGGCGAGAAATGCGGCGACCAGCAGCGTGAACCCCTTGAGGGTGATCGCCGCCTCGGGCCGGTGGTTCGTCAGAACGATCACACCGTCTTCGCCGGCATCCGCCCGGCCGTCATTGTCGGACCATGACTGAATTGATTTGACCGCGTGCAGACCGCGCGATTTCTCGAACCATTTACTCATGACAGCACCAATATTCTTCCAACGTGGCCCCCACCACATTGCGGCGAGAACTAGGCAGAAAATGTGGCGAAACTTGGGCGCGCGCCTTAAAAAGACCGCTTTTTCACTGCTTTTCAGACAGGTTTGCGTAGAACTGTCGTGGTCCACTCACCAATCTCGGAACGGTCGGAGAGACTGTTTCCTGCCTCCGAATAGACCGCGATCACCTCGTCGGCCTGTTCGTTGAGGATGCCGGAGAGAATCACGAATCCCCCCGGTGCGAGCGCGTCGGTGATCGAGGGCGCCAGCGCGATGAGCGGGCCCTTGAGGATATTCGCGAAGATCAAGTCGAAGGGCGCGGCACCGGCGATGCCCGGATGATCGAGCCCTTCGGCCTCGATGCAGTCGACCCGGTTGGCCAGGTCGTTCGCGGCAAGGTTGGCCTCTGCCACCTCGACCGCGACCTCGTCGATATCGCTGGCGAGGATCGTTGCCTCGGGCCAGGTATGCGCGGCCCCCATGGCCAGCACCGCCGTGCCACAGCCAAGGTCGAGCACGCGGCGTGCCGTGAAACCGTCATTCGCCAGCCTGTCGAGTGCCCGGAGGCAGCCCTGTGTCGTGCCGTGGTGGCCGGTGCCGAAGGCCATCGACGCCTCGATGAGCAGCGGCACGCTGTCGCTCGGCACCTTGTCGGCATCGTGGCTGCCATAGACGAAGAAGCGGCCCGCCTCGACCGGCACCAGCTCGCGCCGGACCTTGGCAACCCAGTCGACCTCGGGCAGTTCGGACACGACGAAGGGCTTCGCGCCGTGCATCGCCGCCAGAACGGCCAGCCCGGCCTCGTCGGGTTGTTCGTCGAAATAGGCGCCCACCTCCCACAGGCCGGAGCCGTCCTCGATCTCGAACGTGCCGATGCCCGTGGGCTCGGGCGTCAGCCGGTCGAGATCCTCGCCCAGCGCCTCGGCGGGGGCTTTGCCGGACAGGGTGGTCAGAGCGGTGTAGGTGGGCATGGGGCCTCGTCTTTGTCGTGCGTCACTCGGCCGGGGCGGGGGCCGCGCCCGACAGGATCGTTTCGTGCCCCGGTTCGGGGTGGCGCGGGATCAGCGTGGCCAGTAGCAGCGAAGTGCCTGCCATCCCGGCCGCCAGCAGGAACACCGCCCCGGGCGAAACAAGCCACAGATAGCCCAGCAGCGCCGGCAGGAAAACCGCCGCGATGTGGTTGATGGTGAAGGCGACGGCGGCGGTGGGCGCGATGTCGCCCGGATCGGCGATCTTCTGGAAGTAGGTCTTCAGCGCCAGCGCCAGCGCGAAGAGCATGTGGTCGATCACGTAGAGCGCGGCGGCCAGCAGCACGCCCCAGCCGAAATAATAGATGCCGCCATAGGCCAGGAAGACGATGACCAGCCCGGCATACTCGAAGATCAACGTCGCGCGCTCGCCGAACTGGAACACCGCCCGGCCCATCAGCGGGGCGAAGATCATGTTGGCCACGAGGTTGATCAGGAAGAGCGCCGTGACTTCGTGCACCTCGAAACCGAACTTCTCGACCATCATGAACCCGGCGAAGACGACGAAGATCTGCCGCCGTGCCCCGGCCATGAATTGCAGCAGGTAGTAGAGCCAGTAGCGCCGCCGCAGGATCATCTTCTTGACCTGCGGATTGGGCGCCTCGAACTGCGGATAGGCGAACATGCAGAAAATCGCGATCGCCGCGGTCACGCCACCCGCGAGCAGGTAGACGATGTTGTAGGTCAGGCCCAGCGGCTCCCACAGGGCGACGATCAGGCCATAGGCCACCAGCGTCGCCGCCGACCCCGCCGCCAGCAGCCAGCCCAGCATCTTGGGCGCGCGCAGCTTGTCGAGCCATTGCAGTTGCAGTGACTGGTTGACCGTCTCGTAATAGTGAAAGCCGATCGAGCTGAGCATGGTGATGGTCAGGATGCCGCCAAGGCTGGGAAACCACGCGGTCACCGCCGTCGCCACGCCGAGAAGCAGAAGCGACACCAGCCCCAGCACCTGTTCGCGCATGAAGATGATGATGGCGATCACCCCGATGGCGAGGAAGCCGGGGATTTCGCGCACCGTGTGCAGCCAGCCGATATCCTTGCCGTCGAATCCCGCCACCTCGATGACGAAATTGTTGAGGAGCGCCGACCATGTGGCGAAGGCCACCGGCATGGCGGCGGCCATCAGGAAAAGAAGCGTCACCGGGCGCCGCCAGACGGGCAGATGTTTCGCTTCGGCAAGGGGCACGGTGCGGGTCATGTTCGTGCTTTACGCCGAAGCGTCCGGAATGGCGAGCGCTATTGACGCACAGTGAACTGTGCGTCAGGCGGGCTCCCGCGTCAGATGTTCGGCCACCGCCCGGGCGATGACCGGCGCCTGCCGAGAGATTTCCCTGAGCTGGCCGTTGGGGGCGGTGTGGTAGGAGCAGAACCACAGCCCCGGCGCCAGCTGTTCACCCGAAGCGACGGGTCGGCCGGTCTCGTCGAGCACCTCCGGCAGGGCCCCGAGGAGCGGGCGCAGATCGACCTCGTAGCCGGTGGCCAGCAGGATCGCGTCGTACTGCGCGCTGGTGTCGTCATCGAACGTGACCAGCGCGCCCTCGACGCGCGACAGGCCGGGGCGCACCCTGATCCGGCCGCGGCGGATCAGGTCGAGCGTGCCGATGTCGATGAGCGGGATACGCCCGTTCTCGCGTACCTGTGCGATGGGGCCCTTGTCGGACTTGCGCAGGCCGAGGCGGGCATAGTCGCCCATCTTCAAGCGCAGGATCGGGGCGGTGATGGCGTCGGCCACGCGGTAGGGGAAGATGCGTTGCAGCACCTCCCAGTTGCCGATGGGCCGCCCGAACAACACCTTCGGCAGAAGGTTGACCGGGCTGCGCACGGCAATGTCGACCTTGCGGCCGGCCTCGGACAGGTCGATGGCCAGTTCGCCGTCGGAATTGCCGAACCCCACCACCAGCACCCGCTCGCCCGGCAGGTCGCCGGGGGCGCGGTAGGCACGGGAATGGACGACCGGGCCGGGGAAGCTGTCGAGGCCCGGCCACGTGGCGAAATGGGGGGTTTCGGAGACGCCGGTGGCGAAGACGAGGGTGCGGGTGGCGAGTGTCTCGCCCGTGGTCAGCGTCACCTGCCAGCCGGTTTCCATGGGCTCCGCCCAAGCAACTTCGGCCCCGAGGCGGGGGTGCAGGTCGAACGCCTCGGCATAGCGCTCGAGATAGGTCACGACCTGGGCCCGCGGCACGTAGCGCGGCGCCTCTTCCGGGAAGGGTAGGCCGGGCAAGGAAGAACGTTTCTTGTCGGTATGCAGCGCCAGCCGCCGGTAGTGGCGGCGCCATGCGCTGCCGACGGTATCTTCGCGCTCTAGGATCAGCGGCGACAGTCCTTCGCCCTTCAGACAGGCGCCCAGCGCAAGCCCTGCGGGCCCCGCGCCTATGACAATGACATCCTCCATGATCGCATTGGACGGAACCACTGCCAGCCGGTCAACCGGGGGCGGATCAATAAAAACTTTGCGGGTCTATATCGACACTCAGGCGGAACTGGTTCGAGCCGCGCACCTGCCCCACCCATTGCGCCACCGGGCCTTGCAGTGCGACGCCCTTGGGGGCCTTGACCAGCAGCCGGACCCGGTGCCGCCCGCGCACCCGGGCGATGGGTGCCGGGGCCGGGCCGAAAACCTGTGCGCCGGCGGCGCGCAGCGGGCCATCGTTGCGGGCCAGCTGGTTGCCGATGTCGAAGGCTTCCTGCATGTCGGTCGAGGACAGCACGATACCGGCCATCCGGCCGTAGGGGGGCACGCCGGCCTGCCGCCGTTCGTCGGCCTCGGCGGCCCAGAAGCCTTCCTCGTCGCCCGAGAGGATGGCGCGGATCACCGGATGTTCGGGCTGGAAGGTCTGAAGCAGCGCAGTGCCCGGCTTGTCGGTGCGCCCGGCGCGGCCGGCCACCTGGCGCATGAGCTGGAAGGTGCGCTCGGCGGCACGCAGGTCGGAGCCCTGAAGCCCAAGGTCTGCGTCGATCACGCCCACCAGCGTGAGGTTGGGAAAGTTGTGGCCCTTGGCGACAAGCTGCGTGCCGATGATGATATCGGCGCCGCCCTCGGCGATCTCGGCGATCTGTTCCTTCAGGGCACGAGCGGAGCCGAAAAGGTCGGAGGAAAGCGTGGCAATCCGGGCGTCGGGGAAAATCGCGGCGGCCTCCTCCGACATCCGTTCGACACCGGGGCCGACGGCGGCCATCCGGTCCTCGGCGCCGCAGCTTGGGCAGACCTGCGGCATCGGCTTGGTCTCACCGCACTGGTGGCACATCAGGCGCTTGAGGAATCGATGCTCGACCATCCGCGCGTCGCAATGGTCGCAGCCCACCTGGTGGCCGCAGGCCCGGCAGATCGTGACCGGCGCATAGCCGCGGCGGTTGAGGAAGAGGAGCGCCTGCTCTCCTTTGGCCAGCCGCGCCTCGACCGCCCTTTGCAGGGTGGGCGAGACCCAGCGTTGCGACGGCAGCGTTTCGGCGCGCATGTCGATGGCGCGCATTTCGGGCATCACCGCCTCGCCGAAGCGCGAGGTCAGGTCGAGCCGGCGGTATTTGCCCGCCTCGGCATTAGCCCAGCTTTCGAGGCTGGGCGTGGCCGAGGCCAGCACCACCTGAGCGCCGCACAGGCTGGCGCGCAGAACGGCCATGTCGCGGGCGTTGTAGAGCACGCCGTCCTCCTGCTTGTAGGAGGTGTCGTGTTCCTCGTCGACGACGATCAGCCCGAGGTCGCGGAAAGGGAGGAACAGGGCCGAGCGGGCGCCCACGACCACCTGCGCGCCGCCCTGCCCCACCATCTTCCAGATGCGGCGGCGTTCGGTCATCGTGGCGCCGGAATGCCATTCGGCGGGGCGGGCGCCGAAGCGGGCCTCGATGCGGGTGAGGAACTCGGTGGTGAGCGCGATTTCCGGCAAGAGGACCAGCGCCTGCCGCTTCTGACGCAGGGTTTCCGCCACGGCTTCGAGATAGACCTCGGTCTTGCCGGAGCCGGTGACCCCCCGCAGCAGCGTCGTGCCGTAGGCCCCCGAACGGATACCTTCTTGCAGAACCTCGACCGCCTCGGCCTGTTCGCCGGTCAGGTCCACCCCGGCGATATCGGGCTGAAGCGTTGGGAAGGGCACGTCGCGCGGCGTGTCCTCCTCCCCCACGGCGCCGTGTTTCACCAGCCCCTTGACCACAGAGGAAGTCACCCCCGCCTGTTCGGCCAGTTCCTTCAAGGTGAAGGACAGCCCGCCATAATCGCGCAGCACCTCGAGCACACGACGGCGGGCGTCGGTCATCCGGTCGGGCTCGGCATCGCCGAGGTGATAGACCTTGCGCATCGAGGGCGGGTCGCCCAGCCCCGGTGCGCGGGTGGCGAGCCGCAGCATCGCGGGCATGGAAGTGAGCGTGTAGTCGCCGGCGCGTGCGAGGAAAGCCTGCAACTCTTCGCGCATTGGCGCCACGTCGAGCACCCGGATCACCGAGCGGATCTTCGAGGCGTCGAAATCGCCCTTGCCGGCCCCCCAGACCACGCCAAGAACCTTGCGCGGGCCCAGCGGAACCTCGACGAAGGCGCCTGGCTGGCAGCCACCCTCGGGCGCCTTGTAGTCGAGCAGCCGGTCGAGCGGTTGCGTCGTCAGCACGCCCACAAGCTCGCCTTCGGCAAAGAATCCCGGCGCCTTGGCCACGCAATCGCTCCTTCAAGGGTTTCGGCAAATCAATCTATGGGGTAAACGCAAAGCCAACCAGACCCAAGCCGCTTGAAAGGGTGCGCCATGAAGTTTTTCGTAGATACCGCAGATGTGGACGCGATCAAGGAACTGAACGACCTCGGCGTCGTCGACGGGGTCACCACGAACCCCTCGCTGATCCTGAAATCGGGGCGTGACATCCTCGAGGTGACCAAGGAGATCACCGCGATCGTCAGCGGCCCGGTGAGTGCCGAAGTGGTCGCACTGACGGCCGACGAGATGATCGCCGAGGGCCGGAAACTGGCCAAGATCGCCGACAATATCGCCGTGAAGGTACCGCTGACATGGGACGGGCTGAAGGCCTGCAACGTGCTGACGAACGAAGGCCACATGGTCAACGTGACGCTGTGCTTCTCGGCAAACCAGGCGCTGCTGGCGGCTAAGGCGGGGGCGAGCTTCATCAGCCCCTTCATCGGGCGTCTGGACGACATCAACCTCGACGGGATGCAGCTGATCGCGGATATCCGGCAGATCTACGACAATTACGATTTCGAGACCGAGATCCTCGCCGCCTCGATCCGCACGGTGAATCACGCCTTCGAGGCCGCGCGCATCGGCTCTGACGTGATGACCGCGCCGCCGGATGTGATCAAGAAAATGGCGGAGCATCCGCTGACCGACAAGGGGCTCGAGGCGTTCCTGAGCGATTGGGAAAAAACAGGGCAGAAAATCCTGTAGGGCGTGCTATAAAATCGAAAAAGATAAAGAGGCAGGAATGAGCAGCAGCCCAGCCATGAACGACCAGATGCGCGAGAAGATCATCTCGCAACCCGATGTCATCCTTGAGGATCAGGACCTTATGCGCGCCCTGATCGCGGCGAACGAGCGCGCGATGGGCGGCAATATCGTCGACCTGCGCGGCATCGCGATGGAACGGCTCGAGGCGCGGCTTGCCCGGCTGGAGGATACCCATCGCAGCGTGATCGCCGCGGCCTACGAGAACCTGTCGGGCACCAACCAAGTGCATCGCGCGGTTCTGCGGATGCTGGACCCGACGGATTTCGAGACCTTCCTGCGCGACCTCGGCGGCGAGGTGGCGGATATCCTGAGGGTGGATTGCGTGAAACTGGTGCTGGAAACGGTGCAGGATGACGAGGATCCGGCGGTACGCAAGCTGGGCGACGTGCTGTCGGTGGCAGAGCCCGGTTTCATCGAGGATTACCTGACCGCGGGCCGGCCCGGCCAGCCCCGGCAGGTCACCTTGCGGCAGTTGAGCGAGGGCGACGCGCGAATCTATGGCGCGCGGGCGCAGTTCATCCGGTCGGAGGCCTGCCTGATGCTCGATTTCGGCAAGGGGCGCCTGCCCGGCATGCTGGCCATGGGGGCCGAGGACCCGCACCAGTTCAGCCCGCAGCAGGGCACCGACCTGCTGGCTTTCTTCACCGGCGTTTTCGAAAGGGCGATGCGCCGCTGGCTGTCATGATCTCCGACGCCGCACAGTCCGCGCTTCAGGGCTGGCTGCAATCGCAGAAGGCGCTGAAGGGCGCCTCGGACAACACGCTTGACGCCTACAGGCGCGACGTATCGGGTTTCCTTGGGTTCCTGACCGAGCACAAGGGCGGCTTGCAAGGCATCGGCGCGCTCAAGTCCGTCACGCTGTCGGACATGCGAAGCTGGATGGCGCGCTGCCGCGGGCAGGAGATCGGCGCGCGGTCGCTGGCGCGGAAGCTGTCGGCGGTGAAGAGTTTCTATCGCTGGCTGTCCGAACGCGAGGATTTCGACGCCACCACGGTGATGGCGGCCAAGGCGCCCAAGTTCCAGAAGAAGCTGCCCCGCCCATTGGCCGAGGATGCGGCGCAGGGGGTGATCGACACGCTTGACCTGCAATCGCAGGAGCCATGGGTTGCGGCGCGGGATCAGGCCGTTGTGACGTTGCTGTACGGCTGCGGGCTGCGGATATCCGAGGCGCTTGGCCTGAAGGGCGCCGACCTGCCGCTGGGCGAGGTGTTGCGGATCACCGGCAAGGGCGGCAAGGAGCGGATCGTGCCGGTCATCGCGCCAGCGCGGAAGGCCGTCGCCGTGTACCTGCGGCTTTGCCCCTACCCCGCCGAGCCGGGTGCCGCCATCTTCCGCGGCGTCCGCGGCGGGGCACTGGGGCCGCGGGCGGTGCAGAAGGTGGTCGAGCAGGTCCGCCTGCAGCTCGGCCTGCCCGCCAGCGTGACGCCGCATGCCATGCGCCACAGCTTTGCCACGCACCTGCTGAATGCCGGGGGAGACTTGCGGGCGATCCAGGAACTGCTTGGTCATGCCTCGCTTTCCACCACGCAGGCCTATACCGCTGTCGATACCGCGCGGCTGATGGAGGTCTATCGCCGTGCCCACCCCAAAGCCTAATTGCGCCGCAGGCGGTTTTGCTTCATGACACCCATATGACGGATACGTTCAAGGCTCTCCTCGTTCACCTTCTGACCGCCACGGGCGCGGTGTTCGCCATGCTGGCCATGCTGGCGGCGGTGGATGAGAAATGGGACCTGATGTTCCTCTGGCTGGTGGTGGCCTTTGCCGTTGATGGTGTCGACGGGCCGCTGGCGCGGCATTACCAGGTGCAGAAATACTCGCCGCGGTTCGACGGCGTGCTGCTCGACCTGATCATCGACTACCTGACCTATGTCTTCATCCCGGCCTTCGCGCTGTTCAGCTCTGACCTGTTGCCGGGCTGGACGGGCTGGTTCGCGATCATCGTAATCACCTATGCCAGCGCGATGTATTTCGCCGATACCAAGATGAAGACCAAGGACAACTCGTTCCACGGCTTTCCCGGCTGCTGGAACATGCTGGTGCTGGTGCTGTTCGCGGTCGAGCCGAATTTCTGGCTGATCCTCGTGCTGGTGGTGGCGATGGCGGTGGCGATGTTCCTGCCGCTGAAATTCGTGCACCCGGCGCGGACCAAGCGCTGGCGGGTCGTGACGCTGCCGATTGCGGTGGCGTGGACCTTCTTTGCCGGCTGGGCGGCGTGGGTCGATTTCCACCCGGAAAGCTGGGCGCATTGGGGGCTGGTGACGACGAGCGTCTACCTGCTGTTTGCCGGGATCGTGCAGCAGATCATCCCGGAACGCCGCAAGGCCTAGATCAGCAGGCCCGCCGCGCCCTCGCGGCGGAGCAGCCAGACCTTGGTTTCCACACCGCCTTCACCTGAGTACCCGCCAAGAGTGGTCGCGCCGAGAACGCGGTGGCAAGGGATGATCACCGGGATCGGGTTGCCGCCGCAGGCCTGGCCCACGGTCTGGGCCGGCACGCCGAGGCGCTTGGCGATATCGCCGTAGGTGAGCGTTTCGCCGAAGGGGATGGATTGCATGACCTCGCATACCGAGACCTGGAAATCGGGCGCCTCGACGGCGAGGGGGAGGTCGAAATCCTTGCGCGTTCCGGCGAAGTAGGCGTCGAGCTGTGACAGGGCTTCGGCCAGTTCGGGGCGGTCGTCGTGGCCTTCGGACCCGTCCCACGTGACACGGGTGATGGCGGTGCCGTTGCTGGTGACGGTCAGCGGACCGACCGGCGTGGGCAGGGTTGCGGAATACATGGGCGGCCTCCTTCGGCGTTGCCGCGGAGGATAGCGCGTTTCGGGGGGCCGTGCGCCCCGAATCCTGCGCATTGACGCGGTTAGCCTCGGGGCAGCGTGTCGTAATCCGGCAGCCGGTCCTTCAGGAAGGTGTACCCCTCCCGCGCCTCGGTGATCTCGGTTCTGGTCACGTCGAACCAGCGGAGGTCTTCCTTGTGGGGGTCGAACAGGTGTTTCGGCCGGCTTTCGTCCATCCACGGGCGGCAGAAGGCCGAGCCGCCGAAATGTGTGCCCGCCCGGTTCAGGCTGAGCAGGTAGACCTGGTTTTCCAGCGCCCGAACGGTGATGAAGTCGTGCCAGGTGGCAAAGCTTTCGTCGCGGTAATAGGCGCCGCTGTGCAGGATAATGTCGGCCCGGTGTTTCAGGGTCAGGCTGCGGGTCAGTTCCGGGATGCGAATGTCGTAGCAGATGATCGGGGCGCAGGTGAGGCCGTTGACGTCGAAGGTCAGGACGTGATCGCCGCGGGTGAAATACTCCTTCTCCATCGAGGCGCCGTACTGGCAGAGGTGCAGCTTGTCGTAGGCGCCGAGGCAGGTACCATCCGGCGCGGCCACGCCCATGCTGATGAACCTGTCGCGGCCCGCCTGCCGGGCAAAGCCGAAGACGACATGGGTGTCATGCGTCTGTGCCACCTTGGCCCATGCCTCGAACGACGGGCCCTCCAGCGGTTCGGCCAGGGCATCCAGCGCGTCGAAGGCGGGGCGGGAGTAGTCGATGCTGGACAGTTCGGGCAGCACGACGAGGTCGGCGGGCCGCTCGGACAGCGCGTCGGAGACAAGCCGCATCGTCCGCGCCAGATGCGCGTCGCGTTCTTCGGCGCGGGTCATGGGCGGCACGTCGATCTGGCAGGCGAGCAGGCGGAGCGACGCCGGGCCGGCCATTCCGGTCACTCGGCGCTCAGCAGGACGGCCTCGACCCGGCGGTTGGCCTCGCGCCCGGCCTCGGTGGTGTTGGGCGCCACGGGCGAGAGGTAGCCCATGCCGTTCGATTCCATCTGTGCGCGCGGCACCTCGTAGCGCGACACCAGCCGTTCCAGCACCGAGGCCGCGCGGCGGCGGGAGAGGGCGACGTTCGGGTCGAGCCCGCCCACCGTATCGGTATGTCCCACCAGCGCGATGCGCCGCGCCGCGTTGCCGTTCAGGAAGGCCGCAAGCGCCGCGAGCGAGTCGTAGGGCCCTTCCGCCAGGGCTGCCGATCCGCTGTCGAACTCGAGGTCGGGAAGCACCACGTGCCCCTGCCCCATGAGCTGCTCGATCAGCTTCGCCGCCTCGACCGGCTGCGGCGGGGCGACCGGGGACAGGGTGCCGATGTCGCCGATCTCGACCGTGGGGGCCTGTCCGTCGCCTACGATGACAAGCTGCAGGTAGCCGGTTTCGCCCGTCAGGCTGACGAGGCATGTGACGTATTCGACGGCCGGACCGTCCTTTCGCCGCGCCGACAGGAAGCGGAAATCGAACAGGTCGACGAACATGTCCGGCGCGGGCAGGACGCTGATGTTGAAGCGGAAATCGAACCCCCCGCATTCCCGGTCGGCGCAGTCGAAGAGGATCTCGTAGCCCGCCTCCCGCAACTGGTCGCGCAGGGGGGTCAGCAGCTTGAGCGTCGTCAGCCCCTCGCCCTCGATCCGCCAGGACTGGCGGGTGACGAGCCCCTCGACGTCGATCGAGGGGACCTGGCCGTCGGAGTAGGGCCCGGTGGGAAGAAGGTAGGAATCGGCCGCGCTCTGCTCTTCGCGGGTGAGGTCGGCATCGCCCGGCACGGTCAGGTCGAGCGCCTGCGCCATGCAGGCCTCCCCGGCCAGAAGCGGGAACAGAAGAAGGAGGCGCGTCAGTCCGGCCAACAGGGTCAGCGGGCCTGGGCGTGGTATTCGGGGTTGGGCAGCATCCCCGTCGCGCTGGCCACGCGGTTCGACATGGAGAAGAAGCCGACGACGCTAGCGATGTCCCAGATATCGCGGTCGGAAAAGCCCGCGTCGCGCAGGGCCTGCCTGTCATCCTCGGTCACCTCGGCGCTGGCCTTGGTCACCTTCTCGGCGAAGGTCAGCATGGCGGTCTGTTTCGCATCGAGGTCGGCCATGCGCCAGTTCATCACCATCGCCTCGCCCAGTTCGGGCTTGCCCGACAAGGCGCGCACGGCGGCCCCATGGGCCACCTGGCAGTACCAGCAGCGGTTGATCGACGAGACGACCACCGCGATCATCTCGCGCTCCAGCTTGGTGAGCCCGCTATCGGCCAGCATCAGGTCGTTATACATGGCCGTGAAGGCATTGAGCTTGTCGATATCGAAGGCGTAGGCCTTGAGCACGTTCGGCACCATGCCCAGCTTGTCCATGCAGACGTCGAAGTATTTCTGCGTCTCGGGCGGCAGCGGGTCGGCCATCGGCAGATCGAGGGTGGTGGGCTGATCGTCTTGGCTCATGACGGGCTGTCTTCCTGTAGTTTGCGGTAGTGATACTGTCCCACAACCCCGAGGCCGAGGGAAGCATAGAGGGCGTTGGCGCCGGTGTTGGCCTGTGTGCAAAGGGCCGAGATGAACGTGCCGCCGTTCTGCACCGTCCAGAGCGCGGCCTGGCGACAGACGCGCACGGCAACGCCCTTGCGCCGCAGGGCTGCGGGCACTTCGAGCGCGTGGATCATGCCGACGCCGGCGTGCAAGCCGACAAAGGCGGTGGCGGCGGGGGTGTGCTCGAACCGGCCGATGATCGAGGTCTTGGTGGCGGCGACCCGGTGCATCACGGCGATGCGGCCGGGGCCGATGCCGCCCTCGGCCCACATGTCGACCTGAATCGCCAGTGGCTCCCACACGGCGTAGGCCTTGGCGCGCGGGCCGGCCACGTCGGCGAGGGGCTGGGCTTCGCCGATCCAGAGGTGGACGGGATCGACCACCTTGTAGCCACGCGCGTCGAGCATCGTGTCGAGGGCGTCGTCGCCCATGCGGATCATGAAAAGCGGCGTCTGGCCGAGCGCACGCATCGCCTCTTCGGCCTGGGGCAGGTCGCCTTCGGTGACCGGACCGTTCGCCGTGGCGGCCGAGACGCGCTGGCCGCCGCCCTGCCCTTCGCGGATCGTCCATGGGCCGGCCTGGGTCATGGCAGCGGGGGCCCATGTGGCGTCGATCACGCCGTAGAGGGTTTCGATTTCGGGGGTCACTCGGGGAAGGCCTTGCGCAGCTCGGCCATCGCGGCGTCGAGCCTTTCGGGATCGGGCCCGCGCAGCACGACATTGGCGCCGAACGCCCCCTCGCGCTGGAACGGGTAGGAGCCCATCGACAGGTCCGGATAACGCCGTGCCAGCTCTGCCAGCGGGCCTGCGATATCGCCCTCGGGCCGCATGATCTGAAGCGTTTGCGACAGCACGGGCGCGCCGCCTGTGATGGTCGGCAAGACGCTTTCCAGCATCGCCTCGAAGATGCGGGGCACGCCGGCCATGACATGCACGTTGCCCAGCGTGAAGCCGGGCGCGGCGCTGACCGGGTTGTCGATGAGCGTTGCGCCCTCGGGGATGCTGGCCATGCGCAGGCGGGCCTCGTTCAGGGACTGGCCGCTTTTCTCGTAATGGGCGGCAAGCAGGGCGCGGGCATCCTCGCGCACGTCGATCGGGGTGTCGAAGGCGCGGGCCACGTTGTCGGCGGTGATGTCGTCATGGGTGGGCCCGATACCGCCGGAGGTGAAGAGGTGATCGTAGGTGTCCGACAGGGTTTTCACGGCGTTTGTGATGGCGTCGGGATCGTCGCTGACAACGCGCACCTCGCGCAGGTCGATGCCGCGTTGCGTCAGCACCTTGGCGAGGTGGTGCATGTTGGCGTCGCGCGTGCGGCCCGAGAGGATTTCATCCCCGATGACGAGCATGGCGGCGGTGGGGTTTGGCATTCTCGGCCTTTCTTGAACGGGTCGCCGGATCGGTATAGGCCCTGCGTCATGCGCTTTCAAACCCCTCTTGAGCCGGCGCGGCTTCTTCGCCGGTACAAACGGTTTCTTGCCGATATCCGGCTGGAGGCGGACGGGCGCGAGGTGGTGGCGCATTGCGCCAACCCGGGCTCGATGATGGGGCTGGCCGAGCCGGGGATGCGCATCTGGGTCGAGCCGAATGACGACCCGAGGAAGAAGCTGGATTATGGCTGGCGGCTGGTGGATCACGGCAACGGGCATTTCACCGGCGTCGATACCGGGCTGCCGAACCGGGCGCTGAAGGCGGCGTTGGAGGGGCGGGCGGTGCCGGGGCTGGAAGGCTATGGCACGGTGCTGCCCGAGCGGAAGTACGGCGCCGGGAGTCGGATCGATTTCCTGTTGCAGGAGAACGGGTTGCCGGATGCCTACGTGGAGGTGAAGTCGGTCACCCTGTCGCGGCAGGCGGGGCTGGCGGAGTTTCCCGACAGCGTGACGGCGCGGGGGCGCAAGCACCTGCTGGAACTGGCGGAAATGGCGCGGGCCGGGCACCGGGCGGTGATGCTGTTCCTTGTCCAGCGCACCGATTGCGCGGCGGTCACGCTGGCGGCGGATATCGACCCGGCCTATGCGGCGGCCTACGAGGCGGCCAGCGCGGCCGGGGTCGAGACCATCTGCCTTGGATGTGCGATCACTCCAGAAGCCGTGGAAGTGGCGGGGCCGCTGGCGTTCACTCCGGCCGTGTCACCTTGACCGAGGGGTCGTAGGTATAGACCACGCGGTGCTGTTCGCCGTTGGGGTCGGGCGCCCAGGAGGAGACGAAGCTGTCCATCTCCCAGATCATGACCCGTTGGGTCTCCGGGTCGATATAGACCGTGTCGGACGAGCCGTACCAGATGCCGCCCATCTCCTCGTTCGGGTCGGACTTGGTTGTGAAGCTGTAGGAGAGGTAGCTGGCGCCGTCGACCTCCACCGTGCCGTGGCAGGTGATATCGGTCACGTTGGCCTGTCGCTGCTGCCGGTCGGCCTCGTGCTGGGCGCGGCGGTCGCCGGTGAAGCCCTGCTGCGGGGTCCAGGGGCCGTTTTCGCCCGGGCCTGTCCAGATATCGTTGTCGATCGCCATGGTCATGTTGGCGCCATCGACGCCGGCGATGGTGCGCAGGGGCGTTTCGATGATCGACCCGTAGACCTGTGTCACGGTGCCGTCGGCATCGCGCACGGTGTTGACGTGGCGGTGCGGCGGGCGCTGATAGGCGTCGAGCGGGGCGCCCGTGGCCCAGAGGGCCTGAACCTCGGCGAGGCAGTCATCGGCCCGGACCGGGGCCGCCGCAGAGATAAGCAGGGCAGAGGCTAACAGGTGAAAAAGCTTGGAGAATCCGTTCATGGCACTACCTTTGGTCTGACAATGATGGCAGATTACACCGGAACCGCGCGGCACAGAAGGCCGCAGGCGGGCCCTCTGGCACATCCGGGCCATCTGTCATAGATAGACGCGGAACGGGTAGTTACGGGAGCCAACCGTGAAGAACGAACATCGCGGCAAGCTGACGCGCGACGGGATCCGCATCCATGAGCGGGACGACTTTGTCGGCATGCGCAAGGCCGGCGAGCTGGCGTCGCGTATCCTCGACGAAGTGGCGCCGCATGTGCAAGTGGGCCAGACCACCGGCGCGCTGGACCGGTTGATCGAGGACCATGTTAACAAGGCCGGGGCGACCTCGGCGACGATCGGGTACAAAGGGTACCAGCACGCGAGCTGTATCAGCGTCAACCATGTGGTTTGCCACGGGATTCCGGGCAGCAAGCTGCCGAAATGGAAGAACGACACCAACCGGCGGACGGATGATACGCTGATGGACGGAGACATCCTGAATATCGACGTCACGGTGATCGTCGATGGCTGGTATGGCGACACCAGCCGGATGTTCGTGGCCGGCCAGCCGAAGCCCTATGCCGAGCGGCTGATGCAGGTGACCCATGACAGCCTGATGAAGGGGATCGAGGCGGTGAAGCCGGGCAACACGTTCGGCGATATCGGCCATGCGATCCAGACCTTCGTCGAAGGCCATAAGATGAGCGTTGTCAGGGACTTCTGCGGTCACGGGCTGGGCCGGGTGTTCCATGCGCCGCCCAATGTGCTGCATTATGGCCGCCCCGGGACGGGGCCGATTCTGGAGGAAGGCATGTTCTTCACCATCGAGCCGATGGTGAACCTCGGGCGGCCGGAAACCAAGGTGCTGTCGGATGACTGGACGGCGATCACGCGGGACAAGTCGCTTTCCGCGCAGTTCGAGCATTCCATCGGGGTGACGGCGGACGGGTGCGAGATCTTCACGCTGTCGACAGCGGGTAAATTCCACCCCACCTGGGGGTGATCCCCTAGTTCCTGCGAATCACGGGTTAATTCACTGAAAAGACGGCCAAACCCGATGTCGGTATCGCGTCGGTTTCACGTCGGTATTACGTCGGTATTTTTTGCCGACGCCCCGGCCTGTCGGGCCGGGTTAACGCGCCGGGCGTTGCGATTCACTCCGGATCGGGCTCGAACACCTCTTCGATCGTGGCGCCGAACAGGCGGGCGATGGTGAAGGCCAGCGGCAGGCTGGGATCGTAGCGGCCACGTTCGAGGGCGTTGACCGTCTGGCGCGAGACGCCGAGCTGGCTGGCGAGGTCGGCCTGCGACCAGCCGCGCTGGCGGCGCAGCTCGTGAATGCGGTTCCTCATCCGTAGCGGATGCGGCCGATGACGGTGCCGATCACCCAGAGCGCGGCCATCAGCGGCCAGACCACGAACATCGACAAAGTCGGCAGGCCCGCACCTTCGAGGAAGCCGTAGCCGAAGGTGAGAAGGGCGGTTCCGGCGAAGGCGAAGGCCAGCGCCTCGAACTGCATCTTGCGCTGCATCTCGTCTAGGTGGCGGATGGTGCGGATGATGACGCCGCAGATGAAGATGGCGGGCAGCATGGGGGCGAGGGATAGGAGGATGCGGGCGGTATCGCCGTGGGGACCGGCCTGCAGGAGCTTCTGCGAGAAGAACAGGGCAAAGGCGTAGGCGGCGAAGCCCACGAGCATGAGGGCGAGGTTGCGTTTCATCGGGCGGCCTCCTGTTGTAAAGTGTGCTTTACAATTGGGGGAAAGGCCGGGAGATGTCAAGGGTGCTTTACATTTTTGGGTTTTGATGTGGGGGGAGGTGGGTTTCACCCACCCTACGGCGGCAGGTTTGGTGCAGCGAGGTCCCGGCTCGGGGGCCGGGACGGGAAGGACATGAGGCCGGGTGGGGCATAATGAGAAAGGCCCCGCCGGGTGGCGGGGCCTTTCCTGTTTCCATCCGAGCGATGCTCAGTCTTCGCGGCTTTCCGGCGTTTCGACGAAGTTGTCGAACTCGTCGCCGCCGACCACGTCGTTGGCATCCGGGGCCGCCAGCGCGGCGGCCGCTTCGGCCTCCTCGCGGCGGGCCTCGATGACCACGTTGTCGCGGCCCTGGGCGATCGAGCGGACCTTGAGGGTCGCGCCACCAGTGCCGGCCGGGATGAGGCGGCCGACGATGACGTTTTCCTTGAGGCCAACCAGCTTGTCACGCTTGCCTTGGACCGAGGCTTCGGTCAGCACGCGCGTGGTTTCCTGGAACGACGCCGCCGAGATGAACGACCGGGTCTGCAGCGAGGCCTTGGTGATCCCGAGAAGGATCGGCTCGCCCTGTGCCGGGCGCTTGCCCTTGTCGAGCGCCTTCTGGTTGGCCGCGTCGAACTCGGCCTTGTCCACATGCTCGCCCTTGAGAAGCGTGGTTTCCCCGCTGTCGAGGATCTCCCACTTCTGGAGCATCTGGCGGACGACGACCTCGATGTGCTTGTCGTTGATCTTCACGCCCTGCAGACGATAGACCTCCTGCACCTCGTTGATCATGTAATCGGCCAGAGCCTCGACCCCCATGATCGACAGGATGTCGTGGGGTGCGGGGTTGCCGTCCATGATGTAGTCGCCCTTCTGCACGTAATCCCCTTCCTGAACGGGGATGTGCTTGCCCTTGGGCACCATGTACTCGACCGGCTCCAGCGACTCGTCGGCCGGTTCGATGCTGATCCGGCGCTTGTTCTTGTAGTCGCGGCCATAGCGAACGTAGCCGTCGATTTCCGCGATGATGGCGTGATCCTTCGGGCGGCGTGCCTCGAAGAGTTCGGCCACACGCGGCAGACCGCCGGTGATGTCCTTGGTCTTGGCGCCTTCGCGCGGGATCCGGGCGACCACGTCGCCGGCGCTGACATCCTGCCCGTCTTCGATCGACAGGATGGCGTCGACCGACATCGGGTAGGTGACTGGGTGACCGGCATCGTTGCGCACCGGCTCGCCATCGGCGTCGGCGATCAGGATTTCCGGCTTCAGCTCGTTCCCGCGGGGGGCGGCACGCCAGTCGGACACGATCCGCTGGGTCATGCCGGTGGCGTCGTCGGTCACCTCGCGCACCGAGACACCGGTGGTGAGGTCGACGAACCGGGCCGTACCGCTCTTCTCGGCAAGGATCGGCAGGGTGTAGGGATCCCACTCGAACAGCTTGTCGCCGCGCTTGACCTTGTCGCCTTCCTTGAGGAACAGCTTGGAGCCGTAGCCGATCTTGTGGCTGGCCAGCTCGGCGCCGTTCTCGCCCATGATCCGCAGTTTCATGTTGCGGCCCATGACCAGGGTTTCGCCCGACGAGTTCTCGAGCGTCTGGGCGCCCTCGTACTCGATCGTGCCTTCCTGGCTGGCTTCGAGGAACGACTGCTGGCCACCCTGCGCGACGCCGCCGATGTGGAAGGTCCGCATCGTCAGCTGGGTGCCGGGTTCGCCGATCGACTGGGCGGCGATGATGCCGACCGCTTCGCCGGTGTTGACCATGGTGCCGCGGGCGAGGTCACGGCCGTAGCACATGGCGCAGACACCGTCATCGGCCTCGCAGGTCAGCGGGCTGCGGATCCGCGCGGTTTGCACGGCAGCCTGGTCGATCGCGTCGGAGAGGCGCTCGTCGATGAGCTGGCCGTTGGCGACGACCACCTCGCCCGATGCCGGGTCGACGATATCCTCGGCCGCGACACGGCCCAGCACGCGCTCGGCCAGCGACGCCACCACCTCGCCGTCATTGACGGCGGCCTCGGCGGTGATCGCGCGTTCGGTGCCGCAATCGTGCTGACGCACGATGCAGTCCTGCGCGACGTCGACGAGACGGCGGGTCAGGTAGCCGGAGTTGGCGGTCTTGAGTGCCGTGTCCGACAGACCCTTACGGGCGCCGTGGGTGGAGTTGAAGTACTCCAGCACGGTGAGGCCTTCCTTGAAGTTCGAGATGATCGGCGTCTCGATGATGTCGCCGTTCGGCTTGGCCATCAGGCCGCGCATGCCGCCCAGCTGTTTCATCTGCGTGACCGAGCCCCGCGCGCCCGAGTGCGCCATCATGTAGACGCTGTTGGGTTCCTGCACGGCGCCGCTCTCGTCGGTGATCTCGGCCGAGATGGTGCCCATCATCGCCTCGGTCACCTGGTCGTTGCACTTCGACCAGGCGTCGACAACCTTGTTGTACTTTTCGCCCTGGGTGATCAGGCCGTCCATGTACTGTTGCTCGAAGCCCTTCACGAGTTCGCGGGTCTCCTCGACGATCGTCCACTTGGTGTCGGGGATGACCATGTCGTCCTTGCCGAAGGAAATGCCGGCGCGGAAGGCTTCCTTGAAGCCCATCGACATGATCTGGTCGCAGAAGATCACGCTCTCCTTCTGGCCGCAGTAGCGGTAGACGGTGTCGATGACCTGCTGCACCTCTTTCTTGCGGAGGAGGCGGTTGACCAGCTCGAAGGGCGCCTTGGCGTTGAGCGGCAGGAGCCCGCCGATGCGGACGCGGCCCGGGGTGGTTTCGAACCGTTGAACCACCTCGTTGCCTTCCTCGTCGATCTGGGGAAGACGCGCGGTGACCTTGGCGTGCAGGTGCACCTCGCCCGAGTCGAGCGCGTGCTGCACCTCGTCGATGGAGGAGAAGACCATGCCTTCGCCCTTCATGCCTTCGCGCATGATCGAGGTGTAGTAGAGGCCGAGGACCATGTCCTGCGACGGCACGATGATCGGGGCGCCGTTGGCGGGCGACAGGACGTTGTTGGTCGACATCATCAGGACGCGCGCCTCGAGCTGGGCTTCCAGCGAGAGGGGCACGTGCACGGCCATCTGGTCACCGTCGAAGTCGGCGTTGAAGGCCGAGCAGACGAGCGGGTGAAGCTGGATCGCCTTGCCCTCGATGAGGATCGGCTCGAACGCCTGGATGCCGAGGCGGTGAAGCGTCGGCGCGCGGTTCAGGAGGACCGGGTGCTCCCGGATCACCTCGTCGAGGATGTCCCAGACTTCGGGGCGCTCTTTCTCGACGAGTTTCTTGGCCTGCTTGACGGTCGAGGACATGCCCTTGGCTTCGAGCCGCGAGTAGATGAACGGCTTGAACAGCTCGAGCGCCATCTTCTTGGGCAGGCCACACTGGTGCAGCTTGAGTTCCGGGCCGGTCACGATGACCGAGCGGCCCGAGAAGTCGACCCGCTTGCCGAGAAGGTTCTGGCGGAAGCGGCCCTGCTTGCCCTTGAGCATGTCGGAGAGCGACTTGAGCGGGCGCTTGTTGGCGCCGGTGATGACCCGGCCGCGGCGGCCGTTGTCGAAGAGCGCGTCGACCGATTCCTGCAGCATCCGCTTTTCGTTGCGGACGATGATGTCGGGCGCGCGCAGTTCGATCAGCCGCTTGAGGCGGTTGTTCCGGTTGATCACGCGGCGGTAGAGGTCGTTGAGGTCGGACGTGGCGAAGCGGCCGCCGTCCAGCGGGACGAGCGGGCGCAGTTCCGGCGGGATCACCGGGATCACGGTCATGACCATCCATTCCGGGCGGTTGCCGGATTCGAGGAAGGACTCGACGACCTTCAGGCGCTTGATGATCTTCTTGGGCTTGAGTTCGCCGGTGGCCTCGGCCAGGTCGGCGCGGAGCTGCTCGGCCTCGGATTCGAGGTCGATGTTCTGCAGCATCTCGCGGATCGCCTCGGCGCCGATATTGGCGGTGAAGGCATCCATGCCGTAAGCGTCCTGGGCGTCCATGAACTCTTCTTCGGTGAGCATCTGGCCGTAGGTCAAGTCGGTGAGGCCCGGCTCGATCACGACGTAGTTCTCGAAGTAGAGCACGCGCTCGAGGTCACGCAGGGTCATGTCGAGCATGAGGCCGATGCGCGACGGCAGCGATTTCAGGAACCAGATATGGGCGCAGGGCGCGGCCAGCTCGATATGGCCCATGCGCTCGCGCCGGACCTTCTGGAGCGTGACCTCGACGCCGCATTTCTCGCAGACGACGCCGCGGTACTTCATCCGCTTGTACTTGCCGCACAGGCATTCGTAGTCCTTGATCGGGCCGAAGATGCGCGCGCAGAACAGGCCGTCACGCTCGGGCTTGAACGTGCGGTAGTTGATGGTTTCGGGCTTCTTGATCTCGCCGTAGGACCAGCTGAGGATGCGTTCCGGGCTGGCGAGGGAGACCTTGATTTCGTCGAACACCTTGGCGGGGGCCGCAGGGTTGAACGGGTTGTTCGTGAGTTCCTGGTTCATGTTCAAATCCTTTGATCGGGTAAGGGGGAAGCCGTTCGGCGGTGGTGGGTTGGCACCCACCCTACGGATCGCAGGGTGGGCCTAACTCACCGACGAGCGCCGTTACTCGTCTTCCTCCTCGTCCAGGAGTTCCATGTTGAGGCCGAGGCCGCGGACTTCCTTCACCAGCACGTTGAAGCTTTCGGGCACGCCGGCCTCGAAATTGTCCTCGCCCTTGACGATGCTCTCATAGACCTTGGTCCGGCCGGCCACGTCGTCGGATTTCACCGTCAGCATATCCTGCAGGGTGTAGTCCGCGCCGTAGGCTTCGAGTGCCCAGACCTCCATCTCGCCGAAGCGCTGGCCGCCGAACTGGGCCTTGCCGCCCAGCGGCTGCTGGGTGACGAGGCTGTACGGCCCGGTGGAACGTGCGTGGATCTTGTCGTCGACAAGGTGGTGCAGCTTGAGCAGGTACTTGACGCCGACGGTCACCTTGCGGCTGAACTGTTCGCCGGTGCGGCCGTCATACAGGATGGACTGGCCGCTTTCGTCGAAGCCCGCGCGTTTCAGCGCGTCGTTCACGTCAGGCTCTTTCGCACCGTCGAAGACCGGGGTCGCGATCGGCACGCCACGGGTGACGTTGCCGGCGGCTTCCACCAGCCCTTCCTCGGACATGGGCGCGATGCCTTCTTCGTAGACATCGTCGCCATAGGCGATCTTCATCGCCTCGCGGACCGGGGTCAGGTCGCCCGAGCGGCGGTATTCCTGCAGCGCCTCGTCGATCTTGATGCCGAGGCCGCGGGCCGCCCAGCCCATGTGGGTTTCGAGGATCTGCCCGACGTTCATCCGCGACGGCACGCCGAGCGGGTTGAGGCAGAAGTCGACCGGGGTGCCATCCTGAAGGAACGGCATGTCCTCCATCGGGACCACCTTGGAGATGACGCCCTTGTTGCCGTGACGGCCGGCCATCTTGTCGCCCGGCTGAAGCTTGCGCTTCACGGCGATGAAGACCTTGACCATCGTCATCACGCCCGGCGGCAGGTCGTCGCCGCGGCGGACCTTCTCGACCTTGTCCTCGAAACGGGCGTCGAGGGTGCGTTTCTGCGCCTCGTACTGCTCGTTCAGGGCCTCGACGATCTGGGCGTCTTTCTCTTCCTTCAGCGCAAGCTGCCACCACTGGCCGCGCGAGAGCGTTTCCAGCAGCTCCTCGGTGATTTCCGAGTTGGCCTTGACGCCTTTCGGGCCTTTCACGGCGACCTTGCCGAGAATGTGGTCCTTCAGACGCGCGTAGATGTTGCGCTCGAGAATGGCGAGCTCGTCGTCGCGGTCACGGGCAAGGCGTTCGACCTCTTCCCGCTCGATCTGCAGCGCGCGCTCGTCCTTCTCGACCCCGTGGCGGTTGAAGACGCGGACCTCGACCACGGTGCCGTAGTCGCCCGGCTTCACGCGCAGCGAGGTGTCGCGCACGTCGCTGGCCTTTTCGCCGAAGATGGCGCGGAGGAGTTTCTCTTCCGGCGTCATCGGGCTTTCGCCTTTCGGGGTGATCTTGCCCACGAGAATGTCGCCCGGCTGTACGTCGGCGCCGATATAGACGATGCCCGCCTCGTCGAGGTTGCGCAGGGCTTCCTCGCCGACGTTGGGGATGTCGCGGGTGATCTCTTCCGGTCCGAGCTTGGTGTCGCGGGCGGCGACCTCGAATTCCTCGATGTGGATCGACGTGAACACGTCATCGCGGGCGATGCGTTCCGAGATCAGGATCGAGTCTTCGAAGTTGTAGCCGTTCCACGGCATGAAGGCCGTGACCACGTTCTTGCCGAGTGCCAGTTCGCCCAGGTCGGTCGACGGGCCGTCGGCGATGACCTCGCCCTTGCCCACGGTGTCGCCCACCTTCACCAGCGGCTGCTGATTGATACAGGTGTTCTGGTTCGAGCGCTGGAACTTGCGCATGCGGTAGATATCCACGCCGGGATCGCCGATTTCGAGATCCTCGGTGGCGCGGATCACGATCCGCTGGGCATCGACCTGGTCGATCACGCCGGCGCGGCGGGCGAGCACGGATGCACCCGAGTCGCGCGCAACGACGCCTTCGATGCCGGTGCCCACGAGCGGGGCCTCGGACCGGAGCGTCGGCACGGCCTGACGTTGCATGTTCGAGCCCATCAGCGCGCGGTTGGCGTCGTCATTTTCCAGGAACGGAATGAGCGAGGCCGCGACCGAGACCAGCTGTTTGGGCGAGACGTCGATCAGGTCGACATGCTCGACCGGGGCCAGCATGTATTCGCCCGACTGGCGGGTGTTGACCATCTCGTTGACGAACTTGCCGTTGTCGTCGAGCGTCGCGTTGGCCTGGGCCACGGTGTGGCGCATTTCCTCGGTGGCGGACATGTAGGTCACGTCGTCGGTGACCTGCCCGTCCTTCACGCGGCGGTAGGGCGTCTCGATGAAGCCGTACTTGTTCACGCGGGCGAAGGTGGCGAGGCTGTTGATCAGGCCGATGTTCGGGCCTTCCGGCGTCTCGATCGGGCACATCCGGCCATAGTGGGTCGGGTGAACGTCGCGCACCTCGAAGCCCGCGCGTTCGCGCGTCAGGCCGCCCGGCCCGAGCGCCGAGAGGCGCCGCTTGTGGGTGACCTCGGACAGCGGGTTGGTCTGGTCCATGAACTGCGACAACTGCGAGGAGCCGAAGAATTCACGCACCGCGGCCGCCGCCGGCTTGGCGTTGATCAGGTCCTGCGGCATGACAGTGTCGATCTCGACCGAGGACATACGCTCCTTGATGGCGCGTTCCATGCGGAGGAGGCCGACGCGGTACTGGTTCTCCATCAACTCGCCGACCGAGCGCACCCGGCGGTTGCCGAGGTGGTCGATGTCGTCGATGTCGCCCTTGCCGTCGCGCAGTTCGACCAGAGCCTTGACGCATGCGACGATATCGCTGCGGTCCAGCGTGCGCTGGGTGTCGGGCTTTTCGAGGTTGAGGCGCATGTTCATCTTCACGCGGCCGACCGCAGACAGGTCATAGCGCTCGCTGTCGAAGAACAGCGTGTCGAAGAGGGCCGAGGCGGCCTCTTCCGTCGGCGGCTCGCCCGGGCGCATGACGCGGTAGATATCCATGAGCGCGGTTTCGCGGTTCATGTTCTTGTCCTGCGCCATGGTGTTGCGCATGTACGGACCGACATTGATGTTGTCGATGTCGAGCACGGGGATATCCGTGACGCCCGCCTCGATCAGGTCCATCACCGTGCCGCCGGTGATTTCGCCGTCCTTGTCGCGGGTGATCGTCAGCTCGTCGCCGGCCTCGACATAGATCGCGCCGGTTTCCTCGTTGATGATGTCACGGGCGACGAAACGCCCGGCGATCTGCTCGAAGGGCACGAGCAGCTCTTTCACGTTGCCGTCGTCGATCAACTTCTTGACGGCGCGGGGCGTGATCTTCTTGCCGGCTTCGGCGATCACCTCGCCCGTGGCGGCGTCGATCAGGTCATAGGTCGGCCGGGTGCCGCGCACGCGGTTGGGGAAGAACTTGGTGACCCAGCCCTTCTTCTTTTTCAGCTTGTAGTCGACCGTATCGTAATACGCGTTCATGATGTCTTCCTGGTCCAGCCCGAGGGCATAGAGCAGGGTGGTCACCGGCAGTTTGCGGCGACGGTCGATCCGCGCGAAGACGATATCCTTGGCGTCGAATTCGAAGTCGAGCCAGGAGCCGCGATAGGGAATGATCCGGCAGGCGAAGAGCAGCTTGCCCGAGGAATGGGTCTTGCCCTTGTCGTGGTCGAAGAACACGCCGGGCGAGCGGTGCATCTGGGAGACGATCACGCGCTCGGTGCCGTTGACGACGAAGGTGCCGTTCGGGGTCATGAGCGGCATGTCCCCCATGAAGACATCCTGTTCCTTGATGTCCTTGACCGAGCGGGCGCCGGTATCCTCGTCGAGATCGAACACGATCAGGCGCAGGGTGACCTTCAGCGGGGCGCTGTAGGTCATGTCGCGCTGCATGCATTCATCGACGTCGTACTTGGGTTTTTCCAGCTCGTAGCTGACGAATTCCAGCACGCTGGTTTCGTTGAAATCCTTGATCGGGAAGACCGACTGGAAGACCCCCTTGATGCCTTCGCCATCCTGCGGGTCGGGCTGATCGCCGGAGTTCAGGAAAAGGTCGTAGGAGGATTTCTGAACCTCGATGAGGTTCGGCATCTCCAGCACTTCGCGGATTTTGCCATAATATTTGCGGAGACGTTTCTGGCCGAGATAGCTCGCGGGCATAAGGGCGCTGTCCTTGTACTCACGCCACTTCGCGGGGCGGCAACCGGCGAAGTGACTGTTCAGGCGGTTCGGTGTCCCATTCCTGTGCAGCGTGCCAGGCTGAACGCTCGGACATCGAAACGCACCTAGCCAAACCTGCGCACGTACAGGTTTGGCAAGATGCGTTAAGTGAGGTGATCTCGTAGCATCATATTTGTTCGGACCGCAAGGGCGTCAAGGGCGGTTTCTCGCTCACGTATGGTTTACCTTGCTTCCCTTCGGGTTTTCAGCGGGGCCGAGGGCGGCGTCGAGGCCGGCCCAGGCGGATTTGACGGTGGTTTCGAAGGCGCTGCGGGAATATTTCCTGGCAATCACGGCCGAGGCGGCGCGCCGGAGCGAATCAAGGCGGGCCGGGTCGCGGTCGTACTCGGCGACGGTGTCGCGGGTGGCGTCGATCAGGGCGGCAAAGTCGGCGTCGGGCACCTTGATGCCGGTGGTGGCGTCGAAGAATTCCTCTCCGCCGATGCCGGCATAGCCGATGGTGATGCAGCCGGCCTTCATCGCCTCGGCCGGGGGCAGGCCGAAGCCCTCCTGCTCCGAGAAGGAGAGGAAGATGAGCGCCTCGCGCAGGGCGGCGGCGACCTGGCCGGGGGGCAGGCCGTCGATCGGCGTCAGCTCCCACCGCTTGAGTTCGGGCAGGGCGGCCAGCGTGTCGGCGACGAAACAGGCCTGTTCGGGACGCTTGCGGGGCATGTAGGCGATGCGGCGCTGCTTGGCCTCGGTATAGTCGAGGCCGGGCTGGTCGACCGGCAGGGTGATGCGCTCGGCCGGGCCGGGATAGGCGTGGCGGAGGGCGGCGTGGCAGGCCTCGGAGATGGAGAAGGCGGCATCGACCTTGCCCATGACATCGCCGGTCTTGTCCCAGTGGCGGGCCAGCAGCAGGCCGAAGCCGTTCTGCACGGCCAGCACGAGGCGGTTGTCGGGATAGACGCGGGCGATTTCGGTCAGGCAGAATTCGGGGGCGACGATGACATCGCCCGGGCCGGGGCGGCGGAGGGGGTTGGCGCCGCTGCGGGGCAGCAGGCCGGAGAGCTTCTGCTTCAGGCGGGTCAGGCGGCGTTCGAATGGGTTGGCCAGCGAGGCGAGCGCGGGGTCGTGGAAGGCGTCGCCGGTGTAGGGCCAGAAGCGGTAGGCATAGCCGGGCGAGGCGTAGAGCGGGGCGGCGTCATAGCCGGCGCGGCGCAGCACCTCGATGATCTGCAGCAGCACGTTCACGCCGCCGACCGGCTTGGCCACCTCGGGCAGCGGGAAGAGATATGTGCGGCGGGCGGTCATGCGGGGCGGATCGGCCTGAGGTTACATGGAGGCGGGGGCGTGTCCCCTGCCCTTTCAATGCACAAAGGCACGCCGCGGGGGGCGTGCCTTTGCAGATGAACCGGGAACCGGCGGCGCGGCGTGATCCGTCGCACCGCCGGGCCTGATCACTTGAGCTCGACTTCTGCGCCAGCTGCTTCCAGCTTGCTCTTGAGGTCTTCTGCTTCGTCTTTGGAAACCTGTTCCTTGACGGCCTTGCCACCGGCTTCGACCAGTTCCTTGGCTTCTTTCAGGCCAAGACCGGTGATTGCGCGAACCTCCTTGATGACGTTGATCTTGGAAGCGCCAGCGGACTTCAGGATCACGTCGAATTCGGTTTGCTCTTCACCAGCGTCGCCACCGGCGTCGCCGCCGGCCGGGCCGGCCATCATGACGGCGCCGCCAGCGGCGGGCTCGATGCCGTACTCGTCTTTCAGGATGGTTTTCAGTTCTTGTGCCTCGAGAAGCGTCAGACCAACGATCTCTTCGGCGAGTTTCTTCAGATCAGCCATTTTACAGCTCTTTCCGTTTTCCAAGTTTGTGTTCCAACGTCGGGCGATTGCCCCACACGCGGGATGTTCCAGTTGCGCTTATGCAGCTTCGGCCTTCTCTTCGATGGTCGAAAGGATGCTCGCGATGTTCGAGGCAGGTGCGCCAATGGCCCCGGCAATGTTCGAAGCGGGTGCGCCGATGCAGCTTGCGATCTGAGCGATAAGCTCGTCGCGCGAGGGCATCTTCGACACGGCTTCGACACCGGCCCGGTCCAGGGGATCCGAACCCATTGCCCCGCCAAGGATCTCGTAGTTCTTGTTATCCTTGGCGAAGTCCTCGGCGACCTTGGCTGCTGCCACAGGGTCTTCCGAGAAGGTGAGCACGGTCATGCCCGTGAGGTAATCGGCAATGCTTTCGCACGGCTTGCCCTCAAGGGCGATCTTGGCGAGCCTGTTCTTGGCAACGCGAACGGATGCTTCGGCCGCGCGGGCGCGGGCGCGAAGATCCTGCATTTCTGCAACCGTGAGACCCGCGTAGTGGGCCACCACTACGACGCCAGAGCTTTCGAAGATCTGGCCGAGTTCCTCGACCACTTTCTCTTTCTGGGCTCTATCCACAGTTTCACTCCAAATTTGGGGGTTGCCCCCCGGCTCAGTTCTGGCGGGTTGCCCCGCCGTTCGGGTCCAATTTCAGGGTCCCGAGACCAAGATCACCCGAAGGCAGGGCCTTCGCATGGAATCTCAACTCGTTCCCCATCTCAGGAAGGAATTATTGGGCGGATGCCCAACCCTCCATCTCGGACAGGACGAGGCCACCGTGGCGGCCCCGCCATTCGCCCCGGCCCCTAGAGACCGGAGGCAAATTCTCAGGCGTCGGCCAGGCTGGCCGCGTCGCCCACGTCGATCGAAACGCCCGGCCCCATGGTCGAGGTGAGCGAGATCTTCTTCATGTAGGTGCCCTTGGCGCCGGCCGGCTTGGCGCGGTTCACTGCGGTCACGAAGGCGCGCACGTTCTCGACCAGCTTCGCCTCGTCGAAGGAGGCCTTGCCGATGCCGGCATGGACGATCCCGCCCTTGACGGCCTTGAACTGCACCTCGCCGCCCTTGGCGGCCTTGACGGCGTCAGCCACGTCCATCGTCACCGTGCCGACCTTGGGGTTCGGCATCAGGTTGCGCGGGCCGAGGATCTTACCCAGGCGGCCGACGATCGGCATCATGTCCGGCGTGGCGATGCAGCGGTCGAAGTCGATCTTGCCCGACTGCACGGTTTCCATCAGGTCCTCTGCGCCGACGATGTCGGCACCGGCCTTCTCGGCCTCCTCGGCCTTGGGGCCGCGGGCGAAGACGGCGACGCGAACGTCCTTGCCGGTGCCGTTGGGCAGGCCGACGACGCCGCGGACCATCTGGTCGGCGTGGCGGGTGTCGACGCCGAGGTTCAGCGCGATCTCGACGGTTTCGTCGAACTTGGCCTTGGCGTTGTTCTTGACCAGCGCGACGGCCTCTTCGACGGTCACGTTCATCTTGCCTTCAAAGGCCTCGCGGGCGGCGCGGGTGCGTTTTCCGAGCTTTGCCATCTTACTTCACCTCGATGCCCATGGACCGTGCGGAACCGGCGATGATCTTCATCGCGGCTTCGACGTCGTTTGCGTTGAGGTCCTTCCACTTGGCCTCGGCGATTTCGCGCAGCTGTTTCGGCGACACGGTCGCGACGGACTCGCGGCCCGGCGTCTTGGCGCCGGATTTCAGCTTGGCGGCCTTCTTCAGGTAATAGGACGCCGGCGGCGTCTTGATGTCCATTTCAAAGGACTTGTCCTGATAGTAGGTGATGACGGTCGGGCACGGCGCGCCCGGTTCCATCTCCTGCGTCTTGGCGTTGAACGCCTTGCAGAATTCCATGATGTTGATACCGCGCTGACCAAGCGCCGGACCCACGGGCGGGGACGGGTTCGCCTGACCTGCGGGCACTTGCAGCTTCATCGTGCCTGCGAGTTTCTTGGCCATGAGGCCTCTCCTTTACTTCCAACTTCCCGGGGGCGCGCCCCTGCGGGATCTTTGTTGTGTGGTCCGGTCCGCGCATCGCGATGCGCTCGCCTTCCACTTCGGCATCCCGGGAGACCCGGGCATTTCGGGCGCGGTCAGCCTTGCTTGGTGACCTGCGTGTACTCCAGCTCGACCGGGGTTTCCCGGCCGAAGATCGACACCATCACCTTGAGGCGCTGGTTGTCGTCGTCGACTTCCTCGACCATGCCGTCGAAATCCTCGAACGGGCCGTCGTTGACCTTCACCTTCTCGCCCACCTCGAAGGAGATGAGGGTGCGCGGGGCTTCCTCGCCTTCCTGGACGCGGTTCAGGATGGCGTTCACCTCGGCGTCGCGCATCGGCATCGGGCGGCCCTGGGGACCGAGGAACCCGGTGACGCGGTTGATCGAGTTGATCAGGTGATAGCCCTTGTCCGACATTTCCATGTGGACCAGCACGTAGCCCGGCATGAACCGGCGCTCGGCCGTCACCTTCTTGCCGCGGCGCACCTCGATCACTTCCTCGGTCGGCACGAGAACCTCGTCGATCTCGTCCTCGAGGCTTTGCTCGGCAACGGATTGTCTGATCTGCTCGGCAATCTTCTTCTCGAAATTCGAGAGAACGCTAACCGAGTACCACCGTTTTGCCATCGTTCAACCAAGTCCTGTCAAGCCCGGCGCGATGCCGGATATATTCGTGTTTTCAGGCCCTTGGCCCGAAGTCCCCGAAACAAAAAGCGGCGCGCAACACGAATCGCCGCGCGCCATGTATCGGAGTGTCGGCTGGCCTACCCCCAAACCGCCTTGAAATCAAGGGCAAGGGGGTGAATTTCTGAGGCTCAGCCGAAGAAGCCCAGGACACCCGTCAGCCCGGTGCGGATCAGCAGGTCGACCAGGGCGAAGAAAATCGCGGTCAGGGTGGCCATGATGAAGACCATGACCGTGGTCAGGAACACCTCGCGCCGGGTGGGCCAGACGACCTTTGCGACTTCCGAGCGGACCTGCTGGATGAACTGAAGCGGATTGGTCATTGCCATGTGCGGATATGCCTGTAGCTGAATGCGCGTTGCGGGCGGACATACGCGCAGCCCCGCGCGAATTCAAGGGTGGAGAAAACACCCGCCCGGGAAACCGGGCGGGTGTGGCATGGAGAGGCATGCCGTCGGGGAGGGATCAGGAGGTGCGCATGCCGCCGTGGCGGGCGGCGGGGCGGGTCTTGGCGACCGGCTGCGACATGTCGGGCAGCGCGAGGCTTTCGGCCAGGCTGTCGGGCAGGTAGTCGAGCACGGTGTCGAGACGCAGCGCGGCCCGGTCGATGGCGCGGCGCAGGCGTTCGGCGGTCTTCGGGCGCCGACGGGCGAAGCGGTGCCAGTGGCCGGCGGTCACGAGGTAGCGCAGCGAGAGGATGGCGAGGACGGCGAACCATGCCATGACGAGGACGGCGGCGCCGAGGAGGACCGGCCAGAAGAAGGCGGTGAGCACCAGGGCCGCGATGCCCACGTGGCGGGCGCGGAGACGGGAGAGGAGGCTGGCGCGGGGTTCTTCGACCTCCTCGTCCTCGTCGGCGGAGAAGGCGGCGCGGAGGCGCTGCTCCTCGTCGAGCTCTTCCTGCGCCTCGAGCGGCGGGAGGGCCTTCGCGCCCTTCGCCTGCGGCGCCTTCTGCGCGGTTTCGGCGGTGTCGGTTGCCGGGCCGTCGGGGCGTTGACCGCGCTCGCCCAGCATGAGCTGGCTGATGTAGCGCTCGGCGTTCTTCTGGGCGACGTCGTCGTTCAGCGCGTCTTCGGGCGGCGGGCTTTGCAGCTCGACGGAATCATGGGGCAGGTGCGGGTTCGTCTTTGAAAGGACAACAAACTTGGTCATGGCAGCACTCGTTCAACATGTCAGACGCCCCCACGCCTGCCCCGGTTCCGATGCCCAAGTGGGCGGTGCCGGGAACGGGGGTTTTTCTGTGGTCCAATTATGGCGCAAATGTGGCGGAATGTGGCCTGAATTGTGTCACGCCCCATTTCGGCCCTTTTTCAGCCGCAATTCCGGCAACACTGATTTCGCTGGGAAAAGACTGTTTCCGAAGCCGGAACAGGGCGGAATTCGCGGAGGCGGGCGAGGTGTCGATTCGCGGCGAATCGAAATCCCGCCACGCGGGTGCGCGCACGCCGAAACGCCCGCCAAGGGCGGTGAAGCTGACGGTTCCGGAATGTCGGGAGGAATGGCAGGGGCAGCAGGGCTCGAACCCGCGACCTACGGTTTTGGAGACCGTCGCTCTACCAGCTGAGCTATACCCCTTCGCAAGCGAAGCCCCGGATACGGCAACGCCTGCGAAAGTTCAAGCCCGATTTCGGCAGAAGAGGCGGAGAATCCGGGCGGAAGCGGGTTAGCCGGCCGCCGCGCGCTCGAGCGCCGCAAGGTCGGCCCCGCAGATCGCCGCCTCGTGGGCGAGGATGCGGTCGATCGGCCAGTCCCACCAGGCGATGTCGAGCAGGCGGGCGATGGTGGCGGCGTCGAAGCGGGTGCGCACGGGCCTTGCCGGGTTTCCGGCGACCAGCGTGTAGGGCGGGACATGGCCCGCCACCACGGCCCCCGCCCCGGCGATGACACCGTGGCCAAGCCGGGCGCCGGGCAGGATGCGCACCCCCTGCCCCAGCCAGACGTCATGGCCGATCACGGTGTCGGGATCGACTGCCTGCGGCAGCGAGGGGCGGCCCGCCTCGAACCCGCCATCGAAGACGGCGAAGGGAAAGGTCGAGAACCCGTCGCGCCGGTGATTGGCCGAGGCGGTGATGAAGGTGACCCCGTCTGCGATCTGGCAGAAGCGGCCGATCTGCAGCCGCTCGGGCGAACCGGGGTAGAGGTAGGGCGCCAGGCGCACCGCCCAGTCCTCGGGCGGGACGTGGGCGCTGGCATATGTGTAGTCGCCCACCTCGATGCGCGGATGGTCGATGGCGTTTTTCAGAAAGACGGTGCCGGTGTGGACACGGCCGTCGGGAAGGGTCAGCGGATGGCGCGTATCGGCGCCGGGAAAGGGGCGGTGCATGGCAAGCCTCGCGTATGATCGGTCCGGGGTCGGGTTAGGCGATCAGGCGGCTTGGTCCACTTTTCCCTCCATTGGCTGCGTGGGGGCTGATAGCAGGGGGGCGGCGAAAAGGAAAGGGCCGCCCTGCCGGGGCGGCCCTTCGTGATGTCTGCGAGAGGTCCCGGGTCAGGCCCGGGACGGGGCGGTGTTGCCCTTTACTCGATGATCTTCGACACCGCCTGCGTGGCGCGTCTCGGGACCATCGAGTGCTCTTCGATCACTCGATGATCTTCGACACGACGCCGGAGCCCACGGTGCGGCCGCCTTCGCGGATGGCGAAGCGGAGGCCGTCTTCCATGGCGATCGGCGCGATCAGCTCGACACCGAACTTCAGGTTGTCGCCGGGCATGACCATCTCGGTGCCCTCGGGCAGGGTCACGGTGCCGGTCACGTCCGTCGTCCGGAAGTAGAACTGCGGGCGGTAGTTGGCGAAGAACGGCGTGTGACGGCCGCCTTCATCCTTGGTCAGG
>NZ_JAVKFX010000031.1:0-4348 GCF_040223625.1 Roseovarius sp. | reverse complement strand
AGGAAGACCAGCTTGTCCGCAGCGCTGGCCCTTCTCCACACCATCGGGCCGGAACGGGTACCCTCTGGCGAGGCCATCTTCGCCGCCCTCGACCGGACACAGGCCGGGATCGCCTTCCGAGAGGCGATGGGTATCATCCGGGAAGACAAGAGGATCGAGACTGCCGTCAAAGCCTACGATGCCCACAATGCCCCGAAGAAGGTGGTCTACAAGAGGGACGGTGCGGCCATGCAGGTGGTGTCCGGCGATGCCGGGCCTCAGCATGGTTCAACACCGAACTTCGTGCTCGCCGATGAAATCCACCTCTGGCCCAACCGCTCCCTCTGGGAAGCTCTGACCACTGGTCTCGACAAGGTGGACGACAGTCTTCTCGTGGTGGCCACCACCGCCGGAAGGGGCAACGACAACCTTGCCCACGAGGTCATCGAGGATGCCCGGCGCGTGGCACGGGGCGATGTGGACGACCCGACAATCCTGCCCATTCTCTTCGAGGCTGCGCGGGATGTGGACTGGCGCGACGAGGAATTCTGGCATCGCGTCAATCCGGGTTTGCGCCATGGGTATCCGAGCCTTGCCGGCTTCCGGCGCCATGCGCAGCGTGCGGAACGCAGTGTCGGTGAACGGCAATCGCTGAAGCAGTTGAAGCTCAACATCTGGATCGACGCTGCAACCGATCCTTATGTGGACATGGCGGTCTTTGACGTCGGGCGGAAGAGTTTCGATCTGGACACGCTGGAAGAGGCGGATTGCTGGCTGGCGGTTGACCTGTCATCGACCACTGACCTTTCCGTCATCGTGGCATGCTGGCGCGTGGCCGAGGGGTACTTCGTGCACCCGTGGTTCTTCTGTCCGGAAGATACGCTGCGGATCAGAGAAGATGCCTCCGGTGCGAACTATGTCGAATGGCACGAGCAAGGCTTGATCACCGCGACCGAGGGCAACGTGATCGACTACCGGGAAATCGAAAGTCAGATCGTGGAGCTATGCGAGCGGTTCAATGTGCGCGAGATCGCCTTCGACCCGCACCTCGCACGGCAAGTGCAGCCCAACATCCTCGACAAAGGCCTACCCGCGATCGACATGCGGCAAGTGCCGTCCCTGATGATGCCCGCCTATCAGGAACTGGAACGCGCCATCCTCGGCGGTGAATTCCACCATGGGGCGCACCCGGTGCTGCGCCATTGTTTCGCGAACGTCGCGGTCAAGCGGAACGATCACGGCCATGTGGCCAAGTTCACCAAGGCCCAGAAATGGCTTTCGATCGACGGGGCCGTGGCAGCGGCAATGGCGGTATCGCGTTGCTCTGCAGATGAGGGCGGGCTCGTGACCTCGGCGGGCTGGTTCACTGACGACATGTGGACCGCATAAGGAGAATGGGAAATGGATGAAGAACGCCTGATCGTTGCCCTCGAAGCCCGCATCAGGGATTTCGAGAAGAACATGGCCAAGGCCGAGCGCCGGGGCACCAAGACCTACACCGGCCTGCGCCGAGGTTCCAAGGTCGCGACAACCGCGATGGAGCGGGATATGTTAGGCTCGACGCGCCGGATCAACCAGGCGCTCGCAACCACCTCGACCCGCATCGGGTCATTCGGCAAGGCATTTGCAGCCGCCACTATCGCCGCCGGCATGGCTGCCATCACACGAGGGTCAACCCAAGCCGTTCGCAGCATGGCCGAGATTGGTCGACAAGCGGAACGGGCCGGGCTGAGCATCGAAGCGTTCCAGGAACTGAAGTTCGTCGGGGAACAGAACCGGATCGAGGTTGATGCCCTGGTTGACGGGCTGAAGGAATTGCAGCTTCGCGCCGACGAGTTCATCGTCACGGGCCAGGGCCCGGCGGCCGAGGCGTTCAAGCGGCTGGGCTATGGGGCCAGCGACCTGAAGCGCCGGCTCGAAGAACCGGAAGAGCTCTTCGCGGACATCATTGGCCGGATGGAAGGTCTCGACAGCGCCGCGCAGATCCGCGTGGCGGACGAGGTGTTCGGCGGGACGGCGGGCGAGCGGTTCGTGGAATTGCTCGACCAGGGTGAACAGGGCATCCGGCAGCTCACGGCACGGGCCAACGAGCTCGGCATCGTGATTGACGAAGAGGCGGTGGAGAAGGCTGCCGAGCTCGACCGCAAGTTCGCAGAGGTCCAGGCACGGGTCGCAACCCTGTCGAAGACCGTAGTCGTGAACCTTGCCGGCGCCTTGGAGGAAGCCTTCAGCTTCGACGTGGATGACCTCTTCGGATCGGCCGAGCGGGCCGTTGCGATGATGGGCGAGGAAAACTACCGGGCGATGAAAGACGCGGCGGCTGTGACCGAGGACCAGAGGAACAACGCTGAAGACCTTGTGGAAACCTATGAAGAGCTGTTCCGCGCCATCAACCGGGCTACCGGGCCCGATGGTATCCGGCTCATGGACGTGGCCGACGTTGAAGAAGCCCATGAACTGGCGGCGATCCTGCAGGACATCGACGCCCAGATGCAGGCATTCCAGCGCGGCGAGACCAGCGCCGGAGATTTTGAGGGCGCGGTGGCGGACCTCGTGGAGGAAGCCGAAGACCTCGTGCAGGGTCTAAGCGATGTGGATGCGCAGCGGTTCGGCAATGTCATCGGGGCCATTGGTGGAATTGCGCAGGCGCTGAAGACCGCCGCAGAGAACGCCGCGGCGCTTCGCGAAAACCTGCCCGAGGGCGATACGGAAACCGGCATCGAGTACGGCCCGCGCAATGGCAGGCCGAACAACCGACCGCCGAACCCTTACGCGCCGAAGACCTCACTGCGGCCACGGCTACCGACCATCGACGCGAGCTTCGGCGTGCCTGACAGCTCGACCAGCGGCGGCTCGCAAAGCCTCGACGGGTTCCAGCGGGAGATCGACAAGACACGGGCCAATATCGCCGCGCTGGAACAGGAAGCCATAGCGCTGGCCTCAGTGGCGCAGAGCGGGCGGAACGTGGGCGATGCGATGGACTACGCCTCCAAGAAGGCCGAGTTGCTGTACGAGGCCCAACAGGCCGGTGTGGAGCTGACACCGGAGATGATCGCCCAGATCGAGGCGTTGGCGGCACAGTACGTCGAGGCCGCCAATGGAGTGGACGTGATCCGCGAACGGATGGAAGAGGCACAGGATATCCAGGAAGAATTCCGGGGCGCGGCACAGAGTGCGTTCGCGGACTTCATCACCGGCGCGGCAAGCGCCGAGGAGGCGATCGGCCGGTTGATATCGAGGCTGGCAGACCTTGCCCTGGAAGCGGCGCTCAGCGGCCTGTTCAGCGGCTTTGGCGGGTCAAGTGGCGGCATCTTTGGCGGCGCCGTCATTCCCGGCATCCTTCATGATGGCGGGGTGGCCGGCAGGGATGGCTACGGGCACGGCCGCGCGGTTTCGCCTTCGGTCTTCCGAGGCGCGCCCCGGTATCATTCGGGTGGCATTGCGGGTCTGCGACCGAACGAAGTACCGGCCATTCTTCAGAAGGGCGAGCTCGTCATTCCCGCTGGCGCGAGGCCGCAGAGCGTCGGCCCCAAAGGCGAGGCCGTGCTGCGCATTGAGGCACCGGAAGGTTTCTCGGTCGAGCAAGAGGGACGTATCCAGGGCATCACCATCAAGACCGTGCAACGCGGCCTTAGTGAATACGATCGCACCCAACTTCCGCAAAGCGTCAAGCGCATCACCGAAGATCCGAGGAGGCGCGGCTGATGGTTCGCCTCCGCAAGCTTCTCACCCGCGCCCTGGAAGACCACCTTGCGGGTGGGCCTCCGCTCGCCCCCGAAGGCGCGGAGGTGCTCTGGAACGCGTTCAACGCCCTTTCACATGCGCGCACACTTGGGCCGGTCGGGCCGAACCCGATACAGCCGTCCGAGATCGAATCCTGGGCACGGCTGGTGCGCATGCCGCTGGAACCGCACCACGTGGCCATCCTCGCCGAGATGGACCGGATCTGGATGCGCGATGCGTACAGTAAGCAGAGCGTGCCGGAGGGCGTGAAGACCCTACCGCAGCGATCGACCCACGCGATCACGCCGGGACTGTTTGATCTGGCGGTGAGATGATGAAAGCGTACTCCGGTTCCGCCACCATGCGGAACAATTGCACCCCGCCCACCAGGTCGACGTGTCGCTATTTGCGATTAGGAACAGCAGGCTGGATCGCCTATTCTGAAATCGCAAAACAAGGAGAAACCGATGAAACCTTCTGCACAAGCAAGATTCTTGGCTCTAATCCTCCAAGCAGAATGCGAATTGAACGATGAAGACTTTACAGAGTTTCTGAAAGAAATACTGGAATTTGCGCGCGACGCACAGCAAGGGACATAGCCAGTAGGCGACGAGACGCTCTACAAGACCGCGATGCGGATCAAGGG
>NZ_JAVKFX010000030.1:0-102211 GCF_040223625.1 Roseovarius sp. | reverse complement strand
GCCACCGCCCAAAATCTCCGCAAACTAGCCAAGATCTTTCCTGCACCGCAGCAAACGCGCAAAGCCTGACCAGAAAGGCGCTCGCGCCCTGTTCAGTACGCTTCTTTCTGCAGTTGCAACACGTTGTTTTTCCACAGAATCCGCCGACGACATCCCCGGCACCGCCAGCGGATTGCGCCACAGCGACGGCCGCCAGGCCCAGTCGGTGCCATGCGGTTTCGGAAACACCGCCGACCCGATCACCGGAAGCGCCAGCCGGTGATCGGCCACCGCGATCAGCTCGTTCAGCTCGTGCCGCAACTTCCGCGCCGCCGCCCGTTCCTTCCGCAAGTCCTTGAAAGAAAACGAAGGCGCCTGCCGCGCCGCACTCCGCCACCGGCGCAGCGACCGCCGCTGCGCGATCCAGTCCAGAACCGAATTTCTCAACACTGCCATTCCGGGTCCACTCTGTCTGGTCCGCCCTGTCCTGCCTCGGTTAACCCGGCCCCATCATTATCCGGAATCCGTTGATAATCCACTCGAATCCGAACCGTCCGTCGCGGGTTTCGGCGCCGTTTCCGTCGCCGCCGGCGCCACCGGTCGCGACGGGCTCGCCCGCCGGATCGACCGCGCCAGGTCGGTCAGAAGCGCCCGCCCGTCCTTGCCCGCCATCGGGCTGCCCTCGCGGGCATAAAGCGCCAGCGCGATCAGGTGACCGTTCAACAGCATCCCCCCGCGCCAGTGCCGCGCATCGCCCCCATCCAGCACCCCGTCGCCCCCGCTGGCGAAATGCACCAGCGTCACATCCGTGGTCTCGTGCGCGGCGATCACCTTCGCCGGGGCCATCAGCGCGGCGATCTCGCCCGGCGTCGGCCGGGTGGCGCCGGGCGCGTCGGGCATGACCGAGATGGTCATCAGAACCGGCTCCACCCCGTGCCCCCGCAACCCGCTCAGCGACTCGCAACTGGCCAGCAGGACGAACCCGCCATCGCGGTCCCGCCGCAGCGTCCGCCGGTCGATGCAATAGCCCGCCGGCCCCCGCACGACAACATCGCCGTCATACATCTGCACCTTGCGCAGCGCGTCCCGCGTGGCCGGCTCGCTCCCCGAGGCGAGGAACCCCAGTGCGCCGGGCTCACCGCCCATGCATCCCGCCAGCGGCACCACTGCCGCCAGCGCCACGGCCCGAAGCACCCGGGCCGTGCGCCTGTCAGATATCCATGTAAACATGCCGTTCGGCCTTGCCGCCGGGATGGGTCACCGCGCCCTTGTAGGTCTCACCCACCAGCTGGGCATATTTCCACAGCGCGCCCGAGGCATACATGGTCTCGCGCGGGCCGCCCCACGCCTCTTTCCGCTTGGCCAGCTCCTCCTCGGAGAGGTCCACCGACAGCGCGCCCTTGATGGCGTCGATGGTGATCATGTCACCGTTCTTCAACAGCGCGATCGGCCCGCCATGCGCGGCCTCCGGCCCCACGTGCCCCACGCAGAACCCCCGCGTCGCGCCCGAGAACCGGCCATCGGTGATCAGCGCCACCTTCTTGCCCATGCCCTGCCCGGAAAGGGCGGCGGTGGTGGCCAGCATCTCGCGCATGCCGGGGCCGCCGGCGGGGCCCTCGTTGCGGATGACGATCACCTCGCCCTCCTCGTAGCCGCGGTCCTGCACGGCGGCAAAGGCGTCTTCCTCGCATTCGAACACCCGCGCCGGGCCGGTGAAGACCTGGTGTTCGGCGGCGATGCCGGCCACCTTCACGATGGCGCCCGCCGGGGCGAGGTTGCCCTTCAGGCCGACCACGCCGCCGGTCTTGGTGATCGGTTTGTCGATCGGGTAGATCACCCGGCCATCGGCCACGCGATCGATCCGGTCGAGCTCCTCGCCGATGCTCCGCCCGCTCGCGGTCACGCAATCCTCGTGGATGAGGCCGGCCTTGCGCAGCTCCTTCATCACCACCGGAATGCCGCCCGCGTCGTACAGGTCCTTCGCCACGAACTGACCACCCGGTTTGAGGTCGACGAAATACGGCGTGTCGCGGAAGATCTCGCAGACATCGTCGAGGAAGAAGTCGATCCCCGCCTCATGCGCGATCGCCGGCAGGTGCAGCCCGGCATTGGTCGACCCGCCGGTACAGGCCACCACCCGCGCGGCGTTCTCGAGGCTCTTCTGCGTCACCACGTCCCGCGCGCGGATGTTCTTGTCCAGCAGGTGCATCACCGCGTGGCCCGACGCCTCGCCATACTGGTCGCGGCTTTCGTAAGGCGCGGGCATCCCCGAGCTGTTCATCAGTGCCAGACCGATCGCCTCGGAGACGCAGGCCATGGTATTGGCGGTGAACTGCCCGCCACAGGCGCCCGCGCTGGGGCAGGCGACGCGCTCGAGCATCGCCAGCGCCTTGTCGGACAGCTCCTTGTTCTGGTGCCGGCCGACGGCCTCGAACATGTCCTGCACGGTCAGGTCGCGGCTGCGGAAATCCTCCGGAATTTCATCCACCTGCGGCGCCTTGCCCGGCAGGATCGAGCCGCCGTAAACGAAGACGCTCGGCACGTTGAGCCGCACCATCGCCATCATCATCCCCGGCAAGGACTTGTCACAGCCCGCAAGACCCACGAGCGCATCGTAGCAATGCCCCCGCATGGTCAGCTCGACCGTGTCGGCAATCGCCTCCCGGCTCGCCAGGGACGAGCGCATGCCCTCGTGCCCCATGGCGATCCCGTCGGTGACGGTAATGGTGGTGAACTCGCGCGGCGTGCCGTGGGCTTCCTTCACGCCCCCCTTCACCGCCTGCGCCTGCCGGCTCAGCGCGATGTTGCAGGGCGCGGCCTCGTTCCAGCAGGTCGCGACGCCGACCAGGGGCTGGTGAATCTCGTCCTCGGTCATGCCCATGGCATAGTAATAGGACCGGTGCGGCGCGCGGGCAGGGCCCTCGGTCACGTAACGGCTGGGCAGCTTGGTCTTGTCGAACTTCGTCATCTGGGGGCCTCCTGGAGCGTCGTCACAACGGTCTAGGATAGAGCCGCCCGTGGGGCAAGCCGCTTGTCCTTTAGCCGGGGTCGCGGGCCGCACGGTTGGATTGAGTATTTGGACCAAGAAGAAGCCCGTGGCGCACACCCGGCTTCTTCTGGCCTACAATATCCTAGGGGAGTCGCGCCAAAGGCGCGGCGGGGGCAGCGCCCCTTACTCCGCCGCCTTCAGCGCCGCCTGCGCACAGAAGCACGACGCCGCCACCGCCTTGTCCGCCCGGGCCTGGGCAAGGTCGAGCCTTTGGCGCACCTGCGCGATTTCCACCGTCTCGCCCCGCGCCTTCAGGCAATCGTGCAAGCCCTTCAGCGCCCAGACGTTATCCGGATGCACCGTCGCCCGCGACAATTGCCCGCCCAGCCCGAGGTCTTCGCGGAACACCGCCTCCGCCTCGGCGATCCGCCCCTGCTCCAGCAGCAGCGCGCCCAGCGCGTGCCGCGTGGGCTGCATCCAGCCCCACGGCTCGTCATAGGGCAGCCCGTCATCCAGCGCGACCGACCGGCGCAGCGCCGCGAAGGCCTCGTCGAACCGTCCCTCGCGATAGAGGATCTCGCCCCGCAGCATCTCGGCCCCGATCGCCAGCAGATCGACCACCTTGTTGTTGTGGATCAGCCGGCTGTCCGGCACCCGCGCCATCGCCGCGTGGTAGAGCCTTTCCTCCGCCAGCGCCGCTTCGACCTCGCCCAGCGCCGCATGGCCGACGCCCCGCGCGTAATGCACATGCGCAGCCAGCGTGCAGTAGAGTTCCGCATCCTCGGGCAGCGTCAAGGCCGTCGCTTCCCGCCACCGCCCGAACCGCACCAGCACATGCGGCTCGAAGCTCAGGTAGGCCTCGAAGTAATCCGCCATCGGCGGGCTCTCCATCCGCAGCATCTCCTCCGGCACGGTCTCGAACGCCCCGCGCACCGCCCGCAGCGCCGGTTCGATCTGGCCAAGGAACATCGCCCCGTAGATGACGAAATGGTAATTGTGCAGCCGGTAGCCGGAATAGATGTTGTACGCCCCGCGCTCCCGCCAGAACCGCTCGTCGGCCTCGACCGCGGCTTCGTTCCAGTGCACCACGTTCTGGTAATGCCCGCAGAGCACGTCGATATGCGTGGGCATGTGAATGAGGTGACCCGCATCGGGCACCAGCGTCCGCAGCGCGTCGCCGGCCTTCAGCGCCTTTTCCGGAAAGGGCGACATCTCCATCAGGTGCACGTAGAGATGCAGGACACCGGGATGCCCCATCGCGCCGGGCAGCTTGGCCATGGCCCGCTCCAGCACCGCCTGAGCCTCCTCTGTCCGCGCGCCGGGGGCGGGCTGGCCGGTCGGCAGGTCCCACATCTTCCACGGCGTGATATTGAGCAGCGCCTCGGCGAAGACCGCGCAGATTTCGAGTATATCCGAGTGTTCGTCATAAACCCCGCGCATCGCGTCGGCGAAATCGGTGTTCCAGCCCTTCATCACCTTCAGATTGGCCGGCGCGCCCTGCGGATACCGCGCCGGCAACGCCCGGATCAGGGCCGCCTCCCACGCCGTCACCCCGCCCGCCAGCGCAAGCGACTGCTGCGCCGCGTCATGCCCCACCGACAGCGCCGCCGCGCGCCCCGCCTCGTCGAACAGGTCCCACGGCATGTTGTAATTCGGCCCCGCCGCATACCCCCGGCCCCAATGGGCCATGGCACAGCCCGGATCGGCGGCGATGGCCCTGTCGAAACAGGCCACCGCCTCCTCGTGGTTATAGCCGTAGGTCCACAACACGCCCCGGTCGAACCAGAGCTGCGCCTCGTCCGAGCCCGTGGTTACCGGAAAGCTGTGTGCCCCCAGGTCGAAATATCCGTCCATGCCGATCCTCCCTGTCCGCCGTCAGGATAGCGAAAGGCCCGCCCCGCGTTGACCCCCTTTTCGCCGGGCGCCATTGCCCCCGCCCGGCCGGGTGCCTAGCTTGGGCCTCATGCGCTACGACGCCCACGAGACCCTGGCCGCCCCGGCGCGGCCATCGGCCAACCCGCTGCGGCTTGCGGCGGGGGTGGTGCTGGTCGTCCTGTTCTTCCTGCCGCTGGCCTTCGCCTATGCCGGGGTCGTGCCCTCGGCGCTGAGATATGACGGGCCCGCCGCGCTGACCGAGGGGCGCACGCCGCTCGCGGTGCTGATCCTGCTGTTCCAGCTCACCTTCCTGATCCTCGCCCTCGGGATGGTGCTGCGGCTGGTCCACCAGCGCGGACTGGCCAGCCTGATCGGCCCGGCGGGCACCGCCACAAGTCAGTTCCTGCGCTGCACCCGCTACCTGCTGCCGCTCTACCTGTTGCTGACGGTGATGCCGATGCCGCCGGAATACCAGCTCAGCCCCAACCTAGCGCCCGGCAACTGGGTGCTCTGGCTGCCGCTCGCGCTGGCCTGCGTACTGATCCAGACCAGCGCGGAGGAACTGGTCTTCCGCGGCTACCTGCAAAGCCAGCTCGCCGCCCGCTTCCGCAGCCCGCTCGTCTGGATCGGCCTGCCCTCGGCGCTGTTCGGCCTGTTCCACTACAGCCCGCTGCTGGCCGGCCCCAATGCCTGGGCGCTGATTCTCTGGGCCGGGCTTTTCGGCGTCACCGCCGCCGACCTGACCGCGCGCACCGGCACGCTGGGCCCGGCGCTGGCGCTGCATTTCACCAACAACGTCTTCGCCATTCTGGTCACCGCCCCGGCGGGCAATCTCGACGGCATCGCGCTCTATACCTTCCCGCTGTCGCTCGATGACCACGACCTCGCCTGGTACGTCCTGCCGATCGAGATCCTCTTCACCCTCTGCGCCTGGCTCACCGCCCGGATCGCACTGCGCCGCTAGGCCCTGCCGCAAGTCCGATTGCATTCCGCGCGCCCGGCGCTTATTTCAGGCGCCATATGGCCAAGCCGCAAAAGGGCGACCGGATGAACTGGATCACCAACTACGTCAGACCGCGGATCAACTCGATCTTCTCGCGCCGGGAAATCCCCGAGAACCTGTGGTCGAAATGCGATGAATGCGGCACCATGCTGTTTCACCGCGAACTGAGCCAGAACCTCAACGTCTGCACCAATTGCGGCCACCACATGCCGATCACGCCGCGCGCCCGCTTCTCCGCGCTGTTCGACGGCGGCACGTTTTCCGAGGTCGACGTGCCCCTGCCCACCGCCGATCCGCTGCATTTCCGCGACCAGAAGAAATACCCCGACCGCATGCGCGCCGCCCAGAAGACCACAGGCGAGAAAGAGGCGATGCTGGTCGCACGGGGCGAGATCGGGCGCACGCCCATCGTCGCGGCGGCCCAGGACTTCACCTTCATGGGCGGCTCGATGGGGATGTATGTCGGCAACGCCATCATCGCCGCGGCCCAGGAGGCGGTGAAGCTCAAGCGCCCGCTGATCCTGTTCTCCGCCGCCGGCGGGGCCCGGATGCAGGAAGGCATCCTTAGCCTCATGCAGATGCCCCGCACCACCGTCGCCGTGCAGATGCTGCGCGAGGCCGGGTTGCCCTATATCGTCGTGCTGACCCACCCCACGACCGGCGGCGTCACCGCCTCTTACGCCATGCTGGGCGACGTGCATATTGCCGAGCCCAACGCGCTGATCTGCTTCGCCGGGCCGCGCGTCATCGAACAGACCATCCGCGAGAAGCTGCCCGAAGGTTTCCAGCGGGCCGAGTACCTGCTCGACCACGGCATGCTCGACCGTGTCACCCCGCGCACCGCCATGCGCGAGGAGCTGATCACCATAACCCGGATGCTGCTCGGCCTGCCGCCCGCGGTGAAGGGCGACCTGCCCGCGCCGGTGCCCGAACCGGACACCGCCGAGGCGACACCGCCCTCGCCGCCCCCGGTCGACCCGCCGGAAAACCCCAAGCCGGCACAAAAGGCCGACAAGCCGAAATCCGGCAAGGAATGAGCGGCGCCTCCTCGGACGTCATCCTCGACCGGATGATGTCGCTGCACCCCAAGATCATCGACCTCACGCTCGATCGTGTCTGGCGGCTGCTCGACCAGTTGGGCAATCCCCAGGACGCGCTGCCGCCCGTGATCCACATTGCCGGCACCAACGGCAAGGGCTCGACGCTGGCGATGATCCGCGCGGGGCTCGAAGGGGCGGGCAAGCGTGTCCATGCCTACACCTCGCCCCATCTCGCCCGGTTCCACGAACGCATCTACCTCGCCGGCGCGCTGATATCCGAGCCCGACCTGACGGCGGTGCTCGACGAATGCTATGCGGCCAATGGCGGCGAACCGATCACCTATTTCGAGATCACCACCTGCGCTGCCTTGCTGGCCATGTCGCGCACGCCCGCCGATTACACCCTGCTCGAGGTGGGCCTCGGCGGGCGGCTGGACGCCACCAACGTCATCGCCCAGCCAGCGCTGACCGTCATCACGCCTGTCTCGATCGACCACGAATCCTTCCTCGGCGACACGCTGCCCAAGATCGCCGCCGAAAAGGCCGGCATCCTCAAGCGCCGCGTGCCTTGTGTCGTCGGCCCCCAGGCCGAGCCGGCAATGGAGGTGATCGAGACCACCGCCCAACGCCTCGGCGCGCCGCTTCTGGCCCATGGCCAGCACTGGCATGTCACCACCGAACGCGGGCGGCTGGTCTTCCAGGACGAAACCGGCCTGCGCGACCTGCCTTTGCCCAACCTGCCCGGCGCCCACCAGATCGAGAATGCCGGCGCCGCGCTCATGGCGCTGCGCCACCTTCAGGCGGGCGATGTCGCGCTCGAGGCGGCGGTCACGCAAGCCCGCTGGCCGGCCCGCATGCAGCGCCTCACCCACGGCCCGCTGATCGACGCCGCCCCCGAGGCCGAGCTGTGGCTCGACGGCGGCCACAACCCCGCGGCGGGCGAGGCGCTGGGGCGCTACCTCGCCAGCCTGCCCGACCGGCCGATGCACCTTGTCTGCGGGATGATGAACACCAAGGACGTGAAGGGCTACATGCGCCCGCTCGCGGCCCACGCCGCCAGCCTCACGGCGCTGTCGATCCCGGACGAGCCCAACACGCTCTCGGCCGAGGATACCGCCGCCGCCGCCCGCACGGTGGGGATGGAGGCCGGCATCGCCGACAGCGCACTCGAGGCCATCCGCGCCATCGTGGCCGAAGATCCTCACGCCCGCATCCTGATCTGCGGCTCGCTCTACCTCGCCGGCTCGATCCTTCGCGAGAACGGCTAAGCACCGAAATCTTCAAAAGATTTCGGACCGCGTTTTTTTAAAGAACGCGCCTCACCCCGCCTCGGCCAGAAGCGCCTTCAGCCCCGTCCGGTAATCCGGATACTTGAGCTCAACCCCCAGCTCCTCCCGTATCCGCCGGTTATCCACCTTCTTCGACTCGGCATAGAACGAGCGCGCCATCGGGCTCATCTCCGCCTCCTCGAACGGCACCTCCGGCGGCACCGGCAGGCCCAGCAACTCGGCCGCATACGCGATCACGTCCTGCGGCGGCGCCGGGTCGTTGTCGCAGACATTATAGGCCGCGCCCGGATTGGGCCGGCGGATCGACGCCTCCAGCACCTGCGCGATATCCTCGACATGGGTGCGGCTGAACACCTGGCCCTGCTTGATGATCTGCCGCGCCGTGCCCTTGCGGACCTTCTCGAACGGCCCCCGGCCCGGCCCGTAAATCCCCGCCAGCCGGAAGATGTGCAGCGGCAGCCCGTCGATGTCGCGCCATTGCGTCTCGGCCATCACCCGCAGCTTGCCGCGCTTGGTGGCGGGCGTCAGCGGCGCGCTTTCATCGACCCACTCGCCCTCGTGATCGCCATAGACGCCGGTGGTCGACAGGTAGCCGGCCCAGTCCAGCCGCGGCGCAATCTCCCGGATCTTCGGCTCCAGCTTCGCCAGAACCGGGTCGCCCTCCTCGTCCGGACCAGCCGACACCAGCATATGCGTCGCCGCCTCGAACGCCTCCGACAAATCCCCATCCGGCCACATCACCGGGATCACGCCGTCTTCCCGCAGCGCCTCGGCCTTCTCGGGTTTCCGCGTCGTGCCGTAAATCACCCAGCCCTGCGGCAACAGCCGCGTCGCCAGCGCCTGCGCCGAATAGCCATGCCCGAAGGAAATCAGTCTCTTGCCCATGCGCCCGACCTAGCCACCCGCCGCCGGCTCTTCAACACGCAACACGCGCGAGGCCACCCAGGCATAGCCGTTCTCGCACAGGATGAAGGTCTCGCGCAGCCCGTGCGGCCGGTCCGACGGCGCCTGCAACACGTGGGCCCCGAAGCGCTCCGCCCTTTCCGCCGCCTCGTCCGGATCACTGTCATAGAGCCGGATCTCGATCCCCGCCCCGCGCGGCGGCGCCTCGGGCAACAGCCCCAGCAGCGGGTTCTGCGAATAGGTGTGATCGCCATGAAGCTGAAACACCTGGCCCCCGTAGGCCATGATCGCGAAATCCCGGCTCACCCGGTGGCTCTCCATCCCGAAGACCGTTTCGAGAAACCGCACCTCCGCCGCCACGTCCCGCACGAGGATGTTCAGCCCCAGCCCTTTCAGCGACGCGCCGAACTCCGCCGGGCTGACCGTTTCGAAATCCATCTCCCCCTCCGAGACTGCCGGAATGCCGGCGCAGGTTGATCCGCCCGCTCCCGCGTGTCAACGTGAGCGGCAAAAGTTGAATGTGACGGGAACAATCCGATGGCGCCGACAGACCTTTCCGGCGGGGTTCACACCCCCGACCTGCCCGCCGCCGAGGATTTCCGTGATGCGGGACAGGCCGTCGACCGGCTGATCGAGCTTTACGACACCGCCGCCGCTTTCCTGTGCGACGCCTTCTCCGACGCGGTCATCAACGGCGCGCCGGCCCACCGCATCCGCGCCTATTACCCGGAAATCCGCATCACCACGACCAGCTTCGCCAAGATCGACAGCCGCCTCAGCTTCGGCCACGTGGCCGAGCCCGGCACCAACGCCACCACGGTCACCCGGCCGCGGATGTTCCGCAACTACCTCGTGCAGCAGCTCAAGCTGGTGATGGACAACCACGATGTGCCGGTCACCATCGGCGTCTCCGACACGCCGATGCCGGTGCATTTCGCGGTGGCCAACGATGCCGGGCTGACCGTGCCGCAGGAAGGCGCGATGGATTTCACCCTGCGCGACTATTTCGACGTGCCGGACCTGACCACCACCAATGACGACATCGTCAACGGCACCTTCCAGCCCGGCCCCGACGGCGCCGGCGCGCTGGCGCCCTTCACGGCGCAGCGGGTCGACTATTCCCTCGCCCGGCTGTCGCATTACACCGCCACCGCGCCCGAGCATTTCCAGAACCACGTGCTGTTCACCAACTACCAGTTCTACGTCTCGGAGTTCGAGGCCTATGCCCGCCGCGTGCTGGCCGACCCGGACAGCGGCTACGAAAGCTTCGTGGGCCCCGGCAACGCCACCATCACCGAGCCCGACGCGCCGCTCGACCTGCCCCTGAAACTGCCGCAGATGCCGACCTATCACCTCACCCGCCCCGGCGCGGCGGGCATCACGCTGGTCAATATCGGCGTCGGCCCCTCCAACGCCAAGACGGCGACTGACCATATCGCCGTGCTGCGCCCGCATGCGTGGATCATGGTGGGCCATTGCGCGGGCCTCCGGAACACCCAGAGCCTTGGCGACTTCGTCCTCGCCCATGCTTACCTGCGCGAGGATGGCGTGCTCGACGCCGACCTGCCGGCCTGGGTGCCGATCCCGGCGCTGGCGGAAATCCAGATCGCGCTGGAAGAGGCGGTCGCGCTGGAAACCCGGCTCAAGGGATACGACCTCAAGCGGATCATGCGCACCGGCACCGTGGCCAGCTTCGACAACCGCAACTGGGAACTGCGCGACCAGTCCGGCCCGGTGCAGCGCCTGTCCCAATCCCGCGCCATCGCGCTCGACATGGAAAGCGCCACCATCGCCGCCAACGGCTTCCGATTCCGGGTGCCCTACGGCACGCTGCTCTGCGTGAGCGACAAGCCGCTGCACGGCGAATTGAAGCTTCCCGGCATGGCCAGCGACTTCTACAAGACTCAGGTCGCACGGCACCTGATGATAGGAATTCGCGCCATGGAAACCTTGAGGGAAATGCCCCTGGAACGCATCCACAGCCGAAAATTGCGCAGTTTCGACGAGACTGCCTTCCTCTGAGGCGGAAAAATCACCACAAAATCCGCGAAAAACCCTTCTTTTCTTACACTATTCGTTGTGTTCGCTCTCAAGATACAGTTAAATCACCCCACGAGGCCCATAGGAACGGGCAGTTGAAGGAGACCAGAAAAATGGCAAAACCGATGACGAAAACGCAGTTGGTTGCAGCCCTCGCAGACGAGATGGGCGGCGACAAGAAAACCGCAAGCGCGGCACTGGATGCGGTTGTCAACGTGATCACCCGCGAAGTGTCGGGCGGTGGCGCGGTCACCCTGCCCGGCGTCGGCAAGATCTACTGCCGCGAACGCCCGGCGCGGACCGTGCGCAACCCCGCCACCGGCGAACAGATCCAGAAGCCGGCGGACAAGGTCGTGAAAATGACCATCGCCAAGGCCCTCAAGGACAGCGTGAACGACTGACCTTGTAATCGGCACGAGTTTCGGAAAGGGTCGCCCCCGCAAGGGGCGGCCCTTTTCTGTTGCAGTGTCGGGAGACGGGAAAATCATGGATATCCGGGCAATCGTCATGGGGCTGGCCTTCGCCTTCATGTGGTCCAGCGCCTTCACCTCGGCCAAGTTCATCGTCGTCGCCGCCCCGCCCGTCTCGGCGCTGGCGCTGCGCTTCTTCATCTCGGGGCTGCTGGGCGTGCTGATCGCCCGGATGCTGGGCCAAAGCTGGAAGCTCACCCCGGCGCAATGGCGGGCCACGATCATCTTCGGGATCTGCCAGAACGCGCTCTATCTCGGGCTCAACTTCGTCGCCATGCAGACGGTCGAGGCCTCGCTCGCTGCCATCATCGCCTCGACCATGCCGCTTCTGGTGGGGCTGGCAAGCTGGGCGATCTTCGGCGAAAGGATTGGCCCCCTTGGGGTGTTCGGCCTCGTCGCCGGGGTGATCGGCGTGGCCATCATCATGGGCTCGCGGCTTCAGGGCGGCGCCGACATGTACGGCGTCATCCTCTGCGTGCTTGGCGTCATCGCGCTGACCTTCGCCACGCTTGCCGTGCGCGGGGCCACTTCGGGCGGCAATTTCCTGATGGTCGTGGGCCTGCAGATGCTGGTGGGCAGCGCGGCGCTCGGCCTCTTCGGCGCCGCCACCGAAACCATCGAGATCGATTGGTCCTGGCAACTCATCGCCGCCTTCGCCTATACCACGCTGGTCCCGGGGCTGGCAGCCACGCTGGTCTGGTTCCTGTTGGTCGACCGCATCGGCGCCATCAAGGCGGCGACCTTCCACTTCCTCAACCCGTTCTTCGGCGTCGTCATCGCGGCGGTGATCCTCAGCGAGCGGCTCGGGCTTTGGGACATCCTCGGCGTGCTGGTGGTCACCGGCGGCATCCTCGCCGTGCAGCTTTCGCGCCAAAGGCAGAAACCGACGGGGGCGGCGGGACAAACCTGACACCGCCCCGGCACGCCCCGGCCTCAGCCGAGGATATCCGTGGCCGCGTGCCCCTCGCCGACCCCGTCGATCAGGATCGCGACGCCGTTCGAATACCCCGTCCTTAAGGGCACGATCGCCTTGTAAGCGGGCGAGTCGTACCATCCCTCCGCCGCCGCCCGGTCGGGAAACTCGATCACGATCAGGTCTCCGGTCCACGTGCCCTCCAGCTCCGTCACTGGGCCGCCATGGATGATGAACCGCCCGCCGAACGGTGCAAGCGTCTCGTCGATCCCCTCCAGATAGGCCACGATCCCGGGCCCCATCTCGACATCATGCAACAGCGCAACGGCATAGGCCTTCGCGGTCTTGTCCTGCGTCGTCATGGCTTACACCTCCTGCCCGCGCGGGTTTGCGGCGCGAAGGGCAAGCTGCTCCAGCCGCGCCATTACCGCCACGAACGCCGCCTGTCCCAGCAGGAACGCTACGCCCAGCGCATTGGGCGCCACAACCCCGGCCAGCAGGGCCAGGCTCGCCACAACCCACAGCACGTTGCCGAGGATCACCAGCATCACCGCCGGCGCATTGCCCGGCAACCACAACGCCACCGCCGCCATATAGGCCGCGACCGGGAACAGGATCGCCCCCGCCCAGAAGAGCAGCGGCGCGGGCAGGGCCATCAGACCGGCGAGCGGACCGGCCAGCGCCACAAGTCCGACGCCCATGCCGAGGCAGGCAGCGGCGTCAATCAACAGAATCGAGGGAAGAGAGTATCGGGAATGCAGGTGTGCCATGGGAAAACTCCTTGTCTGGCATTTCGGTCATGGCCTGCAATCTGACCCTCCCGCGCCATCCCGTCGATTACGCCAAAGGTAATTGGCCTCAGCACCCGCCGCGGTATGATCCGCCCATGACAAGCACCCTCGCCCCCTCCCCCGATTTCGGCCCGATGCTCCGCCTCTGGCGCAACCGCCGTTCCCTCAGCCAGCTGGCGCTCTCCGCCGACAGCGAGATTTCCCAGCGCCACCTGAGCTTCATCGAATCCGGCCGCAGCCGTCCCAGCCGCGACATGGTGCTGCGGCTGGCCGAGACCCTGTCAATCCCCCTGCGCGATCGCAACGCGCTCCTGATCGCGGCGGGCTTCGCCCCCGCCTATCGCGAACGCCCCGCCGACGACCCCGAAAGCGCGGCGGCACAGAAAGCCGTGCAGCTCATCCTGAAACATCACGAGCCCTTCCCCGCGCTCGCCATCGACCGGCACTGGACCATGCTTCACGCCAATGCCGGCATCACCGCCCTGCTCGACGGAATCGACCCGGCCCTGCTCGAACCGCCCGTCAACGCCCTCCGCCTGACCCTGCATCCCGGCGGCCTCGCCCCCCGGATCGAGAATTTCCGCGAATGGCGCACGCATATCTTCCACCGCCTGAACGGCCTGATCGACCAGACCGCCGATCCCGGCCTCGTCACCCTGCTGGAAGAGCTGAAATCCTACCCCGTGCCGCCCGGCGCCGCGCCCTACCGGCCCGGTGACATGATCCACCCGGCCGGCATCGCCATCCCCTTCCGGCTCCGAACCGAACAGGGCACTCTGTCCTTCCTCAGCACCACCACCGTCTTCGGCACCGCGCTCGACATCGCCCTGTCGGAGCTTGCCATCGAAACCTTCCTGCCCGCCGACGAGCGCACCGCCGCCCTGCTCGTGCCCGGTGGCTGACCACGGCTAAAGCAGCCACAGCACCACCGACAGCGTCACGAAGGACGACGCCACCGCCGTCAGCAGCGCGATCGAGGCGATCCCGTCATGCCCGAAGGGCTGCGCGAGGATGATGTAAATGCTGAACATCGGGATCGCCGCCGACAGGATGACGGCCTGGCGGAACTCCTCCGGAAGCGCGAAGAGCCCGGTCATCGAAAAGACGGCCACCGCCCCCGCCGCCATCAGCGGATGCAGCACCAGCTTGCCCGCGGCAATCCCGCCCGCCAGCGCCCGGTCGCCCCGCATCGGCAATCCGTAAAGCGTCCCGCCGATCACCACCAGCGCCAGCGCGCTGGCCGACCCGGCGAGGATCGACAGGAACCGCTCCAGCGGACCGGGATACGGCAGGCCCGTCACCGACACCACCAGCCCCAGCAACAGCCCGATCACGAAGGGCCGGCTGAAGAAATCCTTCGCGATCCCGCCCAGCACGCCGGCAATCGTCCGCCCCGGCCGGGGCCGCGACAGGTCGAGCAGGACCAGCCCCAGCGGAATCAGGAGCACGTTCTCGACAAGGAAATTCAACACCAGCACCTGCCCGGCAATATCCGGCAGCGTCAGCAACAGCGCCGGGTAGCCCACGAAGGCCGAGTTCGGCACCACCATCCCCATCACCGCCACCGCCCGTCGCGCCGGCCCGGTGCCCGTCAGCGTCACCGCAACATATCCCACCAGCATCGTCGCCAGCCCGGCGACCAGGAACACCGCCATGTAGCCAAGGTGCAGCACCTCGCCCAGATCCCGCCCCGCCACCGCGTTGAACAGCAGCGCCGGCAGCGCGATGTTCAGCACGTAGCGCCCCAGCACCTTCATGTCGTCGCTGCTGAACAGCCCGAAGGCGACCGTGCCATAGCCCAGCCCGATCGCCGCAAACAGCGGGAATGTAATCGAAAGAACCTCGATCACGGGCCGATCTTGCCGCGCTCTCCGCCGGTCTGGGCCCTGTCGAGCAGCAGGTGGTCGAGGATCACGCAAGCCACCATCGCCTCGCCCACCGGCACGGCGCGGATGCCCACACAGGGGTCATGCCGCCCCTTGGTCACTACCTCCGTGGGCGACCCGTCCAGCCGGATCGACCGGCGCGGCGTCAGGATCGACGATGTCGGCTTCACGGCAAAGCGCACCACGACATCCTGCCCGGTGGAAATGCCGCCCAGAATGCCGCCGGCATGGTTCGACGAATATTCCGGGCCGTCCTCCCCCATGAAAATCTCGTCGGCATTGGCCGTGCCCGTCAGCCTCGCCGCCGCCATCCCCTCGCCGATCTCCACGCCCTTCACGGCGTTGATCGACATGCAGGCCGCCGCCAGGTCGGTGTCGAGCTTGCCATAGACCGGCGCGCCCAGACCGGCCGGCACGCCCCGCGCGCAGATCTCGATTTCGGCGCCGACCGAGTTCTGCCCCTTCCGGATCTCCTGAAGGTACGTCTCCCACTCCGGCAATGCCTGCGCGTCCGGCATCCAGAAATCGTTCTGCCCGATCGCAGACCAGTCGAAGCGGTCGCGGTCGATCTCCATTTCGCCCATCCGGGTCATGTAGCCGGTGATCTCCAGCCCCGGCACCAGTTCGCGCAACGCCGCCCGCGCCAGCCCGCCGGCCGCAACCCGCGCCGCCGTCTCCCGCGCCGAGGACCGCCCGCCGCCGCGGTAATCCCGCACCCCGTATTTCTGGTGATAGGTGATATCCGCATGCCCCGGCCGGAAGGTCCGGGCAATCTCGCCGTAATCCTTCGACCGCTGGTCGGTATTCTCGATCATCAACTGCACCGGCGTGCCCGTGGTCTTGCCCTCGAACACCCCCGACAGGATCTTCACCGCGTCCGGCTCTTTTCGCTGCGTCGTGTGCTTGCTCTGCCCCGGGCGCCGCTTGTCCAGCCACTGCTGCAGGAACGCCTCGTCCACCGGCACACCCGGCGGGCAGCCATCCACCGTCGCACCCAGAGCGGGCCCGTGGCTCTCGCCCCATGTGGTCACCCGAAAGACATGTCCGAACGTGTTGAGGCTCATGGCGCCCTCCTTGCTCCGCCTGAATTAGCCGCGTGCCGCCCCGGCCTCAAGCCCAATCCCCCCGAAGCCCCCCCGGCACGGGGCGACATGCCCGGATTTCACCGCGTCGCCGGGCCCGTCGCCAGCCGATTGAACAGCCCTGTCCAATTACGTGGTCACAACCGACACCGATGTCGCAAACAGACATGATCCTGTCGAAAAAATTACAGGCCCGCGCTGATGTCGCCCGCATTCTCACCGAACCCGGGCCATTTCGCCCGGCGGAACACGCGCCGGGGAATCGCTGGAACTTCATCATGTCCGGGGTACGGTTGACCCCGGATACGCAACTAGAAACACCTCGAAGATTATCACCAACAGGGAGAACAAGAATGACAGAGGACACACGGACGGAAGCGGTTCGCCCCGTCGTGCGCCAGCTCGCGGAAGACGTGAAGGCCGGCAAGCTCGACCGCCGCGAATTCATGGCCATGGCCACCACCTTCGGCGCCACCTCGGCCGCGGCCTACGGCCTGATCGGCATGGCCGCGCCCACCCCGGCCCACGCCCAGGAAGAGCCCAAGAAGGGCGGCATCCTGCGCGTCGCCAGCCGCGTTCTGGAAATCCAGGACCCGCGCAAGTTCGCCTGGACCGAGCCGGGCAACCTCGTCCGCCAGTTCTGCGAGCCGCTGGTCCGCTGGGACGTCGATTTCAGCTTCAAGCCGATGCTGCTTGAAAGCTGGGAAGTGTCGGATGACGCCACCACCTACACCCTCAACGTCCGCCAGGGCGTCGAGTGGAACAACGGCGACACCTTCAACGCCGACGACGTGATCCACAACATCACCCGCTGGTGCGACAAGACGGTCGAGGGCAACTCGATGGCCTCGCGGATGTCGCCGCTGATCGACCCCGAGACCAACAAGGCCGCCGAGGGCGCGATCGAGCGCGTCGACGACTACACCGTCAAGCTGAACCTGCCGCGCCCCGACATCTCGCTCATCGCGGGCATGTCCGACTACCCGGCGCTGATCGTGCACCGCAGCCACGGCGATGACAGCGACCTGTCGAAATCGCCCATCGGCACCGGCCCGTTCGAATTCGTGTCGATGGAAATCGGCACCGGCGCCGAGGTGAAGCGCCGCGAGAATGGCAAGTGGTGGGGCGGCGAGGCCTATCTCGACGGCATCAAGTTCATCGACTTCGGCACCGACGGCGCGGCCATCGTGGCGGCCTTCGACGGCGGCGAGATCGACATCAACGACGAGACCACCGCCGATTTCGTCGACACGCTCGACAGCCTCGGCCTGGTCAAGCAGTCGAAGGCGACCGCCAACACCATCGTCGCCCGGATGCGGGCGGACACCGAGCCCTACACCAGCAAGGAGCTTCGCAACGCCATTCAGATGGCGGTCGACAACAACATCGCCCTGCAGCTCGGCATCAACGGCGACGGCATCCCGGCCGAGAACCACCACGTCGCGCCGTTCCACCCGGAATATGCCGAGATCCCCAAGAAGGCGCCCGACCCCGCCGCGGCCATCGAGATGGCCAAGGCCGCCGGTCATGGCGAGACCGAGCTCGAGCTCATTTCGATCGACGGCGACTGGCGCACTGTGACAACCGACGCCATCGGCGCAATGCTGCGCGAGGCCGGCTTCAACATCAAGCGCACGGTGATCCCCGGCTCGTCCTTCTGGAACGACTGGACGAAATACCCGTTCTCGACCACCAACTGGGGCCCGCGTCCGCTGGGGGTCCAGGTTCTGGCCCTGGCCTACAAGTCGGGCGAGGCGTGGAACGAGTCGGCCCATAGCAACCCCGAGTTCGACTCGACGCTGGAAGAGGCGCTGGGTGTCTTCGACGCCGACGAGCGTCGCGAACTGTCCGCCAAGCTGCAGACCATGCTGCAGGATGACGGCGCGATCGTGCAGCCGTACTGGCGCAACCAGACCAAGCACCACACCGACGCGGTGAAGAACAACTTCGTCCACCAGTTCCGCGAAATGTTCTTCGAGGAAACCTGGCTCGACGCCTGATCCGGCGTCCGGTACCGTACCAATCTGTCCCGGCGGCGCCCCGCGCGTCGCCGGGTTTTCCGTTCCGACCGCCCACATCGCGGATGACGAGACATTTATTGCGTTTGATTCGCCCAAAACGAATCACTTGCTGTTGACCGATTCGCGGCGATTCGCCTATACCTTGGTAGACAGCATAGGCGCACCGGGTCCGCCCGGACAGCGCCGCGAAACAGGGAGCAGGCCGTGCATATGACGGCAAGGGGACAATCCGCACGCAGAACGGCGCACCGCCGTCCGGATACAGTCCCCGGCATGGCTTCGCCCACCCGAAATTTCCTCCGCGCGGCCCAGGCCGCCCGGGCATCCTTCGTGTCGAGGGCCTGACCAACAGGCACCGACACACCCCTACACCGTGGCAGGAATGATTGAGGGGCCGGTTCAACGGCCTCCTTTCATTTGGCGGGCTGGTGTTTCGGGTTCTGCCGGTTGTCCGCCTTGTTGCCATACATCCGGCTGTCGGCAATGCGTTTCAGCGCGGTATAGCCGGTCGCGTCATCCGGGCAGCAGGCCGCGCCGGCCGCGGCGGTCATGCAGATCTCCGTCAGCCGCCCGTGCCGCCCGATCAGCGCATAAGGCACCGACACCCGCGCCTGCAGGCTCGCCAGCAGTTCCGGCACCGCCTCGGCCGCCGTGCCCGGCATCCACAGCGCGAACTCGTCACCGCCCATGCGCCCCGTCGCCACCCAGCTATGCGGCGGGAATGTCAGCGCCTGCGCCACGTGCTTGAGCACCTTGTCCCCCGCCTCGTGCCCGTGCACGTCGTTCACATGCTTGAACTCGTTGAGGTCCAGGAAGATCAGCGCCCCGTGCCGCCCCGGCCGATCGACCAGCGCATGGCGCACCTTCTCCTCGAACGCCCGCACGTTCAGCAGGCCGGTCAGCGGGTCGGTCTCGCTCAGCCGCTTGAGCTGTGCCGCCTCCTGACGCAGGGCGCGCTGCCGCCGCTGGCTGTGATCCATCTGCTGGCGGAACTTGCGCGACGCCGTTTTCAGGTTGAGGAACTTCCCGATCAACGCACTGGCATTGTCCGCCACCAGCAGGATCAGCCCGTTGCCTCGACCATCCGGCCCCCGCAGCATCGACCCCTGGAAGATCGTCGGCTGGCCGCCGGAGAACTCCAGCCGCAAGTAGGCCGGCGCACTCGTCCGCGTCAGCCGCGAGAGCCGGCGGCAAAGCTCCGACTCGGAGGACAGCAGGACCTCCTGAAGCGCCCCCCCGCCCGGCCCGCCGATCAGGGCCTGCGCCCCGGCATTGGCACAGTGAACTTGCCCCGTCGGGTCGATCACCATCGCCGGCTGTTTCAGGGCAGAGACGATGGTGCTGATCCCGGCAAGGGTCGGATCGCACTCATCTGAAGAACTCAAACCCGTCTCCCGCATCATCGTCTTGCAGGCTGACCCGAACGCGGCACCCCGGGTGACCGGTCGCGATCGCCTTCTCGATATTCACCCGCGCATAGCCCCGCGCGTCCGACACGATGCGCCCGAACACGTTCGTCGTCATCATGCAGAGCGACGGCCGCCCCTTCACCCGGTCCGCGAAGGGACAGGCGCTGTTGACCAGCACGATCTCCGTCTCGCTCACCGACTCGACCGAGAAATTGCCACCGATCCGGCTCTTGAGGTCCGACAGGATGTCCGCCAGCGCCCCCGGCTCCTCCGGAAGGCCGCGCATCGCTTCCGCGTATCGCCGGCTGATCGACGCGCCCAGCTCGTCACCGACCTGCCCGACGAAAGACGACGCCTCGACCAGGCCGATCGTGTCTTCCAGCTCTCCGGCAGGGTCGTGGCGATGTCCGCGAAAAAGTCCGGCCGGGCAAGCTCGATATCAAGGGATCCGACATCCCCCGTGGATTGATCCAAACCCATTGCAAGCACCTTTAACAATTGGAACGTATGACGGCACGGGCCTTCCGAACCGCCGGTCGTTCCCGCAGCATTGGCGCAAATACCTAATTTTGGGTGAACCGATCCCGGCCGATCCGCGCGGCCGATCAAAAAAACAACGGGCCGCGCATGGCGGCCCGTCTGCAAATCGTCCGGAAGGCGCCGCTCAGTGCAGCTTGGCCTCCACGTCGGCGATCGACTCGTCGATCAGCTTGTTGGCCTGCGTCGCGGTGATTTCCTTCGCCACCACTTCCTTGGCCACGGCCACCGCCACGGTCACGGCCCGGTCGCGCACCTCCTTGACCGCGCTCGCCTCGGCCGAGGCGATCTGGTCTTCGGCGGCCCGGATCCGGCGCTCGATCGACACTTTCAGGTCGGCCTTGGCCTTCTCGGCGGCCTCCGCGGCCTCCTGCTTGGCATGGGCGACGATGCGATCCGCCTGGCCCTGCACCTCTTTCTGCTTGCGCTCGTAGCTGGCCAGCAGCGTCTGCGCCTCCTCGCGGATGGCGCGCGCCTCGTCCAGCTCCGACTTGATGCCTTCCGCCCGCTTGTCGAGCTGCTTGCCCACAAGGGCAGGCACCTTGAGATAGAGAAGGACGGCGATGAACAGCAGGAACGAGATCAGCACCACGAAATTGGTGTTCGACAGCGAGAAGAACGGGCCCGTCGCGGCCAGTGCGGGGCTGCCGGCAGTCAGCGCGGCGAATGTTGCGATCAGCTTCTTCATGTCGCTTACCCCTTGACCCGCGTTTGCACCGCGTCCGAAATGGTCTTGTCGCTGGCCTTGATGCCCATCGCGGCCACCAGTTCCTGCGCCGTCGCCTCGGCGACGTCCTTGACGCTCTCCATCGCGGATGCGCGGATCTCGCTGATTTTCTTTTCGCCCTCGGCCGCCTTGGCGGCAATCTCGGCATCGGCCTTCGTCGTGGCCTCGTCCAGCTCGGCCTTGATGTCGGCCTTGGTCGCGGCGATGATGTTCTGGGCTTCCGACCGGGCATCGGCCAGCGCCTTGTTATACGCTTCCTCGGCCTCGGAGGCTTTCGCCTTGAGGTCCTCGGCCGCGGCCAGATCGTTGGTGATGGTCCCCTGACGCTCGGCCAGAACCGCGGCGATGCGCGGCAGTGCGAGGCGCGACAGGATGAAGAAGATCACGATCAGCGTGACGACCAGCCAGAAGATCTGGTTGCCCATCCAGTCGGGGCACAACTGCGGCATGCCGACCGCGCCGCCACTACTGTCGACGCAGGCACTTACAGTTTCATGCGTTTCGCTTGCCATGACGTCCTCCTTGGGAACTTTCCGAATACACCGGGCGGCTGCGCGTGTCGCGCCGCCACCCGGCCGTAAGGATCAGGTTCCGCAGGGTTTAGACGGCAAACATCAGCAGAAGCGCGACGAGGAACGAGAAGATCCCCAGGGCTTCCGAGAACGCGATACCGATGAACATGGTTGCGGTCTGGCCACCGGCCGCCGACGGGTTGCGCAGGGCGCCCGACAGGAAGTTACCCACAACGTGGCCCACACCGACAGCTGCACCGCCCATGCCCGTACAGGCAAGACCAGCACCGATGTAAGCACCCATTTGTACGACGTCGCCTTCCATTTCATGTCTCCTTACGTTGGAATTGGCAAAAAAGGTTGTTCGATCCCTAGTGGTGCGGATGCAGCGCATCCTTCAGGTACACGCAGGTCAGGATCGTGAACACGTAGGCCTGGATGAAGGCCACGAGCATTTCGAGCGCGTAGATCGCGGTTATCGCCACGATCGACAGCGGGGTCACCACAAGACCGATCCCCGCGGAAATCAGGATCATCGGCGCGAAGGCCGCGAACACCTTGATCACGGCGTGGCCGGCCATCATGTTGCCGGCAAGACGGATCGAGTGGCTGACCGGGCGCACGAAGTAGGAAATCACCTCGATCAGCGCCAGGATCGGCCGCAGCGGCAGCGGCGCGGCACTGATCCAGAACAGGCTGAGAAAGCCGGCGCCATGCTTGACGAAGCCCAGGATGGTGACCGTCAGGAACACTGCCATCGCCAGCACCGCCGTCACGCCGATATGGCTGGTGGTGGTGAACGACCCGGGCAGCAGGCCAAGGAAGTTCGAGAAGACGATGAACATGAACAGGGTCATGATGTAGGGGAAGTACGGCAGCGCGTCCTTGCCCGCCACGTCCTCGACCATCTTGCGGATGAAGCCATAGGCCAGCTCGGCGATCGACTGGATGCGCCCCGGCACCAGCGCCCGGCTCGAGCTTCCCAGCACCAGCAGCGCGAAGATGCACAGGATCGTCAGCGCCATCCACAGCGTCACGTTGGTGATGGTGAACATGCCCACGGGGCCATCGCCGAACAGCGGCTTGATGATGAACTGATCCATCGGGTGGAAAACCAGCCCGCCCTCGTCTGCGTGTTCGGCACCGTTCGCTACTTCAGTCGCCATCTTTCACCCTCTTGTCTTCCGCCCCGTCGGGCGCGTCGTCCGCCTGCTGGATTTCCTTCGCGCTCCGCATCATCGTCTTGATGCCGGCCACGAAGCCCAGCAATGTAAAAATCACGAGGAAGACCGGAAGCGTGCCGAAAAGGCTGTCCAGCCCGAACCCCATGCCGAAACCGATCGCCAGACCGGCCACGAGTTCGATCACCATGCGCCAGGCAAGATGCGCCTGGCTGTAGTGCTCTTCCTGGTGAGGCTTCGGGGTGTCATTGCCTTTCAGCTTGTTGATCCTCGCCTCGAGCTGCGCCATGCGCTCGTTGTCATCTGGATCGGTCACCCTTGCCCCTCCGGAACGGTTGCGCCTTTGCTATGCGCGGGCGGGCCCCGAGTCAAGCACGCGCGGCGTCGCAGAAATCGGCCTGTAACCCATTGATCAAGATACATTTCTCCGGCCGCCAACTCTTCCTCCATGGCCGCGACCGGCGACTACGGCGCCCCGAAGCCGGGTTTCCCCATATTCAACCATTCGGTTGAGGTTGCCGCGTGCGGCCCCCTCACCCGCATCATCCCCGTTGACGCCGGCGGCGCGAGCGGGCTTAACAAGTGCCATGTCTCACCCGCTCGATGCCGCCTTCTCGGCCCTTGCCGACCCCACGCGCCGCGCCATCCTCACCATGCTGCTCGAGGATGACATGGCCGTCACCGACGTGGCCGAGCCCTTCGACATGTCGCTCGCGGCCATCTCCAAGCATCTCGGCATCCTCAGCCGCGCGGGCCTCATCACCCAGGAACAGCGCGGCCGGGTCAAATGGTGCAAACTGGAACCCGACGCCCTGCGCGACGCCTCGATCTGGATGCAAAGCTTCGGCCAATTCGAGGCGGTCAATCTCGACGCCTTCGAACGCTTCCTCGCCTCCGAGCTTTCCGATGACGGATAATCACGTCCCCCTCTCGCCCGACCGCCTGCCGCCCGCGATCGTCGAGCGGCTGCAACTCCCCCTCGTCATGCCGATGGCGCCCGGCCCCGACGCCGCCTGCGGCGTCTTCCGCGCCGATGGCAGCTTCCGCCAGATGTCGCGCACGCTCCTCTCCGGCGCCCGCCTCTCCGGCATCCCGCAGCTCGAACAGACCCCCTTCGCCGAGATCGTCCCCGGCCGCTGGCTCTTCGTCGGCATCGGGCGGCACCATTTCGGCCATTTCGTCGTCGAGACGCTGATCCGCCTCTGGGCCCTCGGCCCCTACCGGGACGAGCTCGACGGCATCGTCATCATCCCCAAGGACGGCATGGATTTCTCCGTCGCCCTTGACCGCCGCTACGGCAGTTTCCTGTCGATGCTGACCGAGGGCCTGCCGGTCCACCTCGCCAAGTATCCCAGCCGCTACGAAACCCTGCTCCTGCCCTCGCCCGGCTTCGGGCCGCTGGGCTGGGTCGCGGGCACCGAAATCTACCGCCGCGAAATCCGCGCCCGCATCGCCCGCCACATCAAGCCGGAAGGGCCGGAAAAGCTCTACATCTCCCGCTCCGCGCTCAAGCAGGAGGAAAAACAGGTCCATGACGAGCAGAAGATCGAGGACCTGATGCGCCGCGCGGGCTACCACATCTTCCACCCGCAGGACCACACGATCGAGGAACAGCTCGCCTTCTACATGGCCGCCCGCACCCTCGTCGGCGGCGACGGCTCGGCCTTCCACCTCGCGCCCTTCTCGATGCAGCCGGGCGCCCGCGTCGGCCTCATCCAGCGACGCCACCGGCCCAAGGTCTTCGACGCCTTCACCGCCCAGATCGAGGCCTTCGCGCAGTCCGAGGTCAGCCTGATCCGCCCGGTCCTGCCGAAAACCGAGGACACCCCCCACCCCAGCGAGGCCGCCACTCCGATCGACTTCGCCGTGGTCGAGGAGGAACTCGACAGCGCCGGCTTCCTCTAGCCACGGGCCACGTCACGGGAGATCACCGACCCCGGCTTCTTCTGGCTGGAAATATCCGGCCTTATGTATCAAACGCACCAAGCTACTGATAGCGGTGCTGCTCTTAAACTTCCCTGTACCACATGCTCTTTTTGCGATGGAGGACGCCTTTACGGAACCGGTTGCCGTTAGCGTCGTTTTGGATCGGTGCTGCCCTATCAGCCACCATCTCAAACGTGATGTTTCTCCGAACATCAAAAACATCGGTCCAGCCGATAGTTACCTGTGCGGTAAGAAAGAGGGCGGATCTGGAAAGGAGAACTTCGGCGGCATTTTCACTTATTTCGGGCAAGGGTTTTTCAGGTGTCCTGCTGGTATAGATGACGCCAGGGTCTCCTTTAACATTGCAGTAAGAACCAGCGATTTCGGTACCATTGGGAGAGATCGCTTCCGAAATTCCACACAGGATATCAAGCCGTTTATTTCCTTGATTGGGCTGGTCGACGTATTCAATGATGCAGTTCGCCCTGACGCGGAGCGCGGGCGATTGCCCTACATTCTCAATAGGGATGTTGCATTGAACTCCATGGGGGGTGATCCGAAAGTCGCCGTCCCGACACGTAACGTAGGCGCGGACCTGAGCCTCACCAATATCTCTGGTATCCTCAGCCATTTTCTGAGTGGCTTTGAGCGTTTGCCACACAAAAATGACACCGAGCGCAGTAATCGCCGCCATTACTACAGTGGCTACAAGCATCCAAAACGCCCAGAGCGCCATTTTAGTTTGAGCTTCAAGGTCATCTTGAGCGCGCTCATGTTCATTTGTGGTTGTTATTACTTCAGTTACGCATTCCGCAATATCTCCACCCTCACCAGTCAGGCAGGTACGGCGTATCTGATTGGCGGCATGGCGGGCATAGCTGCTGGAGTAATGGGTGTTCTTGGCTTTGGTTTCTCCCAGTTTTAGGCCTGTGGAATAGATACCCCAGCCCAGAAGGGCGACAAGGATCAATCCAAGTGCAAAGACCCCACCCCAATCACGCTTAGACATGCCAGCATAAACGCCGCGCTAAACTTTCCCCTGGATAGCTTATTCGCGACGTTCACCTCTTTTTCTTCGATTCCAATAGCTGACAGCCTTTCAACAAGCCCAGCGTATGTCACGCCTTTTCTTTTCAACTCAGCCTTGAGCAATCCCGCCGCCTTGGCTTCCCATTCCGTTTGCTGCGGCATACCGCCTCCGATAATAACCTATCTTCTTTAGTATATAGGCTATTGAATACAGTATATCATCTTACTATATTCGTTATGAACCTAACGGAAACAGTATGATGACCCAACATTTCCTTCTCTCAGCAGCATCCCGCACCCTCAGCCTTCGCCAGATCTACAAGGCAGGCGAGGAAGCGGCTTATCGCACCTTCTGCGAAATGCGCTGGCCCGAGACGGATGGCGAGGCTGTCTGTCCCTGCTGCGGCCACGAGGAAACCTACAAGATCACCACCCGCCGCAAGTTCAAGTGCAAGAACTGCCACCACCAGTTTTCGGTGACCTCCGGCACCATCTTTGCCAGCCGCAAGATGGACTTCGTGGACCTGCTTGCCGCCATCTGCATCATCGTGAATGGTGCCAAGGGCGTCTCCATGATCCAGCTTTCCCGCGATCTGGACTGCCAGTACAAGACCGCCTTCGTGCTGGCCCACAAGCTGCGCGAAGCGATGGCAGAAGAAATCCAGACCGGCGAAGTTCTGGAAGGCCACATCGAAATCGACGGTGCGTATTTTGGCGGTCACGTTCGCCCCGAGAACCGCAAGGAAGATCGGAAAGACCGCCGCCGGAAAGAGAACCAGACCGGCAAACGGCGCGTGGTTATCGCCATGCGTGTGCGTGAGGGCCGTACCCTGCCGTTCGTCGCCAAAGACGAGGGCGAAGGCGTTGCGCTGGCAAACGAGAATGTCTGCCGCATGGCCACCATGTCAGCCGACGAGGCGAGCCATTGGGACTTGCTGCACACGGGCTGGAATGTGGATCGCGTGAACCACAGCGAGTGCTACAGCGACCACGGCAAGCACACCAATATGGCGGAAAGCTACTTTTCCCGCCTGCGCCGCATGGTGGCCGGTCAACACCACCACGTTTCGCCGCAGTACCTTTACCAGTACGCGAACCACGCCGCGTGGCTGGAAGATAACCGCCGCAGCGACAACGGCGAACTGGCGCACCGTCTGGTGGCCAACGCGATGGGCGCGCCGGTCAGCCGGACGTGGAAGGGGTACTGGCAGCGCGCATCGTAAGAGGCCACTATATCTTGCGGATTTCGCTATCGCCCTCGCAAGCACTTGCCCCTCCGTCAACGAATCGGGTAAAATAGAAAATGCAGGCCAGATTCAGCCTCTGACCTGCATTTAACTAGAACCGCCGGTGGCGATTGGAATTTGTGATCACGGAGGAATCATAGCATCTTGGTGAAGCAGATTGCAAGCGCCATCGGCCCTGAAAACAGAGCCGATGGAGGTTAAAATGAAAAGATAACGGAGATGAGCGCCTAAAGCCCAATGCGAGCAAGAATGCTCGAAACCGGGCCTTTTGGGGCAGCGATTTTCAGGACGGCCTCACCGTCAAATGACGCGTGAGCGATCTTGGAAAGCCGCATCATTGCTTCAGCTTGAGAATGGGCTGGTATCTCGAAGTTCCAGTTCTGGCCCTGAAATTCGTAGCTGAAAAGATAGGATTTCATCTTTGGAGACCTCAATATGACCTATGTAGTCTATGTTGATGTAAACCGCCAATGGCGGTGGCGTCTGGTCGCTGGCAATAGCCGGATCATCGCCAACTCCGGTGAAGGATACCATAACAAAGGAGATTGCCTTTCGGCAATTCGCCTTGTTAAGGGCTCTTCAACGGCACCGATCGTTCAGCCGTAACGGTCTTCAGCTGGCCCTACGGGGCCAGCTTCCACACCTGCCCCTCACGCCTCACCCGCCCCTTAACCTCAAGCCTGCACAGCGCGTTATACACGCGATGCAGCAGCAGCTTGCGCACAAGGTCTGGCCTATCTAGCGCCAGCATGTCCGCGATTTGTGGGCAGGTCTTTGGGCCGTCCTTTAGCGCGTCAAGCACAAACCTTGCAGTCTGGCCGCGCTTGGCCGGTTCGTTTTGGTAGTACCTGGGCGGATCTACACCGCGCAATTCCAACAGCACGTCAGCCAACTTGCCTTGCGATCCACCCTGCCTACGTAGCGCCAGCAGCGCGTTATTGATGGTTCTGTCCTGCATGGGGATTCAATACAGGAATCCGGCGTGCTATACTTGGTGCGCTTGATACATAAGGCCGGAAATATCTCCGCCGGAGGCACCGGAAAATTCCATCTTCCGGACAATTTTCCGCCCCGGAAAATTTCCCCACCTCAGCCCGGGTGCTCGTCCTTCAACAAAAGCACCAGCGCCACCACCGTCATCCCCACGCCCAACAGCACCATCCCCGGCGGCAGCCCCTTGCCCAGCGCCGCCTGCCAGCAGGCCACCCATGTGGGCGTGAGGTACGTATAGGCCATCACCTTCGCACTCGGCAGGCGCAGGCTGGCGAACTGCAACAGCACGAAGGTCACCGCCGTCGCCATCACCGCGGTGTAGGTGATCGTCACCCAGACGATCGGCGGCAGCGTCGCCCACTCGGTCGCCATCAGCTTCTGCCACCCGGCCGCCGTCACCAGCACCGTCGCGCCGACCATGGCCCCGAAGGAGAACACCACCGGCTTCTCCCCGCGGTTCAGCAGCCTGACCATCGGCGTATAGACCGCATGCGCCACGCAGCCCCAGAAATAGACGATCTCGCCGCGCCCAACCTCGAACGCCGCCACGTCCTGCCAGCTCGCGTCGAAGATCACCCACAGCGCGCCCACCGCCCCCACGGCCAGCGCCAGCGCCATCCGTGCCGTCGTCACCTGCCGCAGCAACAGGTAGCCGAACATCCCCGACAGGATCGGCGTCAGCGTGAACACCGCCGCGGCCGAGACCGGCTCGGCGGTCTTCAGCCCCTCGAACATCAGCACGAAATACAGCCCCATCGATCCGCCCAGCAGCAGGTACCGCCACGGCGCGGCGAAGGCCTTGCGCGGAATGCCGGCCACCACGTGCGCCGCCACGCCCAGGATGACCGAGGCCGCCATGAACCGCACGGCGTTGAGCACCACCGGCTCCACGTGGTTCGCCGCCATCGAGCCCAGCGCGAACGACCCGGCGACCAGCGCCGAGAAGCAGAGCATCGCCAGATGCCCCTTCATCGCTTCGGTCATAGGTCCTCCCAGGCCTTCGCACGATCCTTCAGGAAGGCCAGGAAGGCCTGCACCTTCGTCGTCCGGTGCAGGTCCATATGGGTGACCAGCCACAGTGGCGCCGCCCATTCCTCGCGCGGTTCGGTCACCTCGACCAAACCGCCCATCTCCTCGGCCTGCAGCCGCGACATGAAACCGATCCCGGCCCCCTCGCGGATCGCCCGCCGCTGGGCATGCACGTCGCCGCTGCGGAAGGTGATGCATTCCACCGGCACGGTATCGCGCAGCCACTTGGCGAAGGGCGCGCGCGACTTGGGGTCGTCGGCGCTGACGAACCGGTGCTTGTGATAGTCGCTCACATCCTCGGGCAGCCCGTGCGCCGCGGCATAGCCTTCGCTGGCGAACAGCGTGATCCGCTGCTTGTGAAAGGGCTGCACCACGTTGTCGGGCTGGTCCGGCGGGTTGCCGGCGCGCACCGCCACATGCGCCTCGCCATATTCCAGCCGGAACAGCCGCTCGCCGGTCAGGAAACGCACCACGATCTCGGGATGCTCCTTCTGGAAATCCGCCAGCACCGGCACCAGCAGGTGGCTCAGGCCGCCCAGCGTGGTCACCACCAGCTCGCCCGACACGTCGTTGCCGCGCCCCTTGATCCGGCCGGCCAGCTGGCTGAACTGGTCATCGGTGGCCTGCGCCACGCGCAGCAGGTCCTCGCCGGCTTCGGTGGGCGTGTACCCCCGCGCATGGCGCTGGAACAGCTTCACGCCCAGCCGCTCCTCCAGCGCGTCGATATGCCGGATCACGGTGGCATGGTGCACACCCAGCACCTCTGCCGCGCCGCTCACCGTCCCGATCCGGGCAACGTTATACGCGGTCCGGATTTCATCCCAGTTGTCCATCGGCATCACTCTTACCCTCCGGGTCTTTCGGCCCATAGGGGCCCGGTCCCGGCCATCCGATATCCGCTCCCTCTGCGGCGTGCGAAACCGTCCGCTAACTCATGTGCGAATATCAACATAGCCTGCGCCATTTCTATCGTTGCGTTCGCACCAGCACAAGCCAATCTTCATGCCAATCGCAACCCACCTGTCCGAGGACACCCCATGACCCACACCATCCTGCATATCGATGCCTCCGCCCGTCACACCGACTCCGTCAGCCGTGACCTCTCGGCGCGCGTCGTCGCCAACCACCCCGGCGCCCGCGTCATCACCCGCGATGTCGCCGACACGCCCCTGCCCCATGTCACCGAAGACTGGGTCGGCGCCAACTTCACACCCGCCGACAGCCGCACCCCGGCCCAGCAGGCCGTGCTCGCCCAGTCCGACGCGCTCGTCGCCGAGTTGAAACAGGCCGACACCATCGTCATCGGCCTGCCGGTCTACAACTTCTCGATCCCCGCCGCCCTCAAGGCCTGGGTCGACCTCGTGGCCCGCGTCGGCCTGACCTTCAACTATACCGAACAGGGCCCCGTCGGCCTGCTCACCGGCAAGCGTGCTATCATCGCGCTCGCCTCCGGCGGCACCGGCGCCGGGTCCGAGATCGACCACGCCACGCCCTACCTGAAGTTCATCCTCGGCTTCATGGGCATCACCGACGTCACCGTGATCGCCGCCGACCGCCTCGGTGCCGACGCCGAGGCCGGCAAGGCAAAGGCCCTCGAGCAGATCGCAGAGCTGCGCGCCGCCGCCTGACCGGCCGGTCACATGAGCAAACCGCCGCCCGCCCCGCCGCGGACGGCGGTTTTTCCGCCCCGAAGGCCGCAAATTTGCTATCTTCCGTACAAAAATGGCTTTAAGGGCGCCGATGAAGATACACCGCAACACGCCGGACATGCTGGTCGCCGAACAGGTGCCGCTGCTGCTCGCCATCGCGCTCTTCGGCTTCGTCATGGCCTTCGTCACCCCGGGCGTCTTGCTGGTCTTCGCCGGCGAATGGCTGGGGCTGGCCTTCGGAACACTCGGCGGCGGGCTCGGTTTCGCGGCCATGTGCGTCTTCGTCGAACGGCTGCAGGTGGTCCTCGATGCGGCGGCCCAGACCGCCACGATCCGCCGCCGCACCATGCTCGGCCACCGCGAGACCACGCTGCCGCTGGTCGAACTGGTCCGCGCCACCACCGAAAGCACCCGCAGTACGGGCAAGTCCCGCCAGCGCCTCTTCCGCCCGGCCCTCGTGCTCGACGACGGCACCGGCCTCGGCGAAACCCTCCACCCCATCACCGAGGTCTTCTCTTCCGGCACCGGCGCCGCCCGCCTCGTCGCCGCCATCAACGATTGGCTCGCCGCCAGCCGCAGCCAGAGCCAGCCCGCCTGAGCCCCTCTCTGCCGCCCCCACCGGCAGCCTGCGCTTGACTCCCCGCCGCTTTCGGCTTAACGCAGCCTCAAATTTCCGGAAGTTCCTGACGCTTCCGGTCCCATGGGCCCTGCCCGGGATCGCCCCCCACCAGCGAGTTTCGCCCGTGGGGGCGTTTATGATTTGAACCGCCTCTCCTATGTTCGGGGGGCATGACAGAAACCGGCGAAGGAGGCCGCAGGCATGTTTGAAAATCTATCAGAACGCCTTTCCGGCGTCCTCGACCGGCTGACGAAACAGGGCGCGCTCTCCGAGGATGACGTCAAGACCGCCCTGCGCGAGGTCCGCGTCGCGCTCTTGGAGGCCGACGTCTCCCTCCCCGTCGCGCGCGAATTCATCAAGAAGGTACAGGATCAGGCCACCGGCCAGGCCGTGACGAAATCCGTCACCCCGGGCCAGCAGGTCGTCAAGATAGTCCACGACGCGCTGGTCGACACGCTGACGGGCGAAGGCGACCCCGGCGCGCTCAAGATCGACAACGCGCCCGCCCCGATCCTCATGGTCGGCCTGCAGGGCTCGGGCAAGACCACCACCACCGCCAAGCTCGCCAAGCGCCTCAAGGAACGCGACGGCAAGCGCGTGCTGATGGCCTCGCTCGACGTCAACCGCCCGGCGGCCATGGAACAGCTCCAGATCCTCGGCCAACAGGTCGGCGTCGACACCCTCCCCATCGTCAAGGGCGAAGACCCGGTCACCATCGCCAAGCGCGCCAAGACGCAGGCCAGCCTCGGCGGCTACGACGTCTACATGCTCGACACCGCTGGCCGCCTCCACATCGACGCCGAGCTGATTCAGCAGGCGGCGGATGTGCGCGATGTCGCCAACCCGCGCGAAACCCTGCTCGTGGTCGACGGCCTGACCGGTCAGGATGCCGTCAACGTCGCCACCGAATTCGACGACAAGATCGGCGTCACCGGCGTCGTCCTCACCCGTATGGACGGCGACGGCCGCGGCGGTGCCGCCCTCTCGATGCGCGCCATCACCGGCAAGCCCATCCGCTTCGTCGGCACCGGCGAGAAGATGGACGCCATCGAAACCTTCGAGCCCGAACGCATCGCCGGCCGCATCCTCGGCATGGGCGACATCGTCAGCCTCGTCGAGAAAGCCCAGCAGACCATCGAGGCCGAACAGGCCGAGCGCATGATGAAGCGCTTCCAGAAGGGTCAGTTCAACATGAACGACCTGAAGATGCAGCTCGAGCAGATGCAGAAGATGGGCGGCATGGAAGGCATGATGGGCATGATGCCCGGCATGGGGAAAATGGCAAAACAGATGGAAGGCGCCGGCATAGACGACCGGATGCTCGTCCAGCAGATCGCCCTGATCCAGTCCATGACAAAGAAGGAACGCGCCAACCCCAAGATCCTCCAGGCCTCCCGCAAGAAGCGCATCGCCGCGGGCGCCGGCATGGAAGTTTCCGAGCTCAACAAACTGCTCAAGATGCAGCGGCAGATGGGCGACATGATGAAGAAGATGGGCAAGATGGGCAAAGGCGGCATGCTGAAACAGGCCATGAAAGGCATGTTCGGCAAGGGCGGCCCCTCGCCCGAGGAGATGGCCCAGGGGATGGACCCCAAGGCCATCGAACAGGCAGCCAAGCAGATGGGCTCCGGCCGCGGCATGCCCGGCGGTTTCCCCGGCATGGGCGGCGGCCAGTCCCTGCCGCCGGGCCTCAGCGGGTTCGGCAAGAAGAAATGAACGACGCGGCCCGGATATCCGGCCCGGCGGTCGACGGCGTGGGGGCCATCCCCCGGCTCGAGACCGTGCGCCTGATCCTCCGCGCCCCGCGCGCCGAGGAGTTCGAGGCCTATTGCGCCCTCGTCGCCAGCGACCGCGCGGCGCACATGTTCCAGCTCGACCGCCCCGCCGCGTGGAAGGAATTCGCCGCCGAGCTGGGCCACTGGCCGCTCTTCGGCTACGGCCCCTGGCACGTGGAACGCCGCTCCGACGGCGCCCTTGTCGGCGCGGTCGGCATCCTCAACCACGACACCTACCCGGAAACCGAGATCGGCTGGCACCTCTACGACGGGTTCGAGGGCCACGGCTACGCCTTCGAGGCCGCCACCGCCGCCCGCGACTGGGCCTTCACCGAACGCGGCCTGCCGACGCTGGTCAGCTATATCGACCCGGCCAACACCCGCTCCATCGCGCTGGCCGAACGCCTCGGCGCCACCCTCGACCGCGACGCGCGCGGCGAAGACGAAACCGACCTCGTCTACCGCCACGCCCGCCCCGCCGAAAGGGCCGCGCAATGACCCTCGCGCTGCACATCCCCCGGCTGGAAACCCCCCGCCTGATCCTGCGCGCGCCGGAGCCTGCCGATTTCGAGCCGCTCTGCGCCTTCCTCACCGACCCGGTCCGCGCCTGGGGCTTCGGCGTGGAAAAGGACCGCCCCACCGCCTGGCGCTGGTTCGCGGCCAATATCGGCCACTGGGCCCTGCGCGGCTACGGCTACTTCACCATCGAGATGAAGGAGACCGGCGAGGCCTGCGGCATCTCCGGCATATGGGAGCCCGAGGGCTGGCCCGAGCCGGAAGTGGGCTGGGTCGTCTTCGACGGCTACGAGGGCAAGGGCATCGCCTACGAGGCCGCAACCCGCGCCCGCGACTGGGCCTATACCGATCTCGGCCTGACCACGCTCACCTCGAACATCGTGCCCGGCAACACCCGCTCGGTCGCGCTGGCCGAACGCATGGGCGCCACCTACGAGCGCACCTACCACAACCCCAACATGGGCGAGGACATGCTCTATCGTCACCCGGGCCCCGCGGCGCTCGGGCTCGAGACCGACAATGACGGCAGCCCGGAGGCCTACGCCTGATGTCGCTGCCCCCCTCCGTCCCCGTGATCGAAACCGAAGACCTGATCCTGCGCGGCTACCGCGAACAGGATTTCGAGGCCTTCGCCCGCTTCGCCGCCTCCGATCGCGCACGCTTCGTCGGCGGTCCGCAGGCGCGCTACGACAGCTGGCGCTCCTTCATGGCCGGCATCGGCCACTGGTCCCTCCGGGGCTACGGCATGTGGATGCTCGAACACCGCGAAACCGGCGAGGCCGCGGGCCGCGTTGGCGTGATCTACAACGACGGCTGGCACGAGCCCGAGCTGGGCTGGCACATCTACGACGGGTTCGAGGGCCGGGGCTATGCCTACCAGGCCTGCCGCGCCGCCCGCCGCCACGCCGCCGAAGAACTCGGCATGAACTCCATCATGTCCTACATCGCCCCCGACAACGCCCGCTCCATCCGACTGGCCCAACGCCTCGGCTGCTGGCACGAGCGCGATGTCGAGGTGCTGGGCAGCCCCTGCCAGCTCTGGCGCCACCCGACCGAACAGGTGGGCGCATGACCCACCCGATCCCCTTCCACGAAACCCCGCCCACCGGCGCCACGGCCGATCTCGCCGCCCGGATGCAGGCCCTGATCCCGGTGCTGGAAACCGAGCGCCTGGTCCTGCGCGCCCCCCGGATCGAGGATTTCGACGCCTTCGCCGCCATGGTCGACGGCCCGCGCGGGTCGTTCTTCGGCCACCCGCAAACCCGCGCCGACGCGTGGGAGATCTTCATGCAGCTCACCGGCACCTGGCCCCTGCGTGGCCACGGCGCCTGGACGGTCACCGACCGCGCCTCCGGCGCCGTGCTCGGCATGGTCCAGATCGGCGCCGAACCCGGCGACATGGAGCCCGAGCTCGGCTGGGCCGTCACCCCCGACGCCGAAGGCCGCGGCATCGCCTTCGAGGCGGCCCGGGCCGTTCGCGACCACGCCTTCGGCCCGCTCGGCCTCACCCGTCTGGTCAGCTACGTGGATGCCGACAACCTCCGCTCCGTCGCGCTGGCCGAACGCCTCGGCGCCACCCGCGATACGGCCGCCGAAGCCGCCCTGCCGGAAGCCGACCGCTGCGTCGTCTACCGCCATGCCGCACCGGGGGGCCGCTGACATGTCCACCGCGCAGATCCCCGTCCTCGAAACCCGCCGCCTCTCCCTGCGCGGGCCGGAACCGCAGGACTATCCGGATTTCAAGGCCACCTTCGCCTCCTACCGGTCGCGCTTCATGGGCGGGCCGCTTAATCCGTACGAGACCTGGATGCTCTACGCCGCCGAGATCGGCCACTGGAACATCCGCGGTTACGGCATGTGGATGATCCACGACAAGGACACCGACCGCACCCTCGGCATGGCCGGCGGCTGGTTCCCCGCGGCGTGGCCCGAACGCGAACTCGCCTGGATCATCTGGCCCGAGGAGGCCGGCAACGGCTACGCGCTCGAGGCGACCCACCGGGTCCGCAAGCACCTCTATTCCGATCTCGGCTGGGACGACGCGGTCAGCTATATCGACCCCAAGAACCTCGATTCCATCCGCCTCGCCGAACGGCTGGGGGCGGTCCGCGACCCCGACGCCGCCACCATCGACGGCAATGACACGGTCTACCGCCACCCCGCGCCCGAACGCCTTCAATCCGGCCAACTCCGCGACGGGATCGAACTCGAAATCGAGCATTACTGCGACCCGCTCTTCAAACCGAAGGGGATGCCCATTGACTGACGCAACCACCCGCGCCGCCTCGCTCCTCAAGGAGCACCGCGAGAGCATCGACAGGCTCGACGCGATCCTCGTCTACACACTCGGCGAGCGCTTCAAACACACCCAGGCCGTGGGCAAGCTCAAGGCCGAACATGACCTTCCCCCGTCCGATCCGGCCCGCGAAGAGGCCCAGATCGCACGGCTCGAAGACCTGGCGACCCAGGCCGATCTCGACCCGGATTTCGCCAAGAAGTTCCTGAACTTCATCATCGCCGAGGTGATCCGGCATCACCAGCAACACCAATCGTAAGGTGGGACTATCCCGCCAGACCAACGCCATTCAAAAGGAGAAATCGCAATGGCCATGAAAATCCGCCTGTCCCGTGGTGGCAGCAAGAAACGCCCCTTCTACAGCATCGTGGCTGCCGACAGCCGCATGCCGCGTGACGGCCGCTTCATCGAGAAGCTGGGCACCTACAACCCGCTTCTGCCGAAAGACAGCGAGGACCGCGTCAAGATGAAAGTCGAGCGCATCCAGTACTGGATGGATCACGGCGCCCAGCCGTCCGACCGCATCGCCCGCTTCCTCGAAAACGCCGGCGTGCTCGAGAAGAAAGAGCGCGCGAACCCGAAGAAGGGCACCCCGGGCCAGAAAGCCCAGGACCGCGCCGAGGAGAAGGCCGAGAAAGCCAAGGCTGCCGCCGAAGCCGCCAACGCCCCGGCCGAGGAAGCCCCGGCAGAAGAGGCCGCTTCCGAAGAGGCGACCGAAGAGTAAATCGGGCAGGACACTGGAATGTCGCGGTTCACATCAGACTTCCAGTCCGGCCTGATCGACCTGATGCGGTGGCGGCGCGACGTGCGCCGCTTCCGCACCGATCCGGTGGACGAGGCGCTGCTCGCGCAGTGCCTCGACACCTTTCTGTTCGCCCCGTCCGTGGGGCTCTCCGAGCCGTGGCGCCTCGTCCGCATCGACAGCGATGCCGCCCGCGCCACAGCGCTCGACAATTTCCGCGAAACCAATGCACTGGCGCTCGACGGCTATTCCGGCGACAAGGCGAAGCTCTACAGCACCCTCAAGCTCACCGGCATGCAGGAGGCCCCCGTGCAACTCGCCGTCTTCTGCGACACCGCCACCGCCAAGGGCGCGGGGCTCGGTGCGCTGACCATGCCCGAGATGCGGCACTATTCCGTCGTCGCCGCCATCACCCAGTTCTGGCTCTTCGCCCGGGCGAAGGGGCTCGGCGTCGGCTGGGTTTCGATCCTCGACCCCGCCCGCCTCCGCCGCGACCTCGACCTGCCCGACGACTGGTCGCTCGTCGCCTATCTCTGTGTCGGCTGGCCCGAGGCCTCCTCCGACACCCCCGAACTCGAACAGGCCGGTTGGGAAGACCGCCGCGGCTCGCTCCCGCTGGAGGTGCGCTGATGGAAGACCGTGTCTGCCTCGGGGCCGTCGCCGGCGCCTTCGGCGTCAGGGGCGAGGTCCGGCTGAAAAGCTTCACCGCCGAGCCCGAGGATGTCGCCGCCTACGGCGCGCTTGAAACCGAAGACGGCAAGGCCCGCTACGAGATCACCCTGACGGGCCAGACGAAGAACGGCCTCACCGCCCGCCTCTCCGGCATCGCCACCAAGGAACAGGCCGACGCCCTGCGCGGCGCCCGCCTCTATGTCGACCGTGCCCGCCTCCCCGAACCCGAGGAGGACGAGTTCTACCATGCCGACCTCATCGAGGTGGAGGTCTTCGACACCGGGGGCACCCGCCTCGGCACCGTCAAGGCGGTCCACAACCACGGCGCCACCGACCTGCTCGAAATCCGCCTCCCCGGCTCCTCCGCCACCGTCCTGCTTCCCTTCACGCGCGAGGCCGTGCCCACCGTCGATCTCGCCGCCGGCCGGATCGTCGCCGATCCGCCCGACGGTCTCTTCCCCGACGACGCAAAAAGCTGATTGCGTACGAAACCGCTGGAACCAGATGCGGCACCTGACGTTATCCCTCAGACGCCGCCCTATTCCGCGCGGTTAACTGAAAGGACTGCTCCTATGCTCGAATGGATCCTCATCCTCCTCGCCATCGCCGCCATCGCCGCCATGCTGGGCTTCGGCCGCCTGTCCGGCGTTGCCCTCTCGGGTGCCAAGATTCTCGTCGTGGTCGCGCTCGTGCTCTTCCTGCTCATGGCCCTCGGCGTGATCGCCCTAGGCTGACCCTGCCGGGCCGGGGCCGGTCCTGACGAATGCGCTTGACCGCCCCGGCCCGACACCCCCAAAAGACAGGCCATGTCTGACCAGCCCCGTTCCCATGGCCGCAAATCCATCTCCGCCTCGCTTCAACCGCGCGGGCTGATGGATCACAACCCCCGCCTCGCCGGGGTCTGGACCGCCCATATCATCACATTGTTCCCCGAGGCCTTCCCCGGCGTGCTCGGCGAAAGCCTGACGGGCCGCGCGCTGAAAGACCGGCTCTGGGCGCTGGAAACCACCCATTTGCGCGAGTTCGGCGAAGGCCGCCACCGCAATGTCGACGACACGCCCGCCGGCGGCGGCGCCGGCATGGTCATGCGCGCCGACGTCATGTCCCGCGCCATCGACGCCGCCACCGCCGGCGCGCCGCCTGCGCGCCCCCTCCTCTACCTCAGCCCCCGCGGCCGCCGCTTCGACCAGGCCATGGCCCAGCACCTCTCCGAAGGTCCGGGCCTCACCATGATCTGCGGCCGCTTCGAAGGGCTCGACGAACGCGTCATAGACCATTACGGCATCACCGAGGTCTCGCTCGGCGATTTCGTCCTCACCGGGGGCGAGATCGCGGCACAGGCGATGATCGACGCCACCGTCCGCCTCCTCCCCGGCGTCCTCGGCAACGCCGCCTCGACCGAAGAGGAAAGCTTCACCTCCGGCCTGCTGGAACACCCGCAATACACCCGCCCCGCCGAGTGGAACGGGCGGCAGATCCCCGAAGTCCTCCTCTCCGGCAACCACGCCAAGATCGCCGAATGGCGGCAGCAACAGGCCGAGGCCCTCACCCGCGCCCGCCGCCCCGACCTCTGGCAGGCCTACACCGCCCGCCGCGACAAAAGCGACTGACCCCTCGCCACCGGCCCTCCCGCGTCCTATCTTCACGCCCAAGCTCAGGGAGGGGATCACCATGCACCGACGTACCGTTCTCAAGGGTGCCCTGGCGACCGGCCTTGTCACGACCTTCCCCCGCCTCGCCGCCGCCACCCCCCTCACCCTCACCGCCGCCCCGGGCGAGGCGCCCCTCGTCGTCCCCGACGGCCCGGCCACGAAAGCCTGGCTCTACAACGGCACCGCCCCCGGCCCCGTCCTCCGCGCCCGCCAGGGCGACACCCTCAACGTCACCGTGCAGAACGACCTGCCCGAGCCCACCACCGTCCACTGGCACGGCCTCCGCGTGCCCGTTTCACAAGACGGCATGCCCTTCCTCAGCCAGCCCCCCATCGCCCCCGGCGACAGCTTCGACTACACCCTCCCCCTCCATGACGCCGGCACCTTCTGGTACCACCCCCACGTCAACAGCTCAGAACAGGTCGGCCGCGGCCTCCACGGCCTGCTGATCGTCGAGGAACCCCCCGAAATCGCCGCCCGCCTCCAGGCCGACCGCGAAATCGCCTGGGCCCTCGACGACTGGCGCCTCGACAACGACGCCCAGATCGCCCCCTTCGGCAACCGCCACGATCAAAGCCACGGCGGCCGCACCGGCAACGTGCTCACCGTCAACGGCACCTACCTCACCCGCACGCCCGTCCGCTCCGGCGAACGCCTCCGCCTGCGCATCTGCAACGTCGCCAACGCCCAGAACTTCCACCTCACCTTCGCCCCCTTCGACCCGTGGCTCATCGCCCTCGACGGCCACCCGGTCGCGCCGCAGAAACTCGGCGACAGCGGCGTCTGGCTCGGCGCCGGGCAACGCGCCGACCTCATCCTCGATATCGACGCGGCCCCCGGCACCCCCGCCCGCGTGATCGACGACGCCTACGGCCCCGACCGCGCCTTCGAGGTCATGACATGGGAGGTCTCCGACGAGGCGCCCCTCCGCGACACCCCGCTCGGCCCGCCCGAGGCGCTGCGCCCCAACCCGGTCGCCCAACCCGACCTCGCCAATGCCGAAACCCACAAACTCACCTTCGACGGCGGCGCCATGGGCGGCATGGCCGAGGCCATGATGGAGGGCAAGATGCTCCCGATGCAGGAACTGGCCCAAGCCGGTCGCTTCTGGTCGATCAACGGCACCGTCCCCGCCCGCCTCCACGAAACCGAACCGCTCCTGCGCCTCGCCCTCGGCAAGACCCACCGCATCACCCTCCAAAACCGCACCCGCTGGCCGCACCCGATCCACCTCCACGGCCACAGCTTCCAGCTCACCGACCCCCGCGCCGGCAACATCGCCACCCTCCGCGACACGGCCCTCCTGATGCCCGACGAGACCACCGAGATCGCGCTCGTCGCCGACAACCCCGGCACGTGGATGCTCCACTGCCACATCCTCGAACATCAGGCCTCCGGCATGATGGGCGTGGTCGAGGTCGCCTGACACCCGTCAGGGCCCTTTTTCCTTGAATTTGCACCCCGAACCTGATTTACCGCGCCCATTCCGAACCAGCGTCGGCGCGCGTGATTCCCGTTTTTCTTCTGATGGGTCCGTCTCCGCGCCATTTTCGCTTTTCCGGAAAGGCCCTTAGGGGCACCGAACAAGACAAGACGACCTGACCTCTGGCGGGCGCCCCCGGTAAGACCGGCACGGCGGACCCGGACGAAGACCAAGAGCTCTGAGGACGCGAGACACCTTTGCGGGCCAAACCGCAAGCACATTTAGGAGAATGCAGCGATGGACATTATCGCTCAGATCGAGGCGGAACAGATCGCCGAACTCGGGAAGGACATTCCCGACTTCAAGGCCGGCGACACCGTCCGCGTCGGCTTCAAGGTTACCGAGGGCACCCGCACAAGGGTGCAGAACTTCGAAGGCGTCTGCATCAGCCGCAAGAACGGCGACGGCATCGCCGGAAGCTTCACCATCCGCAAGATTTCCTTCGGTGAAGGCGTGGAACGGATCTTCCCGCTCTACTCGACCAACATCGACAACATCACCGTGATCCGCCGCGGCCGCGTGCGCCGCGCCAAGCTGTACTACCTGCGCGCGCGCCGGGGCAAATCGGCCCGGATCGCCGAGGATTCGAACTACAAGCCCAAGGACGACGGCAAGAAACCCGTGCAAGGATCGGCGACATGAAAAAAGACATCCACCCCGATTACCACTACATCGAAGTCAAGATGACCGACGGCACCGTCCTGACCATGCGCTCGACCTACGGCGCAGAGGGCGACAGCCTCTCGCTCGACATCGACCCCACGGTCCACCCGGCCTGGACGGGCGGCGGTCACCGCCTGACCGACGCGGGCGGCCGCGTGTCGAAGTTCAAGAACAAGTACGCAGGCCTCGGCTTCTGATCGGGCGCCACGCAATCGACACCACGAAACGCCGCTCCCACCGGGGCGGCGTTTTCTTTTTCCCTCCCACCTGATGCAACGGCGCCAGCCCCGCGCCGCAACTGCGCGAAGCTCTCTTTCAAATCGTCAACGGCACCGGTAAGTTGCGCAAAAAATCGCGCAGACACATGGCGCAGAACGAGGGGCAACGGAACATGGCGCATATCATCGTCGTGGGGAACGAAAAGGGCGGTGCGGGCAAATCGACCGTGTCGATGCACGTGGCCACGGCGCTGGCCCGGCTGGGCCACAAGGTCAGCACGCTCGACCTCGACCTCCGCCAGAAGACGCTCGGCACCTACATCCGCAACCGCGACCGCTTCCTTCAGAAGTCGGGGCTCGACCTCCCCTCGCCCGCCTATCGCGACCTCCCCGAGGTAGACCAATCCGCCCTCCAGCCGGGCGAGAACATCTATGACCGCCGCCTCTCCGCCGCCGTGGCCGAGATGGAACCCGACAGCGATTTCATCCTGATCGACTGCCCCGGCTCCCACACAAGGCTCAGCCAGGTCGCCCACTCGCTCGCCGACACGCTGATCACGCCCCTGAACGACAGCTTCATCGATTTCGACCTCCTCGCCCATATCGACAGCGACGGCATGAAGATCCTCGGCCCCTCGGTCTATTCCGAGATGGTCTGGAACGCCCGCCAGCTTCGGGCCCAGGCCGGGCTCAAACCGATCGACTGGGTCGTCGTCCGCAACCGCCTCGGCGCGCAACAGATGGTGAACAAGGAAAAGATGGGCGCCGCGCTGGACAACCTCGCCAAGCGCATCGGCTTCCGCACCGCCCCGGGCTTCAACGAGCGCGTCATCTTCCGCGAGCTCTTCCCCCGCGGCCTCACCCTGCTCGATCTCAAGGATATCGGGGTGAAACAGCTCAACATCTCCAACGTCGCCGCCCGGCAGGAGCTTCGCGACCTCATCAAGGCGCTCAACCTCCCCGGCGTCGAGGTCGATTTCTGAGCCACCCCCGAAATCTTCAAAGGATTTCGCTCCGTTTTCTTCTAAAGAAAACGGCCACTTAACCGCACCCGCGCAGGCCCGGACCACGCGCAAAGACCATCACGCCCGAATGCCCGCCCCCGCCTTTCTCGAACAGCGCGATCTCCCCTCGCCCTCCCGGAAAGGTTGCCGCCCCACGCGGTTGCGCTAGAAAGAGACGAAGGGCGCGCCGCAGCTTCTTGCGGCCAAAACCGAGCAGCGGAGGAGGCGTCGTGTCGTTGGAGTTACTTCCGGGCAGCTATTGCGGCGAGGCTCCGGGCCCGGATCTTGTCTGGGCCTCGTGGAATTTCGATCCCGTCGTGCTGGCCGCTCTCCTGACCCTGACGATCTTCCTGCGCCACAAGCCCCCGGGCCTTGCCGCCGTGGCGGTGCTTGCCGTCGCCTTCGTCTCGCCGCTCTGCGCCCTTTCGGTCGGCCTGTTTTCGGCCCGGGTTGTGCATCACGTGCTGCTGGTCGCAGTCGCGGCACCGCTGCTCGCGGCGGCCTTGCCGCGGCGGCGGCTGTTCGGATCGATGCCGCTGCACTTCCTGGTTTCGACTGCGATCCTGTGGGCCTGGCATCTCCCCGCTGCATATGACCTCGCTCTGCGGGATATCGGGGTCTACTGGATGATGCAGGTCACCCTGCTCGGGTCGGCGACCCTGTTCTGGCGCGCGGTCCTCGCCAATGGCGACGCCGTCGGCGGGGTCCTATGGTCGATGGCCGGGCTGATCCAGATGGGTTTGCTCGGCGCGATCCTGACGCTGGCCCCCGTGGTGCTTTACGACGCTCATCAGCAGATGCCGCTCCAGTGGGGGCTGATGCCACTCGAGGATCAACAGCTGGGCGGCCTGATCATGTGGGTCCCGGCGATGCTCCCGTACATTGCCGTCCTCGCCCTGCTTGCCCGCCGCGCCTGGAATTCGGGCCGGGGACCGGCCTCCGCATGAGCGCGATGATGGCGCTGGTGCCTTACGTCAAGGCGCTGCATGTCGCGATGCTGCTGCTCTGGTGCGGCGGGCTGTTCGCCCTGCCACTCATGCTGGCCCGGCACGACCCGGCGATCGGACAAGGGGATTACACCCGCATCCGCCATGCCACGCATTATACCTATACGTTCTGCATCACCCCGGCCGCCGTTCTCGCCATCGGGTCGGGCACGGCGCTGATATTCCTGCGCGAGGTGTTCGTGACCTGGATGTTCGCCAAGCTCTTCTTCGTCGCGATGATGGTGACCTTTCACGTCTGGATCGGATACGTCCTTGTCGCGGTGGCGGAACGGGAGGGCGCACATCGCGCCCCGAAACCCGCTCTTCCGCTGGTCCTCCTGCTGGCGCCGGTCCTGTGCGTCCTGACGCTGGTCCTGGCCAAGCCGGAACTGCAGGAAATTCCCGTTCCCGACTGGCTGACCGAGCCGCGCGGCCATCAGTTCCCCTTTGACGTGCCCAGACGATGATCGAACACGAGCTTGCCCCCATGCCATCCCGTCACCATCACGACGAGCACGTTGAAGCCCGAAAGCAGGATGCCATAGGGCAGCACCGCCTCTTCGTAGCCCTGCAGCCGGTAGCCCCAGTTCGTGCCCAGCAGCGACAAGAGCAGCACGGCGATGATGAAATGCGTCCAGGCCGCGGCGCGAATGCGGATGCCGGGCACCAGCAGCAGTTCCGCCGTGCCCGTCACGCCGGCGATCAGGCCGAACAGAAAGCCGGTGCCCGCCGCCCAGATCGCGGCGCGGGCCCAGAAGGCGTCGCCGCTCCACCAGTAGAACAGGTCGGCGCCGAACGCGCAGAAGGTAAGCGCGACGGGGAATGCGACGCTCATCGCGTGCAGCGGATGACCCCAGAGCCCGACGAGGGATTCCGTCTCGTCGTAGCCGGGATGTTCCACGATCGGATCCAGAAGTTCCTCGGACTCGTTGACCATCTTGTCCGGCATCCCTGGGTTCTCCTGCGCTGCGGTGTCGGGGGTATAACTATCTTTTTTCTGGCAGGTTGCGAAGAGTCTCTCTCGGCCGTGCACCCGGCCGGGCCTGCGGCCAAGGTCATCGCCACGCTGTGGTGGGTGCTGCTGGGCGGCGCCACGGCGATCTTTCTCTTCGTGGCCGGCCTGATTGCCTGGGCCTGGTACGGCCCGTCGGGAGAACGCGACGAATGGGGGTACGTCATCGGGCTCGGGCTGGTCTTCCCGCTGATCGTGCTGGCGGCGCTGCTGGCCTACGGGCTGGTCGTCGGCGAACGCCTGCTGCCTCGCCCCGGCCCCGACGTGGTGCGGGTGCAGGCCGAGGCGCGGCAATGGGCCTGGCGTTTCGGCTATGACGACGCACCGGATCGCGAGACCGAGAACGTGCTGCACATCCCCGCCGGGCGGCCGGTGGACGTGGCGATCACCACGGCCGACGTGATCCATGCCTTCTGGGTGCCGCGGCTGGCGGGCAAGCTGGACGCGGTGCCGGGCCGCGTGAACGTGCTGCGGATCGAGGCCGACAGGCCGGGCCGCTACGAGGGCCTCGGATCCGAATTCAACGGCCCCGGCTACCGCGACCACCGCTTTTCCGTGATCGCGCACGATGCCGCATCCTGGGATCGGTTCCTGCAGGGAGACGCGCCATGACCGCGCTGCGCCGCCATCGCGCGCTGACCCGCATCTGGGCCTCGGACCCCGGCTGGAAGGGCTGGTTCACGACCGTGAACCACACCGATCTGGGCCGGATGTTCCTTGCGGTCGCCATCTTCTTCTTCATCGTGGGCGGCATCCTCGCCATGCTGATCCGCGCGCAGCTCGCCAGCCCGCGCTCGGCCTTCATCGGCCCGGAACACTACAACCAGATCTTCACCATGCACGGGACCATCATGATGTTCCTGTTCGCGATCCCGCTGTTCGAGGGGCTCGCGGTCTATCTCCTGCCCAAGATGCTGGGCACCCGGGATCTCGCCTTTCCCAGACTGACGGCCTACGGCTTCTGGTGCTACGTCTTCGGCGGATCGATGATGATCTTCGCCCTGCTGGCCGGTATCGCGCCCGACAGCGGGTGGTTCATGTACCCGCCGCTGTCATCGACCATCGGCGCCCCGGGCATCAACTCGGATTTCTGGCTGATCGGCATCACCTTCGTCGAGATCTCGGCGATCTCGGCGGCGGTAGAGATCACGGTGACGATCCTGCGCTACCGGGCCGCGGGAATGCGCCTGTCGAAGATGCCGATCTTCGCCTGGTACGCGCTGGTCACGGCGGTGATGATCCTGACGGGCTTTCCGCCGCTGATCCTCGGCTCGATCCTGCTGGAACTGGAACGGGCCTTCGGAATGCCCTTCTTCCAGGTGGCAGATGGCGGTGACGCGCTTCTGTGGCAGCACCTGTTCTGGCTCTTCGGCCACCCCGAGGTCTACATCATCTTCCTGCCCGCGGCCGGCGCGATCTCGACCATCCTGCCGGTGATGGCCGGCACCCGGCTCATGGGCTACGGCTGGATCGTGGCCGCCGCCGTGTCGCTCGGCGTGCTCAGCTTCGGTCTATGGGTGCACCACATGTTCACGACCGGCATCCCGCACATGGGGCTGGCCTTCTTCTCCGCCGCCTCGACGCTTGTGGCGGTGCCGACGGCGGTGCAGATCTTCGCCTGGATCGGAACGCTGCGCCAGGGCCGGCCGAGGAGGCACCTGCCCATGCTCTGGCTGCTGGCCTTCTTCGCCACCTTCGTGATCGGCGGGCTCACCGGGGTCATGGTGGCCATCGTGCCGTTCGACTGGCAGGTGCACGACACCTACTTCATCGTCGCGCATCTTCACTACGTGCTGATCGGCGGCTTCGTCTTTCCCATGCTGGCGGCGCTCTACTACTGGATGCCGCATTTTGCCGGGCGCACGACCTATTTCAAGCTCGGCCCCACGGCCTTCTGGCTGATCGTGCCGGGCTTTCACGGCACCTTCCTGCTGCTTCACTGGGCGGGGCTGCTCGGGATGCGGCGGCGGATAGACACCTACGAGGCCGGACAGGGATGGGAGCTCATAAACCTCATCGCTTCGGTCAGCAGCTTCGTCATGGCGATCGGCCTTGCGCTCGTGCTGATCGACGTGGTGGTGAACGTGACCGTGGCGGTGCGGGGCGCGCGCGATCCCTGGAAAGCCGGAACGCTGGAATGGGCGATGCCGACGCCGCCCCCGGCCTACAACTTTGCCAGCATCCCCGAGGTCACATCGCGCGAGCCGCTTTTCGACGCGCCCGGCCTGCCGGTGCAGATCGCCCGGGGCGAGGGCTATCTGGGCGATTGCGAAAGGGCGCGGCGCGAAACACTGTCCGTCGATGTCGCCACCGGAGAGCCGCGCTACATCACCGTCTTCCCCGGCAATACGGCCCTGCCGGTGCTGATGGCGGCGGTGACGGGCCTGTTCTTTCTCGGAATGCTGACAAAGGCGTACTGGCTGATCCCCCTCTCCGCCCTGGGCGTGATCGCCTGCGCGCTGACCTGGGTCTGGAGCCTCGGCACCAAGGAAAGCGAGGGGTTGCTTCCGGCCGGTCGCGGGCTGTCGCTGCGCACCGCGGCCGAAGTGCGCGACCCGCCCGGCTGGTGGGGGTCGATCTTCCTCCTGCTGGCCAATGGCACGTTCTTCGGCTCGCTGCTCTTCGGCTATGCCTTCCTCTGGACGATCGCCCCGAACTGGCCGCCGCCCGCCTATGTCGAAGCGGGACCATGGATCCTCCTGCCGCTATTCGGCGGGGCCACGCTGACACTCGCCGGAACGCGCCTGAAAGCGCCCCCCGGCCTGGCCCTCGCCATGGCGGGCCTCGCGGCTCTCGGCGGCGCCTGCGCATTCCTCCTCTCGCGCGCGCCCGATCCAACCGCCCACGCCTATGACGCGACCCTCTGGGTGTTGATGGGATACGCCCTGCTGCACCACCTGATCGCCCTGTTCATGATGGCGCTGCTCGCCGCCCGCCTACTCGCCGGCCACCCCGCCGCGACAACCTCCGGCGCCATACGCATCGGCCGGCTCTGGTGCGACTACGCGGTCGCCGTCACGCTGGTCACCGCCACGGCGGCCATGCTGCCGGGTATGTTGACGTGAACTCGGTTCTGCGCCTCTCGCTTCCGCTGACGCTCTGGCTGGCGTCCTTCAGCGCGGTCTACGGGTTGCACGGCCTGCTTTGCTCCGACCGCTGGAACGCGCCTGTCGACGAGGGCACGCTGCGCGGTCTGTTGATCCTCGCCACGGTCGCGGCAATCCTGGTCCAGATCCTGCTCATGCTCGCGCTCCGGTCACCGCGCTGGCCGGAGACCGACCCCACCCTCCGGCGCATCAGCCTCGTCCTCGCCGCCGTCGCGCTGGCCAGCACGGTCTGGACGCTCCTGCCCCCCGTGGCGGCCGCGTCATCCTGTGGCGAAGCCGTGCGGATGCAGCCTGTCCCCTTTGAACCGCCTCGACATTGGACATGAAACGGGCAAGGTCGGAAAAATCGCGCCAGAAACTTTAGACCTCCGCCCTCGGGCGGTTGATCGTCACGCTGCGGCCCGAGACCGCGTAGTCGCCATAGCGGCTCTGCCAGCTGCTCCGCCCCGGCGCACTGTCGGGTCGCCCGGCCGGCCAGGGCTGTTGCGACCGATGCCAGAAGGCGGCCGCCCCCGCCGCCAGTATTCCAACGCCCAGCAGCAGTGCCAGTTTACCGCCGCCACGGCCGCGGTCTTGTCCCGTCTCGTACGTGTCCATGGGAAAACCTCCGTTCGAGTCGGTAACAACCGGGCGGAGGGCAATGTTCCCGAGATACGCCACCACGGGATCATGCCGGGACAACACGCGAAAAAACGCTCAGGTGAAAACCGGAAACCAGTAACCCCCAAATGACGTCGGACCGAAAGGCGGTCAGTGACAGCACTGGCCCGCACGACCTTCGTCACGAACCGCCACCCCGGTCCCAACCGTCAGACCACCCGCCGGCGCCTCAGCGCCACGAAGTTCGACACCAGAAGCGCCCCGATCACCACCGCGCCCCCGATCATCGCCCAGCGCCCCGGGTCCTCGCCCACGATCGCCCAGACCAGCAGCGGCGCCAGCACCGATTCCAGCAGGATCAGCAGCGACACTTCCGGCGAGCTGATATAGCGAGGCCCCAGCGTCAGGAAACAGGTTGCCACGGCAATGAACGCCCCGTGGCCCAGAAACAAGTGCCACTGCGCCTCTACCGGCGGCCCCGGCTCGATGAACGGCCAGATCAAAAGCGCCGCCCCGATATAGGCCAGCGGAATCGCCGGGATCATCGAGATATCCTTCAGCCCCCTGACCGCCGTCAGCGCCCCCGAATACGCAATGCACACCGACAGCGCGTAGAGATCCCCCGACCAGTGCGCCACCGCGTTCTCACCCGAGCCATAGGCGATGATCGCCAGCCCCCCGATCACCGCCAGCATGGTCATCACCACCCGCCGGCTGATCGGCTCGCCCAAAAACACCCGCGCGAAGATGGCCGAGAAGATCGGCATCGAGGCGAAGATGAACACCACGTTCGCCACGCTCGTATGCGTCACCGCCAGCACGAAGCCCGGCGCCGTGTACCCGATCAGCACCATGTAGATCACCCCGGGCCAGCCCGAGCGCAGAACCTGCCCGAACCCCTTGGTGCCCTGCACCGCCAGAAGCCCCAGAAGGATGATCCCCCCGGCACTCATCCCGCGCCAGAACGCGGTCACCATCGGCTCGGCATCAATGAGCCGCACGTAAAGCGAATCCGGCACCACGAACAGCACGCCCAGCGTGGTGATGATCAGACCTTTGAGATGCTCGTTCATGGCGCAAGCTGAACGGGTTTTTGACCGGAAAGTAAAGTCCCGCGCCTACCGCCCGCCGGCCAGCCGTTTCAGCATCGACCGCAACAGCGCCGTCTCCTCGTCCGAGAACTGCGAGGTCAGCCTTGCATCGTATTGCCGCGCCACCTCGTGCAGGTCGCGATAGGCCGCCCGACCGGCCGTCGTCAGGTCGAGATACTCGAACCGCCGGTCCGCCGCGTGCCGCTCGCGCGTGATGAACCGCCGCGCCGCCAGCTTCTGCACCGCCCGGCTCACCTTGGTCTTGTGAATGACCGCCCGCTCGCCGATCTCCTTGGCGGTCATCCGGCCATAGATGCCGAGGTGGAACAACACCCGCCACTCGGTCCGCAACATCCCGTAGCGGCCCTTGTAGATCGTCTGGAACTCCTGCCCCGAGGCCTCCGCCGCCTGGTTCAACAGGTAAGGCAGGAAATCCGCCAGCTCGAATGTCTCGTCACATGTATCGCGCATCATGGTCAGCCATGTAGCCTTGTTAGTTACAAATTCAACTGTTAGCTCCATGGGACAAGGAGGACCGCTGCCATGAACCGCCAGACCAAGTCCCATGGCCTGACCCAGGCCGCCACGCCCGTGGGCACGCATGAAGGCTACATGCCCGGTTTCGGCAATGATTTCGAGACCGAGGCCCTGCCCGGCGCCCTGCCCCAGGGCATGAACTCGCCCCAGAAATGCGAATATGGCCTCTACGGCGAACAGCTCTCCGGCACCGCCTTCACCGCCCACCCGCCGGAACGCACATGGACCTACCGTATCCGGCCTTCCGTCAAGCACTCGGCGCGCTACACGAAGATCGACCTGCCCCACTGGAAATCTGCCCCCAACGTCGATCCCGACGTGATCTCGCTGGGCCAGTACCGCTGGAACCCCGTCCCCCATTCCTACGAAAGCCTCACCTGGCTCACCGGCATGCGCACCATGACCACCGCCGGAGACGTGAACACGCAGGTGGGCATGGCCAGCCACATCTACCTCGTCACCGCCTCGATGGAGGATGCCTATTTCTACTCCGCCGACAGCGAGCTGCTGGTCGTCCCGCAGGAAGGCCGCCTCCGCTTCTGCACCGAGCTCGGCATCATCGACCTGGAACCGAAGGAAATCGCCATCCTCCCCCGCGGCCTCGTCTACCGGGTCGAGGTGCTGGAAGGCCCCTGCCGCGGCTTCGTCTGCGAGAACTACGGCCAGAAATTCGAGCTCCCCGCCCGCGGGCCGATCGGCGCCAACGGCCTCGCCAACCCGCGCGACTTCAAGGCGCCGGTGGCGGCCTTTGAGGACCGCGAAACCCCCTCCACCCTCACCATCAAGTGGTGCGGCCAGTTCCACGAAACGCAAATCCCGCAAAGCCCGCTCGACGTGGTCGCGTGGCACGGCAATTACGCCCCCTGCAAGTACGACCTGCGCACCTATTCCCCGGTCGGCGCGATCCTCTTCGACCACCCCGACCCGTCGATCTTCACCGTGCTCACCGCCCCCTCCGGCGTCCCCGGCACCGCGAATATCGACTTCGTCCTCTTCCGCGAACGCTGGATGGTGGCCGAGGATACCTTCCGCCCGCCCTGGTATCACAAGAACATCATGTCCGAGCTGATGGGCAACATCTACGGCCAGTACGACGCCAAGCCGCAGGGCTTCGTCCCCGGCGGCATGAGCTTGCACAACATGATGCTGCCCCACGGCCCCGACCGCGACGCGTTCGAGAAGGCCTCGAACGCCAATCTCGGCCCCGACAAGCTCGACAACACCATGTCCTTCATGTTCGAAACCCGCTTCCCCCAGCACCTCACCCGCTTCGCCGCGACCGAGGCGCCGCTGCAGGACGATTACATCGATTGCTGGGACAGCCTCGAGAAGAAATTCGACGGCACGCCGGGTCGCAAATGATGCGCAATCGAGTATTTCCGGAACAATGAAAGCCCCGGACAGCGCCCCCATGGACAGCGTGACGATCCTCGGCAGCAAGGGCGGCCCGGCGATCCGCCCGGGCTCGGCCATGCCGACCTCCATACTGGTGCGTATGGCTGGGCAAACCGTGCTGATCGACGCAGGGCTGGGGGCGGCGGCGGGCGTCTGCCGCGCGGGCGTGGCCCTGACGGAGATCGACGCGGTGCTCGTCACCCACCTGCATTCCGACCACTACCTCGAACTCGGGCCGCTCCTCCACACCGCATGGACCGCCGGCCTCAAACGCGAGGTGCCGATCTATGCCCCCTCCGGCCTGCCCGCCTACTGGGAGGGTTTCCGCGCCTCGATGGCCTACGATATCGACACCCGCACCGAGGATGAAGGCCGTCCCGATTTCGACAGCCTCTTCCCCATCCACCGGCTCGACGACCACCTCGACCTGACGCTCGGCAGCCTGCGCATCACCGCCCTCCCCAACCACCACCCGCCCGTCACCGAAAGCTACGCCCTCCGCTTCGACGCCCCCTCCGCCAGCGCCGTTCTCTCCGGCGACACCGCCCCCATCCCGGCCATGGTCGACTTCGCCGAGGGCGCCGACCTCCTCGTTCACGAGGCCATGCTGACCGACCACATCACCGCCATCGTGAACCGCATGGGCTATGCCGATGACCGCCTCCTGAAGCACATCCTGCGCAGCCATACCGCCGCCCATGACGCCGCCAAACTGGCCGAGCGCGCGGGCGTGTCACAGCTCGCCCTCAACCACCTCATCCCCTCCGGCGAGCCCGGCGTAACCGAAGACACATGGCGCGCCGAGGCCGCCCCCCATTTCTCCGGCACGCTCCACGTCGCCCATGACGGGCTGACCCTCCCCCTGAAAGCCACGCCATGAAATACGCCACCCTCGACAACGGCACCCCCGACGGCCAACTCGCCCTCCTCTCCGATGACGGTGAAACCTGCCGCCTGCCCGACGGCGCCACACTGCAATCCCTCCTCGACGGCACCGAACCCGCCCCGGATGGCCCGGAGACGCCCTTCGTTGAGACAGACTGCCTTTCCCCCCTCCCCCGCGCCTTCCAGTTCCTCGACGGCTCGGCCTACGTGAACCATGTCGACCTCGTCCGCCGCGCCCGCGGCGCCGAGATGCCCGAGCGCTTCTGGCACGACCCGCTCATGTACCAGGGCGGCTCCGACAGCTTCCTCGCCCCCACGGCGCCCATCCCCGGCGACCCGTCATGGGGCATCGACTTCGAGGCCGAGGTTGCCGTCATCACCGGCCCGGTCCCCATGGGCGCCACCCGCGATCAGGCCCGCGCCGCCATCCGCCTTGTCCTCCTCTGCAACGACATCTCGCTCCGCGCCCTCATCCCCGACGAGCTCTCCAAGGGTTTCGGCTTCGTCCAGTCGAAACCCGCCTGCGCCTTCTCGCCCCTCGCCATCACCCCCGACGCCCTGCCGGGCTGGGACGGCGACAAGCTCAACGGCACCGTGCACGTGGAGCTCAACGGCAAACCCTTCGGCCGTGCCGATGCCGGCGAAGACATGACCTTCGACTTTCCCACCCTCATCGCCCATGCCGCGAAAACCCGCCACCTCGCCGCCGGCACCATCATCGGCTCCGGCACCGTCTCCAACCGCGACGCGGATGGCGGCCCCGGCAAACCCGTCCGCGACGGCGGCCGCGGCTATTCCTGCATCGCCGAACAGCGCATGGTGGAAACCCTTCTCGAAGGCGAGGCCAAGACCCCCTTCCTCCAACCCGGCGACCGCGTCAGGATCTGGATGGAGGACGACACGGGCCGCCCGCTCTTCGGCACCATCGACCAGACGGTCGCCTCATGACCTCAGCCAGCGGCCTGCCATTCCTTCACCGCCTCCAGCGGCCACAGCAGCATCAGGATGTTGAGCGCCAGCCCGTCGCGGATCACGATCGCGGTCAGCACCTCGAACCCGATCACCACCGCCACGCTCACCCAGACCGGCACGACCCGGGCCAGCGCGAACCCCACCCACATCGCCGCGATGTCGGACACCGAGTTGAGAACGCTGTCCCCCATGTAATCGGAAGAGACCGTGGAATCCCGGTACCGCTGGATCATCGCATCGGTGTTCTCCACGATCTCCCACCCGCATTCGACCACCGTGGCAATCACCAGCCGCCAGCCAATCGGCACCCGCGGCACCACCAGCCAGAGCGCGCCATAGAACAGCAACCCGTGCAACAGATGGCTCGGCGCGTACCAGTCCAGAACCTGCTGGTTCGCCTCCTCGGTGCCGATCGTGCCCCACAGGTCGACATAGCCACAGGGGCACACCCCCGCCCGGCCCATTGCCAACAGGATCACCGCCGTCACAACGGTGATCAGGAACGTCAGAACATAGGGCAACCGGCTCTGCATCATGTCACGAACCCAAGCACAGCCCCCCGCCCCTGTCCATCTCAGAAAGGAGCCCCCCATGTCCAAGGCCTTCGCCTCCCAAGGTGATCTCACCGAGAAAACCATCAGCTTCACCGAGGTCGGAAACGGCCTCTGGGCCTTCACCGCCGAGGGCGACCCCAATTCCGGCGTCATCATCGGCGACGACAGCGTCATGATCGTCGAGGCCCAGGCCACCCCCCGCCTCGCGAACAAGGTCATCGAGAAGGTCCGCGAGGTCACAGACAAGCCGATCACCCACCTTGTCATGACCCATTACCACGCCGTCCGCGTCCTCGGCGCCTCGGCCTACGGCGCGCCGCAGATCATCATGGGCGACACCGCCCGCGCCATGGTCGCCGAACGCGGGCAGGAAGACTGGGACAGCGAATTCCAGCGCTTTCCCCGCCTCTTCGAAGGGCATGAGAGCATCCCCGGCCTGACATGGCCCACCACCACCTTCTCCGACAGCATGACCGTCTATCTCGGCAACCGCCGGGTCGACCTCATGCATCTGGGCCGCGCCCATACCGCGGGCGATATCGTCATCCATGTCCCGGACGAGAACGTCATGTTCACCGGCGACATCGTCGAATACCACTCCGCCTGCTACTGCGGCGACGGGCATTTCTCCGACTGGGGTGACACGCTCGATGAAATCAAGTGGTTCGACGTCGACGCCATCGCGCCCGGCCGGGGCGACGCGCTGATGGGCCGCGAAATGGTCAACGCCGCCATCGAGAACACCCGCGATTTCGTGGAAAGCACCTACCGCCCCGCCGCCCGCGTCGCCGCTCGCGGCGGCACGCTGAAAGAGGCGTGGGACGCGGTGCGCGCCGCCTGCGACCCGAAATTCTCCGATTACGCGATCTACGAGCACTGCCTGCCGTTCAACGTCGCCCGCGCCTATGACGAGGCGCGCGGCATCGACACCCCCCGCATCTGGACGGCCGAGCGTGACGTGGAGATGTGGGAACAGTTGCAGGGCTAATGATGCACTTGCCCGTCAGCCCCGGCCTTCCGGCCTCACAGCGTCAGCCGCGCCTCCGGCTTGCACACCTCCTGCTTCAGCGCCACGGCGCCGGGCAGGTTGGCGGGTTTCGGCATGTGCCACGCGGCGGGGTGGATCACCTTGGCCGTGGGCCGCGCCTCGTCGGCCTCGGCGGCGGTCTCTTCCACCGCCTCTTCCTCGACGGGACCCATCAGGTAAACCGTGGCAAGCGTCGCGAACACCACCAGCGTCGCCAGCGTCAGCAGGATAAGCCCCGCCAGCGGATTGACCAGGAACGACACCGCGAACACCACCAGAAGCAGGCCACCGGCAACCCCGGCCCCGCGATGGAACGGATCGGCCCGCCGCAGAACCGCGCCCAGCGCCGCCATCAACAGCCCGGCCCCGGCCACGCCCGTCATCGCCAGGTTGACGGGGTTCAGGTTGATCGGCCGCAGGCTCTCGCCCACCACCGGCACCACGGCGACCGCGAGGCCGCCCAGGATACCGGCGCCGGCCAGCCCGATCAGGCCCAGCCCGGCCTCGCGGCCCTGTTTATCACTAGCACTCATATCGGCGGCAGACACGTCGTTACTCCCCAGGTCTGTTCGTTCTGGAGGGTCAACACCGCCGCCGCCCGCCCTGTTCCGAAAATTCCGCGCCACCCCACCGCCCGTTGCGCCCGCGCCACACAAGACCGTCTCGAGCCCCGCCCATGACCCGCCTCTTCGACACCCCGCTCTACCCCTATGCCCGCCATCCCGACCAGGACGCCGCAAACCCCGTCCGCCACCCGGTCATCGTCATCGGCGCCGGCCCCGTCGGCCTCGCCGCCGCGCTCGACCTCGGCCAGCAGGGCGTGCCGGTCGTGGTGCTCGACGAGAATGACAAGGTCTCCCACGGCTCCCGCGCCATCTGCTTCGCCAAGCGCACCCTCGAGATCGCCGACCGCCTCGGCTGCGGCGACCCGCTGACCGACCGCGGCGTGCGCTGGAACCTCGGCAAGGTCTTCTTCGGCGACCGCAAGGTCTACGAGTTCAACCTCCTCCCCGAGGACGGCCACCGCCGCCCGGCCTTCGTCAATCTCCAGCAATACCACCTGGAAAACGACATGGTCGCCCGCCTCCGCGAATTGCAGGAGGGCGGCGCCCCCATCGACCTCCGCGGGAACAGCCGCGTCACCGACATCGCGGCCCATCCCGACCACGTCGCCCTCACCGTCGACACGCCCGACGGCCCCTATGCCCTCGAAGCAGACTACGTCATCGCCTGCGACGGCGCCGGCTCCCCCACCCGCGACAGGCTCGGCCTCGGCTTCACCGGCCGCGTCTTCGAAGACAACTTCCTCATCGCCGACGTCACCATGCAGGCCGATTTCCCGACCGAACGCTGGTTCTGGTTCGACCCGCCCTTCAACCCCGGCCAGTCGGCGCTGCTGCATAAACAGCCCGACGGCGTCTGGCGCATCGACCTGCAGCTCGGCTGGGACATCGACCGCGAAAAGGAGAAAGAGCCCGACCGCGTCCGCGCCCGCGTCCGCCAGATGCTGGGCGACGACGTGGCGTTCGAGCTCGAATGGGTCTCCATCTACACCTTCCAGTGCCGCCGCATGGACCGCTTCCGCCACGGCCGCGTCCTCTTCGCCGGCGACGCCGCACACCAGGTCTCGCCCTTCGGCGCCCGCGGCGCCAATTCCGGCCTGCAGGACACCGACAACCTCTGCTGGAAGCTCCGCCTCGTGCTGGCGGGCGAGGCGCCCGAGACCCTGCTCGACAGCTACGACAGCGAACGGGTCGAGGCGGCCGACGAGAACATCCTCAACTCCTCCCGCTCCACCGATTTCATCACGCCCAAGTCGAAAACCAGCCGCCTCTTCCGCGACGCCGTGCTCGACCTCTCCGAACACCACGCCTTCGCCCGGCCCTTCGTCAATTCCGGCCGCCTCTCGGTGCCCTGCATCCACGCAGGCTCCCCGCTCAGCGCCCCCGACGCCCTGCCCGGCGGCCCGTCCCGCACCCGCCCCGGCGCCCCCTGCCCCGATGCGCCGCTCGGCAATGGCTACCTGCTCGACCGGTTGCGAAACGGCTTCACCCTCCTCGCCCTCGGCCGCGCGGCCCCCGAAATCCCCGGCACCACGCCCCTCGGCCTGCCGGAGGTCACCGACGCCCTGCGCACCCGCTACCTAGGCCAAGCCCCAAGCGCCCTTTACCTCCTCCGCCCCGACCAGCACGTCGCCGCCCGCTGGGCCGACGCCACACCGGCAGAGATCGAAACCGCCCTCACCCGCGCCAAGGGAGGCCACGCATGACCCTCACCCTTACCCCCAACATCGACGCCCCCGACGACCTCTACGCCGACCTCCTCGCCGCCCACGAGGGGCTGACCGACGACCAAAGCGCCGCCCTCAACGCCCGCCTCATCCTCATCCTCGCCAACCACATCGGCGACCGCACCACCTTCCGCGAAGCCCTGAAGGCCGCCGCCCCGAAACCCTGACCCCCCGCTTTCATCTTTCCAGAAATACTCGATCCCCCCGGCCGCCTCCCATGCCACGGCCGCGGCGACCCCCCGCATTTTCATTGTTCCAAAAATACTCAAATCCTCCCGCCCCAACCCACCAGCCCGCTCCCGAGTCCCCGTAGGGTGGGTGACCCCCCCCCAGGTCCCCCCGTCCCACCACTTCCTGTAGACCCCCGCACCCCATCCCGCGTAGGGTGCGCCAAGACCAACACGAGGAAAGGCCCGCCCCATGTCCGCCCCCGAAAACACCTTCAAGACCGCCCTCAAACGGGGCGATCCCCTCTACGGCTGCTGGGCCGGCTTCGCCGATCCCTACCCGACCGAGGTACTCGCCACAGCCGGGTTCGACTGGCTCGTGCTCGACGCCGAGCACGCCCCCAACGACCTGCGCACCATCATGGCCCAGCTCCAGGTGCTCGAGGGCAAACCCTGCCACCCCGTCGTCCGCCTGCCCATGGGAGAGGCATGGGCCATCAAGCAGGTGCTCGACGCCGGCGCCCAGACCCTGCTGATCCCCATGGTCGACAGCGCCGATCAGGCCCGCGACCTCGTCCGCGCCATGCGCTACCCGCCGCAAGGGATCCGCGGCTCCGGCGCGGCCCTGGCCCGCGCCTCGCGCTTCTCCTCGGTGCCCGACTACATCACCACCGCCAATGACCAGATGTGCCTTCTGGTGCAGATCGAAAGCCGCGCCGCGGTCGCCGCGCTCGACGACATCCTCGCGGTCGAGGGCGTCGACGGCATCTTCATCGGCCCCTCCGACCTTGCCAACGACATGGGCCATGTCGGCGACAGCAACGCACCCGAGGTTCGCGACACGATCAAGGATGTCCTCGCCCGCGCCGCCGCCTCCGACACCGCCGCCTGCATCCTCGCCACCGACCACGAGACCGCCCTGACCTACCGCGACTGGGGCGCCCAGGTCATGGCCGTGGGCATCGACGTGCTGATGCTGGCCCAGACCGCCCGCGCGGTCGCGCAGAAATGGCGCGATGGCTAGGCGGCACCTGCTGGCCGATCTCGGCGGCACCAACACGAGGCTGGCGCTGGCCCAAGACGGCCGGCTCCTTGCCGGCACGCACCGCCGCTACCGCAACGACGATTTCGCCAGCTTCGAAAACGTCGTCACCGCCTACCTCGCCGACCTTTCCCCCGGCCCGGTCGACGCAATCTGCGCCGGCGTCGCCGGCCCGGTGCTGGGCGAGACGGCGCAGCTCACCAACCACCACTGGCACGTCGACGCCGCCCGCCTCCGTGACGTCACCGGCGCGGGCCCCATCCACCTGATGAACGACCTGCAGGCCCAGGGCTACGGGCTCGACGATCTGCCGCCCGACACGGTCCAGACCATCTTCCCCGGCCAGCCCGCCCCGCAAGACGCCCCCCGCCTCGTCCTCAACCTCGGCACCGGCTGCAATGTCGCGGTGATCCACAGCCGCGCCGATGGCATCTTCGTCCCGCCCGCCGAATCCGGCCATTCCGCCCTGCCCCACGCCACTGGCCGCGTGGGCGCGCTCTTCGACCACCTGCGCGGCGTGCAATCCCACATGCCGATGGAAACCGCCATCTCCGGCCCCGGCCTCTCCAACACCCACGCTTTCCTCACCGGCGCCGACCTCTCCCCCACCACCATCGCCACCGCCGCGGCCCGGGGCGACCCGGCCGCCCTCGACACGCTCGCCCTCTTCGCCGAAGCCCTCGGCCTCATCGCCGGCAATTTCGCCCTGCACCACCTGCCCGCAGGCGGCCTCCACCTCACCGGCAGCCTCGCCCCCGTCATCGCCCCGCACCTGCCCGCCTCGGCCTTCCTCGCCCGCTTCACCGCTCGCGGGCCCTATACCGACATCGTCCGCGCCATCCCTGTCCGGCTCGTGACCTGCGACACGCTCCCCTTGCTGGGATGTGCGCGATATCTGCGACAGGTAACGGCCGGTTAAGCCGATCCGGCACATACTCCACCCCGACACCAACGGAGTCCTCCCATGTCTCGAACCCCACCCCGCACCACGTGCGCACTCAATGACCTTCGCGACATCGAAACCGTCCTCGCCCATTCCGGCGGCGAGCCCGTTGAAATCCTCACCGAGTCGGGCCGCATCGGGCATTTCGTCCCGCAGGCATGGGTAGAGAAGCACGAGATCATGACGGAAGACGCGCTGATCGAAAAGCTCCGAGAGCACGCGACCTGATCACCGCATTGGAAATGGCCCAATGGCTCCGCACAAAACCTGGTGAATCCGGCCCCGCCTGACCACAAGCCCTTCCCCCGTCCCGCGCCCTCTGTCATACTGCCTTCAACCAACAAACCAAAGAGCAGCAGCATGGCCGACGACCTTCTCACCGCCACGGAACCCTCCGACTACAACGCCGCCTCCATCGAGGTGCTGGAGGGGCTCGAGCCCGTCCGCAAGCGCCCCGGCATGTATATCGGCGGCACCGACGACCGCGCGCTGCACCACCTCGTGGCCGAAATCCTCGACAACTCGATGGACGAGGCCGTCGCCGGCCACGCCTCCCGCATCGAGGTCACGCTGCACGAGGATCACTCCGTCACCATCACCGACAACGGCCGCGGCATGCCGGTCGACGAACACCCGAAATTCCCCGGCAAATCCGCGCTCGAGGTGATCCTCTGCACGCTGCACGCCGGCGGCAAGTTCTCGGGCAAGGCCTACCAGACCTCCGGCGGCCTGCACGGCGTCGGCGCCTCCGTGGTCAACGCCCTTTCCGACATCATGATCGTCCAGGTCGCCCGCAACAAGGCGCTCTACGAACAGCGCTTCTCGCGCGGCAAGCCGCTGGGCAAGCTGGAACAGGTAGGCCAGGCCCCCAACCGCCGCGGCACCACCGTCACCTTCCACGCGGACGAGGAGATCTTCGGCTCCCACCGCTTCAAGCCGCACCGCCTCTTCCACTCGATCCGCTCCAAGGCCTACCTCTTCTCGGGCGTGGAGATCCGCTGGAAATCCGCCATCCCCGACGGCGACACGCCGATGGAGGCCAGTTTCCACTTCCCCGGCGGCCTGTCGGACTTCCTCCGCGAAACCCTCGGCACCGCCTCGACCTATGCCGAACGCCCCTTCGCCGGCACGGTCGAGTTCCAGGAACGCTTCGGCACCCCCGGCAAGGTCGAATGGGCCATCAACTGGACCCCCTCGCGCGATGGTTTCCTGCAGAGCTACTGCAACACGGTCCCCACCCCCGAAGGCGGCACCCATGTCGCCGGCTTCTGGGCCGCAATCCTCAAGGGCATCAAGGGCTATGGCGAGCTCGTGAACAACAAGAAGGCCGCCAACATCACCCGCGAGGACCTGATGACAGGCGGCTGCGCCCTCGTCTCCTGCTTCATCCGAGAGCCCGAATTCGTCGGCCAGACCAAGGACCGCCTGGCCACCACCGAGGCCCAGCGCCTCGTCGAGAACGCCGTCCGCGACCATTTCGACAACTGGCTGGCCTCCGACACCAAATCCGCCGGCGCCATCCTCGATTTCCTCGTCCTCCGGGCCGAGGAGCGCCTCCGCCGCAAGCAGGAGAAGGAGACCCAGCGCAAATCGGCCACCAAGAAGCTCCGCCTGCCCGGCAAGCTGGTCGACTGCACCTCCAACGCCCGCGAAGGCACCGAGCTTTTCATCGTCGAGGGCGACTCGGCCGGCGGCTCCGCCAAGATGGCCCGCTTCCGCCAGACCCAGGCGCTCCTGCCCCTGCGCGGCAAGATCCTCAACGTGCTCGGCGCGGCCAGCTCGAAGCTTGGCTCCAACGCCGAGATCAACGACCTCACGCAAGCGCTCGGCGTGGGCCTCGGCTCCCGCTTCCGCATCGACGATTTGCGCTACGACAAGATCATCATCATGACGGATGCGGATGTCGACGGCGCCCACATCGCCTCGCTGCTGATGACCTTCTTCTTCACCCAGATGCGGCCCCTCATCGACAACGGCCACCTCTACCTCGCCTGCCCGCCGCTCTACCGGCTGACCCAGGGCGCCAAGCGCGTCTACTGCCTCGACCAGGCCGAGCGGGACGACTGGCTCGCCAAGGGCCTCGGCGGCAAGGGCAAGATCGACGTCTCCCGCTTCAAGGGCCTCGGCGAAATGGACGCCAAGGACCTCAAGGAAACCACGATGGACCCCGCCACCCGCAAACTCATCCGCGTCACCATCGACGAAGACGAACCGGGCGAAACCGGGGATTTGGTGGAGCGGCTGATGGGCAAGAAGCCGGAATTGCGGTTCCAGTACATCCAGGAGAATGCGCGGTTCGTGGAGGAGTTGGACGTTTGACCCTACGGTCAACGCCAACGTCACCCCGTCGGGTGGGTGCCAACCCACCTACCCCCGACTTCGACGACCCACAAAAAGGTGGGTTCGCACCCACCCTACGCCCCTTGTCTCTCGCCGAATTCCCCCTCTACCGGGGCGCCCCATTCTGGCGGCACGCGTCCCAGGCGCATATCTCGGTGTATCGACGAATACCGCCATTCCGAAGCGTCTTCGACCAGCCCGTGCTTTACCGGGTTCCCCCAGCAATAGGCCACGTGTGCCCGATAGTCGGCTTCGTCCCTGATGCGGTGCTCCCAATAACGCCGTTGCCACAGGCCCCGCTCGCCCTTGATACGCTTGCTCCGGCTCCTTCCTCCCGACAAACCGGTACGCTTGGTGAAAATCGTCTTGATCTCCTTCCAACGCGTCGGAAAATCGCAGTCTCTCTCGGGCAAAGACCAGACAGCATGCAGATGGTCGGGCAGTACAACCATCGCCTCGATCACGAACGGACGTGCCAGACGCACCATACGAACTGCTGCCCGCAGATCCTCGATATGCGTGGTCAAGGCATCTGACCCGCGATCCGCAAGATTGACAGTAAAGAAGTACAGGCCGCCAGCGGCAAGAGAGCGACGATAGTTCGGCATGACAGGATTATCAGCGCAATGTGGTTAACGGCGCGTTATCCCCCGATCGGCACTTCGCATCCCTCGAAAAAAGGTGGGACAATTCAACTGCATAGGATGCACTATCCAGGTTACCCGGCCGGGACGACACGCCTCGGCCCCCGATACCTTCCATCCCCGCCGGGCGCGCACCCCCATTTTCGCCCGACCCACTCCCCCCCACAACCCCAACTTGAAATCCCCCTCCTCCAAGCTCAAATACCTCCATAACTCCCCGTGACACCCGGTAAATCATGCGCCGCGCCATCGCCCTCCCCACCGCTCTCCTCTTCGCCGCCGCGCTCGCCGGATGCGCCACCCCGCGGCAATCCTGCATCTACAGGGCCACCGGCGATTACCGCGCCGCGCAGGAGAAGATCGAAACCATCGAGGAGAACCTCGAACGCGGCTACGCCCTCCACCGCGAGCAGGAACCCTACTTCGCCGGCCGCACCTGCTACTACCGGCATCCCGCCACGCTCGAAGTGCTGCCCTATTCCTGCTCCTCGACCTACTGGCGCACACGCACCACGCCGGTCGCCATCGACGCCGATCTCGAGAAGGAAAAGCTGCAACGCCTCCGGCGCGAGCTGCCCGCCCTGCAGGCCCGCGCCGCCGCCGGCACCCGCCAGTGCCAGGCCCAGTACCCGGAGGAAGGCTAGGCACTGCCGCCACGCCTCAACCCCATGCTGAAACCCCTCCTCCTCCTCGCCGCCCTCGCCCTCACCGCCTGCACCCCCCTGCAGAACTGCACCTACAGCGCCACGCGCGATTTCCGCACGCTCGAACACGACATCCGCGAAACCGAGGAAGCCCTCGCCCGCGGCTACCGCACCGAGCGGCGCACCGTCCCCCGCACCGTCTTCACCACCTGCGTCCGCCGCGACCCGGCCACGCAGAAGCCCATCGCCTTCCCCTGCCGCGACACCGTCTTCCGGACGGAAACCATCCGCGTCCCCATCAACCGCGCCCGCGAGGCCCGCAAGCTGGCCGAATACCGCGCCGCCCTGCCCGCCGCACAGGCCCGGGCCAGCGCCGGCGTCCGCCAGTGCCAGACCACCTATCCCGAGGATGCCTGACCCGCGCCCCATTGCGTCCCGCGCGGCCCGTTAACCCCGCCTCCGCCGGTGAAAAACACCGACAAAATACCGACGTTATACCGACGCGATACCGACACGGCATTTTGCCCTGAAATCAGCCCGTTAACCCCGATTCGCCCCCTGGCGACACGCGTGGGAGGAATCTTCCCTCTACCCGCCCCGTTAATCCCTTGCTAACGTCCCGGTCATGCGCTGGTTCATCCTCCTCTCCTGCCTCCTGCTTCTCTCCTGCGGCCGCCCCCTGACGCCCGCGGAAAAGAGCTTTGCCAAGCAGATGCACGGCGACACGCTCGACGTCTCCCGCATCCGCTTCAACAACGGCGCCCTGATCGGAGAGACCACCTATCTCCGCCAGAAACGCCCCCGCCTCGCCTGCCGCGAGCGCATCCTGCCGGAACCCAGGACCGAGAAGGTCACCGTCTCCCCGGCGGCATTTGTCTTCAACAACAACGTCTTCTTCGCCCGCGACTGGTACGCGCCCGACTACATGTCCGAGTATCCCGAGAAGTTCGACCTCGTCAGCGCCATGCTCTTCGCCCATGAAATCGTGCATGTCTGGCAATGGCAGAACCGGGCGAAAACCGGCTACACGCCCTTCCGCTCCGCCGCCGAGCATTCCCGCTCCGACGATCCCTACCTGTTCGACATCACCACCAACGCGAACTTCCTCGATTACGGCTACGAACAGCAGGCCTCGATCGTCGAGGAATACATCTGCTGCGCCACGCTCGACCCCGACGCGCCACGCACCAAGCGCATCGCCGAGATGCTCCGCGGCGCCTTCCCGATGAGCCGCCTGCACATTCCCGAGAAGGTGCTGATCCCCTGGAAAGACGCGGAAATCGAGAATATCTGCCGCTAGGCGCTAGCCCTCGGCCTGGATGCTCGCGAGATACACCATCAGCGCCGCCAGCGGCCGCGGCGTCGGCGTCAGAACCCCGTCGCCCGTATCCACCGGCACCGTCTCGCCCTCCAGCAGCAGGCCGAATTCCGGCATCTCCTGCCCCGGCTGCCCGGCCCGCTCGTACCCGTCGATCACGCTCAGCACATGCGCCGTCGGAAACGCGCCGCCCCGCTCCAGCCGCGTCAGGTCCGCCGGCCGCGGATCCTGTGACGCCGCCCACGGCCCGTCGCCCTTGCCCGACACCCCGTGGCACTGCGCGCAATTCTCCATGTAGAGCGCCTGTCCTTCCGACGGCTGCGGCATCGACGGCGCGACACAGGCCACGGCCGCACCCCCCAACAGTCCAAGGATTATCCAACGTGTCATGCCTGCCCCCTCGCTCCGGTTCTGCCGGGAATTGTCAGTTGCCCCTGTTCTAGTCCGGCGGCAAACTCCGCGTCAACGAGGGGGAGGACACCCATGCGCAGCTTCGACGAGATTTTCGCCATCGCCGCCGAGCGGAAAGGCGGGCCGGACGCGCTCGAGGCGCAGCTTTCAAGGCCGAAATCCCCCGCCGACCTCGCCGCCATCCCCGACGACCGCTGGCTTTCCCAGATGTCGAAATCCATCTTCCAGGCGGGCTTCAACTGGAAGGTCATCGAGAACAAGTGGGACGGCTTCGAAACCGCTTTCGACGGGTTCGACGTGGGCCGCTGCGCCTTCATGGACGACGCGAAATTCGACGCGCTCGTCGCCGACAAAAGCATCGTCCGCAACCCGATCAAGATCGCCACGGTCCGCGACAACGCCGCATTCCTGCTGGAACTGCGCGACGAGGGCGGGGCGGGCCAGGTGCTCGGCGGCTGGCCGTCCGACGACTACGCAGCACTGCTCGACATGCTGAAGAAACGCGGGTCACACCTCGGCGGCAATGCCGGGCAGTACGCCATGCGCTTCATGGGCCGCGACAGCTTCATCATGTCCCGCGACGTGGTCGCCCGCCTCGTGGCCGAAGGCGTGATCGACAAGCAGCCCAGCTCGAAAACCGCGATGAGATCGGTCCAATCCGCCTTCAACACCTGGATGGACCAATCCGGCCGCTCCCTCACCGAGATCAGCCGCGTGCTCGCCATGTCCGTCTGATTGGGGGCCAGCCACAACAAACAGAGGCGCCCCCGCCCTTCATCTTGCCAAAAATATTCCCGCCGGAGGCATCCGACAGCACAGCCGGACGCCTCCGCCAAAGGGGTCAGGCCAGCTTGCCCGCCAGCGCGTCGTCGATCAGCTTGACCGTTTCGTCGACACCGTAAAGCGCGATGAACCCGCCGAAACGCGGTCCCTGGGAGGCCCCCAGAAGCACCTCGTAAAGCGCCTTGAACCAGTCGCGCAGCGGGTCGAACCGGTCCCGCCCCACGGCATAGACCACCGATTGCAGCGCCTCGTCCTCGACCGGCCCGTCATAGGCGGCCAACTGGTCACGCAGCTCGGTCAGCGCCTCGCGCTCGGCCTCCGTCGGCGCGCGGTAGGTCTTGGCCGGCGCCACGAAATCCTCGTAATACTTCACCGCGAAGCCGGCAGCCGCATCGAGGTCCGGATGCGTCTCGGGACTGGCCTCGGGCGCGTAGCGGCGGATGAAGCCCCAGAGCTGGTCCTTGTCATGCGCATGCGCGACCGAGGCGAGGTTCAAGAGCATCGCGAACGGCACCACCATCCGGCTTTCCGGCACGTCGCCGTTGTGGATGTGGTAGACCGGGTTCGCCACCTGCTGCGCCGCGTCCTGCCCGGGATAGGCGCGCAACTGCTGGTGATACTCGTCCACCGCCCGCGGGATCACGTCGAAATACAGCCGCTTCGCCGTCTTCGGCTTCTGGTACATGAAATACGACAGGCTCTCGGTCGAGGCATAGCTCAGCCACTCGTCGATCGAGATGCCGTTGCCCGACGACTTGGAAATCTTCTGCCCGTTGTCGTCGAGGAACAGCTCGTAGGTGAAATGCTCCGGCGCCTTCCAGCCCAGGATCTCGCAGATCCGGTCATAGATCGGCGTGTTGGTCGAATGGTCCTTGCCATACATCTCGAAATCGACGCCCAGCGCCGCCCAGCGCGCGCCGAAATCCGGCTTCCACTGCAGCTTCACGTTGCCGCCGGTGACAGGCAGGGTCCATTCCTTGCCATCCTCGTCGTCGAAGGTGATCGTGCCGTCCTTGGCGTTCACCTCCTTCATCGGCACATAGAGCACGCGGCCGGTCTCGGGGTGCAGCGGCAGGAAGATCGAATAGGTCTGCTGCCGCTCCTCGCGCAAGGATTTCAGCATCACCTTCATCACGTCGTCATACCGCTCGGCGGCGCGCAGCAGCACCTCGTCAAACTGGCCCGTGTTGTAGAACTCGGTGGCCGAGATGAACTCGTACTCGAACCCGAACGTGTCGAGGAACCGGCGCAGCATCGCGTTGTTGTGATCGCCGAAACTGTCATGCGTCCCGAACGGATCCGGCACCGAGGTCAGCGGCTTCTGCAAATGCTCCTTCAGCATCTCCTGGTTCGGCACGTTGCCCGGCACCTTGCGCATCCCGTCAAGGTCGTCGGAAAAACAGATCAGCTTGGTCGGGATGTCCGAGATCAGTTCGAACGCCCGACGGATCATCGTGGTGCGCAACACCTCGCCGAATGTGCCGATATGCGGCAAGCCGCTCGGGCCATAGCCCGTCTCGAACAGCACGTAACCCTTCTCTGGCGGCGCCTTCTCGTACCGTTTGAGAACGCGGCGCGCTTCTTCAAAAGGCCAGGCTTTCGATGAGAGGGCGGCGTCGCGCAACTCTGACATTTGGGTCTCTCCGGTTCATAAGCGTCGCGCATGGCTATACGCGAAGGTCGCACGGCTTCCTATTGCCGACGGGCGGGACAGTCAATATTCTGCACTGCAACAAGACCCGGAAAGGACAGCCCGTGCCCGAGCAAATTCCCCACCCCCTCACGCCGCAGGATTGCCTCGTCGCCGTGATGATCGCGGTCTCGGCCTCCGACGAGTCGATCCGCACCGCCGAGCTTCTGACGATCGAAAGCCTGGTGAACAACCTGCCGATCTTCGCCACCTACGATCTCGACCGGATGAAGGTGATGTCGCAGATGGTGTTCGAGCTGTTCTCCGAGGAGGACGGGCTCGACGCGCTGTTCGGCCTTGTCCGCGACAACCTGCCCGAGCGGCTGTTCGAGACCGCCTACGCGCTCTCCTGCGACGTGGCCGCCGCCGACGGGGCGCTGACGGAAAGCGAGCTGCGCCTGCTCGAGGAAATCCGCTTCGAGCTCGAGCTCGACCGCCTGCACGCCGCCGCCATCGAGCGCGGAGCGCGCGCGCGCCACATGACGATCTGAGCTTGCCGGGTTCCCTTGCCGGCATTTCGCGCTTAACTGTGACAGACAGACAACCGGAGGTGATCCCATGCGCTGCGTCTTCGTGAACATCCGCTGCAAGCCGGGCACGTCCTACCGCGTGGCCGAGGAGATCGCCCTGCGCGAAATCCATTCCGAGCTCTACTCGACCTCCGGCCCCTTCGACCTGCTGCTCAAGCTCTACGTCCCCGAACCCGAGGATGTGGGCCACTTCATCAACGAGCACCTGCTCGACATCGAGGGCATCGAACGAACCGAGACGACCCTGACCTTCAAGGCGTTCTGAAGCGGTCACGGCCGGTGGGTTCGCACCCACCCTACGGGCGATCGGCGCCCTTGCCACCTCCCGCCCCGGGCCTGACCCGGGGCCTCCGGTGGGCCGGAACGGGTGAGTGGCACCGGCGTTGCGCAGGGTGGGTGCCAACCCACAACGGAATACGGGGCGCTTGCCACCTCACGCCCCGGGCTTGACCCGGGGCCTCCTGTGGGCCGGAACGGGTGAGTGACGCAAGTGTTGCGTAGGGTGGGTGCCAACCCACCAAACCACCCCGCAGCCTTAACCCGTTCTCCACCCTTCGCCCCGATCCCCCCCCTACGCGATGATCTCGAACTTCGTCACGTCGACCATCCCGCGGTCGGTGATCTTCAACGCCGGAATCACCGGCAGCGCCAAAAATGCCAGTTGCAGGAAAGGTTCCGTTAACTCCACGCCAAGCCCCTTGGCCGCATCGCGCAGCTCGACCAGCCGGTCGCGCACCACCTCGAACGGCTCCAGGCTCATCAACCCCGCCACCGGCAGCGCCAGCTCCGCCAGCACGTCACCACCCCGCGTCACCACGAACCCGCCTTCCAGCTCGCTCAAACGGTTCGCGGCCAGCGCCATGTCCTCGTAATCCTGCCCCACGCAGACGATGTTGTGATGGTCATGGCAGACGGTCGAGGCAATCGCCCCCGCCGTCATCCCGAACCCCCGCACGAAGCCCGTGGCGATGTTGCCGTTCTTCCCGTGCCGCTCGACCACCGCGATCCGCGCCAGGTCACGCGCCACGTCCGGGCGCTTGTCGCCATCGGCAATGGCAATCTCCTCGCGCAGATGCTCGGTGATGATCTTTCCTTCAAGGATTCCAATCACATCCGTCTCTTCCCGGTTGCCCGTGGCCCGGAAATCCTCGGCCCGAACCCGCGGCGCATTGACCGAACCACGCCCCACCGGCGCGATCTCCTCCCTTGCCGCGAAAGCCGCGTCATCCGCCACCACGCCCCCGCACAGCACCACCCGCGCATCGCAGGCTTCCAGCGAGCTCACCGCCACGATATCCGCCCGGTATCCCGGCGCCACCAGCCCCCGGTCCTTCAGCCCGAACGCCTCCGCCCCGGAAAGCGACGCCGCCCGGTACGCCGCCAAGGGCGAACAGCCCAGCCGGATCAACTCGCGTATCATGAAATCAAGATGCCCGTGCTCGGCGATATCCAGCGGGTTCCGGTCGTCGGTACACAGGCACATGTAAGGCGCCGTCACGTCGCTCAGCACCGGCTGCAACGCCTCCAGATCCTTGCTGACCGACCCCTCCCGTATCAGCACCCGCATCCCCTTGCGCAGCTTCTCCAGCGCCTCTTCCGCACTGGTCGCCTCATGCTCCGTGCGGATCCCGGCGGCGCAATAGGCGTTCAGGTCCTTCCCGGACAGCAGCGGGCAATGCCCGTCCACATGCCCGCCCTCGAAGAGCCGCAGCTTGGCCATCGCCCCGGGGTCACGATGAATGACACCGGGATAATTCATGAACTCCGCCAGCCCGATCCCCGAGGGATGCCCCCTCAGCGGCGCCAGATCCTCCGCCTCGATCCGCGCGCCGGCGGTCTCCATATCCGTCGACGGCACGCAAGAGGACAGCTGCACCCGGATATCCATCACCGTCCGCTCGCTGGCCTGCTGGAAATACCGGATGCCTTCCACCCCGATCACGTTGGCAATCTCGTGCGGGTCGCAGATCACCGTCGTTACGCCCCTCGGCGCGACACAGCGGTCGAACTCGAACGGCGTCACCAGCGAACTTTCGATATGCAGATGCGTGTCGATGAACCCCGGCACCAGCACCAGCCCGCTGACGTCGATCACCTCGCGCCCCTCGTACTCCTCGCCGACGCCGACGATCCGGTCGCCACAGATCGCCACGTCCCCCCTGATCCGCGCGCCGGTCACGAGGTCGAACACCTCGCCCCCGCGCAGCACCCTGTCCGCCGGTGCGTCCCCGCGCCCCTGCGCGATGCGTGTCTCCAGATCGGCCATGTCCACTGCTCCTTCTTGGTCCCGCGATGTTGCCCGTTTCGCCCCGCCCCGCCAATGCCGCATTTTTCCAACGGTCAAGCCCTTTGCGCCCTCTCGCGCCTTCCTTGGCAAGAACCCGCGTGCTAAGGTCCGGCAAAACAAGGCGATGCGGGCACACAATCGGAATGACAGCCAAAGACAGGCGGGACGAGATGCCGGTCCTCGTGGTGGACCTCGACGGAACCCTGATCCGGTCCGACTCGCTGTATGAGACCTTCTGGGCGGGCATGTCCGAGGATTGGGGCACCGCCCTGGCCGCCCTCCGCGCCCTGACCAGCGGGCGCGCCGCGCTCAAGAAATCCATGGCCGGCCGCACCGTGCTCGAGCCCGAGCACCTGCCCTACAACACCGTCGTGCTCGACTATGTCCGCGACTGGCGCGCCAATGGCGGCCGCGCGGTCCTTGTCACCGCCGCCGACAGCAGCATCGCCAGCGCGATCTCCGATCACCTCGGCCTCTTTGACGAGGCGCATGGCTCCGACGGCCAGCACAACCTCAAGGGCGCGGCCAAGGCCCGCTTCCTCGAAGAGCGCTACGGCGCCGGCGGCTTCGCCTACATGGGCGACAGCAGCGCCGACCTGCCGGTCTGGGACGCGGCGGCCAAGGCGGTCTCAGTCGATGCCTCGCCCGCCCTGCAACGACAGGTCAAGGCCCGGGGCGGCGACAGCGAACACCTCCGAAGCGACACGAAATCCGGCTACCTCGCCGCCCTTCGCCCGCACCAGTGGCTCAAGAACGTGCTGGTCTTCGTGCCGCTCGTCGCGGCGCAATCTTTCACCGGGCCAGACATCCTCAACACCCTCCTCGCCTTCATTGCCTTCAGCCTCGTCAGCTCCAGCGGCTACCTCCTCAACGACCTGATGGACCTGCGCGCCGACCGCGCCCACCCCCGCAAATGCAAGCGCCCGCTGGCCGCGGGCCGGGTGCCCATCGCCCACGGCACGGCGATGATGCCGCTGCTGCTGCTGGGCGGGCTGCTGACGGCGTTCATCGCCGGGCCGCAACTGCTGGGGGTGATCTTCGGGTATTTCGTGCTGACCACGGTCTACTCCACCTGGCTCAAGCAGCGCGCCGTCGCCGATATCGGCACGCTGGCGGGGCTCTACACCCTGCGCATCATCGCCGGGGGCATCGCCACCGGCCTCGGCCTGTCGGTCTGGCTGCTGGCCTTCTCGATGTTCTTCTTCTTCGCCCTGGCCGCGGTCAAGCGGCTGGCCGAGCTGGTCGACCTCGAGAAACGCGGCATCCGCACCGCCAAGCGCCGCGGCTACCATGTCGAGGACGCGCCGCTGATCTCGCAGATGACCACCGCCTCGGGCTATATCTCGGTGCTGGTCCTCGCGCTCTACGTCAACACCTCCGCGGTGCAACAGCTCTACACCGCGCCCTGGTTGCTCTGGGGCATCTGCCTCGTGCTGATGTACTGGATCAGCCGCGTCGTGCTGGTCACCCATCGCGGCAGGATGGATGACGACCCGATCGTCTATGCCATGCGCGACCGCACCAGCCTTGTCTGCATCCTTCTGGTCGCGCTCTTCGCCGGCGGAGCCTCGGTGCTGTGAGCCGCGGAACGCTCATCCTGCGCTATGCCGGTTTCGCGGTGCTCGCGGTGCTGGTCAACCTCGCCACGCAGCGGCTGGTGCTGGCCTTCGACTGGCCCACGCCCGGCGCAGGCCTGGCCGCCGCCATCGCGGCGGGCACGGCCACCGGGCTGGTGGTCAAGTACCTGCTCGACAAGCGCTGGATCTTCTACGACACCGAAGGGGGCGTGGCCAATCACGGCCGGAAATTCGCGCTCTACACCACCATGGGGCTGGTCACCACGGCCATCTTCTGGGGCACGGAAACCCTGTTCTGGCTGCTCTGGAAGACCCACGCCATGCGCGAGGCGGGCGCGGTCCTCGGCCTCACCATCGGCTATGTCACCAAGTACCAGCTCGACCGCCGCTTCGTCTTCGCGCCCATGGCCCGGGCGGAGGCGGCGGAATGAAGCTCTCGGGCTGGGGCCGCTACCCGGTGGCCGACTGCACGGTGACCGCCCCCCGCACGCCCGACGCGCTGGCCGAGGCCCGCAAGAACGGCCCGCTCATCGCCCGCGGCAATGGCCGCGCCTATGGCGACAGCGCCATGAACGAGGACAACACCGTCTCGATGCGCCATTTCAACCGGCTCATCGCCTTCGACCACACCACCGGCCAGCTCACCGCCGAGGCGGGCGTCCTGCTGGGCGACGTGATCGCTGCGTTCCTGCCGCGCGGCTGGTTCCCGGCGGTCACGCCCGGCACCAAGTTCGTCACCCTGGGCGGCATGGCGGCGGCGGATGTTCACGGCAAGAACCACCATGTCGACGGCGGCTTCGGCAACACTATCGACTGGCTCGGCATCATGGGGCCCGACGGCACCGTCACCCGCTGCTCGCGCGAGGAAAACGCCGAGCTCTTCGACTGGACCATCGGCGGCATGGGCCTGACCGGCGTGATCCTCCGAATGGCGATCCGCCTGCGCCGCGTCGAAACCGGCTGGATCCTCCAGCACGCGCAACCTACCCCAAACCTCGCCGCCGCGATGGAAGCGTTCGAAGCGGCCCCCGACGCCCCCTATTCCGTCGCATGGATCGACTGCCTCGCCACCGGCGCGAACCTCGGCCGCTCCATCGTCATGCTGGGCGAGCATGCCCCCCTCGACCGCCTGCCCAACCGCTACCGCCAGATCCCCTTCGGCCCCCCGCCCGGCCGCACCCGCAGCGTGCCCTTCCCCCTCCCCGGCTTCGCCCTCAACCGCTGGACGGTCGGCGCCTTCAACGCCACCTACTACCGCGCAGGCACCCGCAACGCCGGCACCAGTTACGTGCCATGGGACACCTATTTCTACCCGCTTGACGGCATCCTCGGCTGGAACCGCATCTATGGCCGCCGCGGCTTTCTCCAGTTCCAGTGCGTCCTGCCCGACGACACCGCCCGCGCCGGGCTCGAGGCCCTGCTCACCGCCACGGCCGAGGCCGGCCAGGGCTCCTTCCTCGCCGTCCTCAAGAAGATGGGCCCGGAAGGCGGCCGCTTCTCCTTTCCCATGCCCGGCTACACGCTGGCGCTCGACTTCCCCGTTTCAGACAAGGTGCTTACCCTCATGACCCAATTGGACCGGATCACGCTCGACCATGGCGGGCGCTTCTACCTCGCCAAGGACGCGCGGCTCTCGCGCGACATGTTCCACGCCACCGATCCCCGCGCCGGGGCCTTCGCCGCCATGCGCCGCGAGACCGGCGCCGATACCGGCTTCGCCTCGATGCAATCCGAAAGGCTGGGGCTATGAGCGGCGGTCCGGTCCTGATCCTCGGCGCCCGGTCCGATATCGGCATGGCCATCGCCCGCGCCTATGCCGCCGACGGCCACGCCGTCCAGCTCGCCGCCCGCAACGCCGACACGCTCGAACCCGAGCGCAACGACATCGCCCTCCGCCACGGCACCGAAATCACCCTGCACGAACTCGACGCGCTCGACTACGACAGCCACGACGCCTTCCTCGACAGCCTGCCCGCCCTGCCCGACACCGTGGTCTGCGCCGTGGGCTACATGGGCGACCAGCCGGAGAACGAGGCCGACATGCAAGCCGCCCGCCTCGTGCTGCGCTCCAACTTCGAGGGCCCCGCCAACCTGCTCGCCCTCCTCGCCAACCGGTTCGAGACCCGCGGCTCCGGCACGCTCATCGGCATCAGCTCCGTCGCCGGCGACCGGGGCCGCGCCACCAACTACGTCTACGGCTCGGCCAAGGCGGGCTTCACCGCCTTCCTCTCGGGCCTGCGCAACCGTCTGGCAAAGAAGGGCGTCCACGTCATGACCGTCAAGCCCGGCTTCGTCGCCACGAAGATGACCGAAGGCATGGACCTGCCCGAGAAGCTGACCGCCGACCCCGACAAGCTCGCCCGCGCGGTGCTGCGCGCCGCGAAAATGCGGCGCAACATCATCTACGTCAAACCGGTCTGGTGGCTGGTGATGCTGATCATCCGCAACATCCCCGAGGCGATCTTCAAGAAGCTCAGTATCTGACGCCTACTGCTGCGCCAGCTGCGCGGCAGCGCCCAGCGTGCCCCGCCCGATCATCGCATCGAGCGCCCCGGTATACAGCCCGCGCTCCTGCAGGATCGTCTGGAAGTTCAGCGCCGTCTCCCGGTCCCAGCGCGGCGTATAGCCGTTCACCGTGCCACGCAGCTCGTCCACCCTTAGATCGCCGGTTTCCAGCGCCGCGATATACAGCTCCGCCGCGCGCACCGGGTCGTACTCTACACCGTCGCCCTGCTCGTACATGAAGCCCAGCTCGTTCATCGCCTTGGCATCGCCCTTGTCGGCGGCGCTCTGCACCCATTTCAGTCGCACCTCCGGGTCGTCGAACATGCCGTCGCCCTCGTAGAACGCCTTCAGCGCCGCCTCGGCCTCGGCACTGCCCTGCGCGGCGGCCTTCTCGTACAGCTCCGCCGCCTTGATCGGGTCGGGCAGGTCCAGCTCCCGCGCCAGTCGGCCCGGAACGCTGCGCGGGTTCATGTAGATCTCGGCCAGCCGGAACTGCGAAAAGTGATAGCCCGCATCGGCCGACTCCGTCAGCAATTCGAGCATCCGGTCGAAATCCTGCCGCACGCCCCGGCCAAGCTGGTACATGATCGCCAGCGTCGACATGGCCGGAATGTCGCCGCCATCCACGGCCTTCTGATACTCTGCCACCGCGCGCTTGTGATCCTCCCGCACCGGGCCGATCCCGAAATTATAATAGTCGCCCAGCTTGGTATGCGCGGCCGCGACACCCGCCTCACCGGCCATGCCGAACACCTCGAGCGCCCGCTCGTGCACGCCCTCGCGCTGCATGATCACCGCCAGATGGAACATCGCCCCGGCATCCGGCTCGGCTCCGATCACGGCGGCCTCGCAATGCGGGCGGGCGGTGCCCAGCGTGTTGAAATACGTATTCAGCGCCTCCCGGCTGACCGGCGCGCCGGCATCGGGCGTTCCGGCAATCTCGGCACAGGCCTCCGCCGCGGATTGCGCGAAACCGCCGTCCGGCACCATCGCCGCCCCCAGCAATGCCGTTGTTGCCGCAATCCCCAGTGTCACACGCCGCATGTCAAATCCCTTTTCAAAACATGACCGAACAAATCCATCGGGCCCAGGCCCCCTGCTATATACCGATCAAATTGCCAGCCCTTCCGGCAAAAAGCTACTGGTCATTGCAGCGCAGGTTGTTGACGCGGCAGAAACAATGCCGGCCTAACCCCCCGGCTTTCCCCGCCAACCGGCGAAGTACCGGCAAATCCCCGCAAAGCCTTGCCGATATGGGCGGGTTCCTGCCGCTTGACGCGGCGTTCGGACACCATCGTTGACCGGTTTATTGAAGCGTCAATTAATCGCTTCTAAGGGACAGTGCATGACAACCGAATCTGCAAACCAGCCGGAAACCTTGATGCCGCGCGATTTGCCCCGTCGTGCTGCGCCGAAAGGCGCGGCGATCGTCGGGGTCTATTTGCTGGGTATGACCGCCATCGCGGCCAGCGCCTACGCGCTGCGCGACCAGGGTTTCACCGCACCCGATATCGTCACCGAAATCACCGACAGCCTGCCCCTGCCCGATGGCCTCGCCGACCTCGATGCCGCGCCGCATCTCGGGCTGCTCTCCCGCCCGGCCGGCCCCGCCGAGGCGCCGAAGCTGGCCGCGCTCAGCGCGCCCGACACGCGCCTGACCGAAGATCTCTTCTCGCCGCTCTCGCGCATCTTCGCGGGCAAGCCCTCGGTCCTCCCGCCCGAACGCCCCGCCTTCGGTGAGGCGCCGTCGCTCGAAATCCTGCCCGACGGCACCGAAATCGCCGAACCGCTCGAGCTTGACGCGCTCACACCGGACGAGCCTGGCATCGTCACCGCCTCCCTGCGTCCGCGCCTGCGCCCGCAGACGCTCGAGACCGGGCCGGCCGACGACAGCTCCGACCTGCGGCTGGCCAGCCTGTCGCCCGCCCAGATGAAGGCGCTTCTGGCCCCGGAAACGCCCGCCGAAACGCCCGCCACCCCCCGCATCGCCAACAGCTCGGGCAAGTGCCCCAGCCAACTGGCGCGCGACATCCCCCGCCGCTCCGGCAGCGCCCGCGGCGCCCAGGCCGTGCTTGCCAGCGTCAAGAACGTCGATGGCGTCAAGCGCGACCAGGCGGTGCTGCGCGAAATCCTCGGCGGCAACATGCCCGGCTTCATCCGCAACCTCGCGCCGGTCAACATCGGCGGGCGCGCCGCCGATGGCAGCAATGTCAGCATCACGCTCTGCGTGACGCCCGATTACCTCGCGCTCGGCAGTGACCGTGACTACGTGCGCGTTCCGCTCGGCCTGCGCGCCGCCACGCGGATCGGCGAGCAGTTCAACATGATCCTGCCCACCCCGCGCATGGTCGACACGATCTACCGCCAGGCCGACCTGCGCCTCTCGCCCCGCCCGATGACCCCGGGGCCGCAGATGACCTCGACCAACTATTTCATGCGCCACAACGCCACGGTCGAGGCCCAGCGCCAATCGGCCGGCGCCGCGCCGGGCACGCTGATTTCCGGACACAAGAAAGACGTGGTACTGACGACGCGCCTCGCGTCGAACCGGGGCCGCGTGGCGATCTACGGCTGGCACCGCAGCAACGGCCAGCCGATCCAGCCGCTCAGCACGGTCCACGGCGCGGGCTATGCCGATTACAGCCACGGCGTCCGGCTGGTCAGCCGCACGGCCTTCCTGAATGGCAAGTCGATCGACCTGCGCACGCTGATGGCCGACCCGCGCTATGCCGGCCTGCTCAGCAGCGAAGGGCCGATATCGGGGCCGAACCTGCGGATGGCGGCGCTCGCCTCCAACTGAGGCAAAAACGCTGAAGCGACACGAAAAAGGCGCCCACAGGGGCGCCTTTACGTTTTGTTAACCGCGGTTAACGAAACCTTACTTCACATCCTTGAAGCAGCGGAAGCCCAGGTGGTAATTCCGATGGCTGTTCGACGCCATCACCCGCCCGCCATGCCAGTATGGCGCGCGCCAGCGGCTCCAATGCGTATGCGCCCGCACCGTATCCCAGATGAACCAGCTCCCCTTCATCTCGGTCACGCCCAGCTTGCGGCTGCCCCGGCTCGACATCTCGTCGGGCGACAGCGGCAGGTTCATGTGCTCGGCGGCATTGCCGTCGATATCATAGACCCCCAGCGGGCTCTTGCAGGCCGGAAAGCTTCCCGCCGGATAGGTGTTCGACCCACAGCCGGTAAAGCTCCCGCCATTGCACCCGCCATTCTTGAAGCTGCCGGTGGCACAGACCCCCGCCTTCCACTGCGGCCCGATCGAATACCGCGCCGACGCCTGGTACTTCGCGTTATGCGCCGCCCGCGCCGCCTGAACGCTGCGCCCGAAGAAGTAATCCGGCGGCGTCAGCGCCCCGTGCGAGGCGCCTTCCCACTCATGCGCGTCGCCGATCCGCTTGCCCTCGGCCCAGCACAGCTCGGCCGCCTCGTTCGCCTGCACCCATGTCACCGGGTACATCCCCGGCACGTTCGGATACTCGAACATGTCGGCACAGACCTTCGCATCGCCCGGGCTCTCCGACGCCGGATCGTAGAGCGGCGCCATGTAGGGCTCGCCACAGATCCGTTCGAACTCGGCATTGCGGTAATAGCTCTTCGGGTCCTGCCCCAGCTTCGCCGCCAGTTGCTGCGGCGTCAGCGGGTGGCGCGTCACCGACGGGTTGCCCTGCCCCATGTAGCGCGACCCGGCAAAGATCGACCGGATCCGCTGCATTTCCGCCCCGCTCAGGCCCCGCGCGGCCTGCATCTCGCGGAACATCCTCTCGTTGTTTTCCTGAAGCGTCTGCGCCTGTCCGGGCAGCGCCCCGACCATTACCAGAAGCCCCGCCGCCAGAACGGCCCTCGAACGTTTCAGCATGCTCTCTCCCCGATAGTTATTTTCTGAGCAGGTAAACAAAGTCACGGTTGTCGGAGAACCCGACGAAACGGGCGATCGGATGGCCGTCATTGCCCTGCGCATCCACCGCCGACATCCCGTTCACAAGGTGATGCGGCACCACGCGCCCCTCCTCGTTGGTATAGAGCGCCATGTAGGTATGCTCCTGCGAGTTCATGTCGAGCAGCATGGCATGGTCACAGCCATAGGCCTGGAAGGTCCGTGCCTGCGCCGACGGCGTGGCCGAGGAGAAATAGGCGTAAATCAGGAACTTGCGGCCATTGACCTCCTTCATGCAGGCCCCGCCGCGCAAGGTCCGCAAATCGGCTTCGGCCGAACCGGACCAGTTGCCACCAAGCCAGCTTGTCACCTGGTCGCCCGGCACGCCGTTCTCGATCAGCGGCACGCCGTTCTGCCGCGCGAACCGCACCCGCGGCAGCAGCTCGCGATCCGCCTCGGTCCATGTCCGCATGTGGATCGAGCCGTCATCCAGCACGAAGATCGTCGACAGGCCCGGATGCAGCTTGCTGAAGATCACCCCGTTGGCCAGGAACCCGTAATGGTGGCCGTAATTGGTGAACGCCTTGTCCCCGGCGCGCCACGCCCCGTGATCGCGCTTGAACCCGCCGGCGAACGTCGCCGCCACACGGTCGGTCAGCGACGGGCTCAGCATCCCGGTCCGCACCAGCGGGTCGGACCGGTTGAACCCGTCCGGCCCCGGCAGTTGCCAGTTCTTGCCCGCCCCGCTCGGCCGCGGCGACCAGTCGAGGCGCGGGTGATCGGTGCCCACCTCGTAGCCCAGCTCGAACTGCGACAGGTCGAACGCCACGAGATACACGTCGGCCCGGTTCTCCACGCCATCGAGCCAATGCGTCTCGCCCTTCCGGTTCAGGATATCGGGGTGGATCATGCCGGGCTGCATCGCGCTGGCATAGATGCCGGGCGCGTCCTTCACGGCATACCAGCTTCCGGCCTGCATCCCGCCATCGGCCCCTTCCAGCTCGAAGCCGAAATAGGCCCGGAACACCGGATGCTGCGACAGGTTGGCCTTGCCGAGCGAGGCCGCCACATCGCCGGTATCGCCCCCCGCGACCACTTCGCCCGACACCATGTAGGCATCTTCGTAAAACGAGCCCTTGATGATCCCGACGATGCTCTCGCCAAAGATCACGTTGTCGCGCAGGAACTCCGCCACCGCCTCGCGGTTGCTCCGCGAGCCGCGCACATGGTTGCGCACGAACGCCCGGTCATCGCAGATCGGCGCATAGGGCAGGCCCGAATTGACCGCCTTGTCCAGCTCCGAATTCCGCCCGTTCCACGGCGTACAGCGTTCGACCAGCCCGTTATTCTCGAAGATCAGCGCCGGGCTGTCCGTCGTCCGAAGCGAGACAGTCGTCTCGTCCGGGTCGGTCAGCTCGAGGTGATAGGTGGTGGTCTTGGTATGCCGCGCGACGGTGGTGACATCGAGCAGGAACCACGTATTGAACGCCGGGTTGAGCGAGGTCAGGGTAAATTCCGTCCCATCCGCATCCTGCGTCGTGGCGGACCGCCGGAAAGGCTGAACCTCCCGAATCGACTTCGGCCTGTCGGCCTCATACTCCGCCCATTGTTTCTCCAGAAGCGCCCCGTCAGCCGATTCAAGATCCGTGGCCCCCGCATGCGGCGCAGATCCCAAGGCAGCCGCAACAACCGCGGCGCCCGCGGTCGATTTCCAAAAATTCCTGATTTTAAACACCGATTCATCCCTTGCAATTGCCTGTAATACAGGCGTTTGCGTTTCCCCTTGAAGGGTCCCCGAAAATGCAGGTGACGCCCCCAAGCACACCGAACGGAATCATGCTATTGCGAGAGCGTTGCTTTCTCAAGATGTTGATCAGGGTCGCGGTAAAAGCAGCGGCGGCTGTTGCCGGGCTGCTTCGCAGGCACGGCCGACCGCCCCACTGGGCCGATCGCTCAGACCCGCTCGGCCACGAAGGGCGCGGCATACGCCCCGGCCTTCGACGTGCGCAGCCCGGTGGAGACCAGCGTTTCCATGAAGCCCACGGCACAGCCGATCCCGTCGATGACCGGCAGGTCGAACCGTCGCGACAGGCGCGACCGCAGCTCGGACATGCCAGCACAGCCCAGGATGATGCAATCGGCCATGTCCTCGTCGATGGCCCGTTTCACCTGGCCCGTGATCAGGCGTTCCGCATCGCGCCCGCCGCCTTCGACCTCCAGCACCGGCACGTCGCTCGCCCGCACCGAGACACAGCGCGCCATCAGCCCGTAGCGCGTCAGGTTCGCCTCCAGCCCCGGAACGGATCGCGGCAGCGTCGTCACCACCGAGAACCGGGCCGAGATCAGGCTGGCCGCGTGATAGGCGGCCTCGCCGATCCCGATCACCGGCACGTCCAGCATCGCCCGCAGCGCGTCGACCCCGGTATCGTCGAAACAGGCCACGACCAGCGCGTCGATGTCCGGATAGCGCGCGGCCTCGGCCATCAGCCCCGGCAGGCAGGCCGCCACGTCGTAATAGCCCTGTATGCTCGCCGGGCCCCTCGCCGGGTTGCTGGCGACGATCTCGGTGCCCGGCCGCGCCGTCGCCCGGGCCACCTCGGCGATGGCCCGCGTCATCGACGCGGTCGTGTTGGGGTTCACGACATGGATCTTCATCCTTTCGCCCCTGTCCGTTCGCCGGGCTGCCAGGGGTTGCCGTCCGACGGGTCGAACCGGCTCGCGCCCCACATCCCCGCGGGCTCGTCGATCAGGCAGGCAAGCCCCGTCCGCTCCAGCGCGCGGATCAGCTCCGCCTGCGCCGCATCGAGCACGGCATCGACCTCCATCGTCAGCACCCGGCGGTTCTCCATCACCAGCCGACCGTCGCTCACCACGCTGTCCACATCCGAAGCGGTGGCGAAATGGGTGAGCCGCGTCAGCGGCATGTTCGCCGGGTAAAGATGCGGCTTGCGCATGTCGACCAGCACGATATCCGCCTTCTTGCCCACCTCGAGCGAGCCCAGCTCGTCGCCCAGCCCCAGCGCCTCGGCCGCGTCGATCGTCGCCATCTCCAGCACCTTGCCGGGCGGCATCCATGCCGGATCGGCAAAGTGGCGGCGGTGGTAAAGCATCGCCTGTTTCATGTGCCGGAACATGTCGAACCCGCGATCCGGCGCCCCGGCATCCGAGCCCAGAACGACGCGGATCCCTTCGTCGATCAGCTCCGGCGCCGGGCAGCGGCCATAGATCGACATGATGGCGGTCGGGTTGTGAACGATGCTGGCGCCGGTCTCCCGCAGCGCGGCAAAATCCGCCTCGGTCAGGTCGACACTGTGCGACAGAAGCGCAAAGGGCCCCAGCGTGCCCAGCTCCTGCGCCAGCGCGATGGTGCCGTCGCGGTGGCCATCCTGCGTGTAGATCACCCCGTGGCGGACGCGCAGGTCGGCCACGGTCTCCGACATCTCGCGGATCGCCTTCGCGTCGCCCGCCTCCTCCATGTGGTGCTCGTGATAGACCGGCATGATCAGCGCGATCCCGGTGCGCCTGTCGAGCACGCCGTCATGGCGGCGGATCAGGTCCTCGCACACCTCCATCTGGCGTTCGAAACCCAAGGCAACGTCACGCGCCTCGCCCCCCTCGAATACCTTGTAGGGTTTCGGAAAGGGCGGCCGCCCCGGCCCCACGGCCAGCACGGTGCGCAGCCCGGATGCGGTGGTCGCGGCACAATGGGCATCACCGAAAACCGGGTCGTCGGTGCGGTAGATATCGGCCCCGCCCCCCAGCAATGTCAGGTTCGTCGTCACCCCCGCCATCAGCCGCTCGAGCTGCGCCAGATCCGCCTCGGCGCGCCAGAAATCGACGGTCGAGCCGCGGGCATAGATCTCCTCGCAGGCAGCGAACCAGGCGCCGGTGTTCCCCGCCCCGAGCGACCGCACGAGGCCGTGCCCGGCATGGGAATGGCTGTCGATCAGCCCCGGAATCGCGGCCATGCCGCGCCCGTCGATCACCTTCTCCGCCGTGGCGTGCTCCGCCGGCAGGTCGGCATCGGGGCCGACATGGACGATCCGGTCACCGTCAACGGCAATCGCCGCGTCCTCGATCACCCGGCGCCCGGCATCCACGGTCAGGGCGGTCACGTTGCGGATCAGCAGATCGGTCATGAGGCGGCCCTCCGGAGCGGGTAACTTGAGGAAAAGATCTCGGACAGCGGCGGGTGGCCATGCGTCCGGTCGGGATACTGGCGGACCAGCCCGTCGAACTGGGCCTGCGCCCGGGCCTGCATCGCCGCCTCGTCCACCCCCGGGATCACGCCGTCGCGCATCACCACGCGCCCGTCGATCACCACGGTGCGCACGTCCCGGCCCGAGCCGTTGAGCATCAGCGTCTGGATCGGGTCGATCACCTGCCCCATCGCCGGGTCGTCCAGCCCGATCACCGTGATATCGGCGCAGGCCCCCGGCTCCAGCCGGCCAAGATCGGACCGGCCCAGCGCCTTGGCCCCGCCCAGCGTGGCGGCGTCGTACATATCCTCAGACCGCACCGCCTGCGCGCGGCCGGCCGCCATCCGGCCCATCATCAGCCCGACCTGCATGTTCAGGATCATGTCAGGCGGGTGCGTGTCGGTGCCCATGCCGATGGTCAGGCCGGCCTCGCGATAGGTGGCGAAATCGTCCAGCGCCAGCCCACCCCGCGCCATCACCAGCGGGCAATGGGCCAGGCTCGCGCCCGACTCGGCGAGGATCCGAAGGTCCGGCGCCTCGTGGGTGATGCCGTTGCGCCCAGAGATCACGGTGAGATGCGGCAGGATGCTCCGCTCCGACAGGAAGCCAATCGCCGACAACCATTCCGCCGGGCTCTTGCCGTGAAGCCGCAGAACGCTTTCATATTCAAAGACCGACTGGCAGCAATGCAGCCGCACCGGCACGCCGAGATCGTCGGCGGCGGCCGCCGTCCGGCGCAGCAGCTCCTCGGTACAGGTCTCGATCCGGTCGGGCGCCAGCATCGTCCGGATCAGCCCACCGGCCCGCCCCTCGTGCCGGTCACAGAACGCCTGCGCCGCCTCCAGCCCTTCAAGCCCGCGCGCCTCGTCGAAATGGAAATCGATCCGCCCGTCATCGGTGACGAAGGTGTTCCCCGTCCGATAGGCCGGCCCGAGATAAACCCGCAGCCCCAAGTCCTCCGCCGCCTCCGCCGCGGCGGAAAACTCCTCCGGCGTCTCGCCCCATTCGCGGTAGAAGATCGAGGCAATGGGCAACGCGGTGGTGATCCCGTTGCGGATGAGCCGGGCAAAGGCATAGCGCTTCTGCCACGCAAGTTCCTCGGGCGTGTACATCTCCCGCGGCCCGGCACGCATGTAGCTTGCGGGCCAGACGCGCCCCTTCTTCCACGCGGGCTGGTTGTCGAAGCCAAGCACGGTCGTATCGAGGTCCGACAGCGCATCGAGGTCGATGAAACCGGGGCCGAGCACCGCCTCGCCACACTCGATCCGCCGGGCCACCTCGCCGGGGAAATCATGCCCGACAAAACTGATCCGACCGCCCTCGAACGCCACTTCGCCGTTCTCGAACAGCACGTGCCGCCCGTCCTCGTGGCCGACGACCCAGCGGGCCGTCATCAGGGTGATGCCTGTCTTCCTGTCCGCCATCACGGCGCCTCGGTCAGGGTCTTGCCGTCGCGCGCCACGACCGCCCCGTTCTTGAGCACCAGCCGCCGCGGCGGGTGCGCCACGACCGCATGCGCCACGGCCTCGGCCTCGACCAGCACGAGATCGGCAACGCACCCCTCGTTCAGGCCGTACCCTTCAAGCCCCATCACCTCGGCCCCACCATGGGAACAGCACCAGAGCGCATGCTCGACATCCGGATCGGTCCGGAAATTGTTGCGCAATCCCAGCAGCATGGCACGCTCCAGCATGTCGGCATTGCCATAGGGCCCCCACGTGTCGCGGATGCCGTCGGAACCGGCACAGAGGGTGATCCCCCGCTCGCGCAGCTCCGCCGCCGGCGGCACGGGGCGCGACGGCGTGGCGACCGTGGCAATGAAGACCTTCTCCTCGGCAAGCTGGCCCATCAGCCCGTGCGCCCTCGCCCGATCGGCCATGCCAAGGCAAAACGCGTGGCTGATCGTGACCTGCCCCTGCATCCCGTGCGCCCGCGTCCGGTCGAGGATCATCTCCATCGAGAACGCACCCAGCTCATCGGGTTCATGCAGGTGAATGTCGATCGGCTTGCCATGTTTCTCGGCCATCGCGAACACCGCATCGAGCTGACCTTTCGGATCGCGGTCGATCCCGCAAGGGTCGAGCCCGCCCACCACGTCGGCACCGTTCGCCAGCGCGGTGTCCATCAGCTCGGCCGTGCCGGGGCGGCTCATCATGCCTGATTGCGGGAAGGCGACGATCTCGATGTCCACCTGCCCCTTGAGCACCTCGCGGGTCTGCGCCACCCCCTCGAACCCGGCGAGGCCGATCTCGGTGTCGATATCCACGTGGCTGCGGATCGCGGTCGAGCCGTGCGACAGCGACAGAAGCGCCTGCCGCATCGACTGACGGTGCGGGTCGATGTTCCACTCGGTCTTCAGCCGCCGCTCGGTGTCGATCTTGTCGATCAGCCGTGGTCCGGCCTGGTGCGGGCGCCAGCCCATGCCCCAGAGGGATTTGTCGAGATGGGTATGCGCCTCGACCAGCCCGGGCAGAAGGATGGCCCCTGCCCCGTCTTCGGTATCAGCGCCCTCGGCCGTTTGCCCCGGTGCGACCTTCGCAATCCGCCCCTCGCGGATCAGGATATCGGTGGCCTCCGCCCCCCACGGGCGGACGTTCTGCAACAACAGCGTTCCACTCATTCCATTACCTTCCTGTCAGTCAGTCACGCGATGCGCGCGGTTTGCAGCGCCGCGGTCGGCAACAGCTCGAACTGGTCGTTCGAGACGATGTAATTGTCGGCATGCAGCCGGGCGATGGGCTGATATTTGTCGGGCCGCACGTAGCGCCCGTTCTCGTCGAGGCATTCGTCGCGCACATGCATCTGCACGACCTCGCCCAGCACGATCGACCGGCGCGGATATTCCAGGATCTGCGCCACCCGGCATTCCATCGCGCAGGGCGCCTCTTTCACCCAGCCGGGCTCGATCTGCCGCGAGGGGGCAAGCGACAGGCCCGTCACCTCCAGCTCGTCCACGCCTTGCGGAAAGTTGATGCCGCAATCCACCATTTGCTGGGCGATGGCCATGTCGCACATGTTCACCACGAATTCCCGGCTACGGCGGATATTGGTGATTGTGTCCTTCGGCGCGCCGTCGGGGCGCACCTGGATGCCGAGGATCACCAGCGGCGGGTCTTGCGAGAAGACGTTGAAGAAGCTCATCGGTGCGGCGTTCGACGTGCCGTCCTCGTCCAGCGTGGTGACAAGGGCGATCGGGCGCGGCGCGACGAAGCTGCACAGCAGGCGATAGCGGTCGCGCTGGTCGAGCTTGGTGAAATCGACCTCCATCAGGCACCTCCGGCGCTGGCGCGCAATTGCATCGTCGGCGCGTCACTTTGCGCCTGTTGCCCCTTGGCCAGCGGCGGTATGCGCCCCTCCTCGGCCGCATGACACGACACCCGCGCGTCGCCCGGCATCGCCCGCAATTGCGGCGGCTCGGCCTTGCAGCGGGCATTGGCCAGCGGGCAGCGCGGATGGAAGGTGCAGCCCGGCGGCGGGTTGATCGGGTTCGGCACCTCTCCCGCCACCGGCGCCCGGTCGCGCCGTGTCATCTCCATGTCGGGGATCGTGTCCATCAGCAGGCGGGTGTAGGGATGCGTCGGGTTGTGGAAGACCTGCTCCGCCGGGCCCACCTCGACCAGCCGGCCCAGGTACATGACGCCCACGTAATCCGACATGAAATCGACCACGGCAAGGTCATGACTGATGAACAGGTAGGTCAAACCCAGCTCCTCCTGCAGGTCGCGCATCAGGTTGAGGATCTGCGCCTGCACCGACACGTCGAGCGCCGAAGTCGGCTCGTCGCAGACAAGGAAGTCGGGGCGCGAGGAGATGGCCCGCGCGATCGAGATGCGCTGCCGCTGACCGCCCGAGAATTCATGCGGGAATTTCTCGCCATCGCGCGCGTTCAGCCCGACCAGTTCGAGCAGGCGGCCGACCTCGTCACGCTCCTCCTGTTTCGAGCCCACCAGCCCGAACGAGCGCAGCGGCTCGGCGATGATGTCCCGCACCCGCCAGCGCGGGTTGAGGCTGGCATAGGGAACCTGAAAGATCATCTGGATGCGCCGGCGATACTCGGCCCGCTGCGAGGCTTCCAGATCGGTCAGGTCGGCCCCGTCGAAGATCACCTTGCCCTCGGTCGGCCCGTAGAGCCCGACCACCAGCTTGGCCACCGTCGATTTGCCGCAACCGGATTCCCCCACGAGGCTGAAGGTCTTGCCCTTCGGCACGGCGATATCCAGCCCGTCGACGGCGCGCAGATGCTGTACCGGCTTGCGCTCGATCACCCGGTTCAGAAGCGGCGGCGACAGGTCAAAATGCTTCTTCATTCCAGTGATGGAAAGAAGCGGCTCTGTGCCCTGGGTTGTCACGGTCTGCATCACTGGGCTCCTTCATACAAAAGGCAGGCGACCTGCCCGTTATCGACCTTCACGGCGGAAGGTTTCACGCGGGTACAGGCCTCGGTCGCTTTCGGGCACCTGGGGTGAAAGGTACAGCCCGACGGCAGGTCGGTCAGCCGGGGCATCGCGCCGTCGATCTGCGTCAGGCGTTTCAGCCCGCCACCGACCACCGGGATCGAGCCCATCAACCCCTTGGTGTAGGGGTGACGCGGGTTCTTCACGACCTGTTCCACCGGCCCGATCTCGACCAGCCGGCCGGAATACATCACTGCCACCCGGTCTGCGGTTTCGGCGATGACACCCATGTCATGCGTGACGAGGATTACCGCCGCCCCGTGCTCGCGGCACATCTTCTTGAGCAGCGCGAGGATCTGCGCCTGGATCGACACGTCGAGCGCCGTGGTGGGCTCGTCCGCGATCACCAGCTTCGGATCGGCACAGAGCGCGAGCGCAATGACCACCCGCTGCCGCATCCCGCCCGAGAACTGGTGCGGATAGTGGTCCACCCGCTGTTCCGGGGCCGGAATACCGACCTCGGACAGAAGGTCGATGGCCCGCTTCCGGGCGGCCTCTTTCGACATGGACATATGCGTCTGGATCGTCTCGATCAGTTGCTTGCCCACGGTCAAGAGCGGGTTCAGGCTCGTCAGCGGATCCTGGAAGATCGCGCCGATCTTGCGCCCCCGCAGCGGGCGCATCGCATCCTTCGACAGGGTGTCGATGCGCTGCCCCTCGAAATGGATCTCGCCGCCGCTGATATGGCCGGGCCGTTCCAGAAGGCCGGTGATCGCGGTGCCGGTCAGCGATTTGCCGGCGCCGGATTCCCCCACCATTCCAAGGATTTCCCCGGGCGCGAGGTCGAAGGTGATGTTGTCGACCGCGCGCAGCGGCCCGTGACGGGTGTCGAAGGCACTCGACAGGTCGCGCACCTGCAGCAGCGGGTCGGCGGAATGGGTCATGGTTTGCATCTGTCCGTCTCCTCAGCGCAGTTTCGGGTTGAGCGCGTCGCGCAGCCAGTCGCCCAGCAGATTCACCGCCAGCACCAGCGCCACAAGCGTCAGCGAGGGGAAGATCACGATCCACCAGGCACCCGAGAACAGGTACTCGTTGCCGATGCGGATCAGCGTGCCCAGCGACGGGTTGGTCGGCGGCATGCCGACGCCGAGGAACGACAGCGTCGCCTCGATCAGGATCGCCATGGCAAGGTTGATGGTCGCGATCACCAGCACCGGCCCCATCACGTTGGGCAGGATGTGGCTGAAGATGATCGCCGGCGGGCGGCGGCCCACAAGCTGGGCGGCCAGCACGTATTCGCGGTTCTTTTCGACCAGTGTCGAGCCGCGCACGGTGCGGGCATATTGCACCCAGGTGGTGATGGTGATGGCGAAGATAAGCACCACCAGCGCCGCGCTGTCATGCAGTTCGCGCGGCAGGATGCCCCGCGCGATCCCGCTGACCAGCAGCGCCACCAGAATGGTCGGAAAGCTCAGCATCACGTCGGCGATGCGCATGAAGAAGGCATCGACCATCCCGCCGAAATAGCCGCTGACAAGGCCGACGACGACCCCCAGCACCATCGCCAGCGCGACGCTGATGAAGCCCACCGCCAGCGAGATGCGCGAGCCGTAGAGGATGGCCGAGAACACGTCGCGCCCCTGGTTGTCGGTGCCCAGCAGGAACCGCGGGTCGCCCCCCTCGGCCCAGGCCGGGGGCAGCTCGCTGTCGAGCAGGCTGAGCGTCGAGACGTCGAACGGGTTGTGCGGCGCGATCCAGGGCGCCAGCGCGGCAGCAAGGATCATGCCGATGGTCACGACGAAGGCGATCATGGTGATCCGCGAGGTGCGGAAGTTGTAGAACAGGTCGCTGCCGAAGAAGGCGGCGAGCCGTGAGTGTTTTCCGATGAGGGTTGCCATGGGTCGGATCTCCTTGGATCAGGCGCGGCCCGCGCGGATCGACAGGCGCGGATCGATGGCGAAATAGAGCAGGTCGACGACCATGTTGATGACGACGAAGACCAGCGCGACCAGCACGAGATAGGCCGACATCACCGGAATATCGCCGAAGCTGACGGCCTGAATGAACAGCAGGCCCATGCCCGGCCACTGGAACACCGTCTCGGTGATGATGGCGAAGGCGATCATCGCGCCAAGCTGCAGCCCGACGATGGTGATCACCGGCATCAGCGTGTTGCGGAAGGCATGACCGAAATGCACCGCCCGGTTGGTCAGGCCCCTTGCCCGGGCGAAACGCACGTAGTCCGAGCGCAGGGTCTCGAGCATCTCGGCCCGCACCAGACGCATGATCAGCGTCACCTGGAAGAGGCCCAGCATGATTGCCGGCAGGACCAGCGATTTCAGCCCGCTCACCGTCAGAAGCCCGGTCGACCACCAGCCGATATCGACCACGTCGCCGCGCCCGAAGGAGGGCAGCCAGTTCAGCCAGACCGAGAAGACGAGGATCAGCAGTATACCGGTCACGAAGGTGGGCACCGATATGCCGACCAGCGACAGGATCTGCATGGAATTGCTGAGAAATCCCTTCCTGTGCAGCGCCGTGTAGATGCCCATCGGCACGCCCATCGCCAGCGCGAAGATCGCGGCGGCCAGCACCAGTTCCAGCGTCGCCGGAAGGCGCTCGGCGATCAGGTCACTGACCGGGCGCTTGTTGCGGTAGGAGATCCCGAATTCGCCCTGTGCCGCGCCGGTGACGAAGCGCGCGAACTGGGTGGTGACGGGGGCGTTGAGGCCAAGCTGTTCGCGCAGATCATGTCGCTCTTCCGCCGAGGCGTTCTCGGGCAGCATGCTGTTCACCGGGTCGCCGACGAATCGGAACATGGTGAAGGCGATCAGCGCCACGGCCAGCATGACCAGGACGGATTGGATCAGACGCCGGAGGATGAAGGCTGTCATGGGAACGGACTCCGGAAGTTGGGGTTACACGGTCGCATCGGTTGCGGCCTGCGGCCCGCGCGACGGGGAGAGGCGCCGCGCGGGCCGGGCCGTGACCCACCTTACTCGATGGTGGCGTACCAGAGGCGCGGTTTGTTATCCGCGGTGACGCTCAGGTTGACCCCGTCGCGTACGGCCCAGGCCAGCGGCTGCTGGTGCAGCGGGATGATGGCGACCTCGTCGCGCGCGATCTTGAGCGCGTCCTTCATCATCTGCGTGCGTTTTTCCTCGTCGAGCTCGGTCGCGATCTTTGTGGTCAGCGCGTCGATCTCGGGGTTGGAGTAGCCGCCGGGGTTCCATGCCCCCATACGGTCGCCCGGCGTGTGCAGCAGTGCCGACAAAACGCTGTAGCTGTCCAGCATCGGCAGCGTCGCCCAGCCCACCATGTAGATGTCTGCCCCGCCGGCCAGCACCTTCTCGAAATGCTTCGAACTGGTCTGTGCCGTCAGCTGCGCCTTGATGCCGATCCGCGCCCACATGGCGGTGATAGCCTGACAGAGTTCCTCGTCGTTGACATAGCGGTCATTCGGGCAATCCAGCCCGACTTCGAAGCCGTCGGGATAGCCTGCTTCCTCCAGCATGCCCTTGGCAGCCTCGGCATCCGCCGCGGGACGGGTATCGAGTGCCTCGTCAAAGCCGGGCACCTGCGGCGCCACGAGCAGCGCGGCGTTGCGCGACCGGCCCCGCATGATCTTGTCCTGGATGAGGTCCATGTTGATGGCAAGCTGCATCGCCTCCCGAACCTTCTGCTTCTTCAGCGGATTATCATCGGTGAGGTTCGAATTGTGCAGCGTGTCGGCATAGTTCAGGCCCAGCATGATCGTCCGAAGGCTAGGAGTTTCGATCACCGAAACACCGTCTGCCCGGTTGATCCGCTCGATATCCTGAAGCGGCGCCGGCGTGATGAAATCAAGCTCGCCCGACAGCAGCGCGGCGATCCGCGTGGCGTCCGAGCCGATGGGGCTGAACTCGATCCGCGTGAGATTGTGCTGCGGTTCGTCCCACCAGCCCTCGTTCACGGTCAGAACCGTGCGCGCATCGGGCTGCCGGCTTTCGAGGATGAAAGGGCCGGTACCGTTAGAATTGGCGACCGCGTAATTTTCCTTGCCCCGGCGCATGTCGGCGGGCAGCAGGGCGTCGTGCTCTGCCATCCACTCCTTGTCGAGAATGAGGATGTTGGTGAGGTAGTTCAGCACGATCGGGTCGGGCCCCTTGAGGATCAGGTCGACCGTCAGGTCATCGACCTTCTCGGCACTCTCAAGCCCCGGCAGGTTGCTCTTGACTGGCGAGGTATCGTGGCTTGCGCGCTCCAGCGAGGCGACGACATCGTCCGCCGTGAAGGCGTTGCCGTTGTGGAAGGTCACACCATCACGCAGCTTGAAGCGCAGGCGCGTCGGCTCGACGAATTCCCAGGAGACGGCCAGCGCGGGCTCGACCTCGAGGTTCTCGTTATACCGCACCAGCCCCTCGTAGACGTGGTTCAGAAAGCCGATCGTGTTGCTTTCCGTCATCGAGTGCGGGTCCATCGCGGCGATGTCGGTGGAATCGGCCATGCGCAGCGTGTTTGCCGATGCAAGGCCCAGGCTGAGGCCCAGGGCCGCGATCGCGGTTCCGGTGAAAAGTCTGAAGTTCATCTCTAACTCCCGTTGGTTTGTCGATGCCCCTCTGCGCTTCTTCAGGCGCGGTTTCAGGCGGTGCGCCCCGGCAGAGTGGAATGGATACACCGGGGCCAATGTCAGGAGGATTCCATAATTGTGTACAAAAGTAAAATAAAATCGTACACAATCTTTCAAAGGCTTTTATACAAGCGTTGTATACGTTATGTTGTGCCCTATTGATGGACCGTATGGATCGCGGGAGGTACGGCTTTGCTGCCCCGTTCAGGACCGACGCCGGAAGAGAGGCATGAATGAACAAGACATCGACCCTTTCCACAGCGTCCGTCGGCGGCGAAACCGTCGATAGCGATCAGATTTACAACAGGATTTTCGACGCGATCGTTGATCACAACCTCGCCCCCGGGACCCATCTGAAGGAAGACGAGCTGTGCGAGATCTTCGGCATCGGACGAACCCGGATGCGGGCGGTCCTGTCGCGTCTTTCTGCCGACCACGTGGTCGACCTTGTCGCCAACCGGGGTGCTTTTGTCGCCCAGCCCTCGGTCGAGGAGGCGCGCGAGGTCTTCCGCGCCCGCCGGGTGATCGAATGCCATCTTGCCGAGCGGGCGGCCCGGAATGCGAGCGACACGATTCGCGAGGCGATGCATGCCCACCTGCAGCACGAGAACCATGCTCGCGCCGCGGGCGACGTGGTGCAGGTCATCAAGCGCTGCGGCAAGTATCACCAGGTCCTTGCCGATCAGGCCGACAGCCCGATCATGGCGCATTTCGTCCGTGAACTGATCGCCCGCTCCTCGCTGATCATCGCGGTGTACGAGGCGAAGAACCCCGACGAGGCCGAGCTGGAAGAGCATACGCGGCTGACCGAACTGATCCTCGAGGGCAAGGGGGCGGAGGCCGCCACGCTGATGGACAGTCACCTGCGCGGCATCGAAGGTCGGCTCGATTTCTCGTCCAAGGACAAGGGCAAGCTCGACCTCCGCTCCAGCCTTCTGAACAAGTAGCGAAGGCCGGAAAGGGCCTCACGCCGTGGGCACGGTGCCGCCGTCGATCACGTACTCTGTGCCGGTGATGCTGCCCGCCCGGTCGGACGCGAGAAAGGCAACGAGGCTCGCGATCTCGTCCGGCTTCGATGGCCGTCCGATCGGCACACCGCCCAGCGACTGCATGATCATCTGTTTGCCGTCTTCGACACTGACGCCATGTTCCGCAGCCAGGCGTTTCGCCAGTTCGATCGAGGATTCCGTCTCGATCCAGCCGGGCGAGACCCGCACGACCCGCACGCCGCTGGGGGAGACCTGTTTCGACAGGCTCTTGCTATAAGTGGACAAGGCCGCCTTGGCCGCGGCATAGGCCGTGGTGGCCTCTGGCAGGGGCAGCTCCCTCTGGATCGACGTGACATGGATCACCACGCCGGAGCCCCGGGCCACCATCTCGGGCACAAGCGCCCGGTCCAGCCTCACGGCAGCCATCAGGTTCAGGTCGAGCTCCTTTTTCCATTCCCCGTCATCCAGGGCGGCAAAGCCGCCCGCCGGGGCCGACGACCCGCCCAGCATGTGGACGATGACATCGACCCCTCCAAGCCGCTCTCGCACGGCATCGCTCAGCGTGGCACAGCCTTCGGCCGTCGTCAGGTCCGCCGCGACGAAATGCCGGTCGTCTATGTTCGGCGGCCGCGTCCGGGCCGTCGTGAGCACATGCGCCCCGAGTTCCCGGAACAAGGCCACGGTCGCCCGTCCGGCACCGCGGGTGCCGGAGGTGATGAGGGCCCGTTTGCCCTCGAGCGTCAGAAACGGTGTCATGGGACGATTTCCAGCTCTGCGATCTTGTCGCCCTTGAGGACGAAGAAGTACCGCAGGTCCACCGGGCTTCCGGGGAAGTTGCCGACGAGATGGCTGGTGACGACCGTGCGCTTGTCATCCTTAGACAGGTCGAACGGCTCGACCGTATAGGTGTATTGGGTCGAAGCGTTCGCCATCCACTGCCGGATGGCATCGCGGCCGGTATAGGTGTTGCCCTCGTCGGTAACGGTCGCGTCCTCGGTGAAGCATTCCGAGATCGCCTGCGAGTTGCCTTTCTTGTCCGCCGAGAAATAGGCGGCGATCACGTCGGGGAGTTCGATGGACATGGTCATTCTCCTTGTCAGGGTTGCGATTTCAACGGCGGGTGCCGACGGCACCGTCCGAGCTTTTGGTTCTGGATGAGATTTGCGCCTTGGGCACGAAGGTCAGGGCGGCGACCGCATCGACGGGTTCGGGCTGCAGGCCTTTTTCGCGATCCTCGAACGAGGCATCGAGAAGTATGCGAAGCGACCTGTTGGGCTCCATCGGCAGGAAGGAGATCATGCAGACCTCTTCGAGCGACGCGGCTTCCGCCACTTCGACGAGCTCTTCCTTGAGATCCTCGCGCGTGTAGGTGATGATGTAGTTGTAGTCCTGCTCGAGCGTGAGGAGCTTGTGCTGCCTCATGCTTTCCGGCACATCGCTTTCCTTGAAGTTCCAGAGGAACTTGGCCGGTCCACCGACCACAGGGCCGCCGAACACGAGCTGCCGGGCGATGAGCTGATCGAGAATCCGATAGGCTTGTACCGTCTGCTCGGCACTGATGAAAACCTGATAGTACTGCATCTTTTCAACTCCGTTGCTGTCTGACGGCAATTTAGGGCTTTGACTGCGTCCAGATAACGAGGATAAATCTAGATGCGGAATTACGGTTTTCGGGACAATGAGAAACCACAAACTCACCGAGTTCGACGCGGTGCTGGCCGTCGCCCGCAGGGGCACGTTTCGCGCGGCGGCGCTAGATGTCGGAATGTCGACAAGCGCGCTCAGCAACGCGATTGCCAAGCTGGAAGGTCAGTTGGGGGTGCGCCTTTTCAACCGGACGACGCGCAGCGTTTCCCTGACGGGCGCGGGGCAACGCTTCGTGGATCAGGTCAGCCCCGCGCTGATGGACATACACAGCGCGCTCGACACCGTGCGGTCGGAGCAGGAGACGCCCTCCGGCGAGTTGCGCATCAATACCTTCGCCACCGCGGGGCGAGAGATCCTGTCGCCGCTCATCCTCGAATATCTCCGGCGTTTCCCGAATGTCCGGATCGACGTGGTGACCGAGGGCAACCTGGTCGATGTCGTGGCCGACGGGTTCGATTTCGGAATACGGAGCGAAGCGCTGGTTCCCAGCGACATGATCGCGATCCCGCTGGGGCCTGCAAGGCGCCACGCGGTTGTCGCCTCTCCCGCCTATTTCGAGAACCGTGACAGGCCGCGCGTCCCCACCGACCTAGCTGCGCATGCCTGCATTCGTGTCCGGCTGCCCAACGGGGCGCTGTTCCGCTGGAAGTTCGAATCCGAGGGGCAGCCCGTGCAGGTCGACGTCGACGGCCCGATCACCCTGGACGAATCCAGCCTTGCGCGCATGGCGGTGCGCGAGGCCGTCGGAATCGGCTATTTCATGGAATCCGACGTGCTCGAGGATATCGAGGCCGGCCGCCTCGTCCGGCTGCTCGAAGAGTATACGCCGGCGCTGTCGCCGCTGTGCCTCTACTACCCCAGCCGCCGCAATCCGCCCGCAGCGTTCAAGGTCTTCGTCGATCTTGCCCGCGAACTGGCCCGGTCATCGCGGCAGCGGTGACCGGGCCGGCCTCAGGCGCAGCGTGCATGGTGACGATATCGCGTGAACCGAAGGCACGCCGCCAATTTGGTCAATCCAGCGTCAGCCGGACATCCGTCCCTTCCCGGGCAAGGTGCGAGTAGGGACAGGCGGCATGCGCCTCCTCGACAAGTTTCGAGGCGAGGTCCTTTTCCAGGCCGGGAAGATGAATGGAAAGAGCCACGTCCAGCGCAAAGCCGGCGCCCTCGTCGCGCGGGCCGATGCCGACAGTGGCCGAGACGCGGCTTTCGTCGGAAAGCTTCTGCTTGTGCTTGCCGGCGACGAAGTGGAGCGCACTGAGGAAACAGGCCGCGTAGCCGCTGGCGAAGAGCTGCTCGGGATTGGTGCCGTCACCGCCTGCGCCGCCAAGTGCCTTGGGCGTCGAAAGCGACAGGTTGAGCGATCCGTCATCGACGGCGGTGGTGCCCGTACGACCTCCGGTCGCCGTGGCGCGGGTTTCGTAGAGAATTTTCATTGGGGCCTCATAAATGGGGAAATGATGAAGGACGCAGGTCAAGCCCGAATCCCCCACCGATATAGACCGAATCCGACCATCCCATAATCTGGTCGAAACGGTATGTCCTGTTTCGACCGGCGGGATTATGCTCGGCGGTTCACCCTCGCGGCCGGGCCACGGCTGGCGGGTCGCGAGGGGTGTTTTTGCGACTTTACACCGCCGGCTGCAGTTTGGGATCGTCAGATGGGCAGGCACACTTGACCGACAGGCTCCTCTGCCCCAGGGCCACCGTCAGGAACGCCGCCACGCCCGATGCAACCGACACCCAGAACCCGTTCTCGGGTCCGTAATTGTCGACCACCCAGCCGGCGACGAATGCCCCAAGGGCCATACCGATGCCGATCCCGGTCATCACCCAAGTCACGCCCTCGGTCAACATCGAGGCGGGAACCCGGCGTTCGACTAGGCCGAACGCCGTGATGAACGTGGGAGAGACCGCGATGCCGCTGACGAACACGGCGAAGGCAAGCACGGCCACAGAACCGCTGGCGAAGAGCAGCGGAACCGCCGTCGCGGCGAGAACCCCGACCGCGATCAGCAATTGGCGTTGAAGCGGCATCTGCGGATTGAGGGCGCCAAGCACGAGGCCAAGCACGAACGAGCCCACCGCATAGACACCGATCACAAGGCTTGCCGCATCCGGTTTCCCGAGCGCTTCCGTGATTGCCACCGCACTGACCTCGGCCGTGGCGAAGATGGCCCCGACGAAGATCAGGGTCAGCGTGACGATCTGCACGGGCCGCAACAGGATGGCCGACCCCTGCGCCCGCTCCTCGCCCGTCCATTCGACCACCTTGGGCTCGGTCCCCCGTTGCAACAGAAAGGCAGCGCTCCCCACGGATAGAAGGATCGTGCTGGCAAGAATGCCGGCCTCCGGAAAGAACGAGACCGACAGCCCGACCGACAGCGACGCGCCGGCGATGTAGATCAGCTCGTCGGCGGCGGATTCAAAGGCGAAGGCGGTATTGAGCTCCGGCCGATCTCGGAAAATCACGCTCCACCGTGCGCGCACCATGGCTGACATGCTCGGCATCGCGGCGGCGAGGAAGGCCGAGACGAACAAGGCCCAGTTCGGCCATCCAAAATGCGTTGCGGCTATAAGGGCCAGGAACGCCGCGGCCGAAATGATGGTGGCCGGGGCGACGATCCTCAACTGCCCGAACCGGTCGACAAACCGCGATATCTGCGGCGACACGAGCGCGTTGGTCAGTGCGAAAACCGCTGCCACCGCACCGGCCAACCAGTATTCGCCATGGGTCTGCGAGAGCATCGCCACGATGCCGATCGGCGCCATGGCGATCGGCAGCCGCGCAACGAACCCGGCTGCCGAGAACCCCTTGGTACCGGGAACACGAAAGATGACCGCATAGGGATTGGACATCCGATAACTCCTTGATTCGTGCCGAAACACATTTTACATACGAAGTGTATGCCAATGGAGTTAATCGCATACGCCGCGTATGTCAATATACATACATGGCGTATGCGAGCTGAGGAGAAACGATTGCGAAAACCCCGCAAGGAAATGATCGCCGAGACCCGTGCCAAGCTGATCGCGGCCGCGCGGCACGCGTTCGGCACGGTTGGCTACGCCGACGCCTCGATGGACGATTTCACCGCCGCGGCGGGCCTGACCCGCGGCGCGCTGTATCACCATTTCGGCGACAAGAAGGGCCTGTTCCAAGCCGTGGTCAAGCAGATCGACACAGAGATGACCGGGCGCCTTGCAGAGATCTCCGCGCGCGCGCCGTCCCTTTGGCAGGCCGTCGTCGACAACTGGATCGCGTACATCGAAATGGCGCTTGAGCCGGAGATCCAACGCATCATGTTCCTCGACGGTCCGGCGGTGCTGGGCGATATCTCCCAATGGCCGGACACGAATTGCTGTGTCATGGATCTGAAGAACAAGCTCGAGGCCCTCAAGGCCGAGGGGCGGCTGGCGGATGTGGATCCCGAGGCGGCCGCGCGCCTCATCAACGGCGCCAGCATTCATGCCGCAACCTGGATTGCCAGTTCCGACACACCCGAAGAGACTTCCCGCAAGGCCGTCGCAGGGTTTCGTGCGCTGCTGGCCGGGCTCTACGCCGGCGAGATCGATCCCAGGGCGAACCACAGCTAAAGCCTGCCTACCGGGCAAAGCGCGAACCCGACCACGACCGAGCCGACCGGATCAACGCTTTTCCTTGGCCACCTCAACAATCATGTTCCGCAACCAGATGTGCCGTGGACTCTCCTGATGCCGCGCATGCCACAAAAGTCTCATGGTGAAACCAGCCAGGGGCAGGGGCGGTGGACGCGCGTCAAGTCGGTCGCGCGCGGCCTCTGTTCGCGCCAGGCTGGATGGAATGGTCAACAGCAGATCGGACCTGGCTGCAATTTCCAAGGCGGCCAGGAAACTCGGGACACGAACCTGAACCCGTCTGGTTTGCCCAAGCTCGGCGAGGGCTTCGTCAACCGCCGACCGGCCCGTCCCCGCAACGCTGACGGCGATGTGGCCTAGGTCGAGATAGCGCTCAAGCGTGAGGTCCAGGCCCCTCGCCGGGTGATCCCTGCGCATCAGGGTGACGTAACGATCGTCATAGAGAGCGCGTGCGTGGATGCCCGAAGGTGCATCGCCGATGACACCGATCAGGGCGTCGGCGGTGTCGCTGCCGAGTGCCTCGAAGACGGGCCCCGCAAGCGGATGGATTTCCAGGTCAAGCGCCGGCGCCTCGGCTTGCAGCCTGGCCAGGAGGGAAGGCGCCAAAGTGGTGGCCTCGAGGTCAGGCATCAGAAGACGAATGGTGCCAACCGCGTCAGCCGGGACGAACTCTCTGGCGCTCATCAGATCGCCGGCATCTGCGAGCAATCGCTTCAAACGGGGCTGAATGTCTTCGGCGCGGGCGCTCAGGCAATAGCCTCCGCGGTCCTCCACGAGCAGGGGATCGGCAAAAGCCATGCGCAACCTGCCAAGCGCGCGGCTTACCGCTGGTTGGCTCATGTTCAGACGCCCGGCTGCCCTGGTGACGCTCCTTTCCTCGAGGAGCACGCCAAGCATCACCAGCAGATTCAGGTCGACGTTACGCAATTCCAGTTCGTGCATGGTGACTATATAGCACATGCATTAGACGCATGGCACGGATTCAATTACGCCTACTGACAGGATTTCTTGGCATCATGAAAGGAGCCGGTCATGCACGTGGTATTCGGAGCAGGAGGGCGCACGGGCGGAGAAGTCGCGCGGGCGCTTCTGGCAAGGGGCGAGGCCGTAAGGGTCGTCGTGCGGCGGGAGGCACAGGGCGAGGTCTGGGCCTCGCGCGGTGCCGAGGTGGCTGTCGGCGACCTCGAGAGCAGCGCCAGCATTTCGGCTGCACTCGAAGGCGCGGATTCGGCGTTCTTCCTCAACCCGCCCCCCGTGGCCGGCGATCCCTTCCAGAGCACCGCGAAGGTTGCGGCCGCTCTCGTGGTCGCGCTGCGAACAGCAACCCTGTCCAAAGCCGTGGCCCTGTCCTCGATCGGCGCTCAATTCGAGTCCGGAACCGGGGTGATCGCGACCCTCAACCGGTTCGAGCAGGCCCTGGACGGATCATCCGCGCCCTCGATTGCCTTTCTGCGGTCGGCATACTTCATCGAGACCTGGGAAGAGGTCATCGTACCGGTTCGGCAAGACCTGCTTCCGACCTTCATCAGACCGGATCAGAAAATCGCGATGGCCAGCACCATCGACGTGGGCGACGCCGCGGCCGAGCTTCTTTGCAGCGACTGGAGCGGCCGGCGCATTATCGAACTATCCGGCCTTGCGGACTGGAGCGCAGCCGATATCGCCGATGCCTTCTCGGCGCAACTCGGGCGCACGGTCACACCCCAGTTTGTTCCCGCCAGCGCGCGCGCTGCGGCCCTGGCCGAAGCGGGCGTGCCGGCGGAAGTGGCCGATTCCCTGATCGGGATGTACGAGGGGATCGCCAACGGCTTGTTCGTCCGGGACAACCGGAACATCCAATGGCGCGGCAAGACAACGATCGAGACAGCCGTGTCGCGGATGGTGGACCGGCACTCTGAAAGTGATAGGGGCCGAGAAGCGCCCAGGCCTCTGGAAGAAAGCCACCGCACGAGCGCCCATGACATCGCATCGCCGGGCTGAAGATCGCCTGTCGTGCCGGTGGACATTACGCGCGAAAAAGCCACCATCCACGTACCGGCGAGCTCTGAGACAAGTTGGCTTAATCAAACAAAAAAAGCCGCGCCCTTTCGGGTGCGGCTTGTTCGCTTTGATTGGTTGCGGGAGCAGGTCAGGCGGTATGACACCGGCTTGAGAACAGACACAGTCACATTTCACTGCGCAGCGGCTTCAAGCCTTCGGTCGCAAGCACGGTCCGAACTGTCTCACGGCTTTCGACCTTTTCCACGAAGGCCTTGAACGCATCCGGGGTCTCAAGTCCGATCATCGCAGCCCAGCGGAGCATGACGTAGAGAAAGGCATCCGCACCTGTGAACCGTGCGCCGAAAAGGGTCTCACCATCGAGCCTTGAACCGATCCACCGAAACCGCGGCACCAATGTCTCGCGCAGTCGGGCTTGTTCCTCTTCGTCCTCCAGAAAGAAAAGCGGGATGAACGGCTTGTGAATCTCCGTCGAGATGAAGGCGAGCGTCTGCAGGTGGCGGGTACGTCCCAGCTTTCCTTCTGGAAGGAGCACGGCTGATTGACCAGCGATCCAATCGAGGATCGCGACGTTTTCGGTCAGCAGCATGCCGTCGTCGAGCCTCAATGCCGGTACATAGCCGTTCGGGTTGATCTGCGTATAATCGGTGCCGTCCTCGAGCGTGCGTTCAAGGATGTTGACCTGATGCGCGTGGAAATTCAGCTTTTGCTTCCCTGAGCATGATGTGAGTTGCCTGAGAGCAGCTGGTCGGGGTGTATTAGAAGTCCATGGCTGGTCGCCTTTGTTTGCTGGATGTTGTGACTCATCGCGTCTCGACAGTCGCAAATCCGGGCACGGCAGATCAGAGGCAGATTCATCGCTTTCGGGGCAAAACGGCCATCAGTCCAGGCCACGAATGCGGTTGCGCTGGCGGTACTGAGCCGGGGTAACACCGGCACGGCGCTTGAACAGCCTGCGGAAGAACGTCGGATCCTCGTAACCCACGGCGGCCGAAATCTCTTCGATGGCCATATCATCGGTTTCGAGCATCTGCTTGGCCTCCTCGATCCGGAGGGCCTGTACGTACTCGACAGGCGTATATCCGGTGGCAGCGGAAAAGCGGCGCTTGAAGCTACGTTCCGACAGACCTGAGCGGTGGACCATGACAGTGACGGGCGCCGGGGTGTCATAATGGTCGACAAGCCATTCCTGGATCTTGGATATGACTGCATCACTGTGTTGGCGTGGCCGTGCCATGGAGGCGAAGGGCAATTGCCCATAGCCCCTGTCGCCGAGCAGAAACAGGCGTGCGACTCGAGCAGCTTCTTCCGGGCCGCAGAAACGCCCGATCAAATACAGCGCGAGGTCCTGCCAGGAGGACGCGCCGCCCGTTGTGATCAGTTGGCCGTTGCGCCCGCTGTCACAGAGAATCCGTTCAGACCGGAACTTGACACTGGGATAGCGGTCGCGGAACAGGTCGGCCATGGTCCAGTGGGACGCGGCTTCTGCACCATCTAGGAGGCCCGCTTCCGCCAATAGCACGGCTCCGCTGCACGTTGAGCAGATGAGCGAGCCGTGGTCGACGTGGCGGCGCACCCACGCGATCTCCTCGAGCCATCGACGGTCGAGCACATCGTCCCGGTTCAGGTGGATATCGCAGACGACGATGACGTCTGCACAGGTCCCGTTCAGATCTCCCTCGGGTGTGACCTGCAAACCGGTGCTGGAGCGGAACGACCCGGTGCCGCGCGCCACGAGCGTCGGGTGGATTGGGCGGGACAGCGCCTTCTCGTTTGTGCCGGTGTCAGCGAGGACTTCATGCAGGCCGAACGCGGCCATCGTCCCGCTTTCCGGCAGGCACAGGATAGAAACGCGAAGCGGCTCTGGGGGACACGGGCGTATCGGCATGTGCCAACCTTGGCACAAATGCCCCGATACCGTCGAGTCTGCCGCTAATCTTCTAAGCTGATCAAGCCCATTCTCGCTCCACTTCAGAAACAACATCTCGAAAGGACACTGACATGAGCATCGAAGAGGGCACGGTTGAGCTGACAAGGAAGTATGATCAGCCGGTTGCAGACGTTTTCTCGGCCTGGTCGAGCGAGGAAGCGCAGCGGAAATGGGGGGATCCGGGAGAAGGCTGGGACCTGACCTTCGATCAATTCCGCTTCACGGTTGGCGAAACCGACATTTGTCGCTTCGGCCCCAAGGGCGGTTCGACCTACATCAACGAAAACCGCTACTTGCAAATCGAACCCGGACTGCGGATCGTTTATACAACAACACTGACGTGCGGCAACCGGCTCACCTTCGCGGGAACGGTCGCCATCACCTTCGAGGCGACGAAAGGGGGGACCAGGATGAAGCTGATCGAACAGGGGCTCTACTTCGATGGCCAGGATGACGTGGCCGGGCATCGGTCCGGCTGGGACGGAATGCTGGAAGCTCTTGGGAATTTTCTTCGCAGTCCTTGCTGAATGCTTGATCCGAGATGGGCTGCGGCCTCTTCAACGAAGCCCGGCAGTTCGGCAACCAACGCGTTCATTTTCTGAGTGTCTGTAGCCAACCGCGAAGCCGATCTGCAAAGCCGTCATCGTCGAGCGTCAGCCCATCCTCTTGCTTGGTGATGGAGGCACCGAACCGGCTCCGATCATGGCGACGGCCGAAACGTTCCGGGCGCTAGTGGAGAAGGTCTCACTCATTCCCGACACCGGAGATCTGGCCATGGCCCTGCGCAGCACTTTGCTGCGATCTACGGGCGGCAAGACAAAACCCCGACCTCTTTTCGGAGACCGGGGTTTTGTTAAGCCTGCCACAGCAGGAATTATTGGTTGCGGGAGCAGGATTTGAACCTGCGACCTTCAGGTTATGAGCCTGACGAGCTACCAGACTGCTCCATCCCGCGCCATTGCGTTGGACCGCCTCGAATTGTCTGGAATGAGAGGCGGCATCGTCAGAGAGATACCAATCAAGGGTCTTACTAGGTTTGGCGGCGACCTACTCTCCCACGTCTTGAGACGCAGTACCATCGGCGCTAAGGCACTTAACGGCCGGGTTCGGGATGGGACCGGGTGTTTTGCTCTTGCTATGACCACCAAACCAAGAAAAACCCTTGAATTCCAAGTCAGTACACTTCGGTGTATGCTTTTGGTCCAGCCAAAGTCTGGCTTTTACTGGATCAAATCAAGCCTATCGGACAATTAGTACCGGTCAACTGAACGCGTTGCCGCGCTTACATCTCCGGCCTATCGACGTGGTCGTCTACCACGGTCCTCAGGGATACCTTGTTTTGAGGGGGGCTTCCCGCTTAGATGCCTTCAGCGGTTATCCTGTCCGATCATAGCTACCCTGCACTGCTGCTGGCGCAACAACAGGTCCACCAGTGGATCGTTCACCCCGG
>NZ_JAVKFX010000029.1:0-2713 GCF_040223625.1 Roseovarius sp. | reverse complement strand
CCCGGCCGCCCCGTCTGCCGCCGCTCCTCGCCCCGCGGCAACAGCGCCTCGATCCGGGACCAGTCGATCACCTCCTCCACCGCGTCCAGCGCCCCAAGCGCGGGATGCTCGAAAAGCTCATGGGAGGCGAAAAGGGCGGGTTGGGTTGTGAAGCTCTGTCTCATGGCCAATCATACCACTTCGACGGAAACAGAAGAATCCTCAAAGTTTCGCTGAGGTCTCATCAAGGAAACAGAATTTATCCTCGTGTTAGTAAACCATTTCTTAGGTGGCTTAAAAGAAATCGAACGGACCATCTGATTGATGGTTGCACGACAAACGGTATCCGAACTTCTTGAAATTTCTTGAATGTTTTCTCCGCCCTGTGGCGAAACCCATCGTATGACGAATGTGTCATATGAAGCATAATTCTCCATCGTAATTTCAACTTCACACAAGAAGACTGGCTCAGAAAACTCATATTCGAACCACCTATTCGCGCCATCCATAGGCTGCGTTTCGCCGGAGTTTGCGAGCAACTTCGTTGTCTTATTGGTGCGACGATTGAGGAGGCCAAATGGCAGAGCGGTTGCTGTTGCCACTTTGGTTTCCTGAAGCTGGTTCAACTTCTCATAGGTGCTGCTGAGATCAAACTTTTCCATTGTGAATCCCCAATTCACTAGTTTTGCGGCAACTACGACATGTAGATTAAAATTCCGCTATCCACACAATATCAGCAATTATTACCCCGTCAGATCTAAAACGACAACCTTTGCGAGAAATGATCTTCCACTTACATTCTTCCAAATTCATTTCTCAAGACCTTCGCTTTTTGGAACTTTGCTTTCCATTAGCTACGCCGAACTTTCGAACAACCCATACCACACCCCCACCCCCCGTTGCGCCCGAAACAACATCTCGCCCCTCCCCCCCATCGCGCGCCACATTAACACTCCGCCTCCACCGACCCGATACCGACGCGATACCGACGTAATACCGACGTGATACCGACGTCGGTTTCCCTGCAGAATATGGCCGTTAACCTTCGAATCGGTTACCGACATCAACTGTCGCAAACGGACATGCCCGATCCGCGACAGACGACAGTGTAGGGCCACCGGAAAAGCAGGGAGTCACACATGAAAACCACCACCCGCGTGGCGATTATCGGCGGCGGAGTCGTCGGCTGCAGCGTTCTCTACCACCTCACTAAGCTGGGGTGGTCCGATGTCATGCTGGTCGAGCGGTCCGAGCTCACCTCCGGCTCCACCTGGCACGCCGCCGGCGGCTTTCACACCCTCAACGGCGACACCAACATGGCCGCCCTTCAGGGCTATACCATCAAGCTTTACAAGGAGTTGGAGGAAATCACCGGCCTCTCCTGCGGGCTGCATCACGTGGGCGGCGTCACCCTCGCCGACAACCGCGACCGCTTCGACATGCTCCTCGCCGAGCGCGCGAAACACCGCTACATGGGCCTCGAAACCGAGATCGTCGGGCCGGAAGAAATCCGCAAGATCGCCCCCGTCACCAACACCGACGGCATCCTCGGCGCCCTCTACGATCCGCTCGACGGCCACCTCGATCCGTCCGGCACAACCCACGCCTACGCCAAGGCCGCCCGCATGGCCGGCGCGACGATCGAGACCCATTGCAAGGTGCTGGAAACAAAGCAGAAACCCGGCGGCACGTGGCAAATCGTCACGGAAAAAGGCACCATCGAGGTCGAGCACGTGGTCAATGCCGGCGGCCTCTGGGCCCGGGAAGTTGCAGCGATGTCAGGGGTTTACCTGCCGCTCCACCCCATGGAACACCAGTATGTCGTGACCGAGGAAGTCCCCGAGATCGCCGAGATCATCGCCGCCGGCGGCGAACACCCCCACGTCATGGACCCCGCCGGCGAAAGCTACCTCCGCCAAGAAGGCCGCGGCCTCTGCATCGGCTTCTACGAACAGCCCTGCAAGCCCTGGGCCGTCGACGGAACGTCCTGGGATTTCGGCCACGAGCTACTCCCCGACAACCTCGACAAGATCGAGCAATCCATTGATTTCGCTTACAAACGCTTCCCCGCCCTCGAACGCGCCGGGGTGAAGTCCGTCATCCACGGCCCCTTCACCTTCGCCCCCGACGGCAACCCCCTCGTCGGCCCCGTCCCGGGCCTGCGCAACTACTGGTCCGCCTGCGGCGTCATGGCCGGATTCTCCCAGGGCGGCGGCGTCGGCCTGATGCTGGCCCAGTGGATGATCGAAGGCGAATGCGAACGCGACGTCTCGGCGATGGACGTGGCCCGCTACGGCGACTGGATCAACAAGGGCTACACCCTCCCGAAAGTCATTGAAAACTATCAGAAAAGGTTCTCCGTCTCCTACCCGAACGAGGAACTTCCGGCGGCCCGCCCGATGAACACCACGCCGATGTACGACATCTTCGACAGCATGGGCGCGGTCTGGGGTCACCAATACGGTCTCGAGGTGGTGAACTACTTCGCCGAGGGCGACGAGCCCCGTTTCGAAATCCCGTCCTTCCGCCGCTCCAACGCCTGGGAGGCCACCAAGCGCGAGGTGAAGGCCGTCCGCGAAGCCGTTGGAATCAACGAGGTTCACAACTTCGGAAAGTACCTCGTCACCGGCCCCAATGCCCGCGACTGGCTCGACCGGATCATGGCCGGGCGCATCCCCAAACAGGGCCGCGTCTCGCTCACCCCGATGCTGTCGCCCAAGGGCCGGCTGATCGG
>NZ_JAVKFX010000028.1:0-36909 GCF_040223625.1 Roseovarius sp. | reverse complement strand
GGAGGGCGCAAGCCCCTGTGGCCGCACGAATATTCGCATCAAGGGCTGGATGGGCCGGGCCGACCAGACGACCAAGATCAAGGGCATGTTCGTGCGCCCCGAGCAGGTGGCGGCGCTGGTGTCGCGCCATGACGAGATTTCGCGGGCAAGGGTCATCGCCAGCCGCGAGGGCGAGATGGACGTGATGACCGTGCAGATCGAGGCCGATGGCGGAGAGCCCGAGGCCTATGCCGGGGCGGTGGCCGATACGCTCAAGCTGAAGGGGCGGATCGAGATCGTCGCCAAGGGCAGCCTTCCAAACGACGGCAAAGTCATAGAGGATCAGCGCAGCTACGAGTGAGCCACGACAGGGAGGTGTCGTCGCATGTTTCGACTGTGCTCCGGGCTGGTGACGGCCCTTTGCCTTGTTGCGCCTGCGGTGCAGGCCGAGGATCTTGCCCTTCTCTACGGTGACCGGGGACAGGCCAGCGACTTTCGCGAGGAGAACGGCGCCGGCGCGGCGGCGTTCCGCGATGCGCTGACCCAGGCCGGGTTCCGGGTGGTCGAGCCGCCGGACCGGGATATCCGCTCGATGCGGCTGGCGGCCGTGAATGTCGAGACCGCGCTGGCCGAGGGCGGGGTCGACCGGCTGGTGATCGTCGCGACGGGGCCGTTTGCAACCGACGGGCAGGATAGCTGGATCCTGTCGAACAGCGCGCAGGACGTGAAACGGGTGATGGCGGGCGCGATGGGCATCTCGCTCAACGCGCTGAGCGACATTGCCGAGGAGCATGGGCTGCCGACCGTGATCATGGTGGCGCCGGGGATGTCGCCCGAGGGGCTGGCGCCGGGGCTCAGCCCGCGGCCGCGCGCCTTCCGGATGGCCGAGGGCGTGACCTATATCACCGGACGCTCGCCAGTGCTGGCCGACATGCTGGCCGGGTCGGTGCTGCTGGAGGGGGTGTCGTTTGCCGAGCTGGCCGAGACCGCGCCGGATGGCGTGCGGGTGGAAGGCAACCTGGCCCGCGATGCCGGGCTGATGGGGCCGGCGACGATGCCGCCCTCGGCGGAGGCGGTGGAGGCCGGGTTCTGGCAGGCGGTGCAGACCTTCGACACGATCGCGGCCTACCGGACCTACCTGGGCGAGTTTCCCCAGGGCGCCCACGTGGCCGAGGCCGAGGAGCGGATCGCCTATCTCACCGACGAGCCCGAGCGCGAGGCGAAGTCGATCGAGGAGGGGCTGGGCCTGTCACGGGAGGACCGGCGCGAGATCCAGCGGAACCTTTCCCTGATCGGGTTCGACCCCAAAGGGATCGACGGGATCTTCGGACCCGGCAGCCGCGCCGCGATCGGCGACTGGCAGGGTGAGAACGGGTTCGGCGAGACCGGCTACCTGACCGGCAACCAGCTTCTGCGGCTGCGCGACCAGGCCCAGGCCGAGGCGCGGCGGCAGGAAGAGGAAGCCCGCCAGCGCCGCGAGGAAGAGGAGCGCCGCGACCGCGCCTATTGGCAGGAAACCGGCGAGGCCGGCGGCGAGGAGGGCCTGCGCGCCTATCTCGACCGCTATCCCGACGGGCTTTTCGCCGACGAGGCGCAGGGCCGGCTGGACGAGATCGAGGCGGTGAAGCGCGAGGAGGCGGAGCGCGAGGAGCGCGAGGCGTGGGATGCGGCGCGCAATGCCGACAATGCCGAGAGCTACAGCGCGTTCCTCAACACCTATCCCGACAGCACCTTCGCCAGCGCCGCACGGGCACGGCTGAACGAGCTGACCGACCGGCGCGAGAATGCCGCCGAGATCGAGGCGGCCCGGGCACAGGAGCGGCAGTTCACCTCGACCCTGATCGCGCGGGTGCTGATCGAGCGGCGGCTGGGCAGCCTTGGCACCAACCCCGGCGCGGCGGACGGCAATTTCACCCGCCAGACGCGCCGGGCGATCCGGCAGTTCCAGCGCTCGCGCAACCTGCCGGTGACGGGGTTCATCTCGCAGGCGACGATGGTGCAGCTCATGGCCGGGCGGTAGCGCCCGGCCCGCTCAGAACCGGTTGGCGTCGTAGGGCGTCAGGTCGATATTGGGCGGCTGGCCGTCGATCAGGGCGGCGACGATGCGGCCGGTCTTGGGGCCCGCCGTCAGGCCAACATGTTGATGCCCGAAGGCGGCGTGCACGCCGGAGCCGTGTATCTCGCCGATCAGGGGCAGGCTGTCGGGGGTGGAGGGGCGGAAGCCCATCCATTCCTCGACGCCGTCGTACTCGAGCGCCGGGAAGAGGCGTTTGACGTTGCGGGCGATCAGGTCGCGCGGGCCGCTGGAGGGGCCGCGCGTGGTATCGCCCAGTTCGACCGTGCCGGCACAGCGCAGGCCCGAGGCCATCGGGTTCGCCGCGAACTTGCCCTGCGTCAGCATCATCGGGTTTCGTGGCATCTGCGAGGGGCCCTTGAAATGCAGGTGGTAGCCGCGTTCGGCCACCAGCGGCACCCGAAGGCCCAGCTTGCGCATGAAGGGTTTCGACCAGATGCCGGCCGCCAGCACGGCGCGATCACAGGGCAGCCGGCCCTGGTTGGTGAGAATGGCGGTGACCTTGCCGCCCTGTAGCTCGATATCCTGCGCCTCGGCCTGACGGTAGGTGCCGCCCTCGTCTTCCAGCACCCTGGCCAGCGCCTCCATGTAGGCGCCGGGGTTGATGATGTGGCCGTGATCCTTGAGCACGGCGAGGAGGCCGGTTTCCGGCCCGAGGATCGGCTCGGCCTCCTGCACGGCGGGGCCTTCGATGATCTCGGGCGTGAACCCGGCGCGGCGCTTGGTCTCCCAGCTTGCCGCGTCGGCCTCGAACGCCGCGCGGTCGGCATAGGCATAGAGGAGGTCGCTGTCGGCGATCCAGTCCTCGGCCCGGGTGCCGCGGGTGAGCGCGCGGTGCTGTGCGACGCTGTCGGTGAGGATGTGGGTGAGCCCCTCGGTCATGTGGACGTTGCGCTCGGGCGTGGCGTTGCGGAAGAACTGCCAGAGCCAGGGCACGAGCGTGGGCCAGGCGTTGCGCTGGAAGAACAGGGGCGAGTCGGGGCTGGTGAGGTACTTGAAGGCACTCTTGCGCAGGTCGGGCGAGTTCATCGGCACGATGGCCCATTGCGCCAGCAGCCCGGCATTGCCGTAGGAAGCGCCGGCACCGGGGTGATCCTTGTCGATCAGCGTGACGGTATGGCCCGCGCGGCGCAGCCAGATCGCGGCACTGAGCCCGCAGATCCCGGCGCCGATAACGATGATGTCGAGCGGTTTGGACATGTGCCGTTTTCCCCTGAGTTGCCGCAGCTAAGCGCAAGGGCCCGGCGGGGGCAAGGGCCTCGGGCCACGCGCCCTTGGCGGGTGTGGCGATTTGAGTATTTCTGGAAAGATGAAAGGGCGGGTCAGCGCGGGAAGGCGGCGGTGAGGGCGATCTCGACCATGTCGGAGAAGCTTTGCTCGCGCGCCTCGGCGGAAAGTGCTTCGCCGGTTTGCAGGTGGTCGGAGACGGTGCAGACGGCCAGCGCGGCGGCGCCGTGGCGGGCGGCGACGGTGTAGAGCTCGGCCGCTTCCATCTCGACAGCGAGGATGCCGTGGCGGGTCATCTGCTCGGTCAGGTCGGGGCGCTCGTCATAGAACGTGTCGGAGGAATAGAGGCTGCCGACATGGGTGCGGGTGCCCCTGGCCTCGGCCGCGTCGACCGCGGCGCGCAGGAGGGTGTAATCGGCCGATGGCGCGAAATTCACCTCGCGCATCATGGTGGAAGAGGGGGTCGTGGTGCTGCTGGCGGTCATGGCGACGATCACGTCGTTGAGCTGCACATGTGCCTGCATCGCCCCGCAGGAGCCGATGCGGATCAGGCGTTTGGCGCCGTAGTCGCGGATCAGCTCGTTCGCGTAGATCGACAGGCTGGGCATGCCCATTCCGGAGCCCTGGATGGTGACGGGGTGGCCGTTCCACGTGCCGGTGAAGCCCAGCATGCCGCGGGTGGCGTTGACCTGGCGGAGGTCGGAGAGGAAGGTTTCCGCCGCCCATTTCGCGCGCAGCGGGTCGCCCGGCATCAGGACGCATTCGGCAATATCGCCCGGGGAGGCGCCGATATGGATGGACATGGGACCGGCCCCTTACTTGCGGTTGTACTTGACGAACGGGGTGAGCGTGCCGATCCGGTCGTAGAGCTGTCGGGCCGTGGTGTTGAAATCCTGCGTGAGCCAGTAGACCGAGGGTCGGCCGGCCTCGTCTGCGGCGGCATAGACCGCCTCGATCAGCTTGCGGCCGACACCGGTGCCGCGCACCTCGGGGTCGGCGTAGAGGTCCTGCAGGTAGCAGACCTTCTCGATCCGCCAGTTGTGGGGGTGGTAGATGTAGTGGACGAGGCCCACCGGCGTGCCGTCGACCAGCGCGAGGAGCGCGTTCTGGTCGGGGTGGTCGGGGGAGCAGAGCCGGTCGAACGTGGTGTCATAGACCTCCTGCGCGACGGAGGTCTCGTAGAATTCGAGATAGGCCTTCCAGAGCGCCGACCACTGCGGCTTGTCGGCGGGGTCGAGAGGGCGGATGGTGACGGTCTGGGACATGGGGATGCCTTCGCGAAAATGAGGTCTGCCCCGGTTCTAGACCAAGTTTGCAAGACCCGATAGGCCCGGCAGGAGGCATTTTTTCGCCGAGGGGGTTTGCGCAGGCGGGCGGGAATGGCCATCTGCCGTTGACCGGGTGCGGGGAGTGGCCCTGACCCGCGAGGCAGAAAAGGGAGACACCCATGAAATTCGGATCGACGCTGACGATGGTGATCGCCGCGGCGAGCATCGGCCTGAGCGGGCCGGCGCTGGCACAGGATCAGTCGCAGGACGAGGCGCAGGATCAGGCGCAGAGCCAGGCCACCGATCAGTCCACGGGCCAGGCCACCGAGCCGGCCGCCAACCCGGCAGAGCCTGAAATTCCTGAAATCGCTGCCGAGGACGTGACACAAGGGCAGATCGCCAGCTTCGTCAACGCGATGATCGCGCTGGAGCGTATCCGGGCGGAGTACCTGCCCCAGATCCAGGCCGCCGAAACCGACGACGAGCGCCAGGCGCTGGCCGCCGAGGCGGACGAGGCCGCCAAGGCTGCCGTGACCAAGACCAAGGGCATCACGCCGGGCGAATACCTGGCCATTGGCCGTGCCGCGCAGGGCAACCAGGAGCTGGGCGAGAAGATCAACACCCGGATCGTGGAACTGCGCGAGAAGCAGCAGAAGCGCAAGCCGCTGCAACAGTCCGGCACGGGCCAGAATAGCTCGTCCGAGGGTGAAACGGTCACCCAGTAAGACCGGGGCCGGCGGCGGGTTACTCCGCCGCCACCGCCTGCGGATCGGCGAGGGTGACGATATCCATCATGATGGTGTTGAGCTCGAAGTCCTTGGGCGTGTAGACCCGCGCGACGCCCATTTCCCGTAGGCGCCTGGCATCCTCCTCGGGGATGATGCCGCCGACGATGACGGGAATGTCGCCAAGGCCGGCCTCTTTCATGCGGGTCATCAGGTCTTCCACCAGCGGAATATGCGAGCCCGACAGGATCGAGAGGCCCACCACGTGGGCCTGCTGTTCCTGTGCGGCGGTGACGATTTCGGCGGGCGTGAGGCGGATGCCCTCGTAGTTGATGGCCATCCCGCAATCGCGGGCGCGGAAGGCGATCTGTTCGGCGCCGTTGGAATGGCCGTCGAGGCCGGGCTTGCCGACGAGGAAGGAGAGCCGGCGGCCCAGCCTGTCCGACACCGCGTCGACGGCGGCGCGCAGCTCGTCCAGCCCTTCGGTCTTGTTCGACGGACTGCCGGAGACGCCGGTGGGGCCGCGGTATTCGCCGTGCACTTCGCGCATCTGCTGGGCCCATTCACCGGTGGTGACGCCGGCCTTGGCCGCGTTGATCGAGGCGGGCATGACGTTCTGTCCCATCGCCGCGGCCTCGCGCAGGGCGGACAGTGCGGCTTTCACCGCGTCCTCGTCGCGCTCGGCGCGCCAGGCGTTCAGGCGGTCGATCTGGTCGGCCTCGACGCCCGGGTCGACCACGAGGATGCCGCCGTCTTCCGACTGCAGGGGCGAGGGTTCGCCCTCGGTCCACTTGTTGACGCCGACGACGACGGTCTCGTTCCGCTCGATCCGGTTGAGGCGCTCGGCGTTGCTGTCGACGAGGCGGGATTTCATGTACTCGATGGAGTTGATCGCGCCGCCCATGCTGTCGAGATTGGCCAGCTCGTGGCGGGCGCCGTCCTTGAGCGCCTCGACCTTGGCGTCGACCGCCGGGTTGTGATCGAAGAGGTCGTCGAATTCCAGAAGGTCGGTCTCGTAGGCGAGGATCTGTTGCATCCGCATCGACCATTGCTGATCCCACGGGCGGGGCAGGCCGAGGGCCTCGTTCCACGCCGGAAGCTGCACGGCGCGGGCGCGGGCCTTCTTGGAGAGCGTCACCGCCAGCATCTCGATCAGGATGCGGTAGACGTTGTTTTCCGGCTGCTGCTCGGTCAGGCCGAGGGAGTTGACCTGCACGCCGTAGCGGAAGCGGCGGAACTTGGGGTTGTCGACGCCGTAGCGGGTTTCGAGGATTTCATCCCAGAGATCGACGAAGGCGCGCATCTTGCACATCTCGGTGACGAAGCGGATGCCGGCGTTGACGAAGAAGGAGATGCGGCCGGCGAGCACCGGGAAATCCTCCTCCGGCACGCGCGGTTTCAGCTCGTCCAGCACGGCGATGGCGGTGCCCAGCGCGTAGGCCAGCTCCTGCTCGGGCGTCGCGCCGGCCTCCTGCAGGTGGTAGGAGCAGACGTTCATCGGGTTCCACTTGGGGACGGCCTTGTAGCAATACTCGGCCACGTCGCCGATCATCTTCAGCGAGGGCTTGGGCGGGCAGATATAGGTGCCGCGCGAGAGGTATTCCTTGATCAGGTCGTTCTGCACCGTGCCGGCGAGCTTGGAGGTATCGGCCCCCTGCTCCTCGGCCACGGCGATGTAGAGCGACAGGAGCCACGGCGCGGTGGCGTTGATCGTCATCGAGGTGTTCATCTCCTCGAGCGGAATCTTGTCGAAGAGCGTGCGCATGTCGCCGAGGTGACAGACGGGCACGCCGACCTTGCCGACCTCGCCGCGGGCGAGCACGTGATCGCTGTCATAGCCGGTCTGGGTGGGCAGGTCGAAGGCCACCGAGAGGCCGGTCTGACCACGCGCGAGGTTCGAGCGGTAGAGCGCGTTGGAGGCTTCGGCCGTGGAGTGACCGGCATAGGTGCGGATCAGCCAGGGGAGGTCTTTCTCCGGGGCGGACTTGGCGTCTTGCTGCGTCTGCGACATGGGCGGCCTCGTGAATCGGGATGCGCAATTTTGTTACGTTCGGCACTTGATAACGGGAATATTATGAGCGTGTCAATTCGCTGCGTTGCGGCAATCGGGCGCCGGGGCCGGTATGGCGCAGTGCATTTCGGTGCTGCTGCGGAAGCCGAAGAGATGGTGCAGGGGGCCGATATGGGTGACGTCGCCGGCGACGAAACCGTGTCGTTCGTAAAGCGCGCGGGCGCGCGGGTTGCTGTCGATCACGTCGAGCCGGACGGAGGATTTGCCGTCTTCCGCCGCCCGCGCCTTGACCGCGCCCAGAAGCGCGCTGCCGACGCCCCTGCCCCGGGCGTCTTCGGCGACGAAGATACCGTCCATCAGCAGGGTATCGGGCCGGACCTGCCGTTCCAGCAGCGACAGCGCCCCGCCCCGCCAGAGCGCGCCGGGCCAGCCATAGACGCGGGCCAAATCCCGCCAGCCCCCGCCGACCAGCCCGCCACGCGCCGTCTTGACCCCCGCGAGCCCCAGCAGCCGCCCGTCGGGATCGCGGGCGGAAATGGCGAAATCGGGGTGGAGGGCGGCGGAGAGGAAGCTGAGCGCCTTGTCCTCGGGCGCCAGCACCGCCCCCAGCTTGCCGCGGAACGCCTGCCAGAAGAGATGCGCGGCATGGGGGCGCTCTGCCCGGTCGAAACCGGGTGTGAGGATCGGTGTCACGGTGTCTGGTCCATCGGCCATGGCCCTGATAAAGCTTGTCGGCAAGTAAAGTGCAAGGATCAGGCATGACTTCGACCGTCGAGCTGCCCCTCTGGCTGTTTGTCCTGATCGTGCTGTTCGCCGCGGTCACCTTCGCCTCGCATTTCCTGTTTCCCTCGGTGCGCTGGTTCTTCCGGCGGCGGATGGAGCGGGTGGTGGCGCGGCTGAACGAGCGGCTGGCGCGGCCGATCGAGCCGTTCAAGCTGGCCCGCCGCTATGACATGATCCAGCGGCTGATCTATGACCCCGAGGTGGCGCAGGCGATTGCGGATCATGCCGCCGAGCAGGGGATTCCCGAGAACGTCGCCTTCGAGCAGGCCAAGCGGTACGCGCGCGAGATCGTGCCGAGCTTTTCCGCCACGGCCTATTTCGGCTTTGCCATCAAGGCCGCGCGGTGGCTGAGCCAGTCGCTCTACCGCGTGCGGCTGGGGCATTACGACGAGGAGGAATTCCGCCATGTCGACCGCGAGGCGACGGTTGTGTTCGTGATGAATCACCGGTCCAACATGGATTACGTGCTGGTCACGTGGCTGGCGGCCGAACGGACGGCGCTGACCTACGCGGTGGGGGAATGGGCACGGGTCTGGCCGCTGAGCCGGCTGATCAAGGCGATGGGGGCGTATTTCATCCGCCGCCGCCCGCGCAACGAGCTCTATCGCCGGGTGCTGGCAAGGTACGTGGGGATGGCGACGGCCGGCGGCGTGACGCAGGCGATCTTTCCCGAAGGCGGCCTGTCGCTTGACGGGGCGCTGGCGCCGCCGCGGCTGGGGCTGCTGAAATATATCGTCGAAGGGCACGAGAGCGGCGGGCGCGACGTGGTTTTCGTGCCGGTGGCGGTGAATTACGACCGGGTGTTCGAGGACCGGGTGCTGGTGGCCGCCGGGCAGCGGGGCGACCGGCGGTTCCGGGCGCGGATCAGCGTGGTGGCGAGGTTCATCCTGCGGCAGTTCTGGCTGCGGCTGACGGGGCGGTATCACCGGCACGGCTATGCCGCCGCCAGCTTCGGCGCGCCGCTGTCGCTGGAGGCGTTCGAGGCCGAGACGCCAGGCGCCACGATCGAGGATCTCGGCCGCCGCCTGATGACCCGGATCGGCGAGGAGGTGCCGGTGCTGCCGGTGCCGGCGGTGGCGCATGTGCTGACGCAGGCGGAGGAACCGGTGAGCCGGGACGAGCTGGAGCGGCAGTTGGGAGAGATGGCGGCGCAGCTGCCGCAGGCGCATGTGCACCTGCCGCGCGACGATGCGGCCTACGCGGTGGAGGTGGGCCTGCGCAACCTGCGCAAGCGGGGGATGCTGGTGGAGAGCGAGGCGGGAATAACCGTGACGCCGGAAGACCGGCCGATCGTCGCGTATTACGCGCGGTCGATTGCGCATCTACTTTGCGAGCGCAGCGACTGACGGGCGATTTTCTGCAACTGCGAGGTTATAAAGTTGCCGAATTACCGCTCAGGGCATTGCATTGTTGCGCGGAGAATTATATTCCACCCTCGAAGGCCGTGATTCTGCATTGCGGCGAATTCTTGACTCAAGGAGGCTGAGGATGGCCCTGGACACCGAGACCGGCATCGCGCCCTACGACGCGCCCGAGAAGGACCTTTACGAGGTGGGGGAAATGCCGCCGCTGGGCTACGTGCCCAAGCAGATGTACGCCTGGGCCATCCGGCGCGAGCGGCATGGCGAGCCCGACAAGTCGTTCCAGGTCGAAGTGGTCGACACCTGGGAGATCGACAGCAACGAGGTGCTGGTTCTGGTGATGGCGGCGGGCGTCAACTACAACGGCGTCTGGGCGGGCCTCGGCCAGCCGATCAGCCCGTTCGACGTGCATGGACAGGATTATCACATCGCCGGGTCCGATGCCTCCGGCATCGTCTGGCAGGTGGGCTCGGCGGTGAAGAACTGGAAGGTGGGCGACGAGGTCGTGATCCACTGCAACCAGGATGACGGCAATGACGAGGATTGCAACGGCGGCGACCCGATGCTGTCGCCGACCCAGCGGATCTGGGGCTACGAAACCGGCGACGGCTCGTTTGCTCAGTTCACCAAGGTGCAGGCGCAGCAGCTCATGCCGCGGCCCAAGCACCTGACATGGGAGGAAAGCGCCTGTTACACGCTGACGCTGGCCACCGCCTACCGGATGCTGTTCGGCCATCACCCGCATGAGCTGAAGCCCGGTCAGAACGTGCTGGTCTGGGGCGCGTCGGGGGGCCTCGGCTCCTACGCGATCCAGCTTGCCAACACGGCGGGCGCCAACGCGATCGGGGTGATCTCGGACGAGGACAAGCGCGAGTTCGTGATGTCGATGGGCGCCAAGGGCGTGATCAACCGGAAGGATTTCAACTGTTGGGGGCAGTTGCCCATCGTCAACAGCCCGGAATATTTCGACTGGCTGAAGGAAGCGCGCAAGTTCGGCAAGGCGATCTGGGACATCACCGGCAAGGGCGTGAACGTGGACATGGTGTTCGAACACCCGGGCGAGGCGACCTTTCCTGTGTCGACGCTGGTGGTGAAGAAGGGCGGCATGGTGGTGATCTGTGCCGGAACCAGCGGCTTCAACACCACCTTCGACGTGCGCTACATGTGGATGCACCAGAAGCGCCTGCAGGGGAGCCACTTCGCCCATCTCAAACAGGCCGCTGCCGCCAACCGCCTGATGATCGAGCGGCGGCTCGACCCCTGCATGTCGGAAGTGTTCCCGTGGGCCGAGATCCCGCACGCGCACATGAAGATGAAGCGCAACGAGCACAAGCCGGGCAACATGGCCGTGCTGGTGCAGGCGCCGAAGACCGGGCTGCGCACGGTCGAGGACGTGCTGGAAGCGGGCAAGTAAGCGGCCCCATTCGGCAAACGGCAGACGCCCGCGAATCGGTGACCCGGTTCGCGGGCGTCGCGCGTTTCGGACGTACAGATTGGGCGGAATCAACGGCTTGGCGAGGGCCGCCCCGCTATTTCGGGGGAGGGTGAAGCGGTGAGTATGGCGAAAGTGCCGCCCGTGCTAGGGTTTGGTTAATCGTTCTTTAAGGCTGATCGTGGAGGTTCGGCATGGAAACCGAATGGATACTCGACGTACTCGCCGACCTCAGGACCTTCGCGCGCCAGAACGGCCTTCCGGCCCTGGCGGAGCAGATTGACGAGACATGCCTGCTGGCGGCGGTCGAGATTGCATCGACTGCGGAAGGACTGCCCGGAGATGAACGTGGCACCGCCGGCAAGGATGGAACGGCTGCTGACCTGCTTGGAGAAGGCGTCTGATCCGGGCGAGCTTCAGGATGCCATCGTCGCGCTGCGCGATCACTTCCGCATCGATCACCTGGCCTATCACTGGCTGAGCGCCGATGGCGCCCAGTTCTCGGTGGGCACCTACCCGCCCGACTGGATGCGCCATTACCTCGAGCGGGATTACCTGCGCGTCGATCCGGTCGTGCTGGGCTGTTACCAGCGCTTCCACCCGGTCGACTGGAAGCGGCTCGACTGGTCCGGAAAGGCGGTGCGCGCCTTCTTTGCCGAAGCGCGCAAGCACGGGGTGGGCAACCAGGGCTTTTCCGTTCCGCTCAGGGGGCCGAACGGGCAGTTCGCGCTGTTCACCGCCAACCACGATTGCGACGACGAGGCGTGGCGCGCCTTCACCCAGGCGCATTGCCGCGAGCTGATCCTGATCGCGCATGACTTCAACCGCAAGGCGCTGGAATTCGAGCCCGAGCGCGCGGCGGCGGGCAAGACCCTGTCGCTCAGCCCGCGGGAGGTGGATGCGCTCACCTTGCTGGCGCTGGGCTATGGCCGGGCACAGGTGGCCGAGACGCTGGCGATCTCGGAACACACGCTGCGGGTCTATATCGAAAGCGCGCGCTTCAAGCTGGGCGCGATCAACACCGTCCACGCGGTGGCCCGCGCGCTCAGCCGGGGGCTGATCTTCGTGTGAGGGAGGCGGGGCGACCTTCGGACTGTCGCTTTCGCTGGCATGGCCCTGGGCGCGCCGTTAGGGTCGCGCCATGACCGCGACCGCACTGACATATTCCGAAGACCAGGCCGAGGCCCATGACCGCATCACCGCCATGCTGCAGGGCGCGGGGGTGGACCTCGAGGAGGGGTTGCTGACCCCGCCACGCGAGGGCAAGCAGAACGTGATGGCCGTGATCGGCAAGGCCGGCTCGGGCAAGACGCTGTTGCTGGCCGCACTCTACCGCGCGCTGGAGGAGGCGGGCGTCGAGGTGGTCTCGGGCGATTACGAGGGGCGGCGGCGGCGTGACAGGCGGACGCTGGCGATCCTTGCGCCGACCAACAAGGCCGCGAGCGTGCTCAGGATGCGCGGCGTGCCGGCGACGACCATTCACCGCATCCTGTACACCCCGGTCTATCACCCGGAATACGAGAAGATCGCCGAGTGGCTGGCCGGAAATGGCGAGAAGCCGGAAATCGAGGGGCTGACCGAACAGGCGCTCGACCGGGCGCATGCCTTCTTCCAGACCAACAAGTCGATTCCCGGCGCCTTGGCGGCGGCGGGGCTGCGGGGCTCGGATTTCATCACCGGCTGGAAACGGCGGGAGGAGCCGCTGGATATCGGCTTCGTCGACGAGGCCTCGATGCTGGATACCAAGCAATTCGAGGATCTGCAGGAGATCTTTCCGACGCTCCTGCTGTTCGGCGACCCGGCGCAGTTGCCCCCGGTGAAGGGCGAGGGCGGCGGCATGGTGTTCGACACGCTCGCCGCGCCGGCCAAGCTGGAGCTGCACCGCATCCACCGGCAGGATGCCGACAACCCGATCCTCGACCTCGCCCATGCGCTGGGCGATCCGGAGGTGGGGTTCGAGGATTTCGAGCGGCTGGTGCAGGAAAAGGCGCAGCGCGACGAGCGGGTGAGCTGGGCGCAGCGGGTCGAGGTCGACCTAATGGCGCGCTCGCCCGTGCTCGTCTGGCGCAACGCCACGCGCATCCGGCTGATCAACGCCTTCCGGTCGGTGCATGGCGCGCCGGAGACGGAGCTGCTGGAGGGCGAGCCGCTCATCTGCGACGGGCTCGAACTGCCGCTCAAGCACCGCAAGAAGCGGCTGGATCTCGAGGCGCGCGGGCTGATCAAGGGGGCGCAGGTGATCTATCTCGGGCCGGGGCGGAAGCCGGGGTTTTCGCGGCTGCACGTGATCGGGGCCGAGGATCCGCAGGTGAGCGCCGCCTCGATCGTGAAGATCGAGAAGCCCGAGGAGGAAGAACCCTTCATCCCTTTCGCCGCCAACATGGGGGCCACTTTCCTGCACGGGGCGGCGGTGACGATCCACAAGGCGCAAGGCTCGCAATGGCCCGATGTGCAGGTGTTCGCCCCGGATATCTACGCCGCCGCCCGCATGGGGCGGAGCGAGGCGGGGCAGCCGCTGTGGAAACGGCTGGCCTATGTCGCCATCACGCGGGCCGAGGAGCGGCTGCACTGGGTGGTGCGCAACCGGCTGGCGAAACCCACCGGGCCGCTCAGGGTGGACGATCTGCGCACCGCGCCGGTGCCGCTGACCCTGGAGGGAGAGACGGAGACATGAAGACGATCGTGATCACCGGGGCAAGCTCGGGCATCGGCCGGGCGACGGCGGAGGTGTTCCTCGAGGCAGGCTGGCAGGTCGGGCTGATCGCAAGGCGCGCCGACCGGTTGGAGGAGATGGCGGGGCAGTATCCGAACGCCATTCCCCTGCCCGCCGACGTGACGGATGCGGCAGCCATAGAAGGGGCGTTCGACAGCTTCGTGCAAAAGGCCGGGCGGCTCGACGCGCTGTTCAACAATGCCGGCATGTTCGGGCCAGCGGGGCCGATCGACGACATCCCGCTCGACGGGTTCGAGCAGGTGATGAACGTCAATATCCGCGGCATGTTCATCGCCGCCCGGCTGGCCTTCGGCCATATGCGGCGGCAAAGCCCGCAAGGTGGGCGGATCATCAACAACGGCTCGCTCTCGGCGCATAACCCGCGGCCGGGGTCGGTGTGTTACACGCTGTCGAAACACGCCATCACCGGGCTGACGCGCAGCCTGTCGCTGGATGGGCGGGCGTTCGACATCGCCTGCGGGCAGATAGATATCGGCAACGCCCGGTCGGAGCTGGTGGAGGAGCTGAACGCCCGCGCGCTGGAAGCCGATCCGAGCGTGACGCTGATGCCGATGATGGAGGTGGGCGAGGCCGCCCGCTCGGTGCTGCACATGGCCGAGATGCCGCCCGAGGCGAACGTGCAGTTCATGACGGTGATGGCGACGAAGATGCCCTATATCGGCCGCGGCTGAGGGGCGTCGCAAGGGGGCCAGCCCCCCACGTTGAAATCAGAAGATTTCAACGCTCCCCCCGGAATATTTCAGGCAAGATGAAGTGCGGGCCCGGTGTTTCACCGTTCCGAAAATACTCCCGCCGGAGGCATCCTGCGCGTCTGGCAGGCACCGACGTTCGGGGGGTTACACCCCGGCCCTTGCGAGACGACCTGCAAGGGTCGGTGAGCGGCGGCGCTCAGGCGTAGTTGCCCTTCACCCGCTCCTTGGTCGGGTCGAAATGCGGGTAGGGCACGACTTTCGCCTTCAACCGCTTTTGCTGGCCGTCGAGCTGGCCCACCTCGATCTCGGTGCCGGGTTCGGCATGGGTCACGTCGACCCGCGCCAGCGCGATGTTCTTGCCGAGGATCGGCGATTTCAGCGCGCTCGTCACCTGGCCCACCTGCGCCTTGCCGATGCGCAGGCAGTCGCCGGGCGAGGGCACCAGCCCGGCCTCGATTTCCAGCCCGACCATCTTGCGCTGCGGATGCGCCTTGCGTTCCTCCAGCGCCGCCCGGCCGATGAAATCGTCGTTCTTCGACTTGAGCGGCACGGTGAAACCGATCCCGGCCTCGAACGGGTCGGTCTGGTCGTCGAACTCGGAGCCGGCGAAGATCAGCCCCGCCTCGATCCGCACCATGTCGAGCGCGGCCAGGCCGAGGGGCGTCAGCCCGTGCGGCTCTCCCGCCTTCCAGATCGTGTCGAACACCTCCTCGGCGTCCTTCGGGTGGCAGAAGATCTCGTAGCCCAACTCGCCGGAATAGCCAGCCCGCCCGAGCACAATGGAGGTGCCGTCGAAATCATGCAGCCGGGCGGGGGTGAAGCGGAACATGCCCAGCTCCTCGACCGTCGGTTTGTCGGGCGCGGTCCAGAGGATGTCCTTCAGGATATCGCGCGACTTCGGCCCCTGCACCGCGACGTTGTGCAACTGGTCCGTCGAACTGCGCACCCAGGCGTTCAGCCCCAGCTTCTGCCCCTGCTCGCGCAGCCACAGGCCGGAGGTGTCGTTGCCCCCGATCCAGCGGAAATTGTACTCGCCCAGCCGGAACAGCGTGCCGTCGTCGATCATGCCGCCATGGTCATAGCAGATGGCGGTATAGACCAGTTGCCCCACCGCCAGCTTCTTGACGTTGCGGGTCACGCAATACTGCATCAGTTCTTCGGCGTCGGGCCCCGTGACCTCGTATTTGCGCAGCGGCGAGAGATCCATGATCGCCGCCTTCTCGCGGCAGGCCCAGTATTCGGCGACCGGCCCGTGATTGGTGAAGCTGTTGGGCAGCCAGTAGCCGTTGTATTCGACGAAATCGCGCGTGTGGCGGGCAAAGCAGGCGTGAAAGCCGGTTTCCTTGGTCTGTTCCAATTCTGACTCCGCAGATTTCCGGTAGCCGACGGAGCGGCTGAAGGTTTCCGATGCGCCGTAGGTGCGCACCTGGATGTCGGTGGGGTTCCACCCGTTGGCCTGATCCACGTCGCAGGGGCAGGCGGTGGAGACGCAGACGAGATCGGTCAGCGCCTTCAAAAGCACGTAGTCGCCGGGGCGCGACCACGGGTCGTCCATGCCGATGGCGTTGGTCTCGTCGAGCATGGTGTTGAAGAAGAAGTTGATCGCGGGCCAGCCGGCGCGCGGGCGGACATTGTATTGCGCAAGGTCCTTGTTGATGTTGTCGGAACAGTTGACGTGGCCGGGGTAGCCCAGCTCCTCGTAATACCGCGCCGTGCAGGCGAGGCCGAACGTGTCGTGCCGGCCGCAGGTATCCTGCACGATCTCGACCAGCGGCTGCTGATCGACGTTCCAGTATTTCGAGAAGATGCCGGGGGTGGGGTAGACGAGGCCCATCAGCGTGCGTGTGGTTGTCGGGTCGATCTCCCGCTCGAGCCCCTTGTCGAGGTCGCGCAGGGCGAAGGCCTGGAAATCCGAACATTCCCGCCCCTGCACGTCGAGCACCTGGATGTACTCGCCCTTCTTCACCTCGTAGCTTTTCGCGTTGCCCGGCTGGATGTTGATATCGTGGATCGGGTCGGCCAGCGGGTCGGGCGGGGCCATGCCGCCCTTGCCCTCGCCGGGGTTGGCGCGGCGGATATAGAGGATCAGCTCGGTCGGCGGGTTCTGGGTTTCCGGCGCCATCGGGCCGCCGGGCGACGCCACGATCAGCAGCCCGTCGCACTCGGCATGGAAGGTGGCCATGTCGCCGGGGTTCGAACCGTCGGAGAACACGCGGATCGCCTGCCCCTTGCCAAGGTCGAAGCCCGCCTTGTCGAGCGCCCTGGCCACCTTCGCGCCAGAGCGGGAACCATTGGCCAGCACCGAGATCACGCCATCGGGGCGGCCGTGGCTGGCGGCGCCGAGCATCGCGGCGTCGGAGGTGCCGTCAGGCTTGAAGAACACCAGCTCGCCCTTCTGCAGCCCCTCGCGGTCGAGCACGGAAATCTCGTCGCCGCGGTAGACCGGCACGGCGCGAGAGCCGCCGCCGGGCACCGGGTGGCGTTCCGTGCCGTGGGGCAATATCGGCAGGCCGGGCGTGATGACGCCCGCCCGCTCGTACGGGGTTTCAAAAACCGGGGTCACGGTCATCAGGTCTCCTCCAATTCGTCCTGATCCAGATCGTCGATCGTGCCGCGGTGGGTGACCACCAGACGGCAGCCGGAATGCGAGACCGAGAAATGCGCCGACCCGCCCGAAAGCGAGACGAAAGCGCCTGCCCGGTACATATGGCCGTCGCAATCTTCAAGGTCTCCCTCGACCACGTAGAACTCCTCCGGTCCGTTGTGGCGATGGGGGTTGCAGCGGGTGCCGGGCGCCATGATCATCAGGTAGCTGCCCTGCCCCGCCGTTTCGTCATAGGATACGTTCTTCCACCAGACATCCTCGTCCGGCAGGCCGGGCATCGGCATCTTGACGAAACCGGTGCGGTCGAAGGTCATGACGTTGCGGTGATCTGCGAGTGTTCCCATCAGCCCAGTCCCAATGCTTCCTTGCGTTTCGCGGCCCAGCGGGTGAGCGCCATGTCGAAGGTCAACGCCATGAGCGAGACGTTGATCCCCAGGACGAAGTTCTTGCCGAGGTCGGTGCCGGCCAGCGTGCGCTGAAGCTCTTGCCCCAGGTCCTGCGTGCCGATGAAGGCGGCGATGATCACCATGAAGAAGGCGAACATGATCGCCTGGTTGAAGCCCACTGCCATGGTCGGCAGGGCCAGCGGCAGTTGCACGCTGAGCAGCTTCTGGCGTTTCGTCGCGCCCGACATGTCGGCGGCCTCGGTCATTTCCGGCGGCACGCCGCGCAGCCCCTCGATGGTGTAGCGGGTCAGCGGCACGGTGGTGAAGATCACGATCGACAGCACCACCGTCACGTCCGACACGCCGAAGAGCATGATGGCGGGCAGCAGGTAGATGAAGCTGGGGAAGGTCTGGGCGGTGTCGCAGATGATCAGCATCCGCCGCGACCATTTGGCCGAGCGCGCGGCGAAGATGCCGAGCGGGATGCCGATGAACATCGACAGGATCACCGCCGAGATGACCGAGTAGAGCGTGATGACCGACCGGTCCCACCAGCCGGTGAAGGCGATGATGGTGAAGAAGACGGCGGCATAGATTGCCGGGCGTTTCCCGCCCACGCCCCAGGCGAAGGCCACCATCAGCAGGATGAAGGCCGAAGTGGGGATCCACAGAAGCGCGTTGCGGAAGGGGATCAGCACCCAGACATTGAGCACGTAGCGGATGCCGCCGGTGATCGCCTGGATCAGGTCGATATCGAGGAAACCCTTGATGATCTTGTCCATTTCGCGCCCGACCGAGAGCGACTGACGGCGGCCGACCTCGTCGAAATACTCGATCACCTGCGCGAGGCCGAAGAAGCCCGCGAAAATCACGACGGCCAGCAGGATGTACCTGTGCCGGATGTACCAGGGCGTGCCCCGCTCGTGATGTTCGGGCAGCTTGATGACCCAGGCTTTCGACAGCTGGTCGAGCATGATGGCGACCAGCACGATGGTGATGCCGATCTCGAAGGAGCGGCCCAGCTTGAAGCTGTTCATCATCGCCAGCAGCTTGCCGCCGAGGCCGGGCATGCCGATGAAGGCGGTGAGAACCACCATGGCGAGGCAAAGCATGATCACCTGGTTCACGCCCACGAGGATCTCGGTCCGGGCCGAGGGGATGAAGACGCGGGTGAGCATCTGCCAGCGTGTGCTGCCGGCCATCTTGCCGGCCTCGACGATCTCGGGCGGCACCTTCTTCAGGCCGATGGTGGTCATCAGGATCATCGGCGGGGTGGCATAGATCGTGGTGGCGATGGCGCCCGCCGTCGGCCCCACCTTGAAGAAGATCACCGCCGGCAGGAGGTAGGTGTAGAACGGCAGGGTCTGCATCACCGCCAGGAGCGGCTTGATCGCGTTGTCGAACGCCTTCCATTTCCACGCGGCGATGCCGGTGACCAGCCCGATCGCGAAGCCCAGCGGGGCGGCGACGGCCAGCACCGACAGGGTCTGCATTGTGATCTCCCACTGGCCCATCACGGCGGTCCAGACAAAGGTGCCCCCCGCGAGAAGCGCCATCTTCCAGCCGCCGAGGTAATAGCCGATCACCGCGGCCACGGCGGCGATCGAGGACCATGGCAGCGGGTCGTCGAGATAGGGCCAGCGGTATTTCCCCTCGAGCAGGTTCGCGGTCACGCCCAGCAGGAATTCCAGCGGGCCTTCGGCGAACCAGCGGGTGAGCTGGTTGATGTGCAGCGTGTCGATGACGATGACGTTGAAGAAATAGTCGAGCCACTGGGCCAGCGGCGGAATCCACGCCTCGGGCAGGCGGATCAGGAAGTCGGGCAGCACCGGCTTGGCAAGGCACAGCACGAGGGCGGCGCCGAGCAGGATCTGAAGAACTCTGTCCTGTGTCGCGCCGGTGTCGCGGGCCGGGGTGCTGACGGTCAGGTCGGCCATCTCACTGGTCCCCCAGCAGCACGTCGAGCGCCTTGCGCCGTTCCAGCACGCCCAACAACGTGCCGTCCTTCGCCGTCACCGGCAGATGATCGCGCGTGTCGTTCACCAGTTGGCGGGCCAGTTGCAGGATGGTCATGTCGCCCTGCACGGGCTCGCCCTCGGGGGCGTGGCCGTTCACCGGGCCGGCCAGCACGCCGGCATGGACGACGCGGGCCTTGTCGATATCCTCGGTGAACTTGCGAACATAGGCGGTCTGGGGGTTCAGCACGATCTGGTCGGGCGTGTCGCATTGCTCGATCGCGCCGTCCTTCATGATGGCAATGCGGTCGGCAAGGCGCAGCGCTTCGTCGAAATCGTGGGTGATGAAGACGATGGTCTTGCCCAGCATGTCCTGCAGGCGCAGGAACTCGTCCTGCATCTCGCGGCGAATGAGCGGGTCGAGCGCCGAGAAGGGCTCGTCGAGAAACCAGACATCGGGCTCGATGGCGAGGCTTCGGGCGATGCCGACGCGCTGTTGCTGGCCACCCGAAAGCTCGCGCGGGAAGTAATCCTCGCGCCCTTCCAGCCCCACCAGCTTGATCACCTCCAGCGCCCGTTCGCGCCGCGCGTGCCTGTCCTGCCCGCGCATTTCCAGCGGGAAGGCCACGTTTTCCAGCACCGTGCGGTGCGGCAGCAGGCCGAAGGATTGGAACACCATGCCCATCTTGGAGCGGCGCAGCTCGATCAGGTCGTTCTCGGAGAGGGCCATGATGTCCTGCCCCTCGACCTCGATCGTGCCGCCGGTGATGTCGTGCAGGCGCGAGAAACAGCGCACGAGCGTGGATTTGCCGGAGCCCGACAGCCCCATGATCACGAGCATCTCGCCCTTGGCCACGTCGACCGAGACATCCTTGACCCCGGCAATGTAGCCGTCGGCGCGGATCTGGTCATAGCTGTGCCCCTCGGGCATGGACCGCAGGTAACCCTTCGGATCTGGCCCGAAGATCTTCCAGGCGTTGCGGCAGGAGATGACGGGGGGGTCGCTGGTCATGTTCGGTTTATCCCTGGCTGGTGCAGGCCGATGGTACGGCATGCCCGCGAAGTGACCAAATCGCCCGGGTGGCTTGTGCGATCCGGACGACTGGAGCGATGAAAATGCCCCCTGCCCGGCGCGGTGGCCGGGCAGGGATCGGACAGGCGGGTCAGGTGGCGCCTTCCGGCATCCACGCTTTCCAGACATCCTCGTTCTCTTCCAGCCAGATTTCGGCGGCCACTTCCGGCTCGTATTCGTCGATATCGACCAGCTTGGCCATGTCGGCGATCTGGGCGTTCGTGAAGGAAACCTTGGTCAGCACCTCGTAGGCGTTCGGCCACTTGTCCTTCATCCCGTCCCAGGCGGCCTTTTTCAGGTAGCCGTCGGCGGGGTTGCCGCAGTCATAGAGCGCGTCGGGGTTCGGGCCCTTCGCCGGATCGGTGTCGCAGCCGTCTTCCCATTCGGGGAACTCGACGAATTCGCCCGGCCAGACGGCTTCGGCGAAGTTGGGCGTCCAGTTGAAGACCAGCACCGGCGTCTTGTCCGACTCGGCCGCGCCGATATGCGCCCAGAGGGCGGCGGCGGAGCCCGCGTTCTTTACCACGTAGTTCAGGTCGAGCGCCTCGGCCCGTTCCTTGCCGTGCTTGAGCCAGTCGACCGGTCCGTCGAGGAACAGGCCCTTGTCGCCCGTCTCGGCGGTGGCAAAGATCTCGGCGCAGTCGTTGAGCGCCTTCCAGTCGGGCAGGCCGGGGCAGGCATCCTTGGTCCACATCGGGTACCACCAGTCTTCGCGCGTGACCGCGTCATGGTCGCCCGCGTCGTGCAGGCCGCCCTTTTCCAGCGCGGTGCGGAAGGAGGCACCGAACGCGCCTTCCCAGACCTCGAGCTCGAGCGCCACGTCGCCGAGGCGGACCGATTCGTACACCGCCTGGCTGTCGGTGGTGACGAATTCGACGTTGTTGCCCATCATCTCGTACATCTGGCCGACCACGTGCGACATCACGATCTGGCTCGACCAGTTGTGGATCGGGATGACGATCGGTTCGGAACTGTCTTCCTGCGCCACCGAGGCGGTGGCCGTGGCGAGGCCGAGCGCGGCCACCGACACCATATGTGCTAGTTTCATGTTAACTCCCCATTGCGTTTCGACGCCCGGTTTGTCCGGGTCGCTTCTTTCAGCAGGGGCAGTATCGCAAACATCCGGGCCGGTTCTGATTCTAAATTGGTTGTGGTTGGCCCCAAAAAAAGTTTGGCAAATCCCGGTGCGGCCCTGTAGCTTTCGCTGCGACTGCATTCTCCACTTGGCCCGGCCGGGAGGCACGACAAGGATGCTGAAAAACAGGGCGGCCCTGCCACGGCTCGACTACCTGCTGACCTTCGAGGCGGCGGCGGAGCTGGAAAGCTTTGCCGCGGCCGCGAAAGAGCTTCACGTCAGCGAAACGGCCGTCAGCCGTAAGATCCGCCTGCTGGAGCATCATTTCAACTGTGCGCTCTTCGTGCGGGGGCACCGTTCGGTGCGATTGACCGATCACGGGCGCAAGCTTCTGAACGGGATCGTGCCTGCGCTGAAGACGCTGGAGCGCGCCTCGGAAAACATGCTGAGCGAGCGCCAGCGCAGCACGGTGCGGATGGCCGCGACCAACTCGGTCTCGTCGCTGTGGCTGATGCCGCGGCTGCACAAGTTCCACCAGTCGAACGCCAACATCACCATCAGCCTGGTGTCCTCGGATATCGACAGCGAGTGCCTGGCCGAGCATTTCGACCTGACGATCCTGCGGGGCGATGGCGACTGGCCCGGCTATACCGCCGACAGGCTGTTCGGCGAGACGGTCTTTCCGGTCTGCGCCCCCGGCTACCTGCTTTGCGAGCCGCGGGTGGAGGCGGTGGAACACCTGCCGGCGCAATCGCTGATCGAGGTGACGAACAATCATACCGAATGGCTGAACTGGAAGACGTGGCTGGGCCATCACGGCATCGACCCGGCCAGCGTACGGCTGTCGACCTTCGTCAACACCTACCCGCTGGCGATACAGGCGGCGATCGACGGGCTGGGCATCGCCCTGGGCTGGGGGCACCTTGTCGACCGGCACTTGCAGGCCGGAACGCTGGTTAAACCGCTGGGCGAGACGCATGTGCGCACGGAGTCGGGCTATTACCTGCTGCGCCGGACGCGTGCGAAACCCCACGCGGAAAGCGACGTGGTCGCGGAATGGCTGATGAGCGAAAGCGCCGCGCGCAAGCGCTACGCCAGCGGATAGCGGCTCAGCCGCCCGCGCGGATCAGCTCGTCCACATGCGCCGCGGCGCTGCGCGACAGTCCGCCCAGGTCATAGCCCCCTTCGAGGCAGGAGACGACGCGGCCTTCGCCATGCCGTGCGGCGATCTCGCACAGCTTGCGGGTGACCCAGGCGAAATCGTCCTCGGCCAGCATCAGGTTGGCCAGCGGATCGGCCTTGTGGGCATCGAACCCGGCCGAGATGATCAGAAGCTCCGGCTTGAACTCTTCCAGCGCCGGGAAGACCTGCGCCTCGTAGGCCTTGCGGAACCCGTCGCCGCCGGTCTGCGGGGCGAGGGGGACGTTGATGACGTTGTCATGGGCGCCGCGTTCCTCGGGCGCGCCGGTGCCGGGCCAGAGCGGCATCTGGTGGGAGGAAACGAACAGCGTGCGCGCCTCGGACCACAGCAGGTCCTGCGTGCCGTTGCCGTGATGCACGTCGAAATCGACCACCGCGACCCGCGACAGCCCGTGCCGGTCGAGCGCGTGCTTGGCGGCGATGGCGGCGTTGCCGAACAGGCAGAACCCCATGGGCGTTTCGGTCTCGGCATGGTGGCCGGGCGGGCGCGTGGCGACGAAGGCGTTGGCCGCCTCGCCCGCCATGACCATGTCGACGGCCTGCAACGCGCCGCCCACGGCCCGCATCGCCGCCGCGAAGGAGCCGGGCGACATGTGCGTATCGGCATCGATCGCGACGATCCCCTCCTTCGGCTCGGACGCGCGGATGCGGTCGAGATAGACCTGCGGATGAACGAGGCAGACATCGTCGTCGCTGGCCTCGGGCGCCTCGATCCGGGTCAGGGCCTTGCCCTCCAGCGCCGCCATCAGGTGTTCCAGCCGGGCGACGCGCTCGGGGTGGCCCGCGGGCGTCAGGTGGTGGGTACAATCGTCATGGGTCACGAGAAGGGTGGTCATCATGGTCTCCGGTTGTCGCGGATGCCGAGCCTACGCCAGATGCCGCCCATGTCCAGTGCAGACTTGCCGGGTGCGGCACCTCGTGTAACTCTTTGTCCATGGAAGAGGAAATCAACTCTCTCGAGGATGCACAACAGATCGCCCTTGGCGTCTGGGACCAGGTTCAGGTCTTTGCGCTGAACCTGCTCAGACCGTGGAACGCCTACCAGGTGGCGATCATCGTCGGGCTGGTGCTGGTGGCGCATATCCTGTCGCGCTTGCTCGGGCCGCGCCTGTACGAATGGATGCGCGCGCGCGAGGGCTGGCCGAAATGGCGGATGCGGTTCCTGGTGCTGATCCACCGGCGGCTGCGGCTGATCTTCTTCGTGCTGCTGAGCTGGCCCGCCGTCTGGATCATGCGTGAGGTGACGTGGCCCAGCCGCTCCTATCTGTTGTTCATCGTGGCGCAACTGGCGCTGGCATGGCTGATCATCGCCATCGTCACCCGGCTGATCTCCAACGGCGTGATCCGCTCGGCGGTGCGCTATGTCGGCTGGACATGGGTGACGCTGAGCATCCTCGACCTCACCGACGAGGCGCAATCGCTTCTGGAAAGCGCGGCGATCGAGTTCGGCGAGATGCGCCTGTCGCTCTGGGTGATCCTTCAGGGTGTCGCGGTGATCATCCTGCTGATGTACGGGGCGCGGTTCATCTCGGGCACCACGTCGGCGCGGATTCGCAGCAACAAGGAAATCTCGCCCTCGATGCAGGTGCTGGCGATCAAGCTCTTGCAGGTGATCCTCTACGGCGCGGCGTTCTTCATCGGGCTGAAGGCGGTGGGCGTCGACCTGACCGGGCTGGCCGTGCTGTCGGGGGCGATCGGCGTGGGCCTCGGCTTCGGCCTGCAGAAAGTGGTGTCGAACCTCGTCTCGGGGGTGATCCTGCTGCTGGACCGGTCGATCAAGCCGGGCGACGTGATCAGCCTTGGGGAAACCTTCGGCTGGATCAACAGCCTTGGCGCGCGCTACGTCTCGATCACCACGCGGGACGGCAAGGAATACCTGATCCCGAACGAGGACCTGATCACCGGGCAGGTGGTGAACTGGTCCCATTCAAACGATTACGTGCGGCTGGATATCTATTTCGGCACCGCCTATGCCGACGACCCGCACGAGGTGCGCCGCATCGCCATCGAGGCCTCGCAGAAGGTCGAGCGGGTGCTGAGCTTCAAGAAGCCGGTCTGTCATATCGTCGGATTCGGCGACAGCTCGGTCGATTATATCCTGCGGTTCTGGATCTCGGACCCGACGGGCGGGCTCACCAATATCCGGGGCAATGTCTACCTGGCACTGTGGGACGCGTTCAAGGAGCACGGCATCTCCATCCCCTTCCCGCAGCGCGAGGTCAGGCTGCTCGGCAACGACCCCGAACCGCCGGGATCGGAGCTGCCGACAGCCGCGAGCGTCAAGGACTGACGAAAAAGGTGGCGCAAATGCGCCACGGCGCCTTTGCCGCCCCCGCCATTCATTGAAATGTCACCTTGCGCTTGCTACCTTTATATCATGCCCGGCACCGGGGCTTTGGCGGTGTGCAATGAAGGAGGACGATGTCCTGTCTTTTACGGCTGACGCGGCAATGGCCGCTGACCCTGCGGCGCAAGGCTTGCCCGCAATGAACGCAACGAGCGAAACGCAGCTTGAGCGTATCCTGACCTCACTTGACGACGACAAGGCCGAAGACATCGTGCAGATCGACCTGCGCGGGAAAACCGCGATCGGCGATTACATGGTGATCTGCTCCGGCCGGTCGAGCCGTCAGGTCTCGTCGATCTCGGAGAAACTGGCCGAGTGCCTGAAATCCGAGCTTGGCGTGGCCAGCAAGATCGAGGGCAAGGATACCGGAGACTGGGTGCTGATCGACACGGGCGACGTGATCGTCCATGTCTTCCGCCCGGAAGTGCGCGAGTTCTACCAGCTGGAAAAAATGTGGCTGCCGACCCACCAGGCCGCCGCCACACCAAGCTGAATGCGCGTTCATATCTGTGCCGTGGGCCGGCTGCGTTCCGGCCCTGAGCGCGATTTGATCGATGATTACCTGGCCCGGTTCGACCGGACGGGGCGGGCGCTGGGGCTTGGCCCCGCTGCCGTGACCGAGGTCGAAGACCGCAAGGGCGGCGGCATGGGTGCCGAGGCCGAGCTGCTCGACCGGGCGATCCCCAAGGGCGCGCTGACCGTGGCGCTGGACGAGCGCGGTAAACTGCTTTCCTCACCGGATTTCGCCGACCTTCTCGGCCGCTGGCGCGACGAGGGCCGCGGCGATACGGCCTTCGTCATCGGCGGGGCGGACGGGATCGATCCGGGCCTGCGCGACCGCGCCGATTTCAAGCTGTCCTTCGGCAAGATGGTCTGGCCCCACATGCTGGCCCGGGTGATGCTGGCCGAACAGCTGTACCGCGCCGCCTCGATCCTTGCGGGCGCGCCCTATCACCGGCAATGAGCCGCCGTGGAATGCCCGAATGCGCGGCATGAGCCCGCCTGTTAACGCAAACCGGTTTCCCCGGCCTTGCGACCGCGCTAGAAGGCGCGCAGGCAGGCAGGAGTGACCATGAGCGTACCCAAACCCGTTGTGCTGTGCATTCTCGATGGCTGGGGGCTGTCGGACCGGACCGAGGCCAACGCGCCGGTGCTGGCCGATACCCCGCATTTCGACCGGCTGATGGCGACCTGTCCGAATTCCACGCTGATCACCCATGGCCCCGACGTGGGCCTGCCCGAGGGGCAGATGGGCAATTCGGAAGTGGGTCACATGAATATCGGCGCCGGCCGCGTGGTCGAGATGGACCTGCGCCGCATCGACCAGGCGATCGAGACCGGCGCCTTTGCCACCCTGCCCGGCGTGCTGCGCTTCGTCGAGAAGATGAAGGAAACGGGCGGCACCGCGCATATCCTCGGCGTCCTGTCCGATGGCGGGGTGCATTCGCATATCACCCACATGATCGCCGCCGCCAACGCGCTGACCGGCCACGGCATTGCCGTCGCCATCCACGCCTTCACCGACGGGCGCGACGTGGCGCCGGTCTCGGCCAAGTCCTATCTCGAGGCGCTGCGCCGGTCGCTGCCCGAAGGCGCCTATATTGCCACCGTGTCGGGCCGCTATTACGCGATGGACCGCGACAACCGCTGGGAGCGCGTGCAACTGGCCTACGAGGCGCTGGCACAGGCCAAGGGCTACACCGCCGCCACCGCCGCCGAGGGCATCGCCAACGCCTATGACAAGGGCCGCACCGACGAATTCATCAAGCCGCGCGTGCTGGGCGATTACGCGGGCATGGCCGATGGCGACGGCATCCTCTGCCTCAACTTCCGTGCCGACCGGGCGCGCGAGATCCTCGCCGCCTTCGCCGATCCGGAGTTCGACAGCTTCGATACCGGCAAGCGCCCCCGCTTCGCCATCGTCAGCGGCTTTACCGAGTATTCGCGGCGCCACTCCACCTACATGGATTGCATCTTCCCCGACGAGCGCCCTGCCAACACGCTGGGCGAATGGGTGGCCAGGCAGGGCAAGACCCAGTTCCACGCCGCCGAGACCGAGAAATACCCCCATGTCACCTTCTTCCTGAACGGCGGCAAGGAAACACCGGAAGAGGGCGAAGAGCGCTACATGGCCCCCTCCCCCAAGGTCGCGACCTATGATCTGCAGCCCGAGATGTCGGCGGCGGAGGTGACCGATCACTTCATCGGTGCCATCGAGAAGGGGTTCGACCTGATCGTGGTGAACTATGCCAACCCCGACATGGTGGGCCATACCGGGGACCTGACGGCGGCCATCGCCGCCTGCGAGGCGGTCGACCAGGGGCTGGGCCGCGTGCTCGAAGCGCTTGACAAGGCCGGCGGCGCGATGATCGTGACGGCGGACCACGGCAATTGCGAAACCATGATCGACCCGAAGACCGGCAAGCCCCACACCGCCCACACGCTGAACCCGGTGCCCGTCATCCTGACCGGCGGGCCGGAAGGGGCGACATTGCGATCCGGGCGGCTGGCCGACCTGGCGCCGACGGTGCTGGCGCTGATGGGGCTGGAAAAGCCCTCAGAGATGACCGGGGAAAGCCTTATGTCATGAGGCTGGCGGCCGCGCTCATAGCCCTGTGCCTTGCCTGCGCGGCCACCGCGCAGGAGGCGGCCCAGCCCGCCGAGGCCGCCCGCGCCGCCGCCACGCGGCTGGCCGAGGCCGGTGCGCTGCTGGACGAGGCCGATGGCGCCAGGAACCGCGTGCGCGCCCTGACCGAGGCGATCCGCGCCTACGAGGACGGGTTGGAAGCCATGCGCGAGGGCCTGCGCCGCGCCGCCATCCGCGAAGAGGTGCTGTCGCGCGACCTGCAGGCTCGCGAGGGCGAGATCGCGCAATTGCTGGGCGTTCTGCAGGGCATCGGCGCCTCGCCCACCCCGGTGCAGCTTGTGCATCCCTCGGGCCCCGTGGGCACCGCACGCTCGGGCATGATCCTGGCCGAGGTGGCCCCGGCACTCAACGAACGCGCCCGCAGCCTGCGCAAGGATCTGCAGGAGGTGACCGTGCTGCGCGCGTTGCAGCAAAGCGCCGCCGACAAGCTTCAGGACGGGCTGGAAGGCGCCCAGAGCGCCCGCGCCGCCCTCAGCCAGGCGATTGCCGACCGCACCGACCTGCCCAGGCGCTTTACCGAGGACCCGGTGCAGACCGCCCTGCTGGTGGCCTCGACCGAAACGCTGGAAGGCTTCGCCAGCGGCCTCAGCCAGATCGCGGTGGACGAGGCCCCGGGAAGCCTGCCGGGCATCTCGGACCGCAAGGGCGAATTGCCGCTGCCGGTCAAGGGCACGGTCCTGCGCCGTGCCGGAGAGGCCGACGCCGCCGGGATCACCCGGCCCGGCATCGTCATGGCGACTCGTCCGCGCGCCCTGGTGACCACCCCGGCGCCCGCCACGGTGCGCTACCGCGGCTCACTTCTGGATTACGGCAATGTGATCATTCTCGAGCCTCAGGCCGGCATTTTACTTGTGATCGCGGGGCTTGATGTGGTCTATGGGAAGACAGGCGAAGTGCTGCCCGGCGGCAGCCCGGTCGGCCTGATGGGCGGCCCCGATACCGGCGCCGACGACCTTCTGACGCGAGAGGGGAGCGGCGCGGGACAGACGGAAACGCTGTATGTAGAGGTCAGGCAGGACAACACGCCGGTTGATCCAGAGGCGTGGTTCAAGACAGACAGAGGATGACGAACCCATGAAGAAATTCCTTATGGCTGCAGTGGCCGGAACGCTGGCCAGCGTGGTCGTGACAACCCAGGTCGCCGCGCCGCTTCTGGCGCAGGAAGCCGCCAAGACGACGAATGTCTACGAACAGCTCGACCTGTTCGGCGACATCTTCGAGCGCATCCGCTCGCAATATGTCGAAGAGGTCGACGAGGGCGAACTGATCGAGGCCGCGATCAACGGCATGCTGACCTCGCTCGACCCGCATTCCAGCTATCTTTCGCCCAACGATGCCGCCGACATGCGCGTGCAGACGCGCGGCGAATTCGGCGGCCTCGGCATCGAGGTGACGCAGGAAGAGGGCTTCGTGAAGGTCGTCTCGCCGATCGACGGCACCCCGGCCGACAGCGCGGGCGGCGAGGCGGGCGATTTCATCACCCATGTCGACGGCGAAAGCGTGCTGGGCCTGACCCTCGACGAGGCGGTCGACATGATGCGCGGGCCGGTGGGCTCGGAAATCGTGATCACCGTGGTGCGCGAGGGCCAGGCCGAGCCGTTCGACGTCTCGATCATCCGCGACACCATCAAGCTGACCGCCGTGCGCGCCCGGACCGAGCGGAACTCGGTCGTCCTCCGCGTGACCACCTTCAACGACCAGACCTTCAAGAACCTCGAAAGCGGCCTCAACGAACAGATCGAGGACGCGGGCGGGATGGACAAGGTCACCGGCATCGTGCTCGACCTGCGCAACAACCCCGGCGGGCTGCTGACACAGGCGATCAAGGTGGCCGACGCCTTCCTCGACAAGGGCGAGATCGTCAGCACCCGGGGCCGCAACCCCGAGGATGGCGAGCGTTTCAACGCGACCGAGGGCGACCTGGCCAACGGCCTGCCGATGGTGGTGCTGATCAACGGCGGCTCGGCCAGCGCGTCGGAAATCGTCGCCGGCGCCCTCAAGGATCACCGCCGCGCCATCGTGGTGGGCACCAAGAGCTTCGGCAAGGGCTCGGTCCAGACGGTCATGCCGTTGCGGGGCGACGGCGCGATGCGCCTGACCACGGCGCGCTACTACACGCCCTCGGGCCGCTCGATCCAGGCGCTGGGCGTGTCGCCCGACATCGTCGTGGCCCAGCCCCGCACCCCCCCGGCCAGCGAGAACGAGGACGAGGCGGAAGAGAACACCCGCCCCCGCTCGCGCTCAGAGGCCGATCTGCGCGGCCGGCTGGACAATGACAGCCTGTCCGAGGACGAGATCCGCCAGATCGAGGAAGAGCAGGAGCGCGCCGAAGAGGCCGCCAAGCTGCGCGACGAGGATTACCAGCTGGCCTATGCCATCGACATCCTCAAGGGCCTCACGGCGCTGAACGGCGGCAACTGAGCCGGCCTCACAGACACCGGAAAGGCCGCGGCATTGCCCGCGGCCTTTTCGTTTCGGCGGGCGCCGGCACGTGCTCGGCCAGAAGCAGGCCCGTCATGACATGCAGATCGCGCAGCCCCGGCACCTGCGCGCCACCCTTTCGGCATAGCCCGCGGCATGGCCGGGGGCCATCCCGCTCATGCCTCCGGCCAGACCAGCGAGCGGTGGACCTGCGCCCCGGCCATCGCGCCGTCGCCCACCGCCAGCGAGACGGAATGCGGCATGGTGGCCACGTCGCCGCAGGCATAGACGCCGGGCACCGTGGTCTGTTTGGCGGCATCGGTGCGAAGGATCACCCCCATCGGCGTGTCCTCCAGCGCGCAGCCGGCCCGTTCCGCCAGTGGGCTGGCGGGCGAGACGGTCGGCGCGGCGAAGAGCCCCGCAAAGGCAAGCCGGCGGCCATCGGCAAGGCAGATATCGGCCTTGCCTTCGATCCTCTCGATGACCGCCTCCTCGACCGTCACCCCGCGCCGCTCCAGCGCCTCGCGCAGATCGGCTTCAAGCGCGACAGCGCCATTGGGAAAGAAGGTGACACACCCCCATTCCGTCAGCAGTTCCGCCTGATGCACCGACATCGGCCCGCTTCCGATCACGCCGATCCGGCCCCGGTCAAGCTCGTAGCCATGGCAATAGGGACAGTGAAAGACCGACCGGCCCCAGCGTTCCCCAATCCCGTCGACCTCCGGCAACGTGTCCTGCACCCCGGCGGCCATCAGAACCCGGCGCCCGCTGAGCGACGCCCCGTCGCCCAGCCCGACCTCGAACGCATCCCGCGCCCCGTCGAGCGTCACGGCCTCCCCCTCGATCCACGTCAGGTCCGCGTAGCGCTCCAACTGCGCCCGCGATTGCGCGGCAATCTCCCCGGGCGGCACACCGTCCTGTGACAGGAACCCGTGGGCGTGGCTGGCAAACCGGTTCCGGCGCTGCCCGGCGTCGATCACGGCCACCGACCGCCGGGCGCGCAGCAACTGCAGCGCTGCCGCCATACCGGCATAGCCGCCGCCGATGACAATGACGTCATGCTTCATTCTTCCGATCCTCGATCTGTTGCCGACGTACGGCAAAACGTTCCGCGAAATCCTGTGCGAGATCGGCCAGCGTGATCTCTCCCATCCGCCGAAGAAGCAGCGCCTCGGCCTCGGCGAAGGTCTGATCCAGCGCGGCATTCACCGACTGTTCGACAAGGCAGTCGGGCGCGTCGTTGCGATGGCCGATGGCAAAGAAGCCGGGCTCTTCCAGCGCAAAATGCAGGTCGCGCAGGGTGATCGCCGACAGGTCCGCCGCGATCCGCCAGCCGCCCGCCTGCCCCCGGTCCGACGCCACGATCCCGGCCCGGCGCAGGAACCCCATGGTGCGGCGCACGACCACCGGGTTGGTCCCGAGACAGCGCGAGAGCTGCTCGGAGGTCATCGGCACGTCCCGCTCTGCCATGTGCAGGAGCGCGTGGAGGACGGAGGAAAGGCGGCTGTCCCGTTTCATGTAACTTCATATGTTACGATTCGTCCGACACCGCAAGCCCCCACCCGAACCGCGGCAAGATACCGCCCGCGGCGGCGCCCTTTCGGGCTTCCGAAAACCGGCCGGGTTTGCTAGGCGGTCCCCACCTCCCATTCATGACACTCCAGATCGGGGCACCCCTCCCATGACAGAAGCCAAGCGCATCGTCCTTTCCAGCGACCACGCGGCCATCGACCTTCGCAAGGCCATCGCCGAGCACATCACCGCCACCGGGTGGGAGGCCGTGGATATCGGGCCGATGACGCCCGAAAGCACTCACTACCCGAAGCACGGGCAGGCAGCGGCGGAGAAGGTCGCCTCGGGCGATTGCGCGCTCGGCATCATCCTCTGCGGCACCGGGCAGGGCATCATGATGGCCGCCAACAAGGTGAAGGGCATCCGCTGTGGCGTGTGTGCCGACACGTTCTCGGCCCGGATGATCCGCCAGCACAATGACGCCAACATCCTGTCGCTCGGCGCGCGGGTGGTGGGCGAGGGGCTGGCACTCGACATCGTCGACGCCTTCCTGTCGGCCGAGTTCGAGGGCGGCCGCCACGCCACGCGTGTCGACATGATCGAGGGCTAAGCCCTCAGCCGTAGCGCGCCACGAAATTCCGCAGGATCATCTCCGGCGCGAACACTTCCGCCGCGCGGCACATGGCGATCAGGTCATCCGCCGTCTCGGGCGGGAAATACCCCTTGTTGCGATAGATGCGGATGCGGGTCTCGAACCCGTCCGCATCGGCCTCGGGGTGGAACTGCGTGGCATAGACATTGGCGCCGTGGCGGACCATCTGGAACGGGCAGGCCTCGGACCGCACGAGGTGCACACAGCCCTGCGGCAGCGCCTGCAACGCCTCCTTGTGGCCCACGAAGGCGTCAAAGGCAGTGGGCACGCCGTCGAGCAGCGGGTCGTCCTTGCCCTCCGCCGTCACCTCGCAGGCCGAGGTGCCCACCGGCTCGCCATGCGCCCGCTTGCTGACATCGCCGGCCAGGTGCTTGCCGAGAATGCCGATCCCGTAGCAGCAGCCGAGAAAGGGAAAGTCGCGCGCCGTGATCTCGGGCATCAGCGACAGAACCTGCCGCTCGATCCGCGCCTCGACCTCCGTCTTCTCCTCCGGCGCGTCGCTGACACAGCCGGGGCCGCCGCCCACGATCACCCCGGCGAGGTCATCGAGCCGCAGATCGCCCGGCATATCCTCCCGGTCCAGCCGCACCCGCCGCGCCTGACCCTCCTCCAGCCCGCCCTTGCGCAGGATTGCCGCGAATTCGTCGTTGGAGGCCTCGGCTTCGGGGCGCAGTTGCAGGATGAGAAATGGCTTTGGCATGATGGAACGATCCCGCTGGAAACCTCCCTCTGACTGGCCGCTTTCCCGCCCCCCGTCAAGGCGGCGCGCTTGACCCTGCCGGGCAAAGGACTACCCTGCGCCCGATTTGACCCCAGCGGGAGAGCACGCCATGACCCAACGCCTGCACCTCGTCTTCGGCGGCGAGCTGGAAGACCCCTCGCGCAACGTCTTCAAGGACGTGGATGACCTGCATATCGTCGGCATCTTCCCCGATTACGACAGCGCCTACAACGCGTGGAAGTCCGAGGCGCACCGCACCGTCGACAATGCCCACATGCGCTACTACATCGCCCACCTGCACCGCCTCCGCGACGAGGAGACCCCCGCCTCTTCGACCGAAGAACTGGGCTGATCCGGCCGTGGCAGGGCGCGAACCGTCAAACGACAGCCCCGCCCCGCCCTCGCGGCCCGAGGGCGAGGTCGTCTGGTGCCATGCCACCACCCGCACCCATTCCGACGTGGCGCTGCACCTTGCCGACCGGCTGGCCCATGCCCGGCCCGATATCCACGTGCTGCTGACCGGCGCGCCGGATATCCTTCCGGAGGAGCCCGGCAGCGTCTACGTGCATCCCACCCCGGCCGACAGCTCGGGCCCGGCGCAGGCCTTCGTCAACCACTGGCGCCCCGATATCTGCGTCTGGACGGCGGGCGACCTGAAGCCCGCGATCCTGGCCGCGGCGCACCGGACGGGCATTCCACTCTACCTCGTGGATGCCGACGAATCGCGCCTGACCCAGCCGGGCTGGCGCCTGCTGCCCAATTCCAGCCGCGGCGCGTTGCGGCGCTTCTCGTTCATCATGGCGCGGTCCGCGGGCACCGAGACCTTCCTGCGCCGCCGCGTGGGCCTGCGCGACGCCAGGATCCGCGTGACCGGCGCGCTGCGCGAGGACTCGAAGCCCCTGCCCTACAACGAAAGCGACCACGAGGAGCTGACCGGCCTCCTGCGCGGGCGGCCCGTCTGGCTGGCGGCCCGGCTGCATGTCGACGAGCTGGCCACCGTGCTCGAGGCGAACGAGGCGGTGATCGGCATGTCGCACCGGGTGCTGCTGGTGATCGTGCCCGCCAACCCCGAAGACCCCGCCCCCTATCACGAGGCGCTAAAGGCCAGCGGCCTGCGCTACATCACGTGGTCGGATGGCGCCCTGCCGGACGAGACGACGCAGGTGATCCTTGCCGACACGCGCGGCGAGATGGGGCTCTGGTACCGGATCTCGCCGATCTGTTTCATGGGCTCGTCGCTCATCGCCGGCGCCCATGGCAGCGACCCGAACGAACCGGCGGCGCATGGCTCGGCCATCCTTTACGGGCCGAATATCCGCACCTACCTCGCCGCCTATTCCCGCTTTGCCGAGGCCGGCGCGGCGCGGATCGTGCGCGACGCCAGGACCTTGGCCGAGGCGGTGCAGCGCATCATCCCGCCCGACCAGTCGGCGGCGATGGCCCACGCGGCATGGGACGTGGCGACCCAGAGCGCGGCGGTGATGGACCAGCTTGTCGACGCCATCCTTCTCGCCCTCGACGAACGCACGGTCGCCTGATGCGCGCGCCCGCCTTCTGGGACAGGCCGCCCGGGTCTCCGGGCATCGCGGCGCGGCTGCTGTCGCCGATTGGCGCGGTCTATGCGCGGGCGACGGCGCGTCGGCTGGCCGGGGCCGAGGGAATCCGGCCCGGCGTGCCGGTGATCTGCGTCGGCAACCTCAATGCCGGGGGCACCGGCAAGACGCCCACGGTGATCGCACTGGTGCAACGCTTGCAGGCGAAGGGGCTCACCCCGGTCGTGGTCTCGCGCGGCTATGGCGGCACGCTGACCGGCCCGGTCAAGGTCGACCCGAAGACCCACGGCTATGCCGAGGTGGGTGACGAGCCGCTGCTGATCGCCGCCTTCACAACGGTCTGGATCGGCCGCGACCGGGCCGCGGCGGCGCGGGCGGCGGCACAGGCCGAGGCCGACGTGATCGTGATGGATGACGGGTTCCAGAACCCCTCGGTGGCCAAGGACCTCTCGCTGGTGGCGGTCGATGCCGCCCGCGGCTTCGGCAACGGGCTGTGCCTGCCGGCCGGCCCCCTGCGCGAGCCGGTGGAAACCGGCCTCTCCCGCGCCGACCTGCTGCTCAGTATCGGGCCCGGGGAAGCACAGGCGGCGTTCCGCGAGACATGGGGCAAAACTGTCACCGTTCCCGCCCTGACCGGCCACCTCGCCCCGCTGCAGACCGGGATGGACTGGTCCGGCACCCGCTTCCTCGCCTTCGCCGGCATCGGCCACCCCGAGAAGTTCTTCGCCACCCTCCGCGCGCAGGGCGCCGAGCTGTCCCGCGCCGAGGCGCTGGAGGATCACCAGCCACTGACACAGGCGCTGATGACCCGGCTCGAGGCCGAGGCGAAACTGCTGAACGCCCAGCTCGTTACGACGGAGAAGGATGCCGTCCGCCTGCCGCAATCCTTCCGCCAGAAGGTTCTGACCCTGCCGGTAAGGCTGGAGGTGGAAGATTGGTCAGCCTTCGATGAGGCTTTGGACAAGATCATGGGTTCCCACCCGCCCCGGACCTGATCCGGGGGGCCTCGCCCGGCGCGCTGCGCGCTCTGTTCCGGGCAGGTGGCCTCCGCCTATGGTGGGTGCGCTTGAGCGCCCCCCAACGTCTCACCCATCCTCGCCCAGCTTCGGCGACGGCCGCTCCAGCGCCAGCTCCGCATCTGAAAACCGGAACGGCCCACGCACGCCCGGCACGCCGTCAAGCTCCACGCGCATGCCGCGTGCCTTGACCTGCGGATCCTCGAACACCTCCGACAGGTCGTTGATCGGCCCGGCGGGGATGCCCTCGGCCTCGCAGGCGGCCAGCAGGTCGGCCTTGGAAAACGTCAGCGTCCGCGCCGTCAGCGCCGCGATCAACGCCTCGCGGTTGGCCACCCGGTCGGCATTGCGCAGGTATTCCGGTGTCTCGGCCAGGTCGTCACAGCCCAGCACCCGGCACAGCCGCTGGTACTGCGCATCGTTGCCCGTGGCGATGATGATGTAACCGTCGGCGCAATCGAACACCTGGTAGGGCGCGAGGTTGGGGTGATAGTTTCCCGTCCGCCCCGGCGGCGTGCCGGTAGCGAGGTAGTTCAGCGCCTGGTTCGCCGTCGCCGCCACCGCGCAGTCGAGCAGCGCCATGTCGAGATGCTGGCCCTTCCCCGTCCGCTCGCGCTGGTGCAGCGCGGCGAGGATACCGGCGACGGAATAGAGCCCGGTGAACAGGTCCGTCACCGCCACGCCCGCGCGCTGGGGCTGGCCGTCGGGGTCGCCGGTGATCGACATGAACCCAGACATGCCCTGGATGATATAGTCGTACCCGGCCCGGTGGGCATAGGGCCCGTCCTGTCCGAAGCCGGTGATCGAGCAATAGATCAGACCGGGGTTCAGCTCCGACAGGCTGGCATAATCCAGCCCGTACTTGGCCAGCCCGCCGACCTTGAAATTCTCGATCAGGATATCGGCATCGGCCACCAGCTCCCGCACGCGGGCCTGGCCCGCCTCGGTGCGGAAATCGACGGCCACGCTGGCCTTGCCCCGGTTGCAGGAATGGAAATAGGCGGCCGTCCGGTCCTCGCCCCGCTCGATGAAGGGCGGGCCCCAGGCGCGGGTATCGTCGCCCGCGGGGCTTTCCACCTTGATCACCTCGGCGCCAAGATCGGCCAGCGTCTGCCCGGCCCACGGCCCGGCAAGGATCCGGGCCAGCTCGACGACCTTCAGCCCGGCCAGCGGTGCCTGCTTCATTCGCCGAGCGCCTCGTCCAGCACCTCTTTCAGCTCGTCATAGGACATGTTCGAATGCTGCTCGCCATTGATCATCAGCGTCGGGGTCGAGCTGATATCGTCTTCCTCGGCGTGCTCCTGGTACCAGGCGACTAGGGTCTTGGCCTTCTGGTTGTCGGTCAGGCAGGCCTCGAGCTGATCTTCCTCCAGCCCGGCCACCTTGCCGATCTTGCGCAGCCGGTCGGCGATGGCCACCGGGTCCTGCCCGTTGCCGATCCAGTCGCGCTGTTGCTTGTAG
>NZ_JAVKFX010000027.1:0-182622 GCF_040223625.1 Roseovarius sp. | reverse complement strand
GAGAACATATCGCAGATGTCTCCGAGGACTTCGAAGAGGTCTGTAAAGGTTCTGGCGCCGATCCTGCGCAGGTGCGCCTTGAGTTTCGAGAAGGCTTGCTCGATGGGGTTCAGGTCCGGGGAGTATGGCGGCAGGTAGAGGAACCAGCACCCGGCCTGCCGCAGCGCCTCTGCCGCCTCGACGTTGCGGTGCGTGGCAAGGTTGTCGAGGATGACGACAGTGCCAGGGTGCAGTTCCGGCACCAGCACCTCGCGGACATAGGCGGCGAAGGCGGGTCCGTCCATCGCGCCCTTGATCACCCAAGGCGCGATTAGCGTCTCAGCCGTCAGGCCGGCGATGAATGTCTGCGTGCCCCAGTTTCCGAACGGCGCATTCATCTGCAGCCGCTGCCCGCGCGGGGCACGCCCCCGCAGGCGCGTGAGGTTCGTCTTCACGGAGGTTTCATCAATGAAGACAAGACGTTCGGGCTGTGCCCGCATGGCGGGCATGCGACGCGTCTGCCAATCCTGGCGCGCGCGCCTTACCTTAGCACGATGGCGCTCGGTGGCCACCAGCGACTTTTTTTGTATGTGAAACCGAGACGCGACAGTAGGCTGGCAATCGAGGAATGGTGGACCTCGACGCCTTCCGCCGCCGCCAGCGTATCGCGCAGTTCATACAGCGTAATGTCAGGATCCTGGGCGACAAGTTCCTCGAAAAAGGTCTGGTAAGGCGCCAGCTTGCCCCGGCCCTTGGGGCGGCCTTGCGGCGCGGGAGCCGCATGCCCACACGTCCGGATCGCCCGCGCCCACCGCGCGCCTGTCGCCGGCGAGAGCCTCAGGCGCAACGCCGCCGCTCGCCCGCTCAAGCCTTCCTCGATATACTGCTGAAACCGCGCACGAAGCGCCTTCGGCAAAGGTGCTGACATGATCCGATCCTCCCAGGGAGAGGGAAGCACAATCAGCGTCTTCTGGGAATCCCCGGCGATTCAGGTTTTCATAGAAACGCTCTAAGTTTAGTTTCTGTGGCGCCTACTGATCGGTGGGATTCACCAAAGTAAAAACCCGCCAGCGTGGGCTGGCGGGCTATCGTGACTCATTTGCTGGAACGATTACGACAGATTGAATTCTGCTTTCAGCACCGGGCGAATTCGACGGGCTGCGCCTGCGTAGGTGTGGCCCTTCTCTTTCCACTGGTTGAACTCGACGTAATTACCAATCGCGTCACCTACGTCGTCGCGCGCATTGATCGGCATCTGGGACTTGTCATTCCAAACCTCTCCACATGCCTGATACAATGTCATTGCAGTTTCAGTTTTGGGAAACCGGATATAGTAATCGAGGGCTTCGCAAAAGCGGTTTCGTTTCTCGTTCATTTTCCCACCCTCTTTCGAAGTGGGTTGAGCTACTCCCCATCGGTTGGACTGTATCTGGCGTAATTTAAGCTACTCTTTGCGCCTGCTGATCGGGTTGGTTGATATCATTTCTCTGCCAATAGACCAGCGCCGGTGGCTTGCCGCCGAGGGCTGAGTGAGGACGCTGGTGGTTGTAGAAGGTCATCCATTTCCGGATGGCCGCTTTCGTCTCTGATCCGGTCTCCCAGGCATGCAGGTAGACGCATTCGTATTTCAGGGTTCGCCACAGCCGCTCGATGAAGATGTTGTCGAGGAATCGGCCTTTCCCATCCATCGAGATGCGCACGCCGGATCGGCGGAGCCGGTCGGTCCAAGCGAAGGACGTGAACTGGCTGCCCTGATCCGTGTTCATGATCTCGGGCGGGCCGAACTTGTGGATGGCCTCGTTCAGCGCTTCGATGCAGAAGTCGGCCTCCAGGGTGTTCGAGATCCGCCAGGACAGAACCTTGCGCGTGTGCCAGTCCATGATCGCCACGAGGTATAGGAACCCGCGCCGCATGGGCAGGTAGGTGATATCCGAGCACCAGACCTGGTTCGGACGATCCACGCGCAGCCCTTTCAGAAGGTAAGGATAGGTCTTGTGTCCTTTCGCCGGCCTGCTCGTGTTGGGCTTCTGGTAAATCGGCATCAGCCCCATGAGGCGCATTAGCCGGCGTATCCGCTTCTCGTTCACCAGATGCCCGTCGTTGCGCAGGTGCCACGTCATTTGCCGGACACCGAAGAACGGCGTCTCCAGGAACTGCTCGTCGATCAGCCGCATCAGGCCGAGGTTCTGTTCGGTCTCTCCCTTCGGCTCGTAGTAATAGGACGAGCGCGCGATCGACAGCAGCTTGCACTGCTGACCGATGGACAGCCGGGGATGGTCAGGCTCGATCATGCCGCGCCTCACTTTCCGCCCCAGGGCTTCAGCTTTCGTTCCAAAAAAGAGTTGGCCACCGCCAGCTCCCCGATCTTGGCGTGGAGCTCCTTCACCTGCTCCTCGTCGATCTCGGGTCTCTTGCGACCTCCACGCTCGAACACGCCGGACGCGCCTTCGAGCAGGGCTCGCTTCCATTGATGGATCATCGTCGGATGCACTCCGAACCGGCTCGCCAGCTCGGACGCCGTCTCTTCACCCTTCAGGGCTTCCAGCGCGACCTTCGCCTTGAACTCGGGCGCGTGCTGCTTGCGTTTCGACATCTCTGATCTCCTTCTCGTCGAAGATCAGCAGACTGCAAATCGTAGCTTACGTCACTGTCCGAATTTCAGGGGGTAGCTCAGGTAGCTCAGACTGGGAGTTCGCTTCTGCATTGTTGAAGATTATATCCAGCTCCGCGTCATCAAGCATTAAAGCCTGCGTAGCGTCCCATAAGGAATTGAACTCCCGCGAGATAATCTTGAGCCTCTTTAAGAGCGCACTAAGCTCATCAATAGCAAATTCCATATCGGCCGCCGGATCATCGGATTCGCTCAATTCATCGAGCATGGAACTTCCCAAGTTTGACGGGACGCAGTGCGCGTCGTAGATAGGCTCGCCAAGGATTGCGCTCGGAGTGTCAGTAACTCCGTTTCCTTCGAACAAAATAGAATTAGGTCCAGCGCGCAACGGCGCGTCAAGAAATCGTTCGAAAAGTTCCTTCTCAGTCATCGTTGCGAACATGAATTTGTTCATGATATGGTCATGCTTAGACTTTGCGATGATTTCGAGGAGTCTCGGGTTGAGTGCCATGCTAGTTTCCTTCTGATTGGCGTCTCAATTAAGCGGTTCGGTCTGGCGTCGAGTGTGAGAATTTGGTTGCCAGACCGGCCGCTGCTTAAGGGCTAAATGCCCGTTACCTTCCACTGTGGGAAGTCCTTGCGGACCCGCTTTTTAAGCAGGTCGAGCATCTTGTTGAGTTTCACGGCCTCGTCGATAGCCGTGGTCCTGTCCGTTGTGTCTGAGCTCCCAAGCTCGGCGAGGCGAGCTTTGAGTTGCTCGCGCTCATAATTATTCACCACGTTGGCCAGCTCGCTCGCTGCATCAATCAGGCATTCGATAATCACCTGAGCGCGCCCAAGGGCGCCCTTGGAACCGGGGAAGGGGTTGTCGACGCCGGCGATGACTTCTTCGAGGGCAAAGGCTTCTGGATCGCGCTCGTCGTCAATCAGCGGCGCTTCGAAGCCTGCGAGCCCTAGGGCGATCTCGACATTCTGGTAGTTGCCCTCGCGTTCGAGGAACTCTGAAAATGTTTCGCGCAAGTAGGGATAAGCGCTATCGGGTGCCGCTCTACGTTCGGCAAGCTCGCGCTCCCTGTAAGCTTTTTGTTTTTCGGCAGGTGTGAGTGCCATGGTGCACCTCTGTTATTGTTCAATAGGGTCTTGGTAACGGTACCGCGTAACCGTGTCAATCAGATAATGCATCACCCCGCACGAATTCCGGCCAAACACCTCCGACCTCGCCAAGAGTGCGCACGACTTCAGTTTCGGCGTCGGTGCCCTCGCGCTCGAAGGGTGACGCGACCAATTGGGTGAGCGCCGCCTTGAGCCGCGCATAGACAATGTCGTTGAGGTAGATTTCGGTGGGCTCGATAGATGCGTTCATGTGTGTGTTCCTTGTCTGGTCAGGGGCAGTAACCAGATTCATTGCACACGCGGAATCAACTGATCAAGCGAAAAGTACCGCCTAAGTCATTGTTTTTATTGTAAGTAAGTTCTGACTTAACCACCGCCCCGACGAATGTTGACTTACATCCTAAGGTTTCTCAAAGGGGCCGGGGCGGTGGTGTGAGAGGCGGGACACAACCACCTCAATAGTGTTATAATATAACAACGCATTGCCAGATGCAAGAATAGTGTAGACCTAGAATTTCCCGTAATCCGGATTACCCAGGTAATCGTTCGAGCGTCCAAGTGCCCGATCCGCTTGAAGCTTACGCAATCCCGCCGCGATTTCTTCGGCGGTCCACCCGGCGGCTTCCTTGCGCTTGCGAAACTTTCGATCTGCTTCGCGGTCCTTCGTATCTTGAGAGGCTTTCATGCGGTTCCTTTGCATTCGCTTGGCCGCCCGCTCTTGCACGATCTTCTCGCGCTCGGCTTTCGTCTTGGCGTCGATCTTGTGATAAGCCCGAACTTCCCGGCCCTGATCCGCCAGCACCGCCGCCGCGTATTGCTCGCGCTGGTTTTCTTTCTGCTGCTCATACTCTGCCGGGTCCCGTTCAGTTTTCCACCTGCGCGCGTTCCGCTCAGCCTTAGCACTCTCGTTGTCGGCCTTTATTGCTGCCTTCGCGGCTTTGACCGTAGCCAAGAGATTGGGCGAGACGCTGGAATTTTTGTTCGTCGACCCATTTTGGGCGTGGCGCTTTTCACCATTGCTGCTATATTGAGCCATACGTGATGTTCCTCCAAAAGTAGCCACGTATTCAGTAAGGGGCCGGTGTTGCCGCACCGGCCCTTTCTCGTGTTAGTGGGCGACCGTCGACCGGGCGACCGCGTTGTCCAAGAGGTCTGCGAATTCCTCCGCCAAATCGTGCGTGAAGTTCTTCTCAGGTGCATTCATCGGGATGGCGATCTTGATGGAATTGCCGCGACGCCAGATAGCAAAGCTGTTGGCGTGAGTGTCGGGGTCGGTCAGGTGCGCGTTCTTCTCGCCAGCGTGTTGGCCGTCGAGATATTCGCGGACTGCGTCGGCAATCTTCGCGGCGGCGTCGAAGCTGAATCCAGTGGTTGGGCTGTTGGGGAAGCGGATGGCGAGGCCGTCCGCGAGCACGTTCACCTCGACTGAGGGAATGTTGTGCTCGGTCTCGGTGTGCTCATAGAGAAGCTTCATCAAGGCGCCCACGGCACCGCTCAGGGAAGTTCCCTTGGCCGTGGCTAGATTGCGAAGTTGCTGCGCGCGATCTTCCGGCAGGCGAAGTTGGACAAGATTGGACATACGAGGGGTCTCCGTTCATCGTTGCCCTAATGTAACATGCTGCATATTAAATCGCAAGACCCGGAAGTGTGTCCGTTCGAATTTCTTTAGACGGCCAGAATGGGCTGTCCGTTCGAATTTCTTGATTGTTATGTATATATCTATCTTAAGAGTATAAATAAACAGTCCAAGAAATTCGAACGGACACACTTACCCGGTCACCCTCATTGGGCGGCTGCGCCGCCCCTGCGCGGCCTACGGCCTTGCTGCCGGGCTGGCGCCCGGCAACTACTCTCATACCGCGACCGGAAGAGGGTGGGGGATTATTCAAGCCCATCCCGGTCGCGGTCTCACCCACTCACTCTCCCGGCCCAAACGATTGCACGAGCGTGCAGGAAGCCCTCCAAGGTGCCGCGTCTGAGACCGTCCACGTCTCGCACGTCCACAAGAGGGCTTCCGGACGCCCACGCGGTTGAAACCAGAAAGGGATGTATCCGCCATGCGTCTCAAAGAAGGTGCGGATCGTGACCATCTGCGGTTCCGTAAGCCCGTGCCAGCTCAGTTCCATACTCTCGCGGATATGGTTGAGCCCACGCGGTGACGCCTGCACATACCCCTCGCCGAAGTCTGCGCGGTTGAGCGTGACCTTAGGCTTGAACGAGGTGCCGGGTGAGGGCCGCACGGGCGGGTTGAAGGTTTGGAGCGCCATCACCGGCCACCCTTCTGCGCCAGCATGTTACCAGGACGAATTTGTTTTTGAATCTCTGAAACCACAACGCCACGCATTGCACGCTCCATCTCCTTCGACATGCGCTTGGCAAGGTCTTCATTCTGCTGGGGCGTTCCGGCGCTGCCCTCGACATGCACCGGGGCATTGATCGTCACGTTCATACCCGCCAGCGACTCAGAGCGCGCCGCTGAGCCGCCCCTAAGGGTTTTCGGACCTCCTACCAGCCCGCCAGCACTAAAGCCCGTCAGTGCGGCCCTATGGAGTCGTGAGAGATTCTCCACCCCGACGCGCTTCACGACCTCTTGCGGAAAAACATATTCACCCCGATGAACAACACCAGCCGGTTCGAACTTACCGCCGGGGCCGGTGAAGCCACCACTAGAGAAACCAAAGAGACCGCCAAGAAGCCCGCCGCCGGTCGAGCCGCCGCCAAAGAAAAGCGACTGAAAAAGGCGGGACGCGGCCATGCGCGCCAGATCGTTGATGATCATCAACAGCGCGTCATGGAAGCTATGCGCGCCGGTGATCAGCCCAGTGAAGGCGCTCTCGGCGGTCCCTTTGAGCCGATCCTTAGCGGCCTCGAAATCGCCGATACGTTCCTCGGCCTGCGCGACCGCCTGATCGGCCTGCGCATAGGCTGCGGCCGTCTGCCTGATCTCCTGCCGAAGCTGGGGCGTGATCGTCAGCCCTTGGCGCTGCGCCTCGTTGAGCAACTCGGCCTCGCGCCGCGCGGCTTCGACGGCCGGCGCCAGATTATCACCGGCGAGCGCCACGGCCGCGAGTGCAGCGGCCTCAAGTTCAAGTGCGCGCGTTTCCTCGCGGATGGCCTCGGCCGCTTCGCGGTATTCGTTCGCGCTGCGCCCGCCGCCAGTGTCGCGCGTGTCGGCGGGCACGTTGTCGTGGATCATAGCTGGCGCCGCCCTCGGGCGCAGTGAGGTTGTCGGTGCCTGCGGGGTCGCATTGCCATTATCCTCGCGCCTGCGCCGGTCAGCCTCGTTGCGACCGTCACCGCGACCAGATGCGACATACCCGCCGGGCAACTCGCTGCGCAGTTTCGACGCCTCGCCGATGGCCTCGCGAATGGCAGATGTGAGACTGCCGATACCTTCGATAACATTTGAGAAACCGGCACCGTCGATATTCTCCAATTCTTGAAGTAGTGCGTCAGCTTCGCCCGCCAAATCACTAATCTCAGATGTGAAATCGTCGGCCTCGATCTGTCCATTTTCGAGCTGGCGGGTCAGGTCGTTGATTTCTGTGACGATCCCGGCAACCTCGAACTTCACATCTTCATCGTTGATTTCGAAGACGCGAATTCCATCCGGGCCGGACAGGCGGTTCACCTCGCGGAAAAGCTCGGCGTAGGTCTCGCGCAAATCGACCACTTCGGCCTTGTGCTTCTCAAGCGCGCCGCTGTTCTGTTCGAGCGCGTCGTAAATGTCATCGCCCAGAATGGCGCGCCCCTGCGCCTCGTTATCGAAGACTTGGGCGAGAGACTCGCGCAGGCCTGCCACGTTCGCAATGCCGTCCGCAATCTCGACGGCCACGCGCTTGCCGAAATTGGAAATGCGCCCGGTCAGCTCGCCGAACTTCCGGTCGAGCTCATCGGCCTTGCGGACCACATCATCGCCCAGCACGAAGCCCAGCTCGTGCGCCCGGTCGATTGTCTCACGCAGACCGGCCGCGCCCTGATCGACCAGTTCGACGAAGCGCTCGCCGGCACTGCCGCCGAAAATCTCATCTGCGATGCGGATACGGGCGGACGTGTCCAACCGGCGCAGCCGCTCCATGATCTCAAGCAACAGCTCGCTAGGGTCTTTCAGCTTCTCGCGCAGCTCACCGGCACCGAAGCCCAGCCGGGCAAATGCCTCGGCGGCTGGCCCCTTGCCGGTGACGACAAATTCGTCGGCGCGCAGGTTCAATTCCTTGAGCCCGTCCGTCATCTGGTCGATCCCGATGCGGTTTTCCTCGGCCACGTAACGCCATTCTTGGAAATGCTGAAGGGGCACGCCGGCACGCTTGGCTTCGTCGCCAAGCTGCGCCACTGCGCGCGTAACGTCCGTGATCTTCCGGGCGGTCTGGGCCGATGCGACACCGGCCACCAGCGGCACCGCAAGGCGCTTGAACGCCCCGGCGGCGGCATTGCCGGCCCTCGCATAGCTGGCGCTCATCCTGTCGGCGCTCTGGCGGGCTCGGCGCTCCATCTGTTGACTGGCGCGACGTTGCGCACGGTTGGCGCGCTTAAGGCCTTGCTCTAGTTTCGCGACCCGCGCTTCGACGGGAACGATTAAGCCGGGAAGGTCATTCATTTGCTATTTCCTCAGAAAGTGAAAATCTCGGCGTCTTCGCCGGTATATTGTGAGCGGCTGGTTTCGCCTGCTACCGCCCGGTGAACCGCCATCGCGGCCGCGACCGCCCCGTCGATCCGGTCGACCTTTTTGCCCTTGTGCATTCGGACAAGCCCGGTCGTCTCGTTGCGGGAAACGACAACGGAATCGAAATGATGGCGCAACACCGGGTGGCCATCGTGGCGGATCATGCGGCCGTTGACGGTGCGCTCTAGGTCGCCGGTCGCTACGCCCATGCTCAGGGGCGCTTGTCTCAGCTCCACCACGGGCAGACCATCATCGTGCAAGTGCTGCATAATTTGCCGGGCAAGGGCGGGGTCAAAGGCGATCTCTTGCACGTCATGGCGCGCCGCCAGCTCGCGCAGGTGATCCTCGACGACTTCCGGGTCGATGATCGGGCCGGGCGTGGCCGTGATCAGCCCTTCGTCGCGCCAGCGCTCATAGGGAACGCCGTCACAGTCACTGCGCATTTTCAGGTCGTCGCCCGGCACAAAGAACCACGGCTTGACCGTGATCTGCCCATCATCGTGCAGCCATGCCGCGACCACGGCCGCCGTGTCGCCGTTGCGCGCCATGTCCACGCCGATCCAGCAGGGCAGGGCCTCTAGGTCGGTTTCGTCGTCATCGAAGCGCCGGGCGTCATAGGTGACCATGCTGAACAGCGGGTCGCGGCTGTTCCCGTGCCAGACGTTCAAGTTGAATTGCTGGAACGAATAGCGCTCGGCCGGGTGATCCTGAGCTTCCTTCGCCAGTGAGCGCAAGCCGGGCAGAGACGGGAAGCCATGTTTCAGGCCGGGGTTCACCTTGTGCCAAACCTGCTCATTCTGCCAATCGTCATCGGCCTCGGCGGCGAAGATGATCGGCAAGAATTCCGGGTTGTCGATCTCGCCAAGCGCAACCCGCCGGGCATAGGCATACTGTTCTGCGGCCAAGCTCTCATGGCCACGCCCGGCCGTGGTAGCGATCACGAGCAAGCTGTCGTCGGTCTTGGCGAGGCCGGACTTGAGCGCCTCCCAAAGCTCGCGGCCCTTCCAAGCGTGAATCTCGTCTGCCAGCACAAAGGCCGGCGTCGTGCCGTGCTGGGCGCGGCCGTCGCTCGACACGGCGCGCAACCGGGCACCGCTGGCCTTGTCTGTGATCTGCCTCGCACTGTTGAAGGCGTCGTGAATGCGCGTTGCTTCCACAAGGCGCTGGTCACACCGGATGATTTCGGCGGCTTCGTGGAAGCCAATCCCGGCTTGTTCACGATCCGACGCCGCAAAGATCACCTGACCGGCCGGCCGCTTCTCGGGACCGATCACGTGGAGATGCGACAGCGCCGCCGCCAAGCTGGTTTTGCGGTTGCCCCTCGGGAGCATGAGAAAAACCGTTTTGACGATCCGGCTGCCATCCTTGTGACGCGGACCGTAGATGCGGCGCACGATCCGCTCTTGAAACGAATAGAGTTGGAAGCGTTGCTTTGGCTCAGTGCTGGCAGGATGGCGCAGCCGGCGCAGGAACTTCACGGCGCGCTCACCGTGGCCCAGCGGGTCAGGAATAGGGCTGCCGTCGAAGATCCAGCCCGGATAGGTGCTAGGAGAATGCGAAACGGTTTCGCATTTGGCTTCTATGCAGGTGGCGCTCATCGTTACACCGCGAGCGGGTTGTCGTCGTCGTCATCGCTCGACTGGACAGCGCCGATACGGGCGCGGCTGGTAGGCGTCAGGCCATACTCGGCCGCGAGCTGGCGCGCAGTTTGTGCCGCCCGGTTCATCACGCCAAAGAGCTTCACGTCGATCTGACCGCCGGCGCGATCTTCCTCGATCTGGCGCACGGTGCCGATGCAGATGCAGTAGTTTTCCACGCCAGCCAGATCGGCCTTGGTGATCACGCGGCGCGCAATGAGCTGCGGCATGATCCGCTTCCATTCGGCCTTCGCCTGCGGTGCCAGATACTTGGGCACCGGCGGGGCTTTGGTGAGCGCGTCAGTATCGGGTGAGAGGGGCGGTTTCACGCCGCGCGAATGGACTGACAATTTACTTCTCCAGTCCGATTGAAAAATGCTGAGTTTCGGCTACTCTTTTATTGATTTGAGCAAGCGTAGATTGGTCGTAGCCATGGATCCCGACGGAATACTGGTAATCGTGGCGGTGCTCCTTATCCCGATCGTTGTTGTATTCCTCTTTGCCGTATGACCGTGCGCCGGTAATCATTGGCCCCTCACACACTTCAGCTCTAGCGCCCGGCGGCGGCCGACTGCCTTGATCCGGTCAACATCGTAGGCCTCGCCGGCGTAGCTCACTCGGTCGGCCGTGGTGATCCCGGCGAGGTAGCGGATTCGAAAGATCACGCTGCCACCTTCCGCCTCACCGAAGCCGGCAAGGAATTCGTCGGCCGATTGCTGCACCAGCTCAGCGCGCACGGTCGCCACGGTTGCCCATGTCTTCGACACCGCGCCGCTCGGGGCGACAGTCTCAGTCTCGCGCTCAATCGTGATCTGCCGGTCAAGTTTGCCTGCGCGCAGCATGGTCACGCCCTCCACCTGATCACACCTTCGACGGTGCCAATGCCGTGGCAGTAAGCCCGCTCAGGGTCAGGGTCGCGCACGTAGACAAAGCTGGGGCGCTGATACGTATCAATGCCCACCTCGTTGGTCGTCGGTCGATCCCACAGGGCCACCGCCACGGCGCCGCCAATCTGGCGGGCCATGTCGGCGCCATCTTCAAGCGCCCAGACGTGCAAATCGAGAAATACGCGCGTGAGATAGCCACCGCCACCAGCGCGGCCCAAGTGGATCGTCTGGGGGTTCGCCAAGATGATGCACGGCAGGTTGTCCGGTCGGGTGGAGCCGGCGCGCACGTTGTCAGCGGCAACAAGGTTACTCACGGCCGGGTCACCAATGAGCGCGCCCCTGAGTGCGGTCTGAAAAGCGATACTTGGCTCGATCATGTCTTACCCCCTGCATTCCTGATAGCCTTCCCGATGGCGCGCTGAATCCGACGCATGGCCTTGGGCCGGGCGAGCCGGGCACCGGGGCGAAAGAAGGGCTGCGCCTCTTGCTTCGTCGTGCCGAACTCTTGCAAATGACCATGCCGCACCTTCTCATTGCCGACCGTCACAAGCGCCTGATTGTCTTCGGCCGTCTGGCGCCCGCCGCCTTCCGCATAGGCCGGGGTCGTCTCACCCGGCGCAGTCACGGTAATGGACGCCTGCAAGTCGCCCTCGGCAACCGGGACAAGGGCGCGCATCGCGTCGGCGGTTTCCTCGGCGCCTTTGACAAGGGCGGGGTGAACCTCGTGCAGCACCTCGCGCGGGATGGCCTTCAGGCGGGCTTCGAGTGCCTTCGATTGCTTAGTCAGCGACATGGCCGGTCACCTGACTACGATATGGGGAAAGCAGATCGCGAACACCGAAAGGCACCGGCGCTGTTGTCTGGCCGAAGGATGCGGCCTCGCGTTGTTCGTACCAATAGGCGGCGAGCTGCAACGCCGCTTCGGTCATGGCCGGGTTACTTGCGCTGAAATCGCGACCAGTGAATTTGTAAATCCACTCCTCTGCGGCGCTCAGTTTGTGCGCCAGCAACTCATCATCAAGATCGTGGTCAAGATTGAGCTGCGACTTCAGCAGGGTCAGGGAAGTTTGTGCGGCCATTAGATGGATTCCTTTGCAAAACTTATATTCGATCTGTCTTGTACGGACCTCCCCGCGCCGGTCCCTGTACCCCTCGCAAAATCGGAGACCACCCCCGGCCCTTGGACGCGCGGCTTCCGTCTGGCCCTCTGTTTGCGGCGCAAGCTTAGCTTGTTCGTTGCTGGCCTGCCGTTTTGCCCAACAATCTGTTCTGGGGTCGGTGCATCTGCGATCTGCTTTGCCAGTCGGTCACGCACTACCTCAGGATCAAAGCCGGCATTGGCACAGACGAAGTTGAAATCGTGGTTCGGTTTGGTGATGTATTGGCGCGCTTCCATCAAAAGCCGCATCTTGGTTTCGCGGTTTCCTGAGATACCGCGTGCGCCTTCAAGGGCATCTGCGATTGCCATAGCGAGTACTTCACACCACAGAGCGCGCTGACCATCATGTGTCATGGCTGCGTTCCTGCCGTTGCTTGTGCCGATTGTGATGGCGCGCGCATAGCGGCTGCCAATTGTTGCGATCCCAAAACAGGGTCATGTCGCCACGGTGCGGAATCCGGTGATCCACAACGGTGGCAGGGGCGCAGCAACCCGGCCATGCGCACCGATCATTGACGGCAAGGAACTGGTCGCGTGCCACACGCCACTTGTGGCCGTAGCCGCGTTCTGAGGCGCGCGGCCGGTGCGCATCATGGCGCCGATCACGGGCGCGCTTGGCAGCCTGCTTGCAGGGGCAGACCTCGCCATGCGGCACCGTGCGACCACAAGTGCAGATATGCGGCGGCTTGGGCACTCGACGTTACCAGAACACTGTGATTGTCGCGTTCGGCTTGCTGCCGGTCGCGTGGATTTGCGTGATGCGCGCTTCAAAGAACGTCCAGTAATCCTTGAAATACACGTCAACCGTTTGACCACCCTCGAAGGTTAGGCGGTAATTGCCAGGGTGCGAGAATAGGATTTTGGACGGTATCACCGGCAAGGTTTCGGTGTCGCTTGGGGTCACGACCAAAGCGTTTGAAATAGGGTAGCCGGGAGACCTGCTATACCCGTCATATGGGTCGATTATAGGCATTTGGGTTTAACCTTTCCTTTCAGCGCATGCAGCCCCGCACGGTCAAGTGCCGGGTCATGGCCCTGTTTCTCTATCTGCGCGAGTTGATCGGGGGTGTAGGTGTCGGCGCTCTGGTCGTCGTCATCCTCGGCGGCACCGTGGATGGCCTTTAGCTTGGCCAGATGCGCTTTGAAGGCGTCGGTGATCTCTTGGGGCGTGGCGCTCCAAGCTGTCTCAGGTGGCCAGCCAAGCCAGCCGGTCGCTAGGCCATAAAGCTCACGGTAGACCTCGCACCACGGCATCGGGGCGCCGGTGGTCTTGGCCTTGTGCTGGTCGTCAGGAGCTTCGGGCAGAAGGGCCTGTATCAGGTCAAAGAGGGGCCGTTGTACTGCCAGCATGAAGCCGGAGAGGGGCTGAGTGGCCGCGTAAGCCAAGAGGCGCTCGGCGGCGTCCTTGTCGGCGCTGTAGGAGATGGCGGCGCGCACGGTGCGCGTGTCGAATTCCTCGATCTTGCGCAACAGGGCAGGGAAGCCGCCGTGCAAGCGCTCAAGGTGGGTTGCTGCCTGCAAAGAGGGGCGCAGGAACACGGCATTGCCGCCGTATTCCAGTGCCACTCCTTCATATGCGGACAGCTTAGGCATGGTCGGCTTATGCGGCCATTTTGAGCTTGCGGAAGGCGTCAGGGCGCACAACGCCAGCACCGACACGGCGCCGGGCGTGGTAACGCATCTGGCCATTGGCGCGCTGCGTGTAGGGGTCAGCCAGCACCGCCAGCGACAGGCGGTCATAGATGCGATAGCCGCGCTTGAAGTCGCCAAAGATGATCGGTTCGGCTTCGGCCTCGATATCCGCCATGTCGACGGCCTCGATCACCGGCCGGCCAAGGATCGTCTCAGGCTGGCCCGCCTGATAGGAGGGCTGCCAAAGGTAATTACCGTGGCCGTCCTTCAGGCTGCGGATGTATGCCAGCGTGGCGCCGTTCATCACCCAAGTACCGGCACTGCGGTAGGTGCCGGGTAGGGCATACATCATCGCGATCAGCTCGTCGGGGTCGATAGCTGCGGCGCCGGTCGCATTGGTAGCTGCGATGTTGGCGTTGGCCATAAAGCCGGCCGGCTCAAGGGCGGTGCTGCCGCTGACAAACGACAGGCTCTCTTTCTGGCCGAAGTCCTCGGCGAGCGCGAGATTGACTTCGCTGAGTACGTTGGCGCTGTCCTCAGCGAGCTGAAGCGACATGTCCACAAAGGTCGCGATCTCCTTGATGTTGAGCTCGGCCTGATCGAATGTCGGGTCGCTGCCGGTGCGCGCGCCGGTCTCACCAACCCATGCGGCATTGGTCACACCAGTGCGCTTCGGCAGGATCACCGTTGCGGCCGTGGTGCTGCGCACGTCTGCGATGGCGCGCACGGGGCTGAACTCGACCAGATTGCGGATAAACTCGGAACTGACGTCCTCGGGGGCAAGGATGTGGTTCGCGGTGTCGCTGGCGGTGGTCAGCGATTTCTTCTCACCGGTGGAGAGGTAGTGCGTGAAATCCTTCACTTCCTCGGTGCCCATGGCCGGATTGGCCGGGCCGGTGATCAGCGGGCGGTTGCCCTTGGCTTCCAGCTTGTCGAGCCGCGCCTTGACCTCGTTGAAGGCTTTGGTGTCGATCTGGGGCACTTCGGGCGTATCGTTGGCCGGCGTCTGCGGCTCTTGTTTCTGTTCGATTTCGGTTTCTTCGTTTTCCATGTTCGGGGTCTCCATATGGGGCAGGGGGGTGCCATCGGATTTGATGGAAGTGATCTGCGCGCCCGGATGGCACGGGACGGCAACAACTGAGATTTCGTGAAGGTCGGCCGCAGTGATGTTGCGGCCTTTGGCGTGGCGCTTTGCCTGTTTGGTCACGAAGCCAATGGACAGGCCGGATACCGCCTTGCTGCGGATCATGGCGCGGACCTCGCGGGCGCGCACGACATCATCGACCAGCAAGCGGCCCTTGACGGTCAGGCCTTCGTCGCTTTCGGTGATCTCATCCCAGACACCGACGACTTGGTCTTGATCATGGGCAAAGAGCATAGGCAGGGTGTCGGGCGTGGTGAGCGCGCCCTTGGTGATGGTGTCGCCGACGCGGTCAGGCGACGCGAACGGCCACGCAATGCCGGTGATCGTGCCTTCGTCGGTGACTTGCAGATTGGCTTTGACTTCGAGGCGCTCGGTCATTTGTCGGCCTCTCTGTCGGCAGTGTCGCCGCCCCAACGGGCATCAAGGATATCCATGGCAAGGGGGTAAAGCTCATCAATCGGCCGGTTGCGGCCGTAGGTGTCGGTGAGCTGCATGGCCTGTTCCGGGTTGGCGCCGCCGCCGATCAGGCCAAGCCGGATGATCTCGACCAGATCGACCAGCTTGAATTGCATGTTGACGGCGCGCAGGTAGAGCGCGCCGATACCAAGGTCGGTGATGCGCTCAAGTTCGGAGATCATGGGGTCGGTGAGCGCGAACGTATGTTCGGCGTCACCGAAGAATGCGGAGTGTTTCATTCGGCGGGTTCCTTCCCGGTGGTGGTGTAGGGATTTTGAAGTTTGTCGCCGCCCCCGTGTGGGGGCAGGTTGAGCCCGGCGCGCACCTCGTTGGCGGTAAGCGCGCCCATGCTGCGATACTGGCCATAAGCGGTTGCCCGGGCGGCCGCGTCGGTGGTCAGCAGGTCGTCAGTGATGAACTCGACATAGGCGCCGGTGCGTTCCTCGGGGGTCAGCAGGCACCGGGCATAGGACCACGCCCACGCGGTCAGCCAAGGCTTCAGCGTGATCGTGAAGAACTGGCGGGCCATTTCTTCGGTGTTGCTCCACGTGCCACGGCTCAACTCAAAGAGCATCGTCGGCGGGACGCGGAACACACGGGCGATCTCGCGGATTTGCTCAAGGCGGTTCTCGGCGAACTGGGCATCTGCGAGGGTCATGGACAGCTGTTGATAGTCCATGCCCTCATCAAGAATGGCCGTGTTGCCGGCTCTCCTGCCGCCGTGGGTACTGAACCAGCTCGACGCGACTTTCTTCTTCGACTCCACGTCGAGCACTTTGGTCGACTTGATCACGCCGGAGGGGCGGCCGCCGTTCGCAAAGACGCCGCCGATATGGCCCTCGAAGCTCATTGCCAGGGCGATGGCCTCGCGGCCTAGGGTGATCGGGGAGACGCCGCCAAGGGCTTCGATGCGCAGCACGTCACGGTAGGACATGCGGTCTTGGTCGTTCGCAGTGGTGACGCGGTAGAAGGGTTCGCCGTCCGGCTCGAAGTCGCGTTGCACCATGCCCGGTTCGAGCCGGTGTAGCTCATAGGGGGTGCCGTCGCTGAGGCGGGTGACGTAGGCGTGGCCAGCACCATGTAGCAGCGCATCAAGGGTTAGGGCTTCGCGCAACTCGGCGGCGCTGGTCCACTCGTTCACCTCACTATGGATCAGGCGGTAGGCGGCGTGATCGGTCAGGGCGCTCTTGTCGGTGCGGTCATAGAGCTTGGCCGGCAATGAACCGATGGTTTCGGAAATGAGAGACACGGCGCAGGCCACTGCCGGGACGCGCATTGCGTTGCCGGGGCCAACCGACAGGCCGGACGTGGTAGGGATGGCGCCGAAGAGGGCGAGCGCCTCGGGGTCGGTGAGCGTGAAGGCCTTTTCATCGGCTTCAAAGCCCAGCTTTTTCTTGAGTTTCTCGAATGCCATGCAATCCGCGTCCGTGGTTGTGTGTTGCACAAATAGCACACTTGGAATCGCGGATAAAGACCAATGTTATATCATTACACTTCTTAAGTCTAAACGAGTAATCGTCCTCCTAATTGCGAGGCATTTTCCTTTCCATTTCCCAAAACCCTCACCTCTAGGACAATTTAAACTAATCCGGTGATAGACAACGTAGCGCCCAGAACCAGTCCTGATATCGCCAGCGGAGCCCTCAAGAAGAATTTTTTAATCCTGTTGGTTCCAGAGAAGATCTTTGAAATACACAAGGATGAGATAGCCAAGAGGATTATCGCAAAGTAAAAAAATGTGGTTGGTAGTATACTGGTAATGAAGAGCGTGTTGAACGGCGCACGGTAGCCCTCGATATCCCGACCGACTACTGCAAGGTCAGAATTAACCCCAGTGGCCCAAAATGAAGTTACGGTCAAGAACTGCTCACAACTGTTCAGTATCTCGACTGTACTAGAGTTAATTCTCAGCCTTTTCGTCAAAGCCCCGTCATCGAAACAAAGCGCTATCCGATCTTGACTGAGCTCCGAACCTACAGCGCTTTTGATCAACATTGATAAAGACTGTAGGTCAGTAGGGCCCAATACCGACGCAGGAAACGCATCCTCAAGCATGTCCGTCATAAAAAATGCCGATGTGTAAGCATCGGTCAAAGTACCACCCCTAAATACAGATCCATCTACTTCTGCGTTCAGTTTCAGTATTTTATGCTCGGAATCCTCACTGCCGAAATCTGCGAAGGAATCCATTTTGTTTATCAGTTCTTTGTAGACACGAAGTTCTTCGGGTTGCGAAACAAAAGAAGCTTCCAAATTAGTTAAATTTTGACTGGAGATACCCGTGAATACTGCCGCGCGGACGAGAGCGTCTCTGGGGTCAAAAGTGGAATAATAGTAAACTACAAGTTTTTCGGCGGTCTCTGGTGCTCCTTTTTCGATAAGGGCGCCCGTGATAGGACCCCAATACTTTATTCGGCCAACAAACTCTTCGTCCCGAAGCTCGTCGAATCTATGCCTATCTTCTTCTATATTGATTTCCATGCCCGGTCTGGCGTCTGGGACAACTAGCGATGCTTGGACAGGAGTCCAAACAAACCACTGCACGACGACCAATACGAAGAACGCGTAACATATAATAAACGTGTTCATCGTGACGATTAGATCAGCGCCGATAAAAACAAGCGAGCGAAAGATGCTTCTCGCAGACAAGGATGTTTCAATAAAAATTTTGGTTTGAATTATTGTCAGATAGTCGAAACAGACATTGAATCCTATAAAAGCGGAAAACAACGCAACTTGAAGTCCGTCGAATGGGATATTCGCGAACAGTTCAGGGAACATGTAAAGCTGTATTCCAATGACGATCGCAAACGAGATTACAGAGATCGTTGCAGCAGATGCGAAGAAACCTATTGAGAACAATCTTGAAGAGAAAAAACGACCGAAAATTATTGAATGAGCTCTCTCTAAGAATCTTGAAAATCTCTGGCTAAGGGAGAGGTCGTCACTGTTGGACTCAAGATACTCGGAAAGGCTTTTCCGTTCGGTCGACGAAACAAAAATACTGTCCAAAATTGCGCCCAACCCGCCTAGTAGCGCAATGTCAGTAAGAAACGAGTTAAGCATCGGGAGCTGATCTCATGGATTCGGCTTGCGGAAATACAATCAGTTGTAGAAAAGTGACGCTAAGCATACAACTAATTCATCACGAAGGCATAATTCGGTAGCGCCTCAATCACCCTCTCTTTTGCCTTCAACGTCACGTCGCCGTAGTTGTCGCCGGCTGTCCTGCCAGCATGACCACAAATCGCGTCTGTGACACGATCTGACGCACCAATCTCACGCGCGACGGTCTTGAACCGGTGCCGCCACGCATGGTTAGGCCAAACCCCCTCGGGTAAAAGGCCGGAATTGCGCAGCCATTTGGCGACCTGATCTGATACGCTACTCGCCGCCGTGGCGTATTTCTCGGGATCCTTGCCGGCATGGAACAGGGGGCCGGGCGAGGCGGCTTTGACAAAGTCGGCGAAGCCCAGCTCAATCACCTGGGGGTGCAGCGGCACATCGCGGTAGTTGCCCGCCTTCAATGAACCGGCGTCGGGCGTGATACGGATGATCCACCAGTCGCCCTCTTGGCGCACGTCCTCTTTACGAAGCTGCGTAATCTCTGAAATCCGGGCGCCGGTGAATGCGCAGATGATCGGGCACCATTTCTTCGCGGCCGCTTGGTGCGGCGTCTCACTGCGGCCGACCTCGTTGATTTTCCGCTTGTAGGAGAGGGCGGCGTTGAACACCGCGAGGGCCTCCGCGTCGGTGTATCCTCGTTCGCGGCCGTGCTGGCGGCGCGGTCTCGGCTGTCTCACGGTCGCGGCCACGTTGGCCGGCAGACGTTCGTTTTCTTCGGCCCACCCTAAGAGAGACCTGACCGTCGAAAGGTAGATATCGCTGACCGTCTTGGGGCCTCTTGTCTCCAAAAGTTTGTCGCGCCACGCCAATAGGTCTTTCTTGGTGATCCGCGCCGCATCGCTATGGCCAAGGTGCTGGCGCAGGTTCTCAATCACCGGGTTCTGGCGCCGCCCGTTGTCCTTCATGAAGCCAGCTTGCTTGCGGCTCGCCTTGTAGTCGCTCCAAAGCAGGGCGAGGTTGACCGGCGCAGGGGCATCGTCGGGCGGCTGGGCGTTCTTTATGAGGGGGTCTGAGGGTTGGCCGGCGAAGTCGCCCTCGTCGCGCTCTGCGGCCCTTGCCAGCGCCTCTAGCTCGGCGCTGCACAAGGCACGGGCCACGATCCGCCATTCGTCTGAGCCCGGCTTGGCCGACAGGTTGCCGGCTTTGCGGAATTGCTCGATCTGATAGCCGACCAGCTCGCGCAGCTCGTCGTCGCTGGCCCGGCCGGCGATGGCTTCGCGCAGCCGGGATACCAGAAGCTCGTCAACCGGGACTGAGGCATAGCGTGGATCGTTGCGCAGCTCGTCGTCGAATTCGAGGCGCCGCATGTAGTGACTGTGCGCGATCTGGTCAGGCGCCAGCGGATACCGCGGCGCCCCGATGCTGCGCTTGGTGCTGGCCTTCCGCTCGGCAAGGGCAATCTGGTGCTGTAGTTCAGCGACCGCGCCGGGCAACAGCCTGAGCGCGTGGCGGTAGTCACCGCCCAGCGGGGCGCGCAATTCCGTCTTGCCGACTATCGGGCGCAGGTCTTTCGGCACCACGAGTCGCGCGTGATATCGCCCACTGCGATTGATTAGGTGCCTGACTTTCCCGGCCATTGTCATCCCCGTTTTGTAACCAAAGTTGTAACCATCAAACGGACAAAGCCCTTGAAAGGCAAGGGTTTTGTTTAATTTCAAAGGGATAGTTTGGTAGGCCCGGAGGGACTCGAACCCCCAACCAAAGCGTTATGAGCGCTCTGCTCTAACCAATTGAGCTACAGGCCCGACCTGGAAGAACTGGTAGGCAAGGAGGCGGGGGGCGTCAAGACTTAGCGGGGGTCGTCAAGTCCTGGCGGGGGAGGGAGGGCGACCGCCCCACCGCACGCCCCGTTAACCCGGTCTCCCCACCGAAAAGAACACCGACAAAATACCGACGTTATACCGACGTGATACCGACACCCGGTTTTCCCGCCGTTTCAGCAGGTTAACCCCGATTCCCCGCCCCATGCCACGCAAGGTACTTCCCTTCACGTTACGCATAAGCTAACCCGGCGCCACCAAGCGGCGAGAGGTCTGACGATGAGCAAGGGCAGGAACGGCATCACCTATGCCGAGGCAGGCGTGGATATCGACGCGGGCAACGCCCTGGTCGAGCGGATCAAGCCCGCCGCCAAGCGTACTGCTCGCCCCGGCGTCATGGCGGGCCTCGGCGGCTTCGGCGCGCTGTTCGACCTCAAGGGGGCAGGGTACCAGGACCCCATTCTCGTCGCCGCCACCGACGGCGTCGGCACCAAGCTGCGCATCGCCATCGACACCGGCAATGTCGAGACCATCGGCATCGACCTTGTCGCCATGTGCGTGAACGACCTTGTCTGCCAGGGCGCCGAGCCCTTGTTCTTCCTCGATTATTTCGCCACGGGCAAGCTCGAGACCGAAACCGCCGCGCGGATCATCGAGGGCATCGCCGAGGGCTGCGCGCAATCCGGATGCGCGCTGATCGGCGGCGAGACGGCCGAGATGCCGGGCATGTACGAGGCGGGCGATTTCGACCTCGCGGGTTTCGCCGTGGGCGCCATGGAACGCGGCGCCGACCTGCCGGCAGGCGTTGCCGCGGGCGATGTCCTCCTCGGCCTCGGCAGCAGCGGCGTGCATTCCAACGGCTACAGCCTGGTGCGCAAGCTGGTCGAGCTGTCCGGCCTGGGCTGGGACGCCGATTGCCCCTGGTCCGACGGCACGCTCGGGCAAGCCCTGCTGGCCCCCACGCGGCTCTATGTCCGGCAGGCGCTCGACGCCGTCCGCGCCGGCGGCGTCCACGCGCTGGCCCACATCACCGGCGGCGGGTTGACCGAGAACCTGCCCCGCGTCCTGCCGGACGACACCGGCGCCGAAATCGACCTCGACGCCTGGGAATTGCCCGGGGTTTTCAAGTGGTTGTCCGAGACCGGCGGCATGGCGGAAGCCGAGATGCTGAAGACCTTCAACTGCGGCATCGGCATGATCCTCGTCGCCGCCCCCGACCGGGCCGAGGCGCTCACCGCGCTGCCGCAGGAGGCGGGCGAGACCGTCCACACCCTCGGCCACGTCGCCGAAGGGCAGGGCGTGCGCTACACCGGCGCGCTGCATTGACAAGACGGGTCGCCATCCTGATCTCCGGCGGCGGCTCGAACATGGTGGCGCTGGTCGACAGCATGACCGGCGAGCACCCGGCGCGGCCCTGCCTCGTGCTGGCCAACTCCGCCGATGCGGGCGGGCTGGCCAAGGCCGAAGCCCGTGGCATCCCCACCGCCGTGGTCGATCACCGCCCCTTCAAGGGCGACCGCCCGGCCTTCGAATCCGCCCTCCAGGCCAAGCTCGAACAGGCCGGCGCCGACATCCTCTGCCTCGCCGGTTTCATGCGCATCCTGACCGAGGGCTTCGTCCGCCATTGGCAGGGGCGCATGCTCAACATCCACCCCTCGCTCCTGCCGAAATACCCCGGGCTCGACACCCATGCCCGTGCCCTCGACGCCGGTGACACCCAGGCCGGCTGCACCGTGCACGAGGTCATCCCCGATCTCGACGCGGGCCCCGTGCTGGGGCAGGCCACCGTCTCCATCCGCCCCGGTGACACGCCCGACACGCTGGCCGCCCGCGTCCTGACACAGGAACATATCCTCTACCCGGCCGTCTTGCGCCGCTTCGCCTCGGGCGACCGCGCCCCGCTCACCATCGACGCCCGCGACATGCCCGGATAACCGGCGCCCGCACCCCCGCTGCGGGAGATTTCAACCATCGCCTTTTCTTTGCCGATCTGCTGTCATATACCGTGCCGAACTGGGGGCGAAGAGGCAGAATGACCAAGGAAAAAACCCGTTCGCGGATCACCACCATCACCACGACCGAGGCGCTGGCAGAGTTCTGCGCCCGCGCGGCCGACTGCGATTACGTGACCGTCGATACCGAGTTCCTGCGCGAGCGCAGCTATTATTCCAAGCTCTGCCTCGTGCAGTTGGCGCTGCCGACCCGGGGCGAGGACGATGCCGTTCTGGTTGACCCGATCGCCGGCGACCTGTCGCTCGAGCCGCTCTACGAGCTCTTCCGCGACAGCTCGGTCGTCAAGGTCTTCCACGCCGCCCGGCAGGATCTCGAGATCTTCCACGTCGATGCCGGGGTGATCCCAGAGCCGCTCTTCGACACGCAGGTCGCGGCCATGGTCTGCGGCTTCGGCGAGCAGGTGGGCTACGAGACCCTCGTTCGCCGCATCGCCCGGCAGTCGCTCGACAAGACCTCGCGCTTCACCGACTGGTCGCGCCGGCCGCTGACCGAGGCGCAGATGACCTACGCGCTGGCCGACGTGACCCACCTGCGCGACATCTACGAATACCTCGCCGACAAGCTGGCCGAGACCGGACGCGAGAAATGGGTGGCCGAGGAGATGGAGATCCTCAAGGATCCGGAAACCTACATCATCCGGCCGGAAGACGCCTGGAAACGGGTGAAAACCCGCAACGCCTCGGGCCGGTTCCTCGCCATCGTGCGCGAACTCGCCCGCTTCCGCGAGGACTATGCCCAGACCCGCAACGTCCCCCGCAGCCGGGTCTACAAGGACGACGCGCTGGTCGAGCTGGCCTCGACCAAGCCCGGCTCGCTCAACGAGCTGTCCCGCTCCCGCCTGCTGCTGCGCGAGGCCCGCAAGGGCGAGATCGCCGACGGCATCCTCGCGGCGGTGAAGGCGGGGCTCGAGACGCCCAATGACGATGTGCCCAAGCCCGACCGCTCGCGCGAGAAGCTGCAGGTCAACCCGGCGCTCGCCGACCTGCTGCGCGTGCTGCTGAAGGCCAAGACCGAGGAATTCGGCGTGGCCTCCAAGCTCATCGCCAGCGCCGCCGATCTCGATGCCATCTCCGCCGGCGAACGCGACGTGCCGGCGCTCAAGGGCTGGCGCGACGAGGTGTTCGGCCGCGACGCGATGCGGCTCTGTCAGGGCAAGGTGGCCCTGGCCACCAAGGGCAAGTCGATCGTGGTGGTCGACCTCTGAAGCCCAGATTGGCGCGAGACGGTAGCGACAGTCCCTAGCGGCGGGCGCTCTGGCGGGTGTTGCGCTTGGCGATCACCCGGATCGTCCGGATCTTCTCAAGGTCGCCATGGCTGAGCGGCTGCGCCGCCTGGATGCGGCGGGTGTGCTCGGGGCCCTGCGGCGTGTTGATCGGCTGCAGCGCCAGGAATTCGTAGGTCAGCACGCCATCCACCGGTTCGCCGTCGAACAGCGGGAAGAGCCGCACGTCATAGGCGCCCTGCCGCGTGGTGACGCCGACGGCGCGCACGATGGCGCCGGTGGCCGTCGGCTCGATCGTGAGGTCGGTCACCTGGCTGATCAGCGTGCCCTGGTAGATGACTTCCTTCTTGCGCCCGAAAAGGCCCGTGCGCTCTGTCGTCACCTTGCGGTTGGCCGCGCTCAGCTGCGAATACCCGCGCTCGCCGATCAGCGGGTTCACCTCCTGCACGCGCCCGTCCGCCGTGCGCACCATGGCCGGCTCCGTCTCGACCGAGGTGCTGCGCCCGAACCAGTTGGCCGGGTTCAGCCGCGAGTCTCGCAGGCCCCCGCCGCAGGCCGAAAGCAGCAAAGTCGAAAGGATGAGGGCGACAACAGTGAAACGCATGCACGATGACCTTTCCTTGGCTTTCCGCCTGTTACCGCAATTGGCGTGACTTGAAAAGCGCCCTTGGGGCTGGACGTGCCGCAAATCCGCGCCTAGGTGTCTGGGAGCGCAAGGAAAAGGGACCGGACCGTTGGCCACCGAGGCATTTGAGGAGATCGTCGAGGATTTCGAGTTCCTCGAGGACTGGGAAGACCGCTACCGCTACGTGATCGATCGCGGCAAGGCGATGGAGCCGCTCGACGACGCCCTGAAGGTGCCGGCCACAAAGGTCGACGGCTGCGCCAGCCAGGTCTGGCTCCACCCCCGGATCGAGAACGGAACCTTCAGTTTCGAGGGCGAAAGCGACGCGATGATCGTGCGCGGGCTGATCGCCGTGCTCAAGGCGCTCTATAACGGCCGTCCGGTGGCCGAGGTGCCGAAGGTCGACGCCCATGGCGAACTGGCCCGGCTGGGGCTGAACGACCACCTCTCCTCGCAGCGCTCCAACGGCCTGCGCGCGATGGTCGAGCGCATCCGCAACGTTGCGGCCGAGGCGGCCTGAGCGGGGAAGGGGCGCTGCCCCTCTTGGCCCTGCGGGCCAATTCACTTCAGAGGAAGCGGCAGGTCAGGCCCGGGCGGCGAGCGCGGTCTTAAGATCTCCGTAACCGGTGAAGCGATACTCGTAGTCGAGCCCGAGTCGCGCGGCGCAGTCCCGCGCCTTCGCTTCAAGCGCCGGGTCGTTAACCTGCGCTTGATAAACCAGCTTGGTGTAATTGCCGAAGATCATGTCGCGCAGCTCGGGGTGCCGGTCGAGGCCCATGGGCTTCCACACGAAGGCGTCGAACTGCTTCACCAGGAAATCGGTGAGATAGAAAGCGGTGATCTCGTCGCGCGCGGCGAAGGTGTCGCTGCCCTCGAAGAAGGAATAGCAATGCGGGCCCGCCACCATCTCGACCCCCAGCTCGGCACATTTCGCCTGCAAGAGGCCGCCGGTGCCGCAATCGGCATAGACCACGAAGATCTCGTCATAGGCGTCGCGGTTCTCGCGCACCGTCTCCTCTACGGCCTGCGTGATCTTCTCGGGGTAGAGGTGATACTTCGCCGGCAGGCATTGCAGCACCATGTGCTCCCAGCCATTGGCCCGCTTGAGCGCCAGGATCTCCCGCGCCAGCGCCCCGCAGGCGATGAGCAGGATGCGGCCCCGCGCCGGCTCGGCGAAGCCGTCCTCGGTCAGGGTGGTGTCGCTCGGCAATTCGGTCATCACGTCATCCCAAACAGAAACGGCCCGCACGATCCGGCGGGCCGTTCCGAATGCCTCTCTGGCGGCGGCTCAGCCCGTGGCGCCCTGGTTGTGCTTGCGGCTGACGAAGGTCTTGGCGGTTTCCACCGCCACGGCCGCGTCGCGGCAGTAGGCGTCGGCGCCGATCGCCTTGCCGAATTCCTCGTTCAGCGGCGCGCCGCCCACCAGTACGATGTAATCGTCGCGCACGCCCTGTTCCACCATCGTGTCGATCACGACTTTCATGTAGGGCATGGTCGTGGTCAGCAGGGCCGACATGCCGAGAATGTCCGGCTGTTCGGTTTCCAGCGCCTCGAGATAGTTCTCGACCGGGTTGTTGATGCCGAGGTCGACCACCTCGAACCCGGCGCCTTCCATCATCATCGAGACGAGGTTCTTGCCGATGTCGTGGATGTCGCCCTTGACCGTGCCGATCACCATCTTGCCCACGCGGGGCGCGCCGGTTTCGGCCAGCAGCGGCTTGAGGATGGCCATGCCGCCCTTCATCGCGTTGGCCGCCAGCAGCACCTCGGGCACGAACAGGATCCCGTCGCGGAAATCCTTGCCGACGATGGTCATGCCGCCGACCAGCGCCTCGGTCAGGATCTGGTAGGGTTGCCAGCCACGCTCGAGAAGAATGTTCACCCCCTCCTCGATCTCTTCCTTGAGACCGTCATAGAGGTCGTCGAACATCTGCTGGACAAGTTCCTCGTCGTCCAGTTCCGACAGGATGATGTCGTCTTCTTCGTCGGACATGAGCCGTTCCTTGCATTCGCTGGCGCCGCGCGCGTGTGTTTCTCGCGAAGCTATCGTCAATTTGTCGCAGGCGCACTTTCCGAATTACGACACTGCCGGTCTCGCTTCCGACGCGTCGCGCGATTTCGCGCCGGGGCTGGCGTCTTCACCCCAACCTGATCCATGGGTTATTGCAAATGTTCCCCTAATGTTCCATGAATGACCCATGGATCAGGACCTGCCCGATACCGTCGACCCGAGGCTCCGGCGCCGCGCCCGCGGCGCCCGCAGCAATGCCGCCGGCCGGTACGAACGGCATGGCCGGGTCTACGAGGATGATGGCTGGAACCGGGACCCCGAGGAGGAGGCGCCGCTGCGCACCCAGGTCAGCCTCGAGGTGCCGCGGCGGATGATCACCTACAACCGCTCACCCGACCTGCCGTTCGACCGCTCGATCAACCCCTATCGCGGCTGCGAGCATGGCTGCATCTACTGCTTCGCCCGGCCCAGCCACGCCTGGCTCGGCCTGTCGGCGGGGCTCGATTTCGAGACCCGGCTGGTGGCCCGCCCCGACGCTCCCGAGGTGCTGACGCGGGAGCTGTCGAACAGACGCTACCGGCCTGCCACAATCGCCATCGGCACCAATACCGATCCCTACCAGCCGATTGAAAAGTCACATGAAATCATGCGCGCCTGCCTCAAGGTGCTGAGCGATTTCAACCACCCCGTGGGCATCGTCACCAAGGGACCCCTGATCGAGCGCGACATCGACATCCTGTCGGACATGGCCGCCCGCGGGCTGGTGCGCGTGGGGCTTTCGGTCACCACGCTCGACCCCGAACTTTCCCGCAAGATGGAACCTCGCGCGCCGTCGCCCGCCCGCCGGCTGAAGGCAATTGAGCGGCTGAGCGCGGCCGGCATCTCGGTCAGGATCATGACCTCGCCCATCGTCCCGGCCATCAACGACCACGAGATCGAGGCGCTGCTCAAGGCCGGCAAGGACGCCGGCGCCGAGGGGGCAAGCTGGGTCATGCTGCGCCTGCCGCTGGAGGTGTCGCCGCTGTTCCGTGAATGGCTCGAGACGCATTTCCCCGACCGGGCCGCGCGGGTCATGGGGCTCGTGCGCGGCATGCATGGCGGCAAGGATTACGAGGCGCAATGGGGCCGCAGGATGCGGGGCGAGGGGGCCCATGCCGAGATGATCGCAGCCCGCTTCCGCGTGGCCGCCGCCCGGCTGGGGCTCAACAAGCGCCTGCCGCCACTCCGCACCGATCTCTTCGCCATACCGCCCCGCGCGGGCGACCAGCTCGCGCTGTTCTGAGGCGCCTCAGCCCCGGCGCCGACGCCCGCCACGGCCCCGGCGGGCCGATTGCGGATCGCTGTCCTCTTCCGTGCCGTCGACGGCCGACGAGAACGGCCCCAGCGCCTCGGTGATCCGGTCCAGCGTCGGCCGCCCGCCGCGCTCCCGCGTCTCCAGCGCCTCGCGCATCTGCGACAGGTGCTCGGGCATCGTGCCACAGCAGCCCCCGATGATCGTGGCCCCCGCATCGCGGGCCAGCACGGCGTATTCCGCCATCAGCTCCGGCGTGCCGTCGTAATGGATGTGCCCGTCCACGTATTTCGGGATACCCGCGTTGCCCTTGGCGATGATCGGCCGCCCGGTGCCCTGTGCCACGAAGCCCAGCACCGTGCGCATCAGGTCCGACGCGCCCACGCCGCAATTCGCGCCGTAGGCGAGCGGCGGCGTGTCGAGCTTCTCGACCATCTCGGCCATCCCGGCCGAGGTCAGGCCCATCATCGTGCGGCCCGCCGTGTCGAAGCTCATCGTGCCGCACCACGGCATCCCGGCCAGCCGGAACGCCTCGGCCGCGGCCTGGTATTCCTCGGGCGCCGAGATGGTCTCGAGCCACAGCACGTCGGCCCCGCCTTCCTTCAACCCGTCGGCCTGCTCGTGGAAAATCTCCACCGCCAGCTCATGGGTGAGCTTGCCCATCGGCGCCATGATCTCGCCCGTCGGGCCCACCGAACCCGCCACGATCACCGGGCGGTCCCGCCGGTCGGCCACCTCGCGCCCGATCTCGGCCGAGATGCGGGACAGTGCCCGCGCCCGTTTCTCCGCCCCGTGCAGCTTCAGCCGCGCGGCGTTGCCGCCGAACGAGTTGGTCAGGAACAGGTCGCTGCCCGCGTCGACGGCCATGGAATAGAGCGTCTCGATCCGGTCCGGATGCTCCTCGTTCCACATCTCGGGCGCGTCGCCAGAGCTGAGCCCCATGTTGAAGAGGTTCGTGCCCGTGGCGCCATCGGCCAGGATCCAGTCGCGGGTTTCCATCATGCGGGAGAGGGCGTCGGTCATTCGGATATCCTGTGAAAAGACTGAGGTTTCATCTGTCACGTTCCCGCTTTGCACGCAAATACAAAACATGCATCATTTACATGAGCGCGGCATGAAAAAGGGGCGCCCCCGCAGCCGCGAAAACGCCCCTCTAAGTTTGCAGATCAGGGGCTTACGCCTCTTTCATCACCTGGTCCTTGGCGATTTTCAGAAGCTCGTCCATCTTGCCGCGGATCGTGTCGGCATCGGCCAGGTCGCCCAGGTCGCCCGCGACCTTGCGCACCACGTCCTCGTGGCCGGCTTCCTCGAAATCCGATTTCACCACCTCGACGGCATAGGCGTTGGCATCCTCGCCGGTCTTGCCCAGCAGCTCCGCCGCCCAGAGGCCCAGAAGCTTGTTCCGGCGCATCTCGGCCTTGAACTTCATCTCCTCGTCATGGGCATACTTGTTTTCGAAGGCGTTTTCGCGATCGTCGAATGTGGTCATGTCTCCGCTCCCAGGCAAAGCGTTTCGGTTTCCCCTTGGGTATGCCCTCAGGGGCCGCGTTCCGCAAGGGGGCAGGGCGCCGCGGGGCCCTTGTCCCCGGTGCTTGCGGCAGAGGGTCCCATGCCTTATGGAGAGCGCAAAGGCAGGACGGGGAGTCGCCCGGCACCTGCAGTATCTGGAGTCAGCATGGCGCGTCGCAAGAAAATCTACGAAGGCAAGGCGAAAACCCTGTACGAGGGGCCGGAACCGGGCACCATCGTGCAGTATTTCAAGGACGACGCCACCGCCTTCAACGCCGAGAAGAAGGACGTGATCGAAGGCAAGGGCGTGCTCAACAACATGCTGAGCGAGTATTTCATGACCGGGCTGACCAACGTGGGCATCCCGAACCACTTCCTGAAACGGCTCAACATGCGCGAACAGCTCGTCCGCGCCTGCGAGATCATCCCCCTCGAGGTGATCGTGCGTAACTACGCCGCGGGCTCGATGGCCAAGCGGCTGGGCATCGACGAGGGCACGCAGCTTCCCCGCCCGATCGTGGAATACTGCCTGAAGAACGACAAGCTGGGCGATCCGCTGGTCACCGAGGAACACATCGCCGCCTTCGGCTGGGCCACCCAGCAGGACATGGACGATATCCTGAGCCTCGCGCTGCGGGTCAACGACTTCCTGTCGGGCGTGATGTTCGGCGTCGGAATCAAGCTGGTCGACTTCAAGATCGAGATCGGCCGCGTCTACGAGGGCGATTTCATGCGCCTGATCGTGGCGGATGAAATCTCGCCCGACAGCTGCCGGCTGTGGGATATCGAAACCGGCCAGAAGCTCGACAAGGACGTGTTCCGCCGCGACCTCGGCAGCCTGACGGATGCCTATTCGGAAGTGGCCAAGCGGCTGGGTGTCATGCCCAAGGCATCGACCCCGATGACCAAGCCACACCTGATCAACTGAGCAGAAGAGGGGCAGGGCCGATGAAGGCACGTGTGCAAGTGATGCTGAAAACCGGTGTGCTCGACCCGCAGGGCGAGGCGGTGCGCCACGCGCTTGGGTCGCTGGGCTTCGACGGGGTCGAGGGCGTCCGCCAGGGCAAGGTGATCGAGATCGACCTCGCCGAGACCGACAAGACGAAGGCCGAGGAAACCGTCACGCAGATGTGCGAAAAGCTGCTCGCCAACACGGTTATCGAAAGCTACACGGTCGAGATCGCCTGATGGACCGCCCCCGGGGCTATACCGGGGCAATCGTGGCATGGGCCCTGTCGGGCCGGCTCGCACGGATGACCTGGCGCCAGCGCGTCGCGGTGATCCTCTTCGCCTTTCCGGTGCTGATGCTGCTTGCGGCGGCGCTCTTCGGACTGGAAAGCGCGGTCTACGTGCTCCGCTCCGAACGCGTCATCGGCACGGTCGTGGAACGCTACGAATGGCCGGGCGAGACGATCTTCGACCGCGGCACGGTGAATTACGAACCGGTCTTCACCTACGAGATCGACGGCGCCCCCCGCCGCGCCAGCGTCGGCAGCGCGCATGCCTCCTTCGACATCGAGGTGGGCGAGACCGCCGCCATCCGCGCGATTCCCGCCTCCCGCGGCAACGTGCGGCTCGACACCTGGCAGGGCTTGTGGTTTATGCCCGTTATCCTTGGGCTCATCAGTCTTGTCGGCTGGGCCGTCGCCGGTCTGCTCTGGCTCGCCACCGACAGGATCTTCTTCAGAAAGGACACGACATGAAAGCGGCAGTGGTGGTCTTTCCCGGCTCGAATTGCGACCGGGACCTGAAAGTGGCTTTCGAGAACGCCGGGGCCGACGTGACGATGGTCTGGCACAAGGACACGCAGATGCCCTCCGGCATCGACGTGATCGGCGTGCCGGGCGGCTTCTCCTTCGGCGACTACCTGCGCTGCGGGGCGATCGCGGCGAACTCGCCCATCTGCCAGTCGGTCATCGCCCATGCCGAGCGGGGCGGCTATGTCCTGGGCGTCTGCAACGGCTTCCAGGTGCTGACGGAAACCGGCCTTCTGCCGGGGGTCCTGCTGCGCAATGGCGGGCTGAAGTATGTCTGCAAACCCGTTGAACTCAAAGTGGAAACCGCCGACAGCGCCTATACCTCAGGCTACAGCCAGGGCGACACGATCACCATCCCGATCGCCCACCATGACGGCAACTACTATGCCGACGAGGACACGCTCAAGCGCCTCAACGACGAGAACCGCGTCGCCTTCCGCTACGTGCAGAACCCCAATGGCTCGCTTGAGGACATCGCCGGCATCCTGTCGGAAAACCGCCGCGTGCTGGGCATGATGCCCCACCCCGAGCGGATGGCCGACCCCCTGCACGGCAATACCGAGGGGCGCATCCTCTTCAACAGCCTCGTCGACCAGTTGCAGACCGCGTGAGCCCTTGTTGCAACGGCTGCGGCGGCGTATCCTGACCCGCATGGCAACGTCGTCGGACAAAGAGCCCTCGGGCGGCTCTCGCAGGCGGTTGCGCACGCTGAGCTGGCGGGCGCGGCTTGCGCTTGCGATCCTCGTGGTGCTCGCTGTCTCGACCGTGGCGGTGACCAACAGCCTGCTGACCGACCGCTTCACCGAGACGACGCGCAACCGGGCCGAGCTGCGGCTGGTGCTCTACAGCGGCAACCTTCTGAGCGAGCTGCGCCAGAACGCCATCGTCCCGCAGCTCCTGTCGCGTGACCCGACGCTGATCTCGGCGCTGGCCACTTCGGATTTCTCGCAATCCTCGCAACGGCTTATCTCGTTCAACGAGGAGATTTCGGCGGCCTCGCTGACGCTTCTGGGCAATGACGGCCGGGTGGTCGCCTCGACCGACCGGGAATCGATCGGCCAGTCCTACCGCGAGTCGCCCGTGTTCATCGAGGCGACGCGCTCGAAAGACAACATTTTCAACATCCTCCGCGACGATGCCGGCCGCTTCCGCTTCTTCTATTCCCGCCGGGTGGAGACACAGGCGGGGCTGGCGGGCGTGATCCTCGTCGAGGTGGGGCTGGGCAAGTACGAACGCGCCTGGGCCGGTATTTCCGACGCCGTCCTCGTCACCGACAGCGAAGGGCGGATCATCCTTGCCACCGAACCCCGCTGGCGCGGCCTGACCGAGGAGGAGGCGCTCGCCAAGGAGCCGCCCTCCAGCGCCATCCAGCGCGCCCTGCAGGCCACCGCCGACTGGAACACGCTGCCGCCCGACGCCTATGTCCAGGGCGAGGCGGTGATGCGCGTGGGGGGCCGCGTGGCCTTCCGCGGGTGGCGCATCGCCAGCTTCACCACCTATGCCAGCGTGCGGGAAAAGGTGAACGGTTTCCTCGCGCTCGAGATCATGTGCTTCGCCATCCTGCTGGCGCTGGCCTTCTATTTCCTCAACCGCAAGGCCACCGTGCGGATGGCGCTCTTCCAGCGCGAGTCGGCGGAGCTTCGCGCACTGAACATGCGGTTGCAGCGGGAAATCGCCGAAAGACAGAGGGTTCAGGAAAACCTCGCGGTGGCCGAACAGACGCTGGCGCAAAGCTCCAAACTGGCCGCATTGGGCGAGATGTCGGCGGCGGTCAGCCACGAGTTGAACCAGCCGCTGGCGGCGATGAAAACCTATCTCGCCGGCGCCCGCCTGCTGCTCAACCGCAACCGCCCGGAGGAGGCCATCTCCTCCTTCCAGCGGATCGACGACCTGATCGAGCGGATGGGCGCGATCACCCGGCAGCTCAAGTCCTACGCCCGCCAGAGCGGCGACGAGCTTGCGCCTGTAAACATGGCCGATGCGCTCAATTCCGCCCTTGCCATGATGGAGCCGCAGCTGCGCCAGCGGCAGGTCAAGATCACCCGCACGCTGCCCGACGGGCCGGTCATGGTGATGGGCGACCGGGTGCGCATCGAGCAGGTGATGATCAACCTGCTGCGCAACGCGCTCGACGCCACCAGCACCGTGCCCGACGCCACCATCGACATCATCCTCGCCGCGGGCGAGACCGCCGTGCTGACCGTCCGCGACAACGGCATCGGCATCGAGAACATCGAGAACCTGTTCGAGCCGTTCTACACCACCAAGCAGCCGGGCGAGGGGGTCGGGCTGGGCCTTGCCATTTCCTCGGGCATCGTGAACGACTTGGGCGGGCGCCTGACGGCACGCAACGCCGCATCGGGCGGGGCTGTATTTGAAATGCAGCTACCTATCTTACCGGAAGACACGCAGACGGCCAAACGGCCGGCCGCAGAATAATTGGCAGCGGAGAAGAACAAGATGCCAAGCGCCATGAAGATCGCGATCATCGACGACGAAAAGGACATGCGCCAGTCGATCAGCCAGTGGCTGGCTTTGTCCGGCTACGACACCGAGGCCTTCCCATCGGCCGAGGAGGCGCTGAAGGTGCTGGGCCCGGATTACCCCGGCATCGTCGTCACCGACATCAAGATGCCCGGCATGGACGGGATGCAGTTCCTCAAGAAGCTGATGGGCACCGACTCGAGCCTGCCGGTGATCATGATCACCGGCCATGGCGACGTGCCCATGGCGGTCGAGGCGATGCGGATGGGGGCGTTCGACTTCCTCGAAAAGCCCTTCAACCCCGACCGGATGAACGAACTGGCCAAGAAGGCCGCCAATGCCCGCCGGATGACGCTCGATTCCCGGGCGCTGCGGCGCGAGCTGTCGGATGGCGGCCAGCTCATGAAAAAGCTGATCGGCCAAAGCCCGGTGATGGAGCGCCTGAAAGAGGACATCCTCGATCTCGGGCAGGCCGACAACCACGTGCTGATCGAGGGCGAGACCGGCACCGGCAAGACGCTGGTGGCCCATGCCCTGCACGCCGTGGGTGCCCGGGCCGGCAAGAAGTTCGTGCTGATCTCCTGTGCCGCGCTGGAACAGGACGTGCTGGTCAAGCGCCTGCTGGGCCCGATGAACCCCGAGGACAACCAGCTTCCCGCGGTGGAAGAGGCCCGTGGCGGCACGCTGGTGCTGGAAGACATCGAGTCGCTCAGCGACGCGGCACAGGCCAAGCTGCTTACCTTCATCAACGACGAGGGCACGCCGCCGGAAACCCGGATCGTGGCCATCTGCAACCTTCAGGAACAGGACCGCACCTGCGAAGACGCGCTGCGGCCTGACCTGTTCTACCGGCTGGCCAGCCTGCGGATCACCGTGCCGCCGCTGCGCCAGCGGGGCGAGGATATCCTGACGCTCTTCACCCGCTTTTCCGACCAGTTCGCCGAGGATTACGGCTGCGACGCGCCGCAGGTCAGCGCGCAGGAAGCCGCCCAGCTGCTGCAGGCCCCGTGGCCCGGCAACGTCCGCCAGCTCATCAACGTGGCCGAGCGCGCCGTGCTTCAGGCCCGGCGCGGCAGCGGCACCATCGCCTCGCTGCTGATGTCGGATCACCAGGACATGCAGCCGGTGATGACGACCGAGGGCAAGCCGCTCAAGGAATATGTCGAGGCGTTCGAGCGGATGCTGATCGACAACACGATGCGCCGGCACAAGGGCTCGATCGCCTCGGTGATGGACGAGCTGTGCCTGCCGCGCCGGACGCTGAACGAGAAGATGGCCAAGTACGGGCTGCAGCGGTCCGACTACCTCTAGCGCGCCGGAACCAGCCCGCGGACCACGCGTTCCTCCTTCAACACGAAAAGGAGAGAGCAGCATGACCCGCACCGCCATCATCACCGGCGCCGGCTCAGGTATCGGCGCCGCCACGGCCCGGCGGTTTGCCGAGGACGGCTGGAACGTCGTCCTCAACGGTCGGACGAAGGAAAAACTTCAGGACGTCGCCAAGGACCTGCCCGAGATGCAATGTCATGTCGTGCCGGGAGACGTGTCGTCCGCCGCCGAGGTCGAAAAGCTGGTCGAGGAAACGGTCGCAACCTTCGGCGGCCTGACCTGTCTGGTCAACAATGCCGGCATCGCCCGCGGCGGCGGCCCGGGTGAGCTGTCCCATGACGACTTCGAGGAGACCATGCGCATCAATGCCGGGGGTGTCTTCAACTGCGTCACCGCCGCGCTTCCGCATCTTCGGAAAGCGGAGGGCGCCTGTATCGTCAATACCTCCTCGGTTTCGGGCGAAGGTGGCGACTGGACGATGTTCGGTTACAACGCGTCCAAGGGCGCGGTCAGCAACATGACCCGCGCCATGGCGCTGGACCTTGCGCCGGATATCCGCGTCAACGCCGTGGCGCCGACGATGACCGAGACCGCTATGTCGGAAGGAATTCGCGAGGATGACGCCCTGATGACGCGCTTCAAGGACCGCATCCCGATGGGCCGCGGCGCCCAACCCGAAGAGGTGGCCAGCGTGATCGCGTTTCTCGCCTCGGCCGACGCGCGTTTCGTCAACGGCGTGGTCCTGCCGGTCGATGGCGGGCTCATGGCGTCGAACGGTCAGCCCAACTTCTCCGCCTGACCGGACTGGCGCCCGCGCGGGCCAGTGCCTCGCAGGCGAAACGTCTCCGCGCATTTCGCGCCCCGGTGAGCCCCGACCAGCCCCGCCGCGCGTGCGCGAATTGGCGCGCGGTCACGATTACCCATTGTGTTTTACCGCCGTCCCCCGTTATTTAGGAGACATGATCCACCGATGGTGGACCATTTCAGAGTTTCGCTGCCTCAGCCCGAAAAACGGATTGCGAGGCAACCGATTGGGTCCTTTGATGGACCACGAGACGCCGACACATCCCGAATGATGATGCGGCACATGAACGGGGGCGGGGGCCGAGGCTCCGCAGCCCTGGAGAAGAACCGCGATGACGCGCGCGAGAACATCGACGTTCCACGGAAAGACCCGATCCGGTCGGGCCTTCCGCGCGTTGCATATCGCTTCAGAAAGACATGACCAACGCCCGCTCGCACCCCCGGGGTGCAGGCGGCCCTTGTCGTGCAACGGACATAAATGGCTAAGAAGATGCTTATCGATGCCACCCACGCGGAAGAGACCCGCGTCGTGGTGGTCGACGGAAACAAGGTCGAGGAATTCGATTTTGAATCCGAGAACAAACGGCAGCTCGCCGGAAATATCTACCTCGCAAAGGTAACGCGGGTCGAACCGTCGCTTCAGGCGGCCTTCGTCGATTACGGCGGAAACCGGCACGGCTTCCTCGCGTTTTCGGAAATCCACCCGGATTACTACCAGATCCCCGTGGCCGACCGCGAAGCCCTGCTCGAGGAAGAGCGCGCCTATGCCGAACAGCAGCGCGCCCGCGAGGATGACGACGAGAAGCCCAAGAAATCCTCCTCGTCGCGCCGCTCGTCGTCGCGCTCGAAGGCCGCGAAGGCGAAATCCGACGATGCCGTGACCTCCTCCGAGGAAATCTCGGGCATGGAGACGATCGAGCTCGACGAGGGCACCGGGGCAGGGGACGAGGAAGGCCTCTCGCCGATGGAGACCGTGGCGGAAACCCCGGTCGAGGAACCCGAAGAGGACAGCGCCGGCGCGGAGACGTCGGAAGGCGACGACAAGTCTGCGGCCAAGGACGCCAAACCGGCCGAGGACGATCACCAGGATCATGCCCACGACGACAACGGCAACGGTAACGGCAACGGCGCGTCCAAGGGCCGGACCTCGTCGAAGCGCTCGGATGCGGCGTCGAAGGACGACACGATCGAGTCGATCGCCGACGATGACGACACCGACGACATCCGCCCGCCGCGCAAACCCCGCCCGCGCCGCTACAAGATCCAGGAGGTCATCAAGGTCCGCCAGATCCTGCTGGTGCAGGTCGTCAAGGAAGAGCGCGGTAACAAGGGCGCGGCGCTGACCACCTACCTGTCGCTGGCCGGCCGGTACTGCGTGCTGATGCCCAATACCGCCCGCGGCGGCGGCATTTCCCGCAAGATCACCAATGCCGCCGACCGCAAGAAGCTGAAGGAAATCGCCTCCGAGATCGACGTGCCGAAGGGCGCCGGCCTGATCGTGCGCACCGCAGGCGCCAAGCGCACGAAATCCGAGATCAAGCGCGACTACGAATACCTGCAGCGCCTGTGGGAGCAGATCCGCGAGCTGACGCTGCAATCCATTGCGCCCGCGAAGATCTACGAGGAAGGCAACCTGATCAAGCGGTCGATCCGCGACCTATACAACCGCGACATCGACGAGGTGCATGTCGAGGGCGAGGCCGGCTATCGCGTGGCCAAGGACTTCATGAAGATGATCATGCCGTCCCACGCCAAGAACGTGAAGCATTACGGCGACCAGATGCCGCTTTTCGCCCGTTACCAGGTGGAAAGCTATCTCAGCTCGATGTTCAACCCGACGGTACAGCTCAAGTCGGGCGGCTACATCGTGATCGGCGTGACCGAGGCGCTGGTGGCGATCGACGTGAACTCCGGCCGGGCCACCAAGGAAGGTTCGATCGAGGAAACCGCGCTCAAGACCAACCTCGAGGCCGCCGAGGAAGTGGCCCGCCAGCTGCGCCTGCGCGACCTTGCCGGCCTGATCGTGATCGACTTCATCGACATGGACGAGCGCAAGAACAACAACGCCGTCGAGAAGAAGCTGAAGGACAAGCTGAAATCCGACCGCGCGCGCATCCAGGTCGGGCGCATCTCGGGCTTCGGCCTGCTGGAGATGAGCCGCCAGCGCCTGCGCCCCGGCATGATCGAGGCGACCACACAGGCCTGCCCGGCCTGCCACGGCACCGGCCTGATCCGCTCGGACGACAACCTCGCCCTGTCGATCCTGCGCCAGATCGAGGAGGAAGGCGTGCGCCGCCGTTCGCGCGAAGTGCTGGTGAAATGCCCGGTGGGCATTGCCAACTTCCTGATGAACCAGAAGCGCGAGCATGTCGCCCAGATCGAGATGCGCTACGGCCTGTCCGTGCGGATCGAGGGCGACCCGGTTCTGATCAGTCCCGACTTCAGCATCGACAAGTTCAAGACCGCCACCCGCCACGTGCCCGAGGCCGCGCCGGTGGTGTCGGTCGACAGCTCGCTGATGGACGATGTCGACGAGGACGAAAGCACCGAGGAGGATCAGGCCCAGCAGGCCGAGGAGGCCCCCGCGTCGAACAACGGCGAGGATGACGGCAAGCCCAAGAAGCGCCGCCGCCGGCGCCGCCGCCGGTCCAAGTCACGCTCGGGCAATGGCGAGGATCAGAGGACCGAGGACGCATCGGAGGACAGCAAGTCTTCGGAAGATGCCGGTTCGGAGTCCGATGCCAAGCCGGAGGCCGCGGCAGAGACAGCCGGTGACGATCAACCCGAGAAGACCGAAACCGCAGAGGCGAAGGCCGAAGAGGCCGAGCCCGCCGCGAAGCGCACGGTGACGCGCAAGCCGCGCAGCTCGTCGAAATCCAAAGCCAAGGCCAAGACCGAAGCGGCCGAGGCAACGCCGGAGGCAGCGGAGGCCGCAGAGGCCAAGCCCGAAGAGGCCAAGCCGGAACCGGAAGCGGCCGAGGCATCGGACAGCGCGGAGGACGGGGCCGCCAAGAAACCGGCGCCGAAGAAGACCACCCGGTCGCGCGCGAAGAAGGCCGAGCCGGCGCCTGAACCGGCGCCGGAGCCCGAGCCCGAAGCCGCGCCTGAAGCGGTCTCGGAACCGGCCCCGGCAGAGCCTGCCAGCGCGCCGGAACCCGAACCGGAGCGTCAACCGGAACCCGCCAACGCCACGGCGGAACCGGCCGAGGAAGACGACAAGCCGAAACGCCGCGGCTGGTGGTCGATCGGGCGGTAGATCCGGTCAGAGAAACGAATGATCCCGGCCCCAAGCGGCCGGGATTTTCATGTCCGGCGCCTCAGCCGGACTTGCGCACGCGGTAGGCGGTAAAGCCGTCCTGCTCGTCCATCCCGAGGAAATCATGGCCGGATTCGCTGCAGTAATGCTGTACGTCGATCACCGCGGCCGGATCGTCGGCCCACAGCTCGAGCACGGCGCCAATCTCCAGTGACTTCAGCCGCTTGCGCAGTTTCAGCACCGGCAGCGGGCAGAGCAATCCGCGGGCATCGAGGGTGAGATCGGCTTCCATGCGCGCGGGATAATCCACGCATCACGGCAAGTCTACAGGGTTGTGACAGATGGCCTCGTGACCCGGCCCCGCGAATGGTCTATGTGAGCGCCATGTTCGGAATCGAGATCATCGACGCGGCCCTTCTTCCGGCCATGGCCGTGGCGCTTGCCGCGGGGATCATTTCGTTTCTCAGCCCCTGTGTTCTGCCCGTGGTGCCGCCCTACCTGGCTTATATGAGCGGGATCACCGTGGGGGATCTTTCCGCCTCCGGACAGCCGCGGTCACGGGCCGTTCTGCCGGCGCTGTTCTTCGTGCTGGGGCTGTCGACGGTGTTCCTCCTGCTGGGGTTCGCGGCTTCGGCGGCGGGCATGGTGTTCCTGCAATACCAGGGTTATTTCAATACCTTGGCGGGCGTTGTTGTGATGATCTTCGGGGCGCATTTCGTGGGCGTCTACCGGATCGGCTTTCTCGACCGCGAGGCGCGGATGGATGTGGGCGACCGGGGCGGATCGTCCTTCGGGGCCTATGTTCTGGGCCTGGCCTTCGCCTTTGGCTGGACGCCCTGCATCGGCCCGCAGCTTGGGGCGATCCTGTCGCTGGCGGCGTCGGAAGGATCCGTCACGCGGGGAACAGCGCTGCTGGCGGTCTATGCCGTGGGGCTGGGCGTGCCGTTCCTGCTGGTCGCGGCCTTCCTGCCAAGACTGGGCGGGCTGATGGCGTGGATGAAACGGCACATGGAACAGATCGAACGGGTCATGGGCCTGCTGCTCTGGACCATCGGGCTCTTGATGCTGACGGGGGGCTTTTCGGCCTTTTCCTTCTGGCTTCTCGAGACATTCCCGGCACTTGCCACCCTCGGTTAGGTCTTACTCTTGCCAAAAAGCTGCGCTAGGCTGTCGCCCAACAGAGGTGAGGTATGAGCAGCTTGCCCCAGCAAACCGTGCGCCGCCGGCGCGTCTTCTACATCCCGGGCTATGACCCGATCCATCCCCGCCGCTATCGCGAGCTCTATCGGAAAGAGGGCGCGGAGCAGGCGGATATCTCGGGCTATGCCATCGACCTGCAGGCCAAGCGCGGCAAGAAGCGCTATGGCTGGAGCGTCCGGGGCGAGATCGATGGCGCGACGGTCGATGCCGAGTTCGACGTGCTGGTCTGGTCCGATATCGTGCGGGACAGCATGGAGCGGGGCATCGTGGGGACCTACCTGCTGATGATCCGCACGGCGTGGGTCTATATCGCCTCGGGGGCGCTCTTTCGCCTGATGCGGCTGCGCAAGGGGCCGGTGATAGCGGCACTTTACCCGGTGGGGTTCCTGCTGGTGCAGTTGCTGATCGCGCTGGGGCTGGCCTGGGGACTGGGGAGCCTGTTGGCGGCCTATGTGCATTCCTGGCTGTTCTGGGTGGGGCTCGTCGTGGCGCCCTTCGCGCTGGAGTGGTTTCGCAGGAAGGACAACAAGTTTTTCGCCTATTACCTGATGCATGACTATGCCTATTCCGCCCGGCACCGCGGCGCCGAGCCGCCGGAGCTGGAGACACGGATGGCGCGGTTCACGGCAGAGATTGCCGATGCGATGAGGTCGGATGTGGACGAGGTGCTGGTCGTCGGGCATTCCTCGGGGGCGCATCTGGCGGTGTCGGTGCTGGCCGACCTGATCCGGCTGGGATACGTGCCGGCGAACGGGCCGACGCTGTCGTTCCTGTCGCTGGGGCAGGTGGTGCCGATGGTGTCTTTTCTGCCTGATGCCAAGAGGTTACGGCGCGATCTTGCGTTCCTATGCACCCGGGACGAGCTGACCTGGGTCGATGTGACGGCGCCGGGGGATGGCTGTGCCTTTGCGCTGTGCGACCCGGTGGCGGTGTCGGGCGTGGCGCCGGAGAAGGGCAAGCGCTGGCCACTGATCCTGTCGGCAGCGTTCACGCAGACGCTGAGCCCGGAGCGGTGGAAGGCGTTGCGCTGGCGGTTTTTTCGGCTGCATTTTCAATACCTTTGCGCCTTCGACCAGCCGGGGGATTATGACTATTTCCGGATCACCGCCGGGCCGATGACCCTGTCGGAGCGGTTCGAGAACCGCCCGCCATCGCCCAGCCGGATCGAAATCGCTGCGTCGAAATACACGAGCACGGCGGCATGACCCTGCCGCCCAAGCCCCCCGCGCGGGAGGGTGCGGTATCGCTTCGGCGGTATATGCGGTTGTTTCGGCAGGATATTTTGTCGGCCCAGCCGGCAAGATTGTACCGGGCCTGGATGGCGGAATACCGGACGCCGTTCTTTCGGTCTTTCCTTTGCAATCAGCCGGAACTGGTCGACCTGATCCTGAAGGAACGGCCGGACGATTTCCCGAAATCGGACCGTATTCGGGAGGGGTTGAGGCCGCTTCTGGGGAACTCGGTGTTCGTGACGAATGGCGAGGTGTGGAAGCGGCAGCGGCGGATCATCGATCCGTCTTTCGAGGGCGGGCGGCTGCGCGATACGTTCCCCGCGATGCTGGAGGCGGGGCAGGGTGCGGTGGCGCGCGTGAGGGCGAGGGCCGATGGAGAACCCATTGAAATAGAAGAGGAAACCAGCCACGCGGCGGCGGACGTGATCTTTCGCACGCTGTTCTCGATCCCGATCGAGCATGCGGTGGCGCGGGAGGTCTTTGCGGAGTTCAAGGAGCATCAGCGGAGCCAGCCGGTGCTGAACCTCGGGGCGCTGATCCCCTTGCCACGTTGGTTTCCGCGGTTTCACCGGAGGAAGACGAAGGCTACGGCGGCGACGATCCGGCGGCTGATCACGCAGTTGACCACGGAGCGGATGGCGGAGATCAAACGGGGGGAGGCGCCGGACGATCTGGCGACCAAGATCATGACCACGGCGGACCCGCAGACGGGAGAGCGGTTCGACACGGAAGAGATGGTCGATCAGGTGGCGATCTTCTTCCTGGCGGGGCATGAGACGAGCGCCTCGGCGCTGGCCTGGGCGCTGTATCTGCTGGCGCTTTATCCGGAGTGGCAGGAGAAGCTGGCAGCGGAGGCAATTGAGGTCTACGGCAACGGGGTTCCGGGCTTTTCCGACATGGGCAAGCTGCGGGTGGCGAGGGATATTTTCCGTGAGACTCTAAGGCTTTACCCGCCGGTGCCGATGATGGTGCGGGAGGCCGCGTGCCCGGAGAGGTTCCGCGACAGGGAGGTGCCGAAGGGCAGCCAGATCGTGCTGAGCCCATGGCATTTGCAGCGGCATGAGAGGCTTTGGGAAAGGCCCGACGCGTTTGACCCGGCGCGGTTCGCGACGGAGAACGGGAAAGAGTGTTTGCGCCATGCCTATATGCCGTTTTCGGCGGGGCAGAGGGTGTGTACCGGGGCCGGGTTCGCGATGATCGAGGGGCCGCTGATATTGTCGCTGCTGGTCAGGGAACGCCGGTTCGAGGTGGTGCCGGAACGGCCGGCGATGCCGGTGGCGCATCTGACGGTCAGGGGGAAGGACGGGATCTGGCTGAGGGTGACGCCGCGGTGATTTCGGAGCTGTCGACAGGGATTTCGGGCGAATCGGGTTAACGGGCTTATTTTGCTGTGGATGCCGTGTCGGTATCGCGTCGGTAATACGTCGGTATCACGTCGGTGTTTCGGTCAGTTTCGCTTGGTGTTGATGCGCCGTACAGCGCGCAACAGGCAAGATGTTGTGTGCCGCGCAACAGGGGCGATTGGCAGGTGGGTCAGCCCTGCTGACCAATGCGGTCGAGCATGGCCTTCAACTCGCCCTGTTCCATGGTCTCGAAATTCATGTCGAGCAGGGCCAGGGCGCGGGCCTCCAGCTTGTCGTAGGCCTCGTTGAACGCGGCCTCCCATTCCGCCTCGGGCGCCTTGGCCGGGTCGTCCACGCCCCAATGCGCGCGGACCGGGGCGCCGGGCCAGACGGGGCAGGTTTCGCCCGCCGCCGAGCCGCAGACGGTGATCACCATGTCCATCAGCGGCGCGTCGTCGGCGGCGAATTCATCCCAGCTTTTGGAGCGGGCATGGGTGATGTCGTGGCCCTTCTCCTCGAGCAGCCTGAGCGACTGGGGATGCACCCGGCCGGCCGGTTGCGAGCCGGCGGAGAACGCGCGGACGCGGCCGACGCTTTCGGTGTTCAGGATCGACTCGAGCAGGATCGACCGGGCGGAATTGCCGGTGCAGAGGACAAGAATATTCATGCCTCGCGCCCTAGCGGAAGCATGTGACAATCAGATGACGCTGGTCCTAGAACCAGCTTTGAACGCCGCGTGCCGCGCCCGAGATATCCCGGCCGACACCGTCGACCGTTGCGCAGCCTGACACGGCTACAGCGATCAGCGCCAAAGCAATCAGCCTTTTCATTGGTCCACCCTCGTGGTTTCTTGTTTTGCCTGTTATCGGTCTTCTGCCTCGTACCACCAGACCTGCGGGAGGAACCAAACCCCGTCCCCGTAGACTGGAAGGTGGTCCTGTGGATAACTCAATTCCTTCAAATGCGCAATCCGGCCCTCGGAATATTGATGGATCGGAATGACATAGCGACCCGAAATCAACACCCGGTCGAGCGCCTGGACGGCGGCGAGGAAGTCTTCGCGGCTGCGGGCGGAGAGCATTTCGTCGATCATTGCGTCGGCGGCGGCGGATTTCATGCCCATCAGGTTGCGCCCGCCGGGCTGATCCGCGGCCTCGGCGCCCCAGTAGAGGCGCTGTTCGTTGCCGGGCGAGAGCGAGAGGTCGCGGCGCATGAAGGTGATGTCGAAATCGTACTCCGCCTCGCGGGCGAGATACTGGGCGTTGTCGATGGTCTCGATGCGCAGGTCGATGCCGAGCCGTTCGAGCGCCTGTTTGTAGATCTCCATGTAGGTGGTGACCTGGCTGAGGAGCGCGTCCTGCCGGAGGAGGACGTTCAGCACGAAGGGGCGGCCCTCGGGGTTCTTGAGCACGCCGTTCTCGACGCTCCAGCCGGCCTCGTTCAGGAGTTTCATGGCGGCGCGGATGTTGCCGCGGTTGCGCTTGGTGCCGTCGCCCTCGGGCAGATGGTAGCCTTCGAGCGTGCCGGGGGGCAGGGTGTCGGCGAAGGGCTCCAGCAGCTCGCGGACGCGGCCCTTGGCGGGGCCGGGCTGGAGGGCGAGGTCGGAGTTGGAGAAATAGGAGGTGATGCGCGGCTGGCGGCCGCCGGTGAGCGTGTCGTTGACGTATTCGAAATTGAAGGCGCGGATCAGCGCCTCGCGCACGCGCCAGTCGTCCAGCGGGGGGCGGCGGGTGTTGAAGACGAAGCCGGTGATGCCGGAGGGTTTCTGGTGCGGGATCTCGGTCAGCACGATGTCGCCGCGTTCGACGGTGGGGAAGTTGTACTGTGTCGCCCAGCGTTCGGCGTTGAATTCGCGCAGATAGGAGACGGCCTGGGCCTTGAAGGCCTCCTGCAGGACGGTGTTGTCGCCGTAGAATTCGATGCGGATCTCGTCGAAATTCATCGTGCCGCGGCGGAAGGGGAGGTCGTTGCCCCAGTAGTCGGGGTTGCGCCGGAGGGTGACGTGGCGGCCGATCTCGTAATTCTCGACCGTGTAAGGGCCTGTTCCGATTGGGATATCCTCGAGCCGGGAGGCGGCGAAATCGAGCTCGTTCCATTGCGATTTCTTGAGGATGGGGCGCATGCCGGCGAGGAGGGCCAGTTCACGGTCCTCGGTGGTGAAGGTGAGGCGAATGGTGCGCGGGCCGGTGGCCTTTATCTCGCCCACCTGGGACCAGAAGGCGCGGTATTTCGGATGCCCTTCCTCGCCGATGGTGCGGTAGGACCAGATCACGTCCTCGACCGTGACGGGGGAGCCATCGGAGAAGCGGGCGTCTTCGCGGAGGGTGAATTCGACCCACTCGCGATTCGGGCCCGTCTCGACCGATTCGGCGAGAAGGCCGTAGAGCGTGAAGGGTTCGTCGTAGGATCGGCCCATCAGCGACTCGTGCGTGAGGTAGGATAATTGCCACGGCGCCTCGCCCTTCAGGGTGAAGGGATTGAGGGTGTCGAAGGTGCCCACGTTGCCGGTCACCACGGCGCCGCCGCGGGGGGCGTCGGGGTTGGCGTAGGGCAGGGACACAAAATCCGGGGGGAGGGCGGGATCGCCATACATAGCTATGCCATGCGCGGGCTCTGCGAGGCTTGCGGAGGCGGAGAGGACGAGGGCGGCGGAGGCGACGCAGAACCGGGCGCGCCTGAAAAATTCTGATCTCATTTCGGCAACAATCCCGTGAGGACTTTGTATGGCTGGCCGGGACCGTAAAGACGGATTCACGTCTTTTCAAACTTTTAGCTTGGATCGCGGCGCCGGATTGCTTATAAAGGGGTTACTGCTCGATAGGTTTCTTGCCTGTATGAAACCTGCCTCAATAACTTAACGCCGGCCTCGTGCCGGCGTTTTTTTTGGTTTGCGGGTTGGGTCATCGGGCTTCCCCCTTCAACGAGAAAGGGCGCCGAAGCGCCCCCTGCATCGCGGCCCTGGCGGGCCGGTCAGTATTTCTGTGGAACGTACAGGTCGTCGGGTAGCACGCGGCGTTCGTAATCGGAATTGTAGACGCGGTCCGGCAGGGTCACTTCCTCGTGTTCGACGGGTTCGTAGGGGATCAGGCCCAGCAGGTGGTCGATGCAGTTGAGGCGGGCGCGCTTCTTGTCGTTGCCCTGGACGATGTACCACGGCGCCTCGGGGATGTTGGTGCGCTCGAGCATCTCTTCCTTGGCCTTGGTGTAGGCCTCCCACTTGACGCGGCTTTGCAGGTCCATCGGCGAGAGCTTCCACTGTTTCATCGGGTCGTGGATGCGCATGAGGAAGCGGAGCTGCTGTTCCTCGTCGGTGATGGAGAACCAGTATTTCACCAGCCTTATGCCGGAGCGGACGAGCATCCGTTCGAATTCGGGCACGTCGTGGAAGAAATCCTCGACCTGGCCCTCGGAGGCGAAGCCCATGACGCGTTCGACGCCGGCGCGGTTGTACCAGGAGCGGTCGAAGAGCACGATCTCGCCGGCGCCGGGGAGGTGGGGGACGTAACGCTGGAAATACCATTGCGTCTTTTCCCGGTCGGAGGGGGCGGGGAGGGCCACGACGCGAACGATGCGGGGGTTGAGGCGCTGGGTGATGCGCTTGATGACGCCGCCCTTGCCGGCGCTGTCGCGGCCCTCGAAGATGACGACGATCTTTTCGCCGGTGGCCTGGACCCAGTCCTGCAGCTTGATGAGTTCGGATTGCAGGGTGAGCAGCTTGACGAAGTAATCCTTGCGCTCGAGCGAGGGCGGGTGCGCCTCGCGGTAGATGCGGCGGATTTCCATCGACAGGGCGGGTTCGGACATCTCGAGCTCGACATCCTCGTCGAGGGCGTCGGCGAGTTCGGCGGCGAGCCAGTCGGAGGGGCCGTCTTCGTGGTCAAAGTCGTGCATGGTGTGATCTTTCCGGGTCGTCTGGGGTTTGTCCTGACGGTTAAACACGGTGAAATCAACAAAACTGTGAAATCGGCGCGGGGCGGGGGATAATCACGTTTATTTTGCACGCGCAGCATGGCAGGCTCCGGCCGCAGGGCTTATGTGAGGGCCCTGGACCAATTGAAACCGCTTCCGGAGGGAAAAACCATGTCAGTTTCGGGCAAGACAGCAATCGTCACGGGGTCGAATTCGGGGATCGGGCTTGGTGTGGCGCGGGAACTGGCGAAGGCCGGGGCGGAGGTGGTGATCAACTCGTTCACCGACAACGAGGAGGATCACAAGCTGGCCCGTGACATCGGCGAGGAGTTCGGCGTGAAGGTGCGCTATATCCAGGCCGACATGTCGGACCCCGACGCCTGCCGCAAGCTGGTGGAAGAGGCCGGGCGCTGCGATATCCTGGTCAACAACGCCGGCATCCAGCATGTCGCGCCGATCCAGGATTTCCCGGCGGCGAAGTGGGATGCGATCATCGCGATCAACCTGAGCTCGGCCTTCCATACCACGGCCGCCGCGCTGCCGATGATGCGCAAGGCGGGCTGGGGCCGGGTGGTCAACATCGCCTCGGCGCATGGGCTGACGGCGAGCCCCTACAAGTCGGCCTATGTGGCGGCCAAGCACGGGGTCGTGGGGCTGACCAAGGTCACGGCGCTGGAGACGGCGGAGGAGCCGATCACGGCCAATGCGATCTGTCCCGGCTACGTGCTGACGCCGTTGGTGGAAGCGCAGATCCCGGACACCATGAAGGAATATGACATGGGCCGCGAAGAGGTGATCAAGAACGTGATGCTGACGCGCCAGCCCTCGAAGGAGTTCGCCACGGTCGAGCAGATCGGCGGCACCGCGCTTTACCTGTGCTCGGACGCGGCGGCGCAGGTGACGGGCACCACGATCAGCGTGGATGGCGGCTGGACGGCGCTGTAAGCCGGGTGGCGCGCGGTCGATGCATTGGGGGTGACCCATGACCAAGCGGATCAACCTTGCCCTGCAGGGCGGGGGCGCGCATGGCGCGTTCACCTGGGGCGTGCTGGACCGGCTGCTTGACGAGGAGGATATCGAGGTGGCGGCGATCACCGGCACCTCGGCGGGCGCGCTGAACGGGGCGGCCTACAAGTCGGGCTGGCTGAGCGGCGGGCGCGAGGGGGCGCGGGCGAGCCTCGACTGGCTATGGCGGCAGATGGGGGCGCTGAACGATCTGCGTCTGCCGGGGTGGATGGCGGGCAACCCGATGATCCCCGGGCAGGTGGCCACCGCGCTGGAAGCCTCGCCGCAATTCCTTGTGGCCGACGCGATGACGCGGGTGATCTCGCCCTATGCCTATGGGCCGTTCTACGTCAATCCGCTTGAGCGGATCGCGCGGGAGTTCTCGTTCGACAAGGTCTGTGCCCACGAGGGGCCGTATCTGTTCGTGGGCGCGACGAACGTGCATTCCGGCAAGATCCGGATCTTTTCCGGCGACGATATCAGCCCCGAGAGCCTTCTGGCCTCGGCCTGTCTGCCGACGCTGTTCCAGGCGGTCGAGATCGACGGGGCGCATTACTGGGATGGGGGCTATACCGGCAACCCGGCGCTGTTCCCGCTGTTCCGGCCGGAGTTGCCGGCGGATATCGTGATCGTCAACATCAACCCGCTGGACCGGCCGGAAGTGCCGCGGTCGCCGCAGGAAATCCAGAATCGGATCAACGAGATCAGCTTCAACAGCTCGCTTCTGCGGGAATTGCGGGCGATCAATTTCGCGCAGCGCCTGCTGGAGCAGGACATCATCGACGAAGGTGCGATGAAGCGGCTGTTCGTGCACATGATCTCCGACGACCGGCTGATGCGGGACATGTCGGTGGCCACGAAGCTGATGCCGACGCCGCTGACGCTGAGCCGGCTGAAGGCGGCGGGGCGCCGGGCGGCGGAGGGGTTCCTGGAGCAGCACCGCGACGACCTGGGCGCGCGCGGCACGGTCGATTTGGCGGATGCCTATTCCTGAGGCTCAGGCGGCGCGGTCGCGCTTGGCGGGCGTGCCTTCGCCGGGGGCGGGCATGTTGGGGTAGACGAGGCCGGCGGAGATCACCAGCTTGGCCGCGTCCTCGATCGACATGTCGAGTTCGATCACGTCTTCCTTGGGGAAATAGAGCAGGAAGCCCGATGTCGGGTTGGGCGTGGTGGGCACGAAGACCGAGAGCAGCTCGCCCCCGGTGACGGCCTTGTCGGTGATCTCGCCTTTGGCGACGGTCGAGATGAAGCCGATGGCCCAGATGCCCTTGCGCGGATACTCGATCAGGCAGGCCTTTTCGAAGCTGCGCTCGGTCTGGGCAAAGACGGTTTCGGCGATCTGTTTCACGCCCGAGTAGATCGAGCGCACCACCGGCATCCGGTCGACGAGGGATTCCGCGAAGCGGATCATCGACTTGCCGATCAGCCCCTTGGCGATCCAGCCGACGATGATGGTGAAGAGCAGGAAGATGATGACGCCGACGCCGCGCAGGTTGATCCCGATATAGTTCTCGGGGCGCATGTTGTAGGGCACGAGCGGCAGGACGAAGCTGTCGACCCAGCCCATCAGCGTCCAGATCAGCCAGATGGTCAGGCCCACCGGCGCGATCACGACGATACCGGTCAGGAAGCTGGCCCTGAGCCCGGCGAAGAGGCCGGGGCGCTTGGGGGTGTCGTCGTCGAAAGGCGTATTCATTTCAATTTTACTGCCGCAGGTGAACAGACGTTAATTAAAGCCTTATGCATCGCGCCACAATGGGAATTCCTGTCACGCGGGGCCGGTGGCCGGTTTGGCGATTTCCGTGGCGATGGCGGCGGCGAGGGCCGCATTATTGAGCACCAGCGCGATATTGGCGTCAAGCGAGCGGCCGTGGGTCAGCTCGAAGAGGCGGTCGAGCAGGAAGGGGGTGACGGATTTGCCGGTGATGTTCTTTTCGGCGGCCTCTTCCGTGGCGCGGGCGATGATGGGCTCGATTTCTTCGGGCGGGATCTCGGCCGTGGTGGGGATGGGGTTGGCTATGAGCTGGCCGCCGGGGAGGCCGAGCGCGGCGCGGGCGAGGTGGGCCTGGGCTATCTGCGACGGCGTGTCGAGGCGCAGCGGCGCGGGCAGGGGGGAGGTGCGCGACCAGAAGGCGGGGAAGCTGTCCTGACCGTAGGCGATGACCGGGACGCCGAGGGTTTCCAGCACTTCCAGCGTCTTGGGCAGGTCGAGGATGGCCTTGGCGCCGGCGCAGACCACGGTGACGGGGGTTTGCGCCAGCTCGTGGAGGTCGGCGGAGATGTCGAAGCTTGTTTCCGCGCCGCGGTGGACGCCGCCGATGCCGCCGGTGGCGAAGGTGGCGATGCCGGCGTGTCGGGCGGCGATCATGGTGGCGGCGACGGTGGTGGCGCCGGTGCCGCCGCGGGCCATGCAGACGGCGAGGTCGGCGCGGGAGAGCTTGGCGACATCCTTGGCCTTGGCGAGGGTTTCGAGCTGGGGGTCGGTGAGGCCCACGTGCAGCGTGCCGTTCAGCACCGCGATGGTGGCCGGGGTGGCGCCGTGGTCGCGGACGGTCTGTTCGACGCGTTGGGCGGTCGAGAGGTTGTCGGGCCAGGGCATGCCGTGGGTGATGATGGTGCTTTCGAGGGCCACGACGGGGGCGCCGTTGGTGAGGGCGGTGGCCACTTCGGGGGAAAGTTCCATGTTGGTCAAAGGCTTGTATCTCCGGACACGTGGTGGGCGGCGGCGTCGAGGGCGCGGGTGAGGGCGGCGGGGCGGTCGGCGCCGGCGGTTTCGGCAGCGATATGGGCGGCCATGAACGTGTCGCCCGCGCCGGTGACGCGGGTGACCAGCACCTGGGGCGGCTGGCCGGTGAGCACGCTGTCGCCCAGCCCGTCGGCGGCGGGGTTGCCGCCATCGGTGACGATGGCCCGGCGGGCGCCGCGTTTCAGGAGGCCGTGAGCGGCCTCGGGCGCGGAGGCGAAGGGCTGCTGGCAGAGGAGGCCGGCCTCCTCGAGGTTGACGTAGAGGGTGCCGCGCGCGTGTTGCAGGAAGGGCAGGAGGCGCTCGGCCTTGCCGGGCGAGGCGGGAGCGACGCGGAGGTCGGCCGTGGCGAAGAGGGGGCTTCGGGCGATCTCGGAGAGGAGTTCGGCGGTGAGGTTGCCGTCGAGCGCGACGGGGCCGGTGTAGGGCTTGTTTTCCTGAGCCAGACGCCCGTCGCGCAGGGGGTCGAGGATGCGGGGGCCGGCGGCTTCGAGCGTGTGGGCGTCGGCGATGGCGGCGATCAGGCCGTTGGCGCCCTCGACCGCCATGTAGCGATCGGTGGGCAGGTCGTCGGAGCGGTAGACATGGGCGGTCTCCATCCCCATGGCGGTGCAGCGGGCGAGGAGTTCCTCGCCCTGCCGGTCGCGGCCGACGGCGCTGAGCAGGACGGGGCGGAGGCCGAAGCCCAGCAGGGTCATGGCGATGTTGAGGGCGACGCCGCCGGGGAGGCGGGTGATGCGGCCCGGCACGTCGGAGCCCTGCCGCATGACGCTGGCGGAGCGGCCGATCACGTCCCACAGGACGGAGCCGATGCAGAGGATGTCTGTCATGGGGCCCATGTTGCGTGTCGGGAAAGCGGGTGCAAGGCGGATTCCGGGGCAGGGGGCGCGAATCGGGGGTAACGGGTTGGTTCGGGGGAGAAAAGCGGGGTCGGTATCGTGTCGGTATCACGTCGGTATTTCGTCGGTGTTTCTGACCGACGGGCACGCGGTTAACGCGGCGCGCGGTGCGGTTCGGGGCTTGAGGCGGGCGAGAGGCTGGGGGATACCGGGGGGCAGGGAACGAGGGGCGATGGGTGTGAAGCGGCTTTTGCGAAAATACCGGTACTATCTTCTGGGCCTGCTGGGAGCGGCGGGGCTGGCGGCGAACCTGCCGCAGGGCTGGCTGATCGGGCAGAGCGAGGAGGCGCGGCGGAGCGAGGTGATCTCGGACTTCCTGAACCTGTCGGTCGATCCCGGCGCCGGCGGGCTGTCGGGTGTGCGGATGGACTGGCTGGTGCAGACGCGGCAATTGCGGGAGCGGCGGGAGGCGCGGCTGGCGCATGTGCCGGGGGCGCTGCTGGCGGGCTACGCGGCGGAGATGGGGCTGACGGAGGCGGAGCTGCGGGCGGTGCTGACCGATCCCGAGCGGCACGATCCGTTCGAGATTTCCGGTCACGATTTCGGCCATGTGGAGGATATCGCGCATGGCACAAAGGGGCCGTGGCGCTGGGGGCTGGTCGTGGCCGAGCGCGAGGACGAGGTGGCAGAGCCGGGGCCGGCGCTTTCGGGCTGCGGCATGTGGCTTCTGTTCTGGGACGAGGGCGCGTGGTTCTATGCGCCGGTGGGAAGCCGCGAGTTGAACGGCCTGCTGGAGGACGCGGTGCCGGCGTTGGCGGGCGTGGCGCCGGAGCGCGTGGCGCGCTGCTGAGGCAGGGTCAGGCGATGAGGTCGGCGTTCATCGGGTCGGCCGGGATCGGGCCGAAGAGGTCATCGGGGTCGTAGGGGTCGTCGAACACGGTGTCGTAGCCCATGTCCTCGAGCGTGGCGATGGTCGTGACCGAGACGTAGCTGCCGTCGTCGATATAGCCGGTCATCAGTTCCTCGTTGAAGAGCGCCTCGTCCCAGTGGCCGCCGGCAGTGCCGGAGCCGCCATCGGTTTCCACGGACACGCCGGTCAGCGACCCGGGATCGGCGGCGGCGACGCCGGGAAACTCGGTATTGTAGGTGTCGGTGGCGTTCTGGCCGGTGAAGCGCAGGGTGTCGGCGGCGACCGAGCCGCTGAGCAGGCCCATGAGCGACCAGAGCGGGCCGAAGCCCAGGGCATGGAGCGTCTCGTGCAGCACCACGGCGCCCCAGTTGCCGGCATCGTCGAGCGCCTCGGCATCGGCGATGTCGAAGGTCATCTCGCCCGTGGCGGGCAGGTAGGTGCCGTCGTTGCGCAGGATGCGGGGGCCGGCGCTGCCCAGCACGCCGCCGGCGCCGTCGATCGTGTCGAGCGTCGCGGTGATGACGATGTCGTCGATCAGCGTGCCGTCGACGAAGATGTCGGGGATATCCTCGAGGATGAGCGTGCCGAGGTAGTCGGCGGCGTCGATGAAGGCCTGTTGCAGCTCGACCGTCCAGGTGCCCTCGAAGACGATGGTGACGTTGTAGCTGCTGCCGGCGGGGCCGGGGCTGGTGTAGGTGGCGACCGGGCCGGTGGGGAGCGTGGGCTCGGCCCCGGGCGGGCGGCCGAAGGCGGCGTTGGTGTCGGGCGGCGGCGGCGCGGGGGGCGAGGGGGCGGGCGTGCCGGGCTGGGCCCCGGCGGGGCGGCCGTTCTCCTGCGGGGCGTCGGGGTCGGGCGTGGACGGCTGGGGCGGCGGGGCCGGGTCGGGATCGGCGTCTTCGGCGAGGGCAGAGGGGGCGGGGAGGAGGCCGCCGTCGTCCTCGGCGGTGACGACGAAATCGAACGCGTCGACCGCGTCGAGCGAGGAGAGGTGATCGGGGCCGCTCGGGGCCGGGCGGGGGGCGGCGGGGGCGAGCCAGTCGAAGAGCAGGGCGGGATGCGGAGCGGGGGCCGGTTCGGGGGCGGGGGCCGGAGTCGTGCGGGCCAGCAGGTCGGCGAATTGGGCGGGCAGGGCAAACCGGGTCATCGGCGGGACCTTCTGTTGGCGCGGCGGGGCGGCGCGGGTTCCTTGCGGTCAGGGTAACATGGGGGGACTGTCGCGCAATGGTGGAGGCCGGGTGGGGGCGCTTTCTTGGGAAGAAAGCGTGTCGAAATCGTTTCAAGATTTCGGGGCCGGGGCGCTTCAGAGCAGGCCGGAGCGTTGCAGACGCCAGCCGAGCAGGGCCAGCGCGGCGATGGTGACGATGTAGCCCTTGGGCCCCAGGAGCACCCGCATCAGCCAGTTGAGCAGCACGAAGCCCAGCATGATGCCGGCGATCAGCAGGGATTTCTCGACCGAATGGCCGGCGAGGCGGATGACGATGAAGGTGGCGAGCGTCATCAGCGCGGCGGTCATCGGCATGATGCGCTTGAGATAGGCGAACTGTTCCTCTTCGGTGCGGCGGGGCATGGCGCTGTCTCCTTGTGCCGGGCCAGGATAGCACGGATCGCGCCGATCGCACCGGGGGGCTTGCGCCAGGGCGCTGCTGCGTTTATATGCGCGCCATTCAATCCCGCAGGCATGGGCGGGCTGATCGGGGGAGACATCCCCGGCGGTCCACCGGTTGAAGCATCCCGCTTCTCTTCCCGTGCCGAGGCGTAAACCGGAAAGGAAAAAGACCATGGCTCTTCCCGAGTTCAATCTGCGTCAGCTTTTGGAAGCCGGCGTTCACTTCGGCCACCAGACGCAGCGCTGGAACCCCCGCATGGGCGAGTTCATCTATGGCGCGCGCAACGGCATCCACATCATCGACCTGACCCAGACCGTGCCGATGCTTGACGCGGCGCTGAACGTGATCCGCGAGACCGTCGCCAAGAACGGCCGGGTGCTCTTCGTGGGCACCAAGCGGCAGGCGAGCGCGCCCGTCGCCGAGGCGGCCGAGAAATGCGCACAGTATTACATGAACCACCGCTGGCTGGGCGGTACGCTGACCAACTGGCAGACGGTTTCCAAGTCGATTCAACGGCTTGCGCATATCGACGAAGTTCTGGGCGGCGGTGCCGAGGGCATGACCAAGAAGGAACGCCTCGGCATGGAGCGCGAGCAGGAGAAGCTGCAGGCGAGCCTTGGCGGGATCCGCGAGATGGGTGGCCTGCCGGACCTGCTGTTCGTCATCGACGTGAAGAAGGAAGCGCTGGCGATTGCCGAGGCGAAGAAGCTGGGCATCCCGGTCGTGGCCGTGGTCGATACCAACTGCTCGCCCGACGGGGTGGATTACATCATCCCCGGCAACGACGACGCCGCGCGGGCGATCTCGCTTTACTGCGACCTGGTTTCGCGGGCCGCGCTTGACGGCATGACGGCGCAGATGGGTGCCGCGGGTGTCGATCTGGGCGCGATGGAAGAGGCGCCTGCCGAGGACGCGGCGGCCGAGCCCGAATCGACCGGTGTCGTGACCGGCGAGGTAAGCGAAGAGACCGCGCATGACGATACCGTGGCCAAGGACGCGCCCTACGACCTCGAATCGGCCGAAGAGGTCAAGAAAGAGGCCGAGGAAAAGGCCGAAAGCTGAGCCGCTTTCACGAAACTGACACGGGCGGCGGGGTAGTCCGCCGCCACACGATCCTGAAGATTTGAGGAGAGCCGAGATGGCGATCACTGCTGCGATGGTGAAGGAACTGCGCGATACGACGGGCGCAGGGATGATGGACGCGAAGAAGGCGCTGACCGAGAACGATGGCGACATGGCTGCGGCCGTCGATTGGCTGCGGACCAAGGGTCTGGCCAAGGCCGCCAAGAAATCGGGCCGCACCGCGGCCGAGGGCCTTGTGGCCGTGCAGGTCGAGGGCGGCCGGGGCGTGGCTGTCGAGGTGAACTCGGAGACCGATTTCGTCGCCAAGAACGCCGATTTCCAGAAGATGGTGTCGGACATTGCCGGCGTGGCGCTTGGCGTGTCGGATGTCGAGGCGCTGAAGGCGGCCGACCTGGGCGGCAAGAGCGTCAACGACGTGATCACCGACAAGGTGGCCACGATCGGCGAGAACATGTCGGTGCGCCGGATGGCCAAGATCGAGGGGCAGACGGTTGTCTCGTACATCCACAATGCCGCGGCTGACGGCATGGGCAAGATCGGCGTGCTGGTCGCGCTGAACGGCGGTGACGAGGCGTTCGGCCGGCAGATCGCGATGCATATCGCCGCCACCAACCCGGCGGCGCTGAACGAGGCGTCGCTGGATGCCGAGATCGTGGAAAAGGAACGCCAGATCCAGATCGACATCGCCCGCGAATCCGGCAAGCCGGAGCAGGTGATCGAGAAGATGATCGAGGGCCGGATGCGCAAGTTCATGGCCGAGGTCACGCTTCTGGGGCAGGCCTTCGTGATCAACCCCGATCAGACGGTGGCCGAGGCCGCCAAGGAAGCCGGGGCCGAGATCGCCGGCTACGTGCGCCTCGAAGTGGGCGAGGGGATCGAGAAGAAGGACGAGGATTTCGCCGCCGAGGTCGCCAAGACCGCCGCGGGCGGCTGAACCGTCCGATCCGGAAAAATCGTTTGATCAGGGCGCCTTGGGGCGCCCTTTTCATGTGGCGGATTGGTAGGGAAGGGGCCCTAGAATCAAAAGCGGCACTGGCCCATGGGGAGAGCACAGTACCGCTTAGACCCCGCCGCGCGCATCATGGGGATGAAATGGCGGAAGGTAAGCGCCGGCTGGACGCCCGAACAAAAAAACGCCACAGCCGGCATCCGGCGCACTGCCGGGAGATCGGAGAGCCCTGAAATCGCAAAGGATTTCCGATCTCGCGTTCCAGGCTTTAAGCCACCACTCACGGAACGGTGATAGATTGCAATGTTACGTCACGTCAGGAAAGTACGGGATTCCTTACCATCCGGTAAAATTCGGTATCCCAGCGTACATTCTTCAGCGTTCCACGACGAAAATCTGGTTCTGGAAGGCGGCCTTGAGCACGGCCTGGGCCGTGGTCTCGACGCTGAGCGCCTTGCGCGCGAGGCGCAGGTGCTTTTCCACCGTGGGCGGCGTGAGCCCCATGAGCAGCGCGATATCCTGCACCGTCTTGCCGTCGCCGACCCATTCCAGCACCTCGCGCTGGCGGTCGGTCAGCGCGCGGGCCGGGCCGGTATAGGGCAGGGTCATGATCCGCAGGTGGGTGAGGTTGTTGAGCAGCAGGATGTCTTCGCCATGTTCGGCCCAGATCTCGTCGACCTCGGCCTGGGTCATGCCGGCGCGGGCGGTGAGGGCGATGGCGCCCTTGGCGCGGCTTGAGACCGACTTGAAGCTGATCGAGTAGCCGGCCACCACGTTCATCGAGCGGTTGAACTCGACCACCTTGCGCTCTTCCTCGGTCAGGGCGCCGATTCCGATCATGTCCTGCAGGAGCGACCAGGAGCGTGCGCCGTCGTTTTCCAGCGCCCAGCGGACCATGGGGGCGTTGAAATAGAGGCCCTGGCCGATGAAACGGTCGGTATAGGCGGTGTCGTGGTTGCTGAGCAGGACGAAATCGTCGGGATCGCCGAGGGAATGGCGCGTGAGGTAGCGGGTGAAGCCGTAGATCAGCCGGTCGAAGCCGTACCCCTCCATGTGGCGGGTGTGCATGTCCCAGAGAAGCTCGATGCTGGGCGCCGTGATCAGCGCGTTGAGCTCCTCCGCCGGGATCACTTTCGCGCCTCGAGGTGACGCGCCATGGCGTCGATAGCCAGCTCGTATCCGGCCGGGCCGAAGCCGCAGATCACGCCCACGGCGACGCGGGCGATATAGGAGGTGTGGCGAAAGGACTCGCGGGCGTGGACGTTGGAGAGGTGCAGCTCGATGGCGGGCAGCTCGACCGAGCTGATCGCGTCCATCAGGGCGATGGAGGTGTGGGTATAGGCGCCGGCGTTGAGGATGAGGCCGTCGTGGGTGCCCTTGGCGGCATGGATCGCGTCGATCAGCGCGCCTTCGGAATTGCTTTGCATGAAGTCGAGGCCGAGCTTCATGTCACGGGCCTTGGCGCGGCAGGTCTCCTCGATCTCGGCCAGCGTGGTGGCGCCATAAACCTCCGGCTGGCGCTGACCCAGCAGGTTGAGGTTGGGACCGTTGAGAACGAGGATCGAAGTCATTGATTATGCGCCCTTATTGCGGGGCATTTAAACCGGAAGTCGGGGAAGCTGTCGAGGAATCATCCGTTCCGTGTGACAGGACGGATGGCAGGTGTGGCGAAGTTGCCCGGTGGGGTGTCGTCTACGAGGCGTGCGGTGGGGTTCGAGGATGTCGGGGCATCGGGGGTGGAGGATGTGTTCTGGCGGAGTTTCGTGAGATAAGGTATTGCGGATGTTGAGGAAATCAGCTTATCCGTATATCAGTTTATTTAACATAATATATATTATGCGCCAAATGGATGCGCGCCGCGATCTACATGTGAATGCGGCGTTTCCCGCGTCGCCGGGCTCACACGTCCGCCCCTTCCGTGTCCCGCAACCTCTGAGCGGTGGCCGCGGCCTCGCGCCGGAGCCAGCGCAGGACGCGTTTCAGTGCCGGGCGGCGGGCCTGGCGTGCGGGGAATGTGAGCCAGTACGCCTCGCCGCAGGTTACCGCCACCGGGAACGGCGCGACGAGCTGGCCGTTGGAGATTTCATCCTGCACCAGCGCGCGGAACAGCAGCGCGACGCCCTGCCCGGCAATGGCCGCCTGCCGGAGCGCGCCCGTGTCACTGATCTGCTGGCTGGTCGGGGTGACGCCGGCGAGCGACTGGCGGGCGAACCATGTGGCCCAGTCTTCGGTGCGGAACTCGTGGAAGAGCTCGCAGCGGAGGAGCGATGCGGGGTCGTCGGGGTCGATGCGGGCCCGGGCATAGTCCGGGCTGCAGACCGGGATCAGCTCGCCCGACAGCAGCGGTTCGGCCACGATGCCCGGCCGCTCGGGCCGCAGGCTCCAGTTGAGGCCGATGTCGATGCTGTCGACGTCGAAATCCGGCGGGCTGTAGGCATGGGTCAGCCGGATGTCGAGATCGGGATTGTCGCGCAGGAAGCCCAGCAGGCGCGGCGTGAACCACGCGGCGGACAGGAACGGCGCCACGGAGATGTGGAGGACGGGATCGGCTGTGGCGTTGCGGGCGGCGGCGATGCCGCGGTCGATCTGCGCCAGCCCGTGGGAGATTTCGTGGTGGAGCGCCCTGCCCTCGTCGGTCAGCGTGCAATGCCGGGTGGTGCGGTCGAAGAGCCGGCACTCGAGGTCGCGCTCGAGCGCGGCGACATGGCGGCTGACGGCCGACTGGCTGATCCGCAGTTCGGCGGCAGCGCGGGAGAAGCCGCCGTGGCGGCCGACGGCGGCGAAGGCGCGCAGGGTGCTCATGGAGTAGCGGGACATATATGATCTGCCGTCATTAATGATGTCACTGAATATATTTGTCCGACTCGGCCGGATTGTGAAGGCTGAACTTCGGATGAAGAACGGAGACCAGTGATGACGGAGCGAAAGAGTGCCGCGGAGATCCGCAAGGGCGAGCAGCGGGTCATGATCCTGAGCGAGGCGGACGTGGAGCGGTTCATCGCGCCGCGCGCCCTGCTGGACGGGCTGCGCGAGGGGTTCCGGCAGGTGGCCCGGGGCGAGATGCAGGTGCCGCCGCGGCCGGAGATCAGCGTGCCCGGCAAGGGGTTCATGCTGTCGATGCCGGCGTGGCGGGCCGGCGGGCCGATGATGGTGAAGATGGTGAACGTGTTCGAGGGGAACCTTGAGCTGGACCTGCCCAATCACCTGGCCACGATCGTGCTGTTCGACGAGGCCACGGGGGCGACCCGCTGCATCATGGACGGCACCTATATCACCGGGGTGCGCACGGCGGCGAGCGCGGTCGTGTCCGTGGAGGTTCTGGCGCGCGAGGACGCCCGTGTCGCGACGGTCGTGGGGGCCGGCGTTCAGGGGCGCGAGCACCTGGGGCTGTTGCCGCTGGTGCGGGATTTCGACAGGATCTACGTGACCTCGCTGGTGCACGAGGACGCCGTGCGCCTTGCCGCCACCTGCCCCGTCGCCGAGGCGGTCGAGGATGTCGAGGGCGCCGTGCGGGCGTCGGACGTGGTCTGCCTTGCGAGCCATTCCTACGCGCCGGTGATCGACAGTGGCTGGGTGCGGGAGGGCACGCATGTCTCGTCGGTGGGCTATGCGCCGCCGAAGGGGGAATTGCCGGTCGAGCTGCTCCGCCGCGGTCGGCTGTTCGTGGAGGACCGGTGCGCGTTCGAGCCCGTTCCGGTGGGCTGTGCCGAGCTTGCGGGGCTGGACCCGGATTGTGGCACGGTGCTGGGAGAGGCGCTGTTGCGGTCGGACCGGCCGCGGCGCGATGCGCGGGAGATCACGGTGTACAAGGCGATGGGCATCGCGATGGAGGATCTTGTCGCCGCGCGGCTTGCCTATGACGGGGCCGTGGTGGCTGGGCACGGGACGGCCGCCGTGTTCTGAGCCCCTGCCCCCGCCCGGCCGGCGGGGGGCGCGGTTTGGGGCCTCGATCAGAAGAACGCCTGCAGCCCGGTCTGCGCCCGGCCGAGGATGAGGGCGTGGACGTCATGCGTGCCCTCGTAGGTGTTGACCGTTTCGAGGTTGAGGGCGTGGCGGATGACGTGGAATTCGCCGGAGATGCCGTTGCCGCCATGCATGTCGCGGGCCTGCCGGGCGATGTCGAGCGCCTTGCCGCAATTGTTGCGCTTGATGAGCGAGATCATCTCGGGCGCGGCGGCGGCCTCGTCCATCAGGCGGCCGACGCGGAGGGCGGCTTGCAGGCCGAGGGTGATCTCGGTCTGCATGTCGGCGAGCTTCTTCTGGAAGAGCTGGGTGTTGGCCAGCGGACGGCCGAACTGGTGCCGGTCGAGCCCGTATTGGCGGGCGGCGTGCCAGCAGAATTCGGCGGAGCCCATGACGCCCCAGGCGATGCCGTAGCGCGCGCGGTTGAGGCAGCCGAAGGGGCCCTTCAGGCCTTCCACATTGGGCAGGAGCGCGTCCTCCCCTACCTCGACGCCGTCCATGACGATCTCGCCGGTGACGGAGGCGCGGAGGGAGAGTTTCTTCTCGATCTTCGGCGCCGAGAGGCCCTTCGCCCCCTTGTCGAGGACGAAGCCGCGGATCTTGCCGTCATGCGCTTCGGACTTGGCCCAGACGACGAAGACGTCGGCGATGGGGCTGTTGGAGATCCACATTTTCGAGCCGGTGAGCTTGTAGCCGCTGTCGGTCTTCACCGCGCGGGTCTTCATGCCGGCCGGGTCGGAGCCGGCATCGGGTTCGGTGAGGCCGAAACAGCCGATGAGCTCGCCCGAGGCGAGGCCGGGGAGGTATTTCTGGCGCTGTTCCTCGGTGCCGTAGGCGTAGATCGGGTACATGACGAGGCTGGATTGCACCGACATCATCGAGCGGTAGCCGCTGTCGACGCGCTCGATCTCGCGGGCGACGAGGCCGTAGCTGACATAACCCGCGCCGATGCCGCCGTATTCCTCGGGGATGGTGGTGCCGAGGAGGCCAATCTGGCCCATTTCGCGGAAGATGCCGGGATCGACGGTTTCCTTTTCGAAGGCCTCCATCACGCGGGGTTGCAGCACCTCCTGGGCGAAGGAGCGGCCGCTTTCGGCGATCATGCGCTCGTCTTCCTCGAGCTGCTTGGCGAGGTAGAACGGGTCTTCCCAGTCGAAGCTGGAGAGGTTGGGTTTGTCCTTGGCGCGGATCTTGGGGGCGTCGAGGCTCATGGCGGTCTCCTTATGCGCGTTCGTCAACTTAATTGTAATGTATCGCGGGATCGGGGTAGAAAACAGCGAGAATTCCGCATCAATCCATGAGGGAACCGCATATATGCCCCCTGCCCCACGCCGCTTCCTGCCCTCGACCGCCGCGCTGCGCGCGCTGGAGGCGGTGGACCGGCTGGGCAGTGTCACGGCGGCGGCGGAGGACCTGAACCTGACGCAGGGGGCGGTGAGCCGGCAGGTGCAGGCGCTGGAGGAGCAGCTGGGCGTGCCGCTGGTGATCCGGCGGGGGCGGCGGGTGGTGCTGACGCCGGAGGCGGCGCATTACGCTGCCGATATTCGCGGGGCGTTGCAGAAGATCACGCAGGCGTCGCTGCGGCTGACGGTGAACCCGACGGGGGGGAGTTTGGATTTGGCGATATTGCCCACGTTCGGGATGCGCTGGCTGGTGCCGCGGCTGGCGGATTTCGCGCGGCGGCATCCGGAGGTGACGATCAACCTGACGACGCGGCTTCGCCCGTTCAACTTCGCCTCGGAACCCTTTGATGCGGCGATACATTTCGGCAATGCGGATTGGCCCGGTACGGCGGCGATGAAGCTTCGGCCCGAGGCGGTGGTGGCGGTCTGTGCGCCGGGATTGCTGGAGGGGGCGTATCCGGAAAAGGCGGAGGATCTGCTGCGCCTGCCGCTTCTGCATATCGAGACGCGGCCCGAGGCGTGGGCGGCGTGGTTTGCCGAGCACGGTGTCGAGGGGGCGCAGGTGACGGGGCAGATCTATGATCAGTTTTCCACGATCACGCAGGCGGCGCTGCATGGGCTGGGAGTGGCGCTGTTGCCGGATTACCTTGCAGAACAGGACCTTGCGACGGGACGTTTATGCAAGGCTTGGGGCGGGCCGACGCCCTCGCCCGGGGCGTATCACCTGGTCTGGCCGGTGGAGAAGTCGCGCGACCGGGCGCTGTTGAAGTTCCGCGACTGGCTGGCGACACAGACCGAGGATGACGAGCGGTTGCCGCGGTGAGGATTACGGGATGGAGCGGGTCACGCGCCGGCGGGCGGCGTCGGTGGTATGAACCCGCCCTGCCCTTGCGTCTGCCTGTCCGCGTTCGACGGAGGCGATGAACGCCTCTTCTTCGGCACGGCAGTGTTCGTGGGCGTCGTTGCCGAGGGGATGGAAGGTCACGGCGGAACGGTTGGGCATGGCGACTCTCGGTGTGTCGGATCTGTTCTCGGCAAAGGGGCGAAATCTTGAAAAGATTTCTGTCCGAATTCTTTTAAAGAATTCGGTGAGTTAGCCGAGGGCGTAGCCGGCGCCGCGGACGGTGCGCAGGGGGTCCTGGCCACCGTGCTGGCAGAGCGCCTTGCGCAGGCGGCCGATATGGACGTCGACGGTGCGGGTGTCGACGTAGATGTCGCGGCCCCAGACGCGGTCGAGAAGCTGTTCGCGGCTCCAGACCCGGCCGGGTTTTTCCATGAAGGTGGAGAGCAGGCGGAACTCGGTCGGGCCCAGCTTGAGCTGGTTGCCGTCGCGGGTGACGCGGTGGGTCTCGCTATCGAGCAGGATATCCTCGTATTCAAGCCGCTCGCCCACGGTCGAGGGCCGGGTGCGGCGCAGTTGCGCGCGCACGCGGGCCATCAGTTCGATCACGGAATAGGGTTTGACGACATAGTCGTCGGCGCCGGTTTCCAGCCCCCTGACGCGGTCGACCTCTTCCGAGCGGGCGGAGATCATGATGATCGGCACGCCGCGGGTGGAGGCGCGGGTCTTGAGTTGGCGGCAGACTTCGATGCCGGAGACGTTGGGCAGCATCCAGTCGAGCAGGATGATGTCAGGCGCCGCCTCGTCGACGAGCATCAGCGCCTCCTCGCCATTCTCGGCCTTGGTGACGGCGAAACCGTCGGCTTCGAGGTTGTAGGCCAGCACTTCGCGCTGTGCGGGTTCGTCTTCGACCAGAAGAACGCTGGGTTGTTCAGAGGCCATTTTTCTCGGTCCTGCTCAAAGTCCTGATCAAAGTCCTGCTCATCGCCTCATGCCGGGGCGACGCCGGGGTCGGTGGAGGTGCGGTCGCTTTTGGGGCGCTTGTCCTCGGGGATCTCGCCGGTGACGAGGTAGATCACCTGTTCGGCGATGTTGGTGGCGTGGTCGCCCATCCGCTCGGTGTTCTTGGCGATGAAATGCAGGTGCATGCAGGCGGTGATGTTGCGCGGGTCTTCCATCATGAAGGTGAGGAATTCGCGGAAGAGCGCGTTGTACATCTGGTCGACGTCTTCGTCGCGGTGGATGACCTCGTTGGCCATGCCGGCGTCGCGCTGGACGAAGGCGTCGAGCACGTCCTTGAGCATGCGCTCGACCTCTTTCGCCATGCGGCGGATCGAGGCGGTGGCGCCGTGGATCTGGCCCATCTGGCTGAGGACCGTGGTGCGCTTGGCCATGTTCTTGGCGTAGTCGCCGATGCGTTCGAGGTTGGAGGCGATCTTCATCACGCAGAGGATGACGCGCAGGTCGACCGCCGCCGGCTGGCGGATGGCGATGATGCGGGCGGCTTCCTCGTTGATCTGCTCTTCCAGCTCGTCGATGGCGCGGTCGGCGTTGCGGACCTCTTCGGCCAGCTCCTCGTCGCGGGTTTCGAGCGAGGTGGCGGCCTTGAGGATGGCATCCTCGACCAGTCCGCCCATCTTCATGATGTGCGCCTGGATCGTTTCGAGATCCCGGTCGAAGGCCGAGGCGATATGTGTGTCGGTCATGTCTGCTCCTTACCCGATACGGCCGGTGATGTAGCTCTCGGTCCGCTCGTCCTGTGGGTTGGTGAAGATCTGGCCGGTCTCGCCGAATTCTACCAGATTTCCGAGATGGAAGAAGGCCGTCTTCTGGCTGACGCGGGCGGCCTGCTGCATCGAGTGGGTGACGATGATCACCGAGTAGTTGGTGCGCAGCTCGTCGATCAGCTCCTCGACCTGGGAGGTGGCGATGGGGTCGAGGGCGGAGCAGGGTTCGTCCATCAGCAGCACTTCCGGCTCTGTCGCCACGGCGCGGGCGATGCAGAGGCGCTGCTGCTGGCCGCCGGAGAGGCCCGTGCCGGGGGCGTGGAGCCTGTCCTTCACCTCGTTCCAGATGGCGCCGCGGCGGAGCGATTTCTCGACGATCTCGTCGAGCTCGGCCTTGTTCTTGGCCAGCCCGTGGATGCGGGGGCCGTAGGCGATGTTGTCGTAGATCGACTTGGGGAACGGGTTGGGTTTCTGGAACACCATGCCCACCTTGGCGCGCAGCTGCACCGGGTCGACCTTCTTGTCGTAGATGTCTTGCCCGTCGAGCAGGATGTCGCCCTGTACCCGGCAGACGTCGATCGTGTCGTTCATGCGGTTCAGGCAGCGCAGGAAGGTGGATTTGCCGCAGCCGGAGGGGCCGATGAAGGCCGTGACGGTCTTGTCCTCGATGTCGACGTCCACGTCCTTGATGGCGTGGGTGTCGCCGTAATAGACCTGCACCTTTCGGGCGGAGAACTTGGTTTCGTTCTTGGTCACGGTTCTCTCCGTATTGGGGGTGTCATACATGAGGTCTGTCCTTGATTACCAGCGGCGCTCGAAACGGCGGCGCAGAATGATGGCGAGGATGTTCATCGACAGCAGGAAGACCAGCAGCACGATGATACCACCCCAGGCCTTTTCGTAGAAGGCCACGTCGGCGCGGGCGGCCCAGGTGTAGATCTGGGCGGGCATGGCCGAGTTCGGATCGGTGAAGCCGGCGACGATGCCGTCGGGATAGCCGCGGGCGACGAAGCCCACCATGCCGATCAGGAGAAGCGGTGCGGTTTCGCCGAGCGCCTGGGCGAGGCCGATGATGGTGCCGGTGAGGATGCCGGGCATGGCGAGCGGCAGGACGTGGTGAAACACCGCCTGCATCTTGGAGGCGCCGACGCCGAGGGCCGCGTCGCGGATCGACGGCGGGACCGCCTTGAGCGAGGCGCGGGTGGAGATGATGATCGTCGGCAGGGTCATCAGGGTGAGCACCAGCCCGCCCACCAGCGGGGCCGATTGCGGCAGGTGCATGAACTGGATGAAGACGGCAAGGCCGAGGATGCCGAAGACGATGGAGGGCACGGCGGCGAGGTTGGAGATGTTCACCTCGATCAGGTCGGTGAAGCGGTTCTGGGGGGCGAATTCCTCGAGGTAGATGGAGGCCGCGACGCCGATGGGCAGCGAGAGCAGCAGCACCACCAGCATCATGAAGAAGGAGCCCACGACCGAGGCGCCGATCCCTGCCCCGCCGGGGTTGTCGACGCCGGAATCGGCGCCGGTGATGAAGTTCCAGTTGAAGGCCGAGCGCATGATGCCGGCCTCGTGCAGCGCGTCGACGATGTCGAGGTCGGTCTTCATCAGGAAGCGGCTGTCCTGCATCCCCTCGCGGGTGACGCGGCCGTTGAAGTAGCCGTCGACGCGGGAGGAGGCGGCGAGTTCGAAGCGGACCGGCTCGCCCAGCATGTTCGAGTTGCCCTGGTAGTATTCGCGGATCGTACCGCCGGTCTTGCCCAGCAGGCGCTCGATCGCCTCGGCGTCGAAATCGACCTCGAGGCCGCGCTCCTGAAGTTGGGCTTCGAGCTTGGCGATGAACAGGTCCTGGTAGGCCTTGGTCTTGAAGAGCTCGCTTTCGGCGGCCTCGTACTCGGCTTCGGTGATGGTGAACTCGACATCGACCACGGTCTTGGTGAAGGCCGGGATGCCGGAGCGGATGATGGTGACCGCGAGCACCACGAGGAAGAAGAGCCCGATGCCGATGGCGATCATGCCGTAGGCCTGGAAGCGCTTCTCGGAGGCGTTGCGGCGTTTGGTGCGGGCGTCGCGGGCGGTGAGCGAGCTGCTCTTGCCCGGGCCGTCGCCGTTCAGGGTCGCATCGGTCATTCGTATTGCTCCCGGTATTTGCGCACGATGTAGAGCGCGAAGATGTTGAGGCAGAGCGTGATCACGAAGAGCGTCATGCCGAGGGCGAAGGCGACGAGCGCCTCGGGCGAGGCAAAGTCGGCGTCACCGGTGAGCTGGCTGACGATCTTGGCGGTCACGGTGGTCATCGCCTCGAAGGGGTTGAGCGAGAGCCGGGCCGCGGCCCCTGCCCCGAGCACCACGATCATGGTCTCGCCGATGGCGCGGGAGGCCGCCAGGAGGATGGCGCCGACGATGCCCGGCAGGGCGGCGGGCAGGACGACCTGCTTGATGGTTTCGGAGCGGGTGGCGCCGAGGCCATAGGAGCCGTCGCGCATGGCCTGCGGGACCGAGTTGATGATGTCGTCGGACAGCGAGGAGACGAAGGGGATGAGCATGATGCCCATGACGAGGCCGGCCGTCATCACCGCCGTGCCCGATTGCATCCAGTCGAGCCCGTTGTCGCCGAAGACCTTCAGGAGCAGCGGCCCGACCGTCAGCAGCGCGAAGAGGCCGTAGACGATGGTGGGGATGCCGGCCAGCACCTCGAGCATCGGCTTGGCGAAGGCGCGGACCCGGGGACTGGCGTATTCGGAGAGGTAGATGGCGGCGAAAAGCCCGATGGGCACCGCCACCGCGAGGGCCACGATGGAGATGTAGAACGTGCCCCAGAGGAGCGGCAGGACGCCGAGATCGGAGCTGCCGCCGCGGCCCGAGAAGCTGGGCGCCCAGTTGGTGCCGAAGAAGAAATCGGCAGCCGGGTAGAGGCGGAAGAACTCGATCGTGTTGAAGACCAGCGACAGGACGATGCCGATGGTGGTGAGGATGGCGATGGAGGCGGCGCCGACGAGGATGGCGCGGACGCTGTGCTCGACCACGTTGCGGGCGCGGAACTCGGACTTGCTTTCGCGGAGGCCGTAGAGGAACCCCAGCACGGCGAGGATCAGCACCGCGATGGTCATGATCAGGTTGCCGGTGTCGTTCATGATCCGGTAGCGCTGGGCCGCGCGGAGGATCGGCTGGGTCACTTCGGAGGTGACGATCGAGCCCGCGTCGCGCAGCCGCTGGGTGACGTCGGTGAATTCGGCGCGCAGGTTGCGGGCCTCGTCATCGGTCATCAGGCCCTGGGCCACGGCGGCGTCGAGGCCGTTCGCGGCGCGGCGCACCTCGGCCATCACGAGCCCCAGCGAGGAGCCTTCCTTGACCGAGCTTTCCGGGATCATGCCGGATACGGCATTGCCCACGTAGATGGGCTGGATCAGCAGCCATGCCACCACCAGCAGGAAGGCCGGCACGATCGCCTTGATGGCCACGTTGGAGCCGTAATAGGACGGCAGCGAATGCAGCTTGCGGTTGTCGCCCCCGGCGCTGGCGAGCGCGCGCTGCCGGCCAAGAACGTAGCCCGCCACCGCGATCGCGAGCACGATCAAGATGAGCCAGAGTAAAGGCATGTGCCCCCCATCCCCTTGGTTTGAGAAAAATGTCCTAAAAGGCGTGGCGGGGGCGGCGAAATATGCCGCCCCCCATGATCAGGCCGGGCCTGATTACATGCTTTCGCTCATGGTCGTTTCGTTCTCGACCTTGGACTGGGTATCGGCCAGTTCCGGATCGGCCACGAGGCCGTAGTTGGAGAGCGGGCCGCCCGGGCCTGCGATTTCGTCGGCGACGAAGAACTGGGCGTATTCCTTGAGGCCGGGGATCACGCCGATATGGGCTTTCTTGACGTAGAAGAACAGCGGGCGCGAGACCGGGTATTCGCCGGCGGCGATCGTCTCGGTCGTGGGCTCGACACCGCCCATGGTGGCGACCTTCAGCTTGTCGGTGTTGTTCTCGTAGAACGCGAGGCCGAAGACGCCGATGCCGTTGGTGTTGGCGTCGATGCGGGCCAGGGTCTCGGTGTAGTCGCCGTCGATGTCGACCGACTTGCCGTCCTGGCGGACGTCGAGGCAGGCATCCTCGGCGTCGTCCTCGTTCATGCCGCCATCCATCATGGCCTGCATGGCGCCGGTGGCTTCGCAGCCTTCCAGCAGCACCTTGTCTTCGAAGACTTCACGGGTGCCGTGCTTGGTGCCAGGGATGAACATGGCGATCTCGGCATCGGGCAGGTCGCTGTTGAAGTCGGACCAGTTGGTGTGCGGGTTGTCGACCACTTCGCCGTCGACCATCACCTTGGCGCCGATGGCATTGAAGATGTCGGAGGGTTCGAAGGCGGTGAACTCGGGGCCCGACTGCTGGCTGGCGAAGACGATGCCGTCATAGCCGATGCGGACTTCGATGATGTCGGTGACGCCGTTGTCGGCGCAGGCCTGGATCTCTTTTTCGCGGATGGCGCGCGAGGCGTTGGCCACGTCGATGGTGTTCTCGCCCACGCCTTCGCAGAAGCGCTTGAGGCCGGCAGACGAGCCGCCCGATTCGACGACCGGGGTCGGGAAGTCGGTGTTTTCGCCGAACAGCTCGGCCACGATCGAGGCGTAGGGCAGCACGGTCGAGGACCCGGCGACCTGCACGTTGTCACGTGCGGCGGCGGCGGTTGCGGAAACGGCAGCGATCGCCAGCGAGGAGGCGGTCAGTTTCACAAAGGACATGGATAGCTCCTGATTTCGGGTTGCGGGGCCACAACAGCAGATGGCCCTTGGCCGTTCTGCTAGTCCCCGGCGACGACGCTTTTGTTACAGGGATGTAACGGTTTTATGACAGCGCGCGTCCTGTCGGGAAAAAACGGCGTATTGACGCGGGGTCGGCCCCGAGTCGGCCGGTGGCGGGCGCCCGTGGGGCGGTTTCAGCGGGGCTGCTGGGCGCTGTCGCGGGGCAGGACGACGCGGAAGACGCTGCCCTCGCCGGGGCGCGATTCGATTCGCAGGCGGCCCCGGTGGCGCCCGACGATATGCTTGACGATGGCGAGGCCGAGCCCGGTGCCGCCCATCGCGCGCGAGCGGTGGCTGTCGACGCGGTAGAAGCGTTCGGTGAGGCGCGGGATGTGGACCGGGTCGATGCCCGCCCCCTCGTCGCGGACGGAGATGACGGCGGCGGGCCCGCGCACCAGCGGCTCCTGCTCGGTCATGGTGAGGGAGATGTGGACGGTCTTGCCCTGCCCGCCATACTTGATGGCGTTCTCGGTCAGGTTGGTGATCACCTGCTGAAGCTGGTCGGTGTCGCCCGGCACGACGAGCGGGGTGTCGGGCAGGTCGGCCATGAGGGTGACGCCGTGATCGGCCGCCAGCGGCGCCAGCGCGTGGCGCACGCTGCCGATCAGGCGGCAGAGGTCGACCGGGTCGGTGGGGCGGACGCGTTCCTGCCCCTCGACGCGGGAGAGCGAGAGGAGGTCGCGGACGAGCCGTTCCATGCGCTGCGCCTCGTCCTGCATGGTGCCGAGGAAGCGTTCGGAGGCCGCGGCGTCGCCCTTGGCGGGGCCGCGCAGGGTTTCGATGAAGCCCAGAAGCGCGGTGAGCGGGCTGCGCAGTTCGTGGCTCACGTTGGCGACGAAATCGCGGCGCATCTGTCCGGCCTGTTCGAGATGGGTGACATCCTCGAAACAGACGAGCACGCCGTGGCCGGCCTCGGTCTGGACCGGGGAACAGGTGACGTCGAAGGTGGTGTCCTGCGTGCCGTCGGAGGAGAGGTAGCGGGTGCTGCGCGGCTGGCCGTCGCGCAGGGCGGCCTCGATCGCGTCGAGGATGGCGGGCTGGCGCAGGGCGGTGATGAAGTGGCGCCCGACGATGGCCTGCCCCAGAAGCTGAAGCGCGCGGTCATTGGCGCCGAGGATGCGCTCGCCCCGGCCGATCAGGACCGAGGGCAGCGGGATGGCGCTGAGGAGGGACGAGATGTTGTCGGCGTTCATCGCCTGTCGGTGCCCCCGTCAGACCGCCGTGAGCCCGTCGCGGTAACGGCGCATGTTCTCCTGGTAGTGGAGCGCGCCGGCGGTGACCGCCTGAAGCGCCTTGTCGTCGAGCTGGCGGATGACCTTGCCGGGGGCGCCCATGACGAGGCTGCCATCGGGGATTTCCTTGCCCTCGGTGATCAGCGCACCGGCGCCGATCAGGCAGTTGTTGCCGATCTTGGCGCCGTTGAGGATGGTGGCGCCCATGCCGATGAGGGTGTTGTTGCCGAGCGTGCAGCCATGCAGCATGACCTTGTGGCCGATGGTGCAGTTCTCGCCCACCGTGAGGGGGAAGCCCATGTCGGTGTGCATGACGCAGTTTTCCTGCACGTTCGAGCCGCGGCCGATGGTGATAGGCTCGTTGTCGCCGCGCAGCGTGGCGCCGAACCAGACGGAGGCGCCGTCCTCGAGGATCACCTGGCCGATCAGGTTGGCGTCGGGGGCGACCCAGGTGTCGTCGGCGAGTTGCGGGGTGTGGCCGTCGAGGGTGTAGATGGTCATGTGTTCTCCTCGAATTCCTGCTGGAGTTTCTGCACATGGGCGTTGAGGCCCGGCTGCTGGATGCGCTTGAGGCGGGCGGCGGTGACGATGCTTTTGAGCCGCGCGTCGGTGGCGTCGAGATCGTCGTTGATGAGCACGTAGTCGTATTCGCCCCAGTGGCTGATCTCGTCCCAGCTTTTCTGCATCCGTTTCGAAACCACGTCGGGCGCGTCCTGTCCGCGCCTGACCAGCCGGTTGCGCAGCTCGGCGATGGAGGGGGGCAGGATGAAGATCGACAGCGTGTGCTGGCCGAGGCCGGAGTTCTGGATCTGCTGAGCGCCCTGCCAGTCGATGTCGAAGAGCACGTCGCGCCCCTGGCCTATGGCCTCTTCCACGGGCCCGCGCGGCGAGCCGTAGAAATTGCCGAAGACATGGGCGTGTTCGAGCATCTGGCCGGCGCTGACCGCGCGCTTGAAATTGGTTTCGGTCATGAAGTGGTAATCCTGCCCGTCCTCCTCTCCCGCCCGCGGGGTGCGGGTGGTGGCGGAGACCGAGAAGGAAATCGTGTCATCCCAGTCGCGCAGGCGCCGGGACAGGGTGGATTTGCCCGCGCCCGAGGGCGAGGAGAGGATGATCAGAAGGCCGCGCCGGTCAGCCATGGGCGCCCTGCCCTTTCATTGTTCCGAAAATACTCGAATCCCCCCTTGTCCGATATGCGCCGTCATTCGACATTCTGCACCTGCTCGCGCATCTGGTCGATGACGGTCTTGAGTTCGAGCCCGGTGGCGGTGAGCGCCTTGTTCTGGGCCTTGGAACAGAGCGTGTTGGCCTCGCGGTTGAATTCCTGTGACAGGAAGTCGAGCTTGCGGCCGACCGGGCTGCCGCTGGCGATAAGGTCGCGGGCGGCGGCGATATGGGCGCGGAGGCGGTCGATCTCCTCGGTGACGTCGGCCTTGACGGCGAGGAGCGCCAGTTCCTGGGCGACGCGGGCCTCGTCGGCGGTGTCGGCGGTGTCCATCACGCGGGCGAGCGCGGTGCGGAAGGCCTGTTCCATGTCCGGGCGGCGGGCCTCGGCGGCTTGCGCCGCGTCAGCCGTGAGGCGCTCGATCTCGTCGAGCTGGGCGGTGAGCACGTCGGCCAGCGCCCGACCTTCGGTCGCGCGCATGTCGAGGAAGGCGGTGAGCAGGGGTTCGAAATCGGCCAGCAGGGTCGTGCGGAGCGCCTCGGTATCCTCGTCCGCCGCGCCGGTGTCGAGCACGCCGCGCAGGCCGAGCAGGTCGGCGGCGGTGGCGGGCGCCAGGGTGACGCCGCGGGCCATGGCGCGGTTTTCCACCTCGGCCATGGCGGTGAGCACATCCTCGAGCTGGGCCGCGTTGACGGCGAGCGCCCCTGCCCCGTCGTCGCGGGAAAGCTTGAGGTTGAGGGAGACGTTGCCGCGCCCAAGCGCCTTTCCGATGCGGGCGCGCAGGGCGGGTTCCAGCCCCTCGACCCAGTCGGGGACGCGCAGGCGCAGGTCGAGCCCCTTGCCGTTGACGCTGCGCATTTCCCATGTCCAGGAAAAGCCGTGCTGCGCCCCCTTGGACGCGGCGAACGCCGTCATTGATCTGAGCACGCGGATCCTCCTGCCCTGTCCCTGTCGGGTGCGGTTTCGTTTCGTCCTAGACATTCGTCGGGGCAAGGGCAAGCGTGGCGGCGGGCACGGGGATGTGATCCGATCTTAACCAATTATTAACATTTCGGGCGCCCTGTCGGGGAAAACGTGTCACATTCCAGGGAAGCCCCGGATTGCCCGGCGGGCCGTACCGGGGGCTTCACGCCACCGACCCCAACGAGGGCAGACCCATGCATGACGACACGGACAGACCTGACGACGTGATCGAGCTTCGGCCCCCGGGCCCCGGCGGGAGCCGCGAGCCGCAGGCGCTTGTCGACTACTGGCAGGGGCTTCGGCAGGGAACCACGGTGCCGCGGCGGGCCGAGATCGACCCGCGGCGGATCGAGGGGCTGTTGTCGGACACGTTCATCATCGAGCGGATCGCGCCGGGGCTGGCCCGGTTCCGGGTGGCCGGCGCGCATCTGGCCGACCTGATGGGGATGGATGTGCGGGGGATGCCGGTTAGCAGTTTCATCCACCCCGACCGGCGGGACGGGTTCGCCGGCGCGCTGGCGCGGCTGTTCGAGGAGCCGGCGACGGTGCAGCTTGACCTGCTGTCGCGGGGCGGGTTCCGGCAGCCGGAGTTGAGTGCGCGGATGGTGCTTCTGCCGCTGCGCAGTGACCTGGGCGATGTGAGCCGGGCGATGGGCTGTCTCGTGGCCGAGGGCGAGGCGGGCCGGGCGCCGCGGCGGTTCGAGATCGCCCGCCTGCGGGTGGCGCCGGTGGATGGCGGCAAGGTCGAGGTCAGCCGGCCCGTGGCGGCGCCGCCGCGACCGGCGCCGAAGCGGCGCGGACGCCCGTTCCTGCGGCTGGTGACGAGCGATTGACGACGCGGATTGTCGCGAACCGGACAGGTTGGCGCGTTTTCCGGCTTTCGCGCGGGGCGCGGCGCCCCTAGCCTGCGGCGGAATTCCCTTTCGTCAGGATCCGCCCGCATGGCCCTTGTCTCTTCCGTTACCGCCACCCCGCTGCGCCTGCCGCTGAAACAGCCTTATGTCTGGTCGCAGGGGGTCGAGCATCATTTCACCGTCAACCTGATCACCATGACCCTCGAGGATGGCACGGTGGGGTATGGCGAGACGACCTTTGCGCCCGATGCGGATGCGCAGAAGATCGTGCTGGAGAAGCTGGGCCGGGGGCTGGTGGGCCGGTCGGTGTTCGATATCACGCAAGGTCTGCAGGATGTCTACCGCGAGCATTTCCTGGTGTTCGGGGGGAATATGCCCCGGTATTTCAATCAGTTGCGGAACGGTCTCGAGATGGCGGCGCTGGATGCGCAGGGCAAGGTGCTGGGCCGTCCGGTGTGGGACCTGCTGGGCGGGGCGGTGCGCAAGGACGTGGGGTATTTCCACTTCCTGCAGGGCCAGTCGGCCGGGGAACTGGCCGAGGATGCGGCGGCTGCGGTGGCGGCGGGCCATCCGATATTGTACCTCAAGGTGGGTGTGGGCGCCGAGTATGACATGGCCGCCGTGCGGGCCGTGCGGGAGGTGGCGCCCGATGCCCGCCTGCGGCTGGATGCGAACGAGGCGTGGGACCAGGCGGTGGCGCTTCGGATGATCGCGCGGCTGGCGCCCTATGACATCGAGTATATCGAGCAGCCGACCGCCAGCACGACGCAGGCGGCGTTGGCGCATGTGGCGGCGCGCTCGCCCATCGCGATCGGGGCGGACCAGAGCGTGTTCACGCTGCAGGAGGTGCATACGGCGGCCGCGGTCCACCGGGCCGACATGATCGCCGTGGGCCCGCGCGAGATCGGCGGCCTGCGCCCGATGATGAAGGCCGCGGCGGTGGCGGAGGCGGCGGGGGTGCCGCTCTGCATCCATTCGTCGATGACCACGGGGATCACCACCTGTGCCGAGCATCACGTGGGCCGGGCCATTCCGAATCTCGACGACGGCAACCAGATCATGTGGCAATTGCTGGCCGAGGATATCGTGGCCGCGCCGGACCTTGCGCCGAAGAAGGGCCGGCTTGCGCTGGAAGGCAAACCGGGGCTGGGCTTCACGCTGAAGGAGGAGGTGGTGCAGGCGGCCGCCGAGCGGCACCGGGCGTTCGCCGGCTGATCAGCCGACCATGGGGGTCATCAGCTCGACCTCCTGCCCCTCCTCGATGGCGGTGTAGAAGCAGGTGCGGCGGTTGGTGTGGCAGGCGGGCCCGTACTGGTGGACCCGGACGAGGATGCAATCGCGGTCGCAATCGACGCGGAGCTCGACCAGCTCCTGGACGTGGCCGCTGGTTTCGCCCTTGACCCAGAAGGATTGCCGAGAGCGGCTCCAATAGGTGACGCGGCCGGTGTCGAGGGTGCGGCGCACCGCTTCGGCGTTCATCCAGGCGAGCATCAGCACCTCGCTGGTCTCGGAATCCTGCGCGATGGCCGGCAACAGCCCGTCTGCGTTGAATTTGAGTGTTTCGGGGTCGAATGCCATGAAGGAAACCCTTTCCGTCTGCGTCACGCGCCTCTATCTATGGGGGGAACGCGGAAAGGGAAAGCCATGAGCGGCGAAACCGACCTGATCAAACTGTACTCGGCCCGGATCCTGGAACTGGCGGCGGATATTCCGCATCATGGCAGGCTGGAGGAGGCGGATGCGAGCGTGAAGCGGCGGGCGCCGCTGTGCGGTTCGACCGTGACGGTGGATATCAAGACCGACGGGTCGGTGATCACCGATTACGCGGCGGAGGTGAAGGCCTGTGCGCTGGGGCAGGCCTCGGCCAGTATCGTGGGCGGGCATATCATCGGCTGTGATTTGCAGCAGGTGACCGAGGCGCGCGATGCGCTGAAGGCGATGCTCAAGCAGGACGGGCCGACGCCCCCTGCCCCGTTCGACGGGCTGGAGGTGCTGCGGCCGGCGAAGGATTACAAGAACCGGCACGCGTCGATCCTGCTGACGCTGGAGGCTGCGGTGGAGGCGCTGGAGACGGCGCAGGCGTCGAGCTCCTGCGCCTGAGGGGCGCTGCGCGAGGTTTGGCGCACAATCTTTTGAATTCCGGATAAAAAAACCGCCGCACGCTTGGGGACAAGCGGCGGCGGAAGGAAGCTCGGTTCCGTTTTCGGCCTGTCCGTGATCAGGGGGAGGCAGACCCCGGGGACAGTGATCAGGCGCGGCGCATCGAGACTATGGGGACAGGCGATGCGGGTTGCGCGACAGGCCAGGAACGTCGCAGGCAGAAAGGTTACAGAAGCCCCGGCAGGTAGAGCCCGCCCAGAAGCGTGACCATCAGGGCGGCGCCGCCGATGAGATCCCCGACAAGGGTATCGCGGGAGCGGTAGGCGGCGGTCTTGAACTGGCTGAGCATTGGGTGGCTCCTTCGTCCGGTGTGGCTTTGTTGCTTATTTGTTCTCATTTTGGAAAGGGTTTGTAAAGAACTTTGTGAGAACAAAACGGAACGTATGGGGATAATTCAGGTTAACGCCTTGGTAAGGAACAAAAGTTTTTGTTCCACTTCCGTTCCTTCCTGTGGATAAGTTTCAGCCGACGCTGATCAGGCGGATCGCCTGGTCCTGCTCCATCAGCCAGAGGAGGATGCGCGCGGCCTGCCCCCGCTCGCCGGTCAGGTCGGGGTCGTCATTGAGGAGTTTGCGGGCGTCGGACTGGGCCACCGCCATCAGCGCCGCCTGCCCTTCGAGATCGGCGATGCGAAAGCGTGGCAGGCCGGACTGCGCCGTTCCGATCAGGTCGCCCGCGCCGCGCATCTCGAGGTCGGTCTCGGCGATGCGGAAGCCGTCTTCGGTTTCGCGCATGGTGGTGAGGCGCTTCTCGCCCGTCTCGGACAGCGGCGGCTGGTACATGAGCAGGCAGGTCGAGGCGGCCTCGCCCCGGCCGACGCGGCCGCGAAGCTGGTGAAGCTGGGCGAGGCCGAAGCTTTCGGCGCGTTCGATCACCATGATCGAGGCGTTGGGCACGTCGACGCCCACCTCGATCACGGTGGTGGAGACGAGAACGGCGGTGTTGCCGCGCTGGAAGGCGGCCATGGCGGCATCCTTCTCCTCGGGCGGCATCTGGCCGTGGACGAGGCCGACCACGCCCTCGCCAAGTGCCGCGCGGAGGCGTTTGAAACGCTCGCCGGCGCTGGAGAGGTCGATGAGTTCGCTTTCCTCGACCAGCGGGCAGACCCAGTAGGCCTGTCGTCCCTCGGCGATGGCGCGGCGGAGGTGGTCGACCACCTCGTCCATGCGGCCCTGGCTGACGAGCGCGGTGGTGATGGGTTTGCGGCCCGGCGGCTTCTCGTCGAGGATCGAGACATCCATGTCGCCATATTGCGCCAGCGACAGGCTGCGGGGGATGGGCGTGGCGGTCATGACCAGCACGTCGGCCTGGGCGCCCTTGCGGCCAAGCTCGAGCCGCTGGCGGACGCCGAAGCGGTGCTGTTCATCGACGATGGCGAGGCGAAGGTCCTGGAATTCCACATCCTTCTGGAAAACGGCATGGGTGCCCACGAGGATCTGGATGTCGCCCGCCTTGAGGGCGGCGAGCTTGCGGCGGCGTTCCGCCCCCTTGTCGCGGCCGGTGAGGATTTCGATGACGACGCCCGCGGCCTCGGCCAGCGGGGTGAGCCCTTCGAGATGCTGGCGGGCGAGGATTTCGGTGGGGGCCATCATGACCCCCTGCCCGCCCGCCTCGACCGCGATCAGGAGGGCTTTTAGCGCGACGAGGGTCTTGCCGGCGCCGACATCGCCCTGCAGGAGGCGGTTCATCCGCCGGTCCTGCGCCATGTCGGCGGCGATCTCGGCGATGGCGCGGGTCTGGGCGCCGGTGGGGGTGTAGGGCAGCGCGTCGAGCACCTTGGCCTGCAGTTTGCCGGTGCCCACGGTGGCGCGGCCCTTGGTGCGGCGGAGCTTGGCGCGGGCGAGGCCGAGGGTGAGCTGATGGGCCATGAACTCGTCATAGGCGAGGCGTTCGCGGGGGGCGTCGGACGGGCTGAGATCGGCCATGTCCTGTGGCGCGTGGGCGCGGGCGATGGCCTCGTGCCAGCTTGGCCAGCCGGCGCTGGCCTTTTGCGCCGGGTCGATCCATTCGGGCAGTTCGGGCGCGCGGGCGACGGCGGAATGGGCGGCCTTGCCCATGGTTTTCTGGGTGACGCCGGCGGTGAGCGGGTAGACCGGCTCGAAATCGGGGATGGTGCCGGCCTCGTTCGGCGGCAGGATATGGTCGGGGTGGACCATCTGGGCCATGCCGTCGAAGAGCTCGACCTTGCCGGAGACCACGACGCGCTGGCCGGTGGGGAGGATGCGGCGGAGGTATTCGTCGCGGGCGTGGAAGAAGACGAGCTGGAAGGTGGTGGCCGCATCCTCGACGTTGACGCGGTAGGGGCCGCCGCGGCGCTGGGGCGCGCGGTGGTCGCCGACGGTCACCTCGACGGTGACGGTTTCGGGGTAGTTGGCGCCCTGCACCGTCTCGCGGCGGCGGCGGTCGATGCCGGAATAGGGCAGCGTGAAGAGTACGTCGCGGGGGCGTTCTATGTCGATCGCGGCGAGGGCCTTGGCGGATTTGGGGCCGACCCCTTCCAGGGTTTCCAGCTCGGCGAAGAGCGGGAAAAGGATGGGGGGCCGGGTGCTCATGCCTGCCCTACGAGGTCGAGCCAGCCGTCCTCGTCGATGATCTCGACGCCGAGTTCCTCGGCCTTCTTGGCCTTGCTGCCGGCGCCGGGGCCGGCGACGACGAGGTCGGTCTTGGCGGAGACGCTGCCCGAGACCTTGGCGCCGAGGGCCTCGGCGCGGGCCTTGGCCTCGGCCCTTGTCATCTTCTCGAGCGTGCCGGTGAAGACGACGGTCTTTCCGGCGACGGGGCTGTCGGCGGTCTGGGGGCGGGTCGCTTCGGCGACGGTGAGGTGGGCGGTCAGGCGGTCGATGCTCTCGCGTTCGTTTTCCTGCGCGAAGGCGGTGACGAGGGAGCGGGCCATGACCTCGCCCACCCCGTCGATGCCGAGGAGGCGTTCCCATTCGGGGCCGTCGCAATCGGCGGCGCTGTCCATGGCGGCGGTGAAATCGTCCCAATTGCCGTAGAAGCGGGCGATGAGGTTGCTGGCCTGTTCGCCGACATGGCGGATGCCGAGGGCGAAGAGGAGGCGGCCGAAAGGGATGTTGCGTTTTTCTTCAATGGCTTCGAAGAGGTTCTTCGCGCTTTTCTCGCCCCAGCCTTCGCGGTTCTTGAGTTGGCGTGGGCCTGCGCCATAGCGCTCTTCCAGCGTGAAGATGTCGGCGGGTTCCCTGATCCATTCGTCGCGGTAGAATTGCTCGATCTGCTTGGCGCCCAGCCCTTCGATGTCGAAGGCGGCACGGGAGACGAAATGCTTCAGCTTTTCAACCGCTTGCGCCGGGCAGATGAGGCCGCCGGTGCAGCGGCGGACGGCGTCGCCCTCCTCGCGGATGGCCTCGGAGCCGCATTCGGGGCAGGTTTCGGGGAAGGTGTAGGGTTCGGCATCTTCGGGGCGCTTGGAGAGGTCGACATCGGCCACTTTCGGGATGACGTCGCCGGCGCGGTAGACCTGAACCCAGTCGCCTACGCGGATGTCCTTGCCGCCGCGGATCTCGTTGCCCTTGCTGTCGCGGCCGGCGATGTAATCCTCGTTGTGGAGGGTGGCGTTGGAGACGACGACGCCGCCGACGGTGACGGGGGTGAGGCGGGCGACGGGGGAAAGGGCGCCGGTGCGGCCGACCTGGATGTCGATGGATTCGAGGCGTGTCCAGGCCAGTTCGGCGGGGAACTTGTGGGCGATGGCCCAGCGGGGGGTGGTGCTGCGATAGCCGAGGCGGGCTTGCAGGGCGAGGTCGTCGACCTTGTAGACGACGCCGTCGATGTCGTATCCGAGCTCGGCGCGGAGTTGCTCGATCCTGGCGTATTGGGCGAGCATTTCGGTCGGACCGTCGCATAGCTCGGTGAGCGGGTTGGTCTGGAAGCCGAGATCCGCGAGGCGGTTGATGGCGCCCATCTGGGTGTCGGCGAGCGGCTCGCTGACCTCGCCCCAGGCATAGGCGAAGAAGCGCAGGGGCCGGTTGCGGGTGATGGAGGAATCGAGCTGGCGGAGGGAGCCGGCGGCGGCGTTGCGGGGGTTGGCGAATTGCTTGTCGCCCTTCTCGGCCTGCCGGGTGTTGAGGGATTCGAAATCTTCGTGGCTCATGTAGACCTCGCCGCGGATCTCGAGCACGTCGGGGGCGCCTTTCAGGGTGACGGGGATGTCGTCGATGGTGCGGGCGTTGGCGGTGACGTTCTCGCCCACCGCGCCGTCGCCTCGGGTGGCGGCCTGCACGAGCTTGCCGGATTCGTAGCGCAGGGACAGGCTGAGCCCGTCGATCTTGGGCTCGGCGGTGTAGGTGAGTTTCGCGTCGGCCGCGAGGCCGAGATAGCGGCGGATGCGGGTGTCGAACTCGGTGATGTCGGCGTCGTCGAAGGCGTTGGCGAGGCTGAGCATCCGCACCGCGTGGGTGACCTTGGCGAAGGCCTCGGAGGGCGCCGCGCCCACCTGGTCGGAGGGGCTGTCGGCGCGCTTGAGATGGGGGAAACGCGCCTCGATGGCGGCATTGCGCGATTTGAGCGCGTCGTATTCCGCGTCGGTGATCGCGGGGGCGTCTTCGGTGTGATAGGCGGTGTTGGCCTCGGCCAAGCGCTGGGCCAGGTCGGCCAGTTCTTCCGTCGCCTGCGCCTCTGTCAGGTTGTCGACCGCTGGTTTCTGCGCCATCTTGCCCCTCCGCCTGAACGGGGCGCGGCCGGCCTGCCGCGCGCCCCCGGTCTGTCGGTCCAAGTGATAGGGCGCGGCGGCGGGCGCGTCCAGACGTCAGGCGCCGACGGCGAGCGGCCTGTCCCCGTCGGCGGCGGGATCGGGATTGCGGAGCACGTAGCCCCTGCCCCAGACGGTTTCGATATAGTTGGCCCCGCCCGTGGCCTCGGCCAGTTTCTTGCGCAGCTTGCAGATGAACACGTCGATGATCTTCAGCTCGGGCTCGTCCATGCCGCCGTAGAGATGGTTGAGGAACATCTCCTTGGTCAGCGTCGTGCCCTTGCGCAGGCTGAGGAGTTCCAGCATCTGGTATTCCTTGCCGGTGAGGTGCACGGTCTTGCCCTCGACCTCGACCGTCTTGGCGTCGAGATTGACATGGACCTTGCCGGTGCGGATGACCGACTGCGCATGGCCCTTGGAGCGGCGGACGATGGCGTGGATGCGGGCGACCAGCTCCTCGCGGTGGAACGGCTTGGTCAGGTAATCGTCGGCGCCGAAACCGAACCCCTTGATCTTGCTTTCGGTGTCGTCGGCCCCGGTCAGGATCAGGATCGGCGTGTCGACCCGCGCGAGGCGCAACTGCCGCAGCACATCGTGCCCGTCCATGTCGGGCAGGCCGAGATCGAGCAGGATCAGGTCGTAATCGTAGAGCTTGGCGAGATCGATCCCCTCCTCGCCCATGTCGGTGGTGTAGACGTTCAGGTTCGCATGGGTGAGCATCAACTCGATACTCTTGGACGTGGTCGGGTCATCCTCAACCAGTAGCACACGCATGACGGTCTCCGTTCGTTAAACTCTTCCCGACACGAGTAGTGACTAACAATGGTTAACTACAGGTTACCCGGACCGAAATATTATCGGCTGCTACTTTGGGTTGTCGACCGCTTTGTCGCCAGAGGGACGATTTGTCGCTTTCAGGCCGTCGGTGCCATGGGCCGAGAGCGCGGTCAGCCATTCCTGGAATTCCTCGTCGCTGAGCCCGTAGCGTTCGAGCGCCTCCTCGCGTTCGAGCAGGCCGTAGAGCACGCCGCGCACCACCATCAGCTTGCGCGAGGCAACCCAGCGGCTGGTGTCGGGGGGCGGCAGGTCGGCCCGTGTCATCACCGTTCCGTCAGGAAGCTGCACGGCCCTTTTCCCGGCCACTTTCTTCAGATACATCACTCTCACCCTTACCTTTCATGGGCCGGAGTGTTGCCGCAGTCGCTTAACGCGGGGTGAAACCGGGCCTTGAGAGTGTGTTGCATTTTCCTATATTCCGCGGGACCGGACCGGAGAGAGACATGGCGCTCGACACTGAACTGAATTCGCTGGGCCTGCCCAAGGCCCCTGCCGACACGCGCGTCGTCGTGGCGATGTCGGGCGGCGTGGATTCCTCGGTCGTGGCGGCGATGCTGGCCGAGGAAGGCTATGACGTGGTGGGCGTGACGCTGCAGCTTTACGACCACGGCGCGGCGCTGGCCAAGAAGGGCGCGTGCTGTGCGGGGGTGGATATCCACGATGCAAGGCGCGTGGCCGAGGAGATGGGCTTTCCGCATTACGTTCTGGATTACGAGAACATCTTCAAGGACGCCGTGATCGACGAGTTTGCCGACAGCTATCTGGCCGGGGCGACGCCGGTGCCCTGCATCCGCTGCAATGAACGGGTGAAGTTCAAGGACCTGCTGGAGACGGCGAAGGACCTCGACGCCGATTGCATGGCGACGGGGCATTACATCCAGCGCAAGGTGGGCGCCGCGGGGGCGGAGCTGCATTGCGCCGAGGATGCCAACCGCGACCAGAGCTATTTCCTGTTCTCGACCACGCCGGACCAGTTGGAGTACCTGCGCTTCCCGCTGGGGCACCTGCCCTCGAAGGATGCGACGCGGGTGCTGGCGGCAAGGTATGGCCTGGCGGTGGCGGACAAGCCGGACAGCCAGGATATCTGCTTCGTGCCGAACGGAAATTATGCCTCCGTCATCGAGAAGCTGCGGCCGGGCGCGGCCGAGCCCGGGCAGATCGTGCATGTGGATGGCCGGGTTCTGGGCGAGCACGAGGGTGTCATTCACTACACGATCGGGCAGCGCCGGGGGCTTGGTATCGGCGGGCTGTCGGAGCCGCTTTACGTGGTGAAGCTGGATGTGGATGCGAAACAGGTGATCGTCGGGCCGAAGGAGCTGCTGGCGACCCGGGTTGTGCCGGTGCGCGAGATCAACTGGCTGGGCGACGAGGCGTTCACCTCGAAGGAAGAATGGCACGTGTCGGTCAAGGTGCGGTCGACCCGGCCGCCGCGGGAGGCGATCATCCGGCCTATCTCGGAGACGGAGGCGGAGGTGGAGCTGCTCACGGCCGAGGAAGGCGTGTCGCCCGGTCAGGCCTGCGTGTTCTACGAAACGGGCGGCAGCCGGATTCTCGGCGGCGGGTGGATCTGGCGGGGGTAACAGGGTTCCGTTACGTCAGTCGAGCCGGAGGGGCCGCCGCGCTTGCCGGACGTGAAGGACAGCTTATAAGGGAATGTATCAACAAGATACTTTCCCAAAAGGTGTTTCCTGTGCGTATCAGATTGCTCTCCTCCCTGCCCTTCGTTCTAGTTCTGGCGGCCTGTGGCGCCGATATATCTTCGGAACCGGTCAAGTTCGCCGTGAAGCCCGGCGTCGACCCGGCGTTCATCGCCACCACCGTGACCAAGCCCTTCCGGGCGCAGGTTGTCGATGAGAATGGCAGCCATATCCGGCAGGAAGACGGGGTGACCTGCGTGCTGGAATCGAAGGAATTGAAGGCGACGCTGGTGACGCCGGCGAAGGTGGAGTTTCCGATCACGCGCGGGCGCCCCTCGCCGATGCAGATGAGATGCCTGAGCGAGGACTACATGGCCGAAGGGGTGATGCATCCTGGCTTGAGCGGCACGATCGTGGTGGGCCCGTCGCTGGTCGGGGTTGCCGCGGCGGTGGTGTCGGCCGGGGTGGCGCATGCGCAGGACCGGTGGGGCTATGCCAATGAAACGGTCTGGGTGACGTTGCAGGAGCGCGGCGAGTAGGCCCTGGGCGAGCCTGTGTTTCGCATGGGCAACGGTGGATAGGCGGACCGGGGCGCTCACGCCGCGCCAATGGCGCGCACGGGCGCATGGCCCTAGCATGGCGCCAGACCCCCGGTAGGATGGAGCTGTCCCTTGACCCATGTCCCCGCGCGTTTCGCAACCTGCCTTGCGCTGTTGGCCCTTGCGGGCTGTGGCGGCGGGCTTTCCTCCGGCGCGACAGAGATATCGCCGCGGGATGCGGCGTTTTCGGCCCGAATCGACGATACCGTGCGGTTCGCCGTCAGGACCCGGGTGACGGAGGGGGGCGCCAGCCGCGAGGTTCGGGGGCTGACCTGTCAGTTGAGCTCGGACCAGTTGAGCGCGACGGTGGTGACGCCGGGCAAGGTGGCGTTTCCGACGGTGCGCGGCCGGCCCTCGCCCCTTCGGATTACCTGTTCGGACGACGCCTTCAGCGGCACGACCGTCCTGCAGCCGGGGGTGACGGACCTGAAGATTGCTGCCCCCTACGTGCCGGGCATGTCCTCGGCGGCGTTGAAGGCGGGCGTGAAAAACCCCGCAACGCTCTGGGTTTATACCAAGGGGCCGGTCTGGGTGAGTGTCAGGCGGACGGACGGTTAGCGACAGGGCTGCGATTTCCGGGTTGCCGTGCGGGGCGGGCGCTGCCAGTGTCCTTTTGTCCATACATAACAAGAGGCCCTGCCCCATGTCCACGCCCGCCGATACGCCGCCCGTCTACCTCGACTACCTGAACCGTTTCGATATCGACGCGCTGGGGTTCACCGACGGGGAGATCCTGTCGGCGATCGAGGATTCGCTGAGGATGCAGGGCAAGGGCGAGACGGCGATCGAGCCGCGGATGCATATCCGGCCGCGCGCCGGGGTCGAGGGGCATTTCAACGTGCTGCGCGGCTGGATCGGCGGCGAGATCGACAGCGCCGGCACCAAGGTGGTGGGCGATTTCGTCGATAACTACAAGTCGGGGCGGCCCTCGGAGTATGGGCTGCTGACGCTGTTCGATCCGCGGATGGGGGCGCCCAAGGCGCTGATCGACGCGACGGGGATTACCGAGATGCGCACGGGCGCGATCACCGCGCTGGGGGCGAAGTACCTGGCGCCGGAGAAGCCGAAGGTGCTGGGCCATATCGGGGCGCGGGGGACGGCCTATTGGAACGTGCGGCTTCTGTGCCACCTTTTCGATTTCGAGGAGGTGCGTGTGCATTCGCGGCGGCCGGAGAGCCGGGAGGCGTTCGCGGAGCAGTTGCGGCGTGACCTCGGGCGGGAGATTACGGTAACGGAGGACTGGAAGTCCTGCCTGCAAGATGCTGATATCGTTGTGGAAGCGTCGAGGTTGTCTGAGCCGCAGCCGCTTTTGAAGACCGACTGGATCAAGCCCGGTGCGCTGGTTGTTCCTTACGGCACGATGTCGGCGGTGGAGCTGAACCTGACGGATATCATGGACAAGGTGGTGATGGATGACTGGGGCCAGGCGCATGGGGTGTTCGGCGCGCTGAGGGAGCATGTGGATCAGGGCAAGCTGACCGAGGAGACGCTGCATGCGGAACTGGGGCAGATCGTGGCCGGGGTGAAGCCGGGGCGCGAAAGCGCCAAGGAGACGATCCTGTTCTGGCACCGGGGGCTGTCGCTGTCGGATATCGCGTTGGGCCATGCGATGCTGGCGAAGGCGACGGAGATGGGCGTGGGGCAGCGGTTGCGCTTCTACTGAAGGTGTTTCAGCACGGCCTTCGCGGCGCGGAGGCCGGGGGCTTCGCCGCCCTTGCCGAGGCGGTCCATGGTGAGTTGCATGGCGTCCGGCTGATCGCCGGGATCGTCGAGCAATTCCAATAGCTTGGGGGCGATGAGCTCAGGTCGGCAATCGGCGCCGTTGAGTTCGGGCACGGCGCGGGTTTCGCTGACGAGGTTCACGAGCGTGAGCGTGTCGATCCGGAGCATGTGTTGCAGGATCATGCGGCTTACGGGGTGCACGTCGTAGGCGATGAGCATCGGCGTGGCGGCGGCGGCCAGTTCGAGCGAGACGGTGCCGGAGGCCGCGAGCGCCCGGTCGGCGGCGCCGAAAGCGGCCGCCTTTTCAATGGCATAGACCTTGGGGCTGCGGTTGTCGGGGGCGACGATGACGGGCTGTCCGGGCCAGTTGGCGGTCAGTTCGCGAACCTGTGCTGCGCGGGCCTCGGTGGCGGGGATGACGAGGCGCAATTCGGGGCGGGCGCGGCAGACCTCTTTGAGGGCTTGGCCGAAGATGGGCGTGAGCTGTGCCACTTCGGAGCGGCGCGAGCCGGGCAGGACCATGAGCAGCGGCGCGTCGCCGATGCCGCGGCTTTCGCGGAAGGCGGCGATCTGCTTTGGCGTGGCCTGTGGTTCGCTCACGACCGGGTGGCCGACGAAATCGCAGGCCATTCCGGCGGCTTCCATGTAGGGCGGCTCGAACGGGAGAAGGGCCAGCACCTGGTCGATATGGGAGGCCATGCGCTCGGCGCGTTTGGGGCGCCAGGCCCAGACAGAGGGGGCCACGTAATGCACTGTTCTGATGTTGCTTTTCGCCTTCACGATCTTCGTGACGCGGAGGCAGAAATCGGGGCTGTCGATGGTGATCAGCACGTCCGGCTGCGCGGCCAGCACGGCGTTGGCGGCCTCGTGCAGGCGGCGGCGGAGATGGGGGTATTGGTTGAGCACCTCGACCAGCCCGTGCACGCTGAGATCGTCCATCGGGAAGATCGAGGAGAGGCCTTCGGCCTCCATCATCGGGCCGCCGATGCCTTCGAACTCGACATCGGCAAGCTGGTTCAGCCCGGCCATGAGGGCGGCGCCGAGCCGGTCGCCCGAGGCTTCGCCGGCGATCAGGAAGATGCGCATCTAAAGCTCTGACGCGACAAGGAAAAGGCCCTTGTCGCGCGCGGCCTGAAGGGTGGTTTCGCGGTCGAGGATTATGACCTTGCCAGCCTCGATCACGAGCCCCGCGAGGCCCGCACGCGCCACGGCGTCGATGGTGCGGGGGCCGATGGTGGGCATGTCGATGCGGAGGTCCTGGCCGGACTTGGCGGCCTTGACCAGCACGCCGGGGTGGTCACGGCGGAACTCGGGCGGGGTGGCGGCCACGAAGTCGAGCAGCGCGTCGGTGCCCTGCACGGTTTCGATGCCGAGGCACTGGCCGCCGGCGACGACACAGGCCTGGCCGAGGTCGAGGGGGGCGAGGCCGCGCAAGATCTCGATGGCGCGGGTGATGTCGGACCGTGTGGCATCGTCGGGTTCGGTGCCCGCGTGGAGGCCGGGATCGGCGGTGAGCGCGGGCAGGACCTGATGCGCGCCGACGACCGAAAAGCCCTGTTCCTCGAAGATGGCGATGACGGTCCGCAAGAGGCGGTCATCGCCCATTTGCAGCGCGGCCATCAGGCGGGGGGCGAGCGCGGCCATCTCGGCATCGAAGGCCGAGGGGTCGAGCGCGGGGCGCACGAGGGAGCCCGCGAAGACCATGCGGTCGATGCCCGCCTCCTTCATGGCCGAGAAGAGCGTGCCGATCTTCTCGAGCCGGTGGCGTTCCGACCGGGCCTCGAGCTCGCTGGGGATGCCCTCGAGCGTGATGACCATGGCGTCGGGGTTGGCGCGGGCAATGGCCACGGGCAGCGCGCCGGCGCAGGCGAGGATCGCAAGCTTTCCGGGCATGGTCAGATCGAGCCCGGGGTGAGGAAGGAGCGGTCGGAACCGGCGGTGATGAAGTTGACGATCTGGCGGACGTAGTCGCTTTCGGTCTCCTCACCCAGCCGGCGGGCGCGTTCCTGGAAGCTGCCCTCGCCCTGGGCCAGCATCTGGAAGGCGGCGCGCAGCGCGGTGATGTCGGAGCGGGCCACGCCGCGGCGCTTGAGGCCGACGAGGTTGAGCCCGTCGAGCTCGCCCCTCGGGGCCTGCACGAGGCCGTGGGGGATCACGTCGTTGGTGACCATGGTGACGGCGCCGATGATGGCCCCCTGCCCGATGCGCACCCATTGGTGGACGCCGGAGAGGCCGCCGATGATCACGTCATCCTCGATGACGCAATGGCCGGCCAGCGCGGCGTTGTTGACGATGATGACGCGGTTGCCGACCTTGACGTCATGGGCGACGTGGCAGCCCGCCATGAAGAGCCCGTCATCGCCGACGCGGGTCATGCCGCCGCCGCCCTCGGTGCCGGTGTTCATGGTGACGTGTTCGCGGATGCGGTTGCGGGCGCCGATCACCAGTTTGGTCTTTTCGCCGCGGAACTTGAGATCCTGCGGGATCTCGCCGATGCAGGCGAAGGGGAAGAGCGTGCAATCCTCGCCGATCTCGGTGTCGCCGCTGATGACCACGTGGCTTTTCAGCGTGACGCCGTCGCCGAGTTTCGCATCCGGCCCGACATGGCAGAAGGGGCCGATCTGCACCCCCTGCCCCAGCTGAGCGCCGGGTTCGACGACCGCGCTGGGATGGATATCGGTTTCGCCGCGCTCGCTCATGCCGGTCACTCCTTGGGCATGTCGACCATGGCGGTGAACTCGGCCTCGCAGGCCATGTCCCCCTCGACCGTGGCCACGCCGCGGAACTTCCAGACCTTGCCGCCGGGGCGGCCGCGCAGGGTTTCGATGTCGAGCGCCAGCACGTCGCCGGGTTCGACCATGCGGCGGAACTTGCAGCTTTCGATCGACATGAAATAGATCAGGACGTTCTTGTCCTGCAGCCCGAGATGGGCGCCGACCATGACGGCGGCAGTCTGGGCCATCGCCTCGACCATGGTGACGCCGGGCATGATGGGCTTTTGCGGGAAGTGGCCCTGGAAATGGGGCTCGTTCATGGTGACGTTCTTGATGCCGCGGGCCGACTGGTAGCCGTTCATGTCGACGACGCGGTCGACCAGCAGGAACGGGTAGCGATGGGGAATCAGCCGCTGGATCATGTTGATATCCGCGGTCTTCAGCGGCTCTGTCATCGTCGGTCCTTTCGGTAAGTCGCGTGCGGGTTCCCTACCAAGCGGGGCCGGGCTGGGCAAGCGCGGGGGTTAGTCGCCGTCGGTGGTGCCGGGATCGGTGACGGGATCGGGGCCAGTCTCGGTGACGGGATCGGCCGGCGCCGGGGCGGTGCCGGTATCGCCCTCGGCTTCGGGCAGGCTGTCGCCCAGGGCCGCGTCGATGCGGGTGATGGCGGTGCCGGTGACGTCGACCGCGTCGGTGCGGAAGAGCACGGTGCGGGCGTCGAGCACCACGGTGCCGCCGGCCTCGCGCATGACCTCGGAGAGCACCGGTTCGACGGCGCGGAGGAACTGGATCGGCAGGCGCTCGCGGTCGCGTTCGAGGTCGACCACGCGGCGTTCGCTGTCGCGGCGGATCTCCTGCACCTTGGCGTCGAAGGCGTCGGCCATGTCGCGGAATTCCTCGGGCGAGGTTTCGGCGCGCAGCTCGGTCAGGCGCTTCTCCTCGGCCTCGAGCTCGGCCTCGAGCCGGCGGTTGCGCGAGGCGAGCTTTTCCCGTTCGGCCTGGTGGTCGGCGACCATGCGCTGGCCCAGCTCGGTCTGCTCGAACAGGCGCTCGGGGTCGAGGACGAGGATTTCGCTGCGGATGATCCCGAGGTCCTGCGCCCCGGCCCGTGGCAGGCCAAGGCAGATCAGAGCAACCGCCGCAACAGCAAGGCCGCGCAGGCAGGTCAAGTTCAGAAGTCCGTTCTGACCGAGAAGTCGAACTGGCGCTCGATGTCGCCCGGCTCTTTCTGGAGGGCCTTGGAGAAGTCCATCCGGATCGGGCCGAAGGGCGATTCCCAGAACAGCGAGAGGCCGATCACGTGGCGCGCCTCGAAGCCGACCGACTGGGCCACGGGGGGCACGACGGTGTCGACGTTCCAGATCGAGCCGACGTCGTAGAAGGCGCCGCCGGTGATGCCGAACTCGGCCGGCAGGCCCAGCGGGAACTCCGCCTCGAACTTGGCCGCAGCGAAGAGGTTGCCGCCCAGGTGTTCGCCGGACTGGATGGGGCCCATGCCGTTGGGCTCGAAGCCGCGGATGACCTTCTGGGTGAACCGGTCGACGGCGCGGCCGCGGGTGCCGCCCATGAAGTCGATCGAGCCGGCCTCGAAGATGCCGCGCAGGGTGACTTCCTCGTTCAGGACGCGGGTTTCACCGACCACGCGCAGGGTCGATTTCAGGTATTCCTGGTCGCCGCCGAGCCCGGCATATTCCAGCCCGGTGTCGATCAGGACACCGGCGTTGGGGTTGAGGCCGGTGTCGCGGCTGTCGAACACGTAGCGGTAGCCGATGGCGCTGGCGAACTGGCCGCCGAGGGCCGCCTCGGCTGCAAGGGTCGGCGAGGCGCCGGTGTAGTTGCCGAGGTCGGAATAGGCAGCGCTGTAGTAGAGCGTCAGCCTGGAGCGTTCGGCCAGCGGGAAGGTGATGCCGGGCCGGAAGTTGGCATAGGTCGTGTCGTAGAGGCTGTTGTCGCCGTCGGTCTCGACATAGGCGGACGAGAAGGAGAAGGCGACATCGCGGCCGAGGAAGGCCGGTTCGACGAAGTTGATCGAGTAGTTTGAGCGGTCGCCCGAGAGCGCGACGGTGGCCGCCAGGGTCTGTCCCCGGCCGAGGAAGTTGCGCTCGCGGAAGCCGACCGAGATGCCGAGACCGGCATCGGTGGAGTAGCTGCCGCCGAAGGTGAGCGAGCCGGTGGTGGTTTCCTCGACATCGACATCGACGACGACCTGGTCGGGGCGCGAGCCTTCGCGGGCGTTCACCTCGGCATCGCTGAAATAGCCGAGGGCGCGGATGCGTTCGGCGCTTTCGCGGATTTCGCGCGGGTTGAACGGGTCGCCCTCGACGGTGTCGAACTGGCGCCGGATCACGCGGTCGAGCGTGGTGGTGTTGCCCTCGATGTCGATGCGTTCGACGAAGACGCGGGGGCCGCGGACGAGCCGGAATTCGACATCGAGCGTGAGCGCGCGGTCGTTGCGGGTGATGTTCGGCTCGACGCGCAGGAAGTCGATGCCCTTCTTGATGGCGAGCCGTTCCATCCGGGCGATGGAGTTCTCGACCAGCGTGGGCGAATAGACGACGCCCGGCTTGATCTTCAGCACGTTCTGGAACTCGGCCGAGTTGGCCTCGGGGATCTCGCTGGTGGTGGTGATCCGGCCGAAGCGGAACTGCTGCCCTTCCTGGATGTTGAAGGTGACGAAATAGCCGTCACGCTCGCGCGCCAGCTCGGCATTGGTGCCGGTGACGCGGAAATCGACATAGCCGCGCGACTGGTAGAAATCGGTCAGGACCTGTTCGTCGAATTGCAGGCGGTTCTCGACGAAGGTGTCGTTGGAGATGATGGCCCGCAACAGACCGGCCTGCTTGCTGCCGACGACGCGGCGCAGGCGGCGGTCGGAATAGACCTTGTTGCCGACGAAGCTGACGCGCTGGATTTCGATGCCCTTGCCCTCGAAGATCTCGAAGACGAGGTCGACGCGGTTGTCGCTGCGGCGGATGATCTTGGGGGTGACGCGGGCCGCCACGCGGCCGTTCTCGACATAGGCCTGCGAGATGTTGGAGGCGTCACGCTCGGCCTGGCTGGGACTGAAGACCTGACGCGATTTGCTCTGGACGATGCTGGTCAGGTTCTCGTCCTTGATCTTGCGGTTGCCCTCGAAGGCGATCTTGTTGATCGTCGGGTATTCGCGAACCTTGATGACCAGCGTGCTGCCACGCGGCTCGATCTCGACGGTTTCGAAGAGGCCGCTGTCGACGATGCGCTGGTAGGCTTCGTTGAGTTGTCCGGCCGAGACCGTCTGGCCGCGGGAGATGCCCGCATAGGTCAGGATGGTGCCCGGTTCGATGCGCTGGTTGCCCTCGATCGACACGGAGGTGAATCGGTAGGTCTGAGCGGAGGCGTCCTCCGGAGCGGCGAAGCTGGCCAGCACGATCGCGAAAACGATCAGGCCCCGTGCCACGAAACTCTTAAGGGAAAAGCGTGCTTGGCGCACGTCTCGCCACGCATTCAAGACATTCATTTGCAAACCCAGTCAGACATCCCAGTATAGGAAGTCAGTAACCTCTCTCTCTGGGCTTGTCAAAGCGCGTGTGGGCAGATTTTGTGTATGTTCCGGGACGGAAGACAAGAAGCGCCCCGACCCCGGGCAACCCATGCGGGCGCCGGGCCGTGTCAAGCGCGGTGAAACCGGTTGGAATCCGGGTGTTGCGCGGCGGGATTGACGGCGCGCGGAGGCCGCTCAGATCGAGCCGAAGAAGGCCCCGGCGAGCAGCGCCACGGCGATGGTGGCGAGATAGAGAATCCGGTCCCAGTTGACGTCCACCAGGAGGCTGATGCCGCGGTATCCGCTGACGATTTGTTGCATGGTCCTGCCCCTACTATGTTTCAGGCGCTAACTGACGCAGCAATGTGACGCGAATCCGGATCGGATTGGGGCGAAATCGTGGCGGGCCGCCCTGCCCCGGCGTCAGGGGCAGAAGAGATCGTTGGTGATGGCGAAGGCCATGACCGAGAGGACGAAGAACAGGCCGACGGTCATGATGATGCGCAACGCCTTGTCGCTGGGCGGGCGCCCGGCAACTGCTTCATACGCATAGAAAACCAGGTGGCCGCCATCGAGCACCGGGATCGGGAAGAGGTTCAGGAGGCCGACCGCGGTGGACAGGACGGCGATGAACCAGATGTAGTTCGAGATCCCCTGGCTGGCCATGGCGCCGGAGACCTCGGCGATGCCGATGGGGCCGGACATGTTGCAGCTGCTGATGGCGCCGGTGATCATGTGGTAGAGGCCCGAGACCGAGCCGGAGATCACCTGCCCGACCTGCGCCGTGCCGTTGGCGAGCGCGTCGAGCGGGCCGAGCCGTTCGGTGGCGGGCTCGAAGGCTAGGCCGCCGGCGATGCCGATGCGCCACTCGGTGCGGAAGCCGCCCTCGTCCTGCGGCTCGTCCACGCGGCGGGGGGCGAGGGCGAAGTCGAGCATCTCGCCGTCGCGCCAGACATCGAGCTGAAGCACGCGGCCCTCGGACGATTCGACGATGTCCTTGAGTTGCGCAAAAGACACGATCGGCTGGCCATCGACGGCGGTGATGACATCGCCCTGCTTCATGTCGATGTCGTAGGCCGCCGATTGCGGCGAGAGCTGCACCACGTGGGGCGGCATCGGGTACGGGCCCTGCACCGAGATCAGTTCGCCGTCGCGGCGGACCTCGTAATCGAGCAGCGCCTCCTGCGGGAGGGCGTCGATGAAATCCTGGAAGCTGTCGCCGGTGTCGGCGTCGCGGGCGGGAACCTCCTGCCCCTCGATTCGGACAAGTTCGTCGCCCGGCTGCAGGGTGATCCCCTCGACCGGCAGATCGGTCAGTTCGCCCACGGCGAGCGGTTCGGCGACCTTGCCCTGGGACATCATCACCGCGGTGAAGACGATGATCGAGAGGATGAAGTTGAAGACCGGCCCGGCGGCGACCGTGAGGGTGCGGGCCCAGAGCGGCGCGCCCAGCATGGTATGGCGTTTCTGGTCGCCGTTCATGGTGCCGTACTCGTCGCTGGCGGTGCCGCTGGCGGCGTTGGCGTCGCCCATGAACTTGACGTAGCCGCCGAAGGGCAGTGCCGCGAACTGCCAGCGGGTGCCGTGCCGGTCGGTGCGCGAGAGGAGCACCGGGCCGAAGCCCAGCGAGAAGACCTCGGCCTTGATCCCACACCAGCGCCCGACGATGTAATGGCCGTATTCGTGGATCGCCACGATGATCGAAAGGGCGACGATGAACGCCACCACGGTCATGAAAACGCCGCCAAACTGGGGGATGATCGCCATCGGGTCCACGCGCAACTCCTACCTTGTTCTTTCTCTTACCACGTCGTCTGCGCGGGTTCTTGCGAGGTGGTCTGCCTCGAGCACCGTGTCAAGCGTGAAGCCGGCAGAAGTGAGGCTGTCCTCTGACGACAGCCGGGCAAGCACCTCCTCGACCACGTCGCACATGTCGCAGAAGCCGATATGGCCGGCGATGAAATGGTCGAGCGCGCGTTCCTTGGCGGCGTTGAAGATCGCGCCGGAGAAGCCGCGCGCCTCCATCACCTCGCGGGCGAGGCTGAGGACGGGGTAGCGTTGCAGGTCGGGCGCGCGGAAATTGAGCTGGCCCACGGCGGCGAGGTCGAGCTGTTCGACGGGCAGCGCGTAGCGTTCGGGCCAGTACATGGCGTGGCCGATGGCATGGCGCATGTCGGGCGGGCCGACATGGGCGATCATGCCGCCGTCGCAGTAGGCCACCAGCGCGTGCACCAGGGATTCGGGGTGGATCAGCACCTCGATCTGGTCGGGGGTGAAGCCGAAAAACTCCCGCGCTTCAATCATTTCCAGCGCCTTGTTGAACATCGAGGCGCTGTCGATCGTGATCCGCTGGCCCATCGCCCAGTTGGGATGGGTGGAGGCCTGTTCGGGGGTGGCGCGCGCGATATCCTCGAGCGGCCAGTCGCGGAAGGCGCCGCCGCTGGCGGTGATGATGATGCGGGTGACGGCGGCGGCATCCTCGCCCCTGAGCGCCTGGAAGATGCCGGAATGTTCGCTGTCGACGGGCAGGATGCGGCCGCCATTGATGCGGGCGGTCTGCATGACCAGCGGCCCGGCGGCCACGAGCGATTCCTTGTTAGCGAGCGCGAGTGTCGCCCCCTGTTCCAGCGCGGCGAGACCGGGGCGCAGCCCGGCGGCGCCGACGATGGCCGACATCACCCAGTGCGCCGGGCGTTGCGCAGCCTCGATCAGGGCGGTTTCGCCTGCCGCGGCCTCGACGGTACTGCCCCTGAGGGCGGCGCGCAGGTCGTCGAGGCGGGTCTCGTCGGCGGTGACGGCAATCTCGGCCTCGAGCGCGATGGCGTCGTGGGCCAGTTGCGCCACGTTCTGGCCGCCGGTCAGGGCGACCACATCGAAGGAGGCGGGATCGCGGCGGACGAGGTCGATGGTGTTCTGACCGATCGAGCCGGTCGCACCGAGGATCGAGATCCGTTTCATGCGGTGTGCGAGATCACGTTGAGGGCCCAGAGCAGCATGGCGATGGCCGCGCCGCCGAGCAGCCCGTCGAACCGGTCGAAGACGCCGCCATGGCCGGGGATGAGGTTGGAGCTGTCCTTGACCCCGGCCCGGCGCTTGACCGCGCTCTGGGCGATGTCGCCCATCTGGGAGGCGAAGGAGACGAGGACGGAGACCAGCACGAGGGCGAGGCCGGCGCCGGTCGGGCCGGCGAAGATGGCCCCGGCGATGGCGGCGGCGACCCAGCCGCCGATGGTGCCGCTCCAGGTTTTCTTGGGGCTGACGGCGGGCCAGAATTTCGGGCCGCCGAGGCTGCGCCCGAAGAAGTAGCCGGCCACGTCGGTGGCCACGACCACGGCGACCAGCCAGAGGATCGAGGCGAGCCCCGCCTGCCCGCGCAGCACCACGAGGGCGAGGCAGGCCAGCAGGATCCAGATATGGACGCAGAAGCAGAGCGGCTTGTCGCGCCCTGCCCTTGCGGCGGTGACGACGGCGGAGGCGGCGAGGATCGGCAGGGCGAAGATGCCCGGCAGGAGGGCTGCGAGCAGCAGCAGCGCGCCGCCGGCGAGCGCCCCGTCCTGCATCGGCGCGGGGGCCGCGAACATGCGGGCGTTCTCCCAGGCCATGAGACCGCAGACGGTGCAGGCGACGATGGTGAAGACCCAGCCGCCGAGCCAGAGCGCGACGAGCCCCGCCACCCCGATCGCCACGCCCGAGAGAACGCGCGGCACGAGATCATGCCACTGTCTCGGGTCGCTCATGCCGTCACGGCCCCGAAGCGCCGGTCGCGGGCGCCGTAGCCCTTCAGCAGTTCGGTGAACACGTCCTTGGTGAAGTCGGGCCAGAGCGTGTCGATGAATTCGTACTCGGCATAGGCCGATTGCCACAGGAGGAAGTTGGAAATCCGCGCCTCGCCGCTGGTGCGGATCACCAGGTCGGGATCGGGTAAAACGCAGGTATCAAGGTACTTTGGAAGCGTTTCTTCATCCACTTCCCCGGGCTTGAGCCGGCCCGATGCCACGTCTTCGGCCAGCCGCCGGGTGGCGCGCGAGACCTCGTCGCGGCCGCCGTAGTTGAGCGCGATGGTGAGGTTGGTGCCGGTGCAATGGCTGGTCATCTGCTCGGCCTCGTCCATCAGCGCGCGCAGCTTGGCGTCGAGGCGCGGCCGGTCGCCGATGAAACGGACGCGGACATTCTCTTTCACGAAGTCCTGCATCTCTTTCATGATGTAGCGGCGGAAGAGGCTCATGAGGCCCGCGACCTCGGTCTGGGTGCGTTTCCAGTTCTCGGTGGAGAAGGCGAAGATCGTCAAGTACTCGACGCCGAGGTCCGGGCAGGCGGTGACGATCTCGCGCACGCGGCGGGCGCCGGCATGGTGGCCGAAGAGCCGGGGCCGCCCGCGCGCCTGCGCCCAGCGGCCGTTGCCGTCCATGATGATCGCGACATGGCGGGGGCCTGTGGGGGCGTCGATTGTCCGCGTGTCGCGCGCCTTTGCCATGTCAGACCTGCATGATCTCGGCTTGCTTGGATTCGAGCGCCTCGTCGACCGCCGCGATATACTTGTTGGTCAGCTCCTGCACCTCGGTTTCCCAGAATTTCTGGTCGTCCTCGGACATGCCGTCGGACTTGGCCTTCTTGATCTGGTCCATCCCGTCGCGGCGGACGTTGCGGATGGCGACGCGGGCGTGCTCGGCATACTGGCCGGCGACCTTGCCGAGTTCCTTGCGGCGTTCCTCGTTCAGTTCGGGGATCGGCAGCATGATGATCGTACCGTTCATCTGTGGGTTGATGCCCAGCCCGCTTTCGCGGATCGCCTTCTCGACCTTGTTGACGAGGGACTTGTCCCAGACATTGATGGTGACCATCCGCGGTTCGGGCACGTTCACCGTGCCGACCTGGTTGATGGGTGTCATCTGGCCATAGGCCTCGACCTGAACGGGTTCGAGCATGCTGGCCGAGGCGCGGCCCGTTCTGAGCGAGGCGAATTCTGTCCGGAGCGAGTGCATCGCCCCGTCCATCCGGCGTTGCAGATCGTTCGTGTCGAGCTCGAAATCATCCGACATGTCGTGGAATCCTTGCTTGCGGTCGTTGGTCTTGCGACCCTTTTTATCCTCAGGCGTGCACCGTTGTATAGGTGCCCTTGCCCGAGAGTATGCTGCGGAAGCCGCCCGGCTCGTCGAGGGAGAAGACGATGATCGGCAGGTTGTTGTCGCGGGCGAGCGCGATGGCGCTGGCATCCATCACCTTGAGATGCTTGGCCAGCACCTCGTCATAGGAGACGTTGTCGAAGCGGACCGCGTCGTCATGCTTGACCGGGTCCTTGTCGTAGACGCCGTCGACCTTGGTGCCCTTGAAGATCGCCTCGCAGGCCATTTCGCTGGCGCGGAGCGTGGCGGCGGTGTCGGTGGTGAAATAGGGGTTGCCGGTGCCGGCGGCGAAGATGCAGACGCGCTTCTTTTCGAGGTGGCGCACGGCGCGGCGGCGAATGTACGGCTCGGCGACCTCGTCCATCCGGATGGCCGAGATGACGCGGCAGAAGACGCCGAGCCCCTCGAGCGCGCTTTGCATGGCGAGCGCGTTCATCACGGTGGCGAGCATGCCCATGTAATCGGCCGTGGTGCGCTCCATCCCCTGCGCCGAGCCCTGAAGCCCGCGGAAGATGTTGCCGCCGCCGATCACCATGCAGACCTCGACGCCCATGTCGTGGACCGACTTGACCTCCTGCGCGATGCGCTCGACCGTCGGCGGGTGCAGCCCGTACCCCTGGTCCCCCATCAAGGCTTCGCCGGAAATCTTCAGAAGCACGCGGCGAAAGGTGGTCTTGTCGGGGTCTGAATCGGGCATGGGGTGGGCTCCGTCTGCGCCGGGCTGGCAATCGCGCGCAAAATGTCGGAAAAGGCGGGCAGGTTCAATCCAAGAAACCCCTTTCCTGCGGATAAAGCGCGAAAGCGCGCCCCGCGCGAAGGCCCGGAGCCCGCGATACCCCCTGCCCCGCCATGATGAAGCTTCCCGATATCCCCGCCGACATGCCGGTTCTGATCGCCGGGCCGACCGCGTCGGGCAAGTCGTCGCTGGCGATGGAGATCGCCGGGGCGCAGGGTGGCGTGATCGTCAATGCGGATGCGATACAGGTCTACGAGAACTGGCGGGTTCTGACCGCGCGGCCCTCGGAGGCGGACGAGGCGGAGGTGCCGCATCTGCTCTACGGGCATGTGGCGCATGACGGGGACTACTCGGTGGGGCGGTGGCTGCGCGAGGTCAGGGAGGTGCTGGCGGGAACGGCGCGGCCGGTGATCGTGGGCGGCACGGGGCTCTATTTCACGGCGCTGACCGAGGGGCTGGCCGAGATCCCGGCGACGCCGCCGGAGGTGCGGGTAGAGGCGACGGCGCGGCTGGAGGCGGAGGGGCTGGAAGCGCTGCTGGCCGAGCTGGACGGTGACACGCTGGCGCGGATCGACCGGCGGAACCCGATGCGGGTTCAGCGGGCGTGGGAGGTGCAGCGGACAACCGGGCGCGGTATTGCCGAGTGGCAGGACGACACGCCGCCGCCGCTGTTGCCGCCCGGGGCCTGTGCCCGGCTGGTGGTGGAGGCGCCGAAAGAGTGGCTCAACCCGCGGATCGAGCGGCGGTTCGACCTGATGCTGGAGGCCGGGGCGCTGGAGGAGGCGCGGGCGAACCTGCCGATCTGGAACCCGGCGCACCTGTCGGCCAAGGCCATCGGCGCGCCGGAGCTGATCGCGCATCTGAAGGGCGAGATGACGCTTGACGAGGCGCGGGAGGCCGCGATCGTGGCCACGCGGCGCTTTGCGAAACGGCAAAGAACGTGGTTTCGCGCCCGGATGGCGGGCTGGGAGCGGCTATCCGCCGCCGACTTGTAGTATTCCGGACATTTTTTCCTTTTAATGCGCCCTGACCTCGTGAAAACTGTTGAAAAGGCGACGGGACGCGGGGGACAGGGCCGCATTGACCAGACAAGTCAGGATCATGAGCATCGCCCAGTGGTCGGGCGCGGGCACGTGGCGGGCGGAGCTGCCGCATTCGCACGAGGATCACGCGCTGATCTGGGTCACGCGGGGGCAAGGCCGGTGCATGGTGGAGGGCGTGATGCGCGGCCTGAGCGTGCATACAGCGCTGTGCGTGCCGGCAAAGACGCTGTTTTCGCTGGAGATGGGCAAGCAGGGGTTCGGCACGGTCTGTACCATCCCGGCGCGCAGTGCGGTGCTGATGCCCGACCAGCCGGTGTTGCTGCGGATCCGGGATGTGCATGCGCAGGCAGACCTGACCACGCTGCTGGAAACCATGCAGCGCGAGCAGAGCAGCGCGCGCCCCTTTGCCGACGAGGCGATGATGGCGCATGCCTCGCTGCTGACGGTGTGGCTGCGGCGGGCGATCATCGACCAGCCGGACGACCCGCCCAGCCCTACCGCCGCGCAGCGGCTGGTGATGGCCTACGCGGCGCTGGTGGAGCGGGATTACACGACGGGCAAGCCGATGTCGGATTATGCCCGCATCCTTGGCGTGACCCCCACGCACCTGACCCGCGCCTGCCGGTCGAGCGCGGGGATGACGGCGTCGGAGATGCTGACAAGGCGGACGGTGCACGCGGTACGCGACCTGCTGGAGACGACGGACCATCCGGCGAACCGGGTGGCGGCGATGCTGGGGTTCCGCAGCGCCGCCTATTTCTCGCGCTTCGTGCTGCAGCATACGGGCAAGTCGCCCACGGCGCTGCGCAAGGCCAAGGCGGGCGAGAAGCCGGTGGCGCGGCAAGCGGCGCCGGGGGCCGCCGCGCCGGCCAAGCCGATGCCGGCCCGCGCGCCGGAGGCGGCGCCCGCGCCTGCCGCTTCCCCTGCCCCTGCCCCTGCCTCCTCGCCGGCCGAGCCTTCGCGGGCGCCGGACCGCACGGAGGAGCCGATGCCCTATCGCCGCCCCGCCTCGATGCCAACGCCGGACAATTGATGGCGGCGTGCGGGCGGAACCTGACGAATGCGGGCGTGTTGAGTGCAGGCGGATGAAAGCCATCTTCCACCATCATTTCCAGGTGTCCCCATGTCATTGAGCAACCGTGCCGATCCCCCCCTGCATCCCGCCGCAGAGGGGCTGGCGCGGGAGTTGCGCGAGGGCGCTATCGGGCGGCGGGAGTTCCTGGCGCGGGTGAACGGCCTTGGCGCCAGCACCGCCGCCGCCTGTGCGCTGGGCGGGTTCGCTTTGCCCTCGGCCGCCACGGCGCAGATCGCGCGGGGCGGCACGCTGCGCATCCAGCAGACAGTGCGCGAGATGAAGGACCCGCGGCTGTTCGACTGGAGCGAGCTGGGCAACCAGACGCGCGGGTTTTTGGAGTACCTGGTGGAGTACCAGGGCAGCGGGGCCATTCGGGGGATGCTGCTGGAAAGCTGGGAGGTGAACGAGGACGCGACCGCCTATGTCCTGCATGTGCGGCAGGGCGTGCGGTGGAGCAATGGCGATGCGTTCACCGCGCGGGACGTGGCGCGCAACATCGCGCGGTGGTGCGACAGCTCGGTCGCGGGCAATTCGATGGCCGGGCGGCTGAGCGGGCTAATCGACCCCGAAACCGGGAAGATGCGCGACGGCGCAGTGACGGTGCGGGACGAGCAGACGGTCGAGCTGTCGCTCAGCGCGCCGGATATCGCGGTGATTGCCAACATGTCGGATTACCCGGCGGCGGTGGTGCATGAAAGCTATGACGGCGGCGACCCGTTTGCCCACGGCATCGGGACCGGGCCGTTCCGGCCGGTGAGCCTGACGCCGGGGGAGAGCTGTATCCTCGAGCGCCAAACCGGGCAGGACTGGTGGGGGACGGAGGTCTACGGCGGGCCGTATGTCGACCGGGTGGAGTTTCTCGATTACGGCACTGATCCTGCGAACTGGGTCGAGGCCGCGCGGGAGGGCGAGGTCGACCTGCTTTACGAGACGGTGGGGGATTTCGTTGACGTGATGGACGGGCTGGGCTGGACGCAGACCCGGACGGAGACCGCGGCGACCACGGTGATCCGGGGCAACCAGCAGGCCGAGATCGACGGGCGGCGGCCCTACCAGGAGGCGGCGGTGCGCCGGGCGCTGGCGCTGGCGGTGGATAACGAGATCTGTCTCGAGCTGGGCTATGGCGGGCGCGGCACGGTGGCGGCAAACCACCATGTGAGCCCCATTCACCCCGCCTATGCCGATATCGGCCCGGCGGAGTATGACCCCGGCGCGGCGATGGAGCAGATGCGCGAGGCCGGGATGGAGGCGTTCGAGCACGAGCTGATCACCATCGACGACGAATGGCAGCGCAACACGGGCGATGCGGTGGCAGCCTTGATGCGCGATGCGGGGCTGCGGGTGCGGCGGACGATCCTGCCCGGCGCGATCTTCTGGGAGACGTGGAAGGAGTACCCGTTCTCGGCCACGCAATGGAATCACCGGCCGCTCGACGTGCAGGTGCTGATGCTGGCCTATCGCTCGGGCGCGGCGTGGAACGAGAGCGGCTATGCGAACCCGGCCTTCGACGCGCTGCTCGACGAGGCGATGTCGATCGCCGATGCGGGCAAAAGGCGGGCGGTGATGGAGAAGATCGAGACGATGCTGCGCGAGGACGGGGTGATCATCCAGCCGTTCTGGCGGGCGCTTTTCAGTCATCACAACGGTCTGGTGAACGCCGAGAAGCATCCGGCGCATGAGATCCATCTCTACGAGATCGGGTTTGCCGAGCCGGAATGAAAAAGCCCCGGAATGCCGGGGCCTTGATAGGTGAGGCGACGGGGCGGCCCTAGCTGCCCCAGATCACCTTCACGTAGTTGGTGGTTTCCTGATATGGTGGCACGCCGCCGTATTTCTCGACCGCCTTGGGCCCGGCATTGTAGGCCGCGAGCGCCAGACGCCACGAGCGGAAGGCGCGGTATTGCTGGGCGAGGTAGCGGGCGCCGCCATCGAGATTCTGGTAGGGATCGTGCGGATCGACCCCCAGCACCGCCGCGGTGCCGGGCATGAGCTGCGCAAGGCCGATCGCCCCCTTGTGCGAGAGCGCCTTGGCGTTCCAGCCCGATTCCTGCTGCACCAGCCGCAGGAACAGGTCGGTCGGCACGCCGTGGCGGAGCGCCGCCGATTTCGCCATGTCGAGGAACTCGCCCCGGTAGCGGCCGTTATAGGCCTGCGCGCTGCCCCACTTGGTGGGCGTCACCACCTTGTCGGGCTGCAGGCGCACGGAGGCCTTGTATTGCTGGCTGGCGCGGGTATCGAGCACCCGCGTCTGGTTGCTGAAGTTCTTCTTGCCCTTGCTGCCGAAAATGTCGGCCTGGGCGGTTGCCGGAAATGAAAACGCGGCGCAAAGCACCGCCGTTACAATTGTGCGCATCCCCGTCACTGTCCCCAATTGTCCCCAGATCCAATAATGGGGGGACTATACGGATTTTGGCGCGGATTTCCAGATCACCGTGCCTTGCCGGGGCGGAACAGGCGGATTCCCGTCATTTGTTTAGAATTTTAGGCTTTCCTTCACCCTTCTGCGATGGTGTAACCAGCAGAACACGAGATGAACCGCAGGAGGGCGCGATGGCCGGATCGGTCAACAAGGTAATAATCATCGGAAACCTGGGCCGCGATCCCGAGGTGCGGACGTTCCAGAACGGCGGCAAGGTGTGCAACCTGCGCGTGGCGACCTCGGAGCAGTGGAAGGACAAGAACACCGGCGAACGCCGCGAGCGGACGGAATGGCACAGCGTGGCGATTTTCTCCGAAGGGCTGGTTCGGGTGTGCGAGCAGTACCTGCGCAAGGGGTCGAAGGTTTACATCGAAGGCAAGCTGCAGACGCGCAAATGGCAGGACCAGTCCGGGCAGGATCGGTATTCGACCGAGATCGTGCTGCAGGGGTTCGACGGAACGCTTCAGATGCTCGACGGCCGCGATGGCGGCGGTGGCAGCCAGGGTGGCAATTACGGCGGCGGCGGCAGCGATTACGGCAGCGGCTATGACAGCGGGCCGTCGCAGGGGCAGCCCGCGTCGCCGGGGCCCTCGCGGGATTACGACGACGAGATACCGTTCTGATCTTTCCGGGATAGCCGTTCGAAGGGGGCCGTGCTTTGCGCGGCCCTTTCTAGTTGAAGAACAGCCGGACGAGGCCGAGGGCCAGCAGGAAGCCAAGGGAGAGCCCCGCCGCGAACAGCGTCAGACCGAAGAGCGTGGGGCGCGGAGCGGGGGCATGGTGACCCAGTACCGTGTTATTCGTGTTTTTCATGCCGCGGACTTAACGGTCTGTTAGGTTTCCAAATCGTTAACTTGGCCCATGCGGCTAGAAAAAAGTTTCATGGGCGACTGGCCCGCCCTGCCCTGTGCCCTTCAGCAGCACCCGTTTTATGGGCAGGCCGTGCGCCGGATGGGGGGCGAGGCGGGGATCTACCGGGTCGTTGCTGACGGCAGGGAGATCGGGCGGGTTCAGGTGCTGTATCGCCGTGTCGGGCCGGGACGGCTGGCGTGGATCGGGCGGGGGCCGGTGTGGCTTCCCGGGGCCCCGTTGGCCGCGCGGCGCGAGGCGTTGGCGGGGCTTGCCGGCGCCGTGGGGGGCGCGGCGGTGGTTCAGCCGGATACACCGCTCGAGGCATGCTGGCTCGGGGCGCCGGCGGTGATGAGTGCGGCGAGCGTTGCCGAGATCGACCTGACGGCGCCCGCGGCAGACCGGATGGCGCGGCAGCATGGCAAATGGCGCAACCGGCTGCGCGGTGCCCGGGCCGCGGGCCTGACCGTCCGGCACCGGCCGGTGGACATGGCGGCGGACGCGGGTTTGCTGGGGCGGGAGACGGCGCAGCGCAAGGCGCGGGGCTATGCTGCCCTGCCCCCGGCTTTCCTGCACCACTGGGCCGGAGGGGATCGTCAGGCCACCCGGCTCTTCACAGCCCATCAGGGTCAGGACACGGTGGCCTTCATGCTGTTCCTGCTGCACCCGCCGGTGGCGAGCTATCATATTGGCTGGTCCGGCGCGGCGGGCCGCAAGACGTCGGCGCATCACCTGCTGTTGTGGGAGGCGTCGGAGTGGCTGGCGGCGCGGGGGTTTGCGCGGCTCGATCTGGGCACGATCGATACCGAGAGAGCCCCCGGCCTCGCCCGGTTCAAGATCGGCAGCGGCGCCCGTATCCGTGTTCTCGGGCCCACGCTTCTGCCCCTGCCGCGCTTTTTGCGCGTTGCGTCGGCGGTTGACCGCGCTTTCCCTCTGGCCATTCGCCGGAACCACGGTTAAGCCGCGCGCAAACATCCCAAGGACACCCGAATGGACCTGCGCAACATCGCGATCATCGCTCACGTGGACCACGGCAAGACCACGCTTGTCGACGAATTGCTGAAGCAATCCGGCGCCTTTCGCGCCAACCAGGCCGTGGCCGAACGTGCCATGGACAGCAACGACCTCGAACGAGAGCGGGGGATCACCATCCTCGCCAAGGCGACCAGCGTCGAATGGAAGGGCACGCGGATCAATATCGTCGACACGCCCGGCCACGCCGATTTCGGCGGCGAGGTCGAGCGGATTCTCAGCATGGTCGATGGCGTGGTGCTGCTGGTGGACGCGGCCGAGGGGCCGATGCCGCAGACGAAATTCGTGACGTCGAAGGCACTTGCGCTGGGGCTGCGGCCGATCGTGGTGCTGAACAAGGTCGACAAGCCGGATGCCGAGCCCGACCGCGCGCTCGACGAATGCTTCGACCTTTTCGCCAATCTCGACGCCAACGAGGATCAGCTCGACTTTCCGCATATGTATGCCTCGGGCCGCTCCGGCTGGGCCGATCACGAGCTTGACGGGCCGCGCAAGGATCTGTCGGCGATGTTCGACCTGATCGTGAACCACGTGCCGGCGCCGAAACAGCTCAAGCGCGCGAACGAGGATTTCCGGATGCTGGCGACAACGCTGGGCTCGGACCCGTTCGTGGGGCGGATCCTGACCGGCCGGGTCGAATCGGGGCATCTGAAGGTGGGCGCGACGGTGCAGGCGCTGTCGCGGATCGGCCAGAAGATCGAGCAGTTCCGGGTGACCAAGATCCAGGCGTTCCGCGGCCTGACGCTGCAGGACATCCCCGAGGCGCAGGCGGGCGATATCGTCACGCTGGCGGGCATGTCGAAGGCCACCGTGGCCGACACGATCTGTGCGCTGGCCGTGGACGAGCCGCTGTCGGCGCAGCCGATCGACCCGCCGACCATCTCTGTCACCTTCGGCATCAACGACTCGCCCCTGGCGGGGCGGGACGGCAAGAAGGTGCAATCGCGCGTTATCCGCGAGCGGCTGATGAAGGAGGCCGAGCAGAACGTCGCCATCCGCGTGACCGACACGCCGGGCGGCGAGGCGTTCGACGTGGCGGGCCGTGGCGAGTTGCAGATGGGCGTGCTGATCGAGAACATGCGGCGCGAGGGGTTCGAGCTGTCGATTGCCCGGCCCCGCGTGCTGATGCGCGAGGACGAGAACGGCCAAACGCTGGAGCCGGTGGAAGAGGTCACGATCGACGTCGATGACGACTATTCCGGCGCGGTGATCGAGAAGATCACCGGCGCGCGCAAGGGCGAGATGACCGAGATGAAGCCGGCGGGCACCGGCAAGACCCGGATCGTGGCGCATGTGCCGTCGCGCGGGCTGATCGGGTATCATGGCGAATTCCTGACCGACACGCGCGGCACCGGTGTTCTCAACCGCGTCTTCCACGGCTGGACCCCGCACAAGGGGCCGATTCCGGGCCGCCGGGCGGGGGTGCTGATCTCGATGGAAGCGGGCGAGGCGGTGGCCTATGCGCTGTGGAACCTCGAGGATCGCGGGCGCATGTTCATCGGCCCGCAGGAGAAGATCTACCAGGGCATGATCATCGGCGAGCACAGCCGCGAGAACGACCTCGAGGTGAACCCGCTGAAGGGCAAGAAGCTGACCAACGTGCGGGCCAGCGGCACCGACGATGCCGTGCGGCTGACGCCGCATATCCAGTTCAGCCTGGAAGAGGCGATCGCCTATATCAACGATGACGAGCTGGTCGAGGTGACGCCGAACGCCCTGCGGCTGCGGAAGCGCTATCTCGACCCGCATGAGCGCAAGCGGCAATCGAAATCCTCGTGACGGGCCCGGCGCGTATGTAGCGTGCTCGGCGACAGTCACCTCGTCACGAAAAAGGCCCGGTCAAACGACCGGGCCTTCGTTTTTGGGGTATTGGATGCGCCGGATTAATTGCAGGGCGCTTTGCGCAGCACGTAGTGGCCGGCTTTTTGCAGATGGGTCTTCTCCATGTAGACCGGCGGGTAGTAGACCTTGACGTATTGTCCGTCGACATGCTCCCACTGGTGCTTGGCTGCCATTTCAAGATGCTTGGTGGTGTAATACGTGGCCGGAACCCAGTGCTTGTCATAACAGGCAACTTTCTGGCCTTCCCAAGCGACCGCGGGGGCAGCAAATAGCATCGCGGTGGCAGCAACAGCAAAGATAGTCTTCATTTAAAAGTCTCCCTAAGGTTTAGCAGTAGAACTTTTGGACCGCACATCGGCAAATACTCCCGCATGTGCGATTATGTATTCTGCGCCGAGTCGGCGAAAATTTCGCGATTTCTTTAAGAATGAGGCCAAAATAAGGCAGTTTCGCCATATTTCTGCCACAGTTGGCCAAGTGATTGAGTTGGCTACTGTTTCGGAAACGGAAACAAATTAGCCCTATTCCGACGTTTGCCTCGCCGAACGGGAACGATCAACCGATCGCGACGCCTTGCAGCATCCGGGCTGTCGGCTTAAGGGTGGGATTGCGCGTGGCGCGGCGTGCCATGCCGTGGCGGGTGCCGAAGCCTGCCTATTCGCTGGTCTCGACGATCAGCAGGTCGCGCTCCGAGGCGTCGCGCGCGTGGTCGAGCGCTTCCTGGTACTCGGGCGAGCGGTAGCATTCCTCGGCCGCTTCGACCGAGGGGAATTTCGCCACCACGTTGCGCGGCCGGTCATTGCCTTCGAGCTGGACGTAACGGCCGCCGCGAGCGATGAAATAGCCGCCGTGCTTTTCGATCGCGGGGCCGGCGAGCTTGGCGTATTTGCCGTAGGCGTCCTCGTCGGTGACGGTCACGTGGGCGATCCAGAGTGCGGGCATTGGGTCTCTCCTGAGGTCTGTTCACATACCGTCAACGATGACGAGGTCGCGCGTGCTGTTCGCAAGCGCGATGGGCAGGATGCGCTGGTAGGCGTCGGAATTGTACCAGTCAAGCGCGGTCTGCCGGTCGGGGAACTCGATGACGACGTGCCGGTCGGGGCAGTCGCCCTCGAGCACCTCCTGCGCACCGCCCTTGACCAGGAACCGGCCGCCGAAGGCCTCGGCCAGGGCCGCGGTCTGGCTGGCATAAGCCTTGTAGCCCTCGGGGTCGGTCACGGTGATCCGCGCGATGATGTAGGCGCTCATCGAAACCTCCCTCAGCCGGCCAGGACCTGTTCGGCCGCCTCGATCGCGGCGCCGGCGTTTTCCACGTCCCTGCCGCCGCCCTGGGCCATGTCGGGGCGGCCGCCGCCGCCCTTGCCGCCCAGATGCGGCACCGCCGCCTTGACGAGGTCGACGGCCGAAACGCGATCGGTCAGGTCGGGGGTCACGCCGGCGGCCACGGCGGCCTTGCCGCCCGCGTCGGCGATGAGCAGCACCGCGCCGGAGCCGAGCCGCGCCTTCATCTCGTCGATGAGCGGCGGCAGGTCCTTGCCCGAGACGCCATTCAGCACCTGCGCCAGGAATTTCACGCCGCCAACGTCCTTGGCCTCGGCCCCCTCGCCTTTCGACGCGCCGCCGCCCATGGCCAGCTCGCGCCGGAGCTGGGCCACCTCGGCGGTCAGCGCCTTGCGCTCGTCGAGCAGCGCGCGGACACGGTCGACCGCCTCCTCGGGCCGGGTCTTCAGTTCGGAGGCCACGGCGGCCAGACGGTGATCCTGTTCCGAGAGGTAGCGGAAGGCATCGGCCCCGGTCAGCGCCTCGATCCGGCGGACGCCGGCGCTGGAGGCGCCTTCGGCGATGGTGACGAAGACGCCGATATCGCCGGTGTGGCGCACATGGGTGCCGCCGCACAGCTCGATCGAGTAGGTCCGGCCGTCGAGCCCCTTGCCCGAGCCGTCCTCTGCGCCCATCGACACGACACGCACCTCGTCGCCGTATTTCTCGCCGAAGAGCGCCTGAGCACCGATTTCGCGGGCGTCGTCCGGCGTCATGATCCGGGTTTCGACGGGGGAGTTCTGGCGGATGAAGCTGTTCACCTCGGCCTCGACCTGGGCCAGTTCCTCGAGCGTCAGCCCCTTGGCATGGCTGAAGTCGAAGCGCAGCCGGTCAGGCGCGTTGAGGCTGCCGCGCTGCGCCACGTGATCGCCGAGCGCCTTGCGCAGCGCCTCGTGCAGGAGGTGCGTGGCCGAGTGGTTGGCGCGGATCCGCGTGCGGCGGGCGTGGTCGACCTCCAGCTTCGCGGCGGTGGCGTTGGCGATCTCGCCGTCGGTCACCTCGGCGAAATGGATGAAGACTCCGGCCACCTTTTTCGTGTCGGTGATGCGGGCGGTGCCGGTATCGGTTTCCAGCGTGCCGGTGTCGCCAACCTGCCCGCCGGCCTCGGCGTAGAAGGGCGTCTGGTTCAGCACGAACTGGACGGTGTCGCCGGCCTTGGCACTGTCGATGCGTTTGCCCTCCTGCACCACGGCCACGATCTGGGCCTCGGCCACTTCCGTATCGTAGCCGAGAAAATCGGTGGTGCCCTTCTCTTCGGCGATGTCGAACCAGACGGTCGAATCCGCCGCCTCGCCCGAGCCGGACCACGCCGCGCGGGCCTTGGCCTTCTGCTCGGCCATGGCGGCATCGAACCCTTCGGTGTCGACCGCGCGGCCCTGTTCGCGCAGGGCATCCTGGGTCAGGTCGAGGGGGAAGCCGAACGTGTCGTAGAGCTTGAACGCCGTCTCGCCGGGCAGGTTCTGGCCCTCGGGCAGGCCCTTCAGCTCGGCATCGAGCAGGCTGAGCCCGCGGTCGAGCGTCTGCTTGAAGCGGGTCTCCTCGAGCTTCAGCGTCTCCTCGATCAGCGGCTGGGCGCGGCCGAGTTCGGGGAAGGCCTGTCCCATCAGCGCCACGAGGGTCGGCACCAGGCGGAACATCACCGGATCTTTCGCGCCCAGCAGGTGCGCGTGGCGCATCGCCCGCCGCATGATCCGCCGCAGGACATAGCCGCGCCCCTCGTTCGAGGGCATGACGCCATCGGCGATGAGGAAGGAGGTCGAGCGCAGGTGATCGGCGATCACCCGGTGATGCACGTTGCCCGGCCCGTCGGACGCGCCGTCGGTGATGTTGGCCGAGGCCTCGATCAGGGTGCGCATCAGGTCGGTGTCGTAATTGTCGTGCTTGCCCTGCAGCAGCGCGCCGATCCGTTCCAGCCCCATGCCGGTGTCGATCGACTGCATGTCGAGCTCGCGCATAGTGCCGTCTTCGAAGCGTTCGTTCTGCATGAAGACGAGGTTCCAGATCTCGATGAACCGGTCGCCGTCTTCCTCGGCGCTGCCCGGCGGGCCGCCCCAGATCCCGGGCCCGTGGTCATAGAAGATCTCGGAACAGGGGCCGCAGGGGCCGGTGGAGCCCATCGACCAGAAATTGTCATCCGTGGCGATGCGGATGATCCGGTCATCGGTTAGCCCTGCGTATTTCTTCCAGATCTCCGCCGCCTCGTCATCGGTGTGATAGATGGTGACGAGCAGCTTGTCCTTGTTGAGGCCGAAATCCTTGGTCAGCAGGTCCCAGGCATAGGGGATCGCCTGGTCCTTGAAGTAGTCGCCGAAGCTGAAATTCCCCAGCATCTCGAAGAACGTGTGGTGGCGGGCGGTATAGCCCACGTTGTCGAGATCGTTGTGCTTGCCGCCGGCGCGGACGCATTTCTGGCTGGTGGTGGCGCGGGTATAGTCGCGATGCTCGACCCCGGTGAAGAGGTTCTTGAACTGGACCATCCCCGAGTTGGTGAACATCAGCGTCGGGTCGTTGCGCGGCACCAGCGGAGAGCTGGGAACGATCCGGTGATCGTTGCGCTCGAAGAACGACTGGAAGGTGGAGCGGATTTCGTTGAGCGTCGGCATCGGGTCTCTTCCGGTAGCGGATTTCGCGGGCGTCACGCTGATTTAGCGGTGCGTCAGGCCCATGTCCACAGCTAGCGGTCACCACGAAAAGGCCCGGGCCGATACGGCCCGGGCCCCTGCCCCGCAAATGGCGGAAGATCAGGCTTCGAGGATGTCGTCCGAGGTGCCGCTGCCGTCCTCTTCATCGAAACCCGACATGTCGAATTCGAGCCCGTGGGCGGCCCGGATCTTGTCTTCGATTTCCAGCGCGATCTGCTTGTTTTCCTTGAGGAAACTCTTGACGTTCTCGCGCCCCTGGCCGATGCGCTCGTCGCCGTAGCTGAACCAGCTGCCGGATTTCTCGACCACGCCGGCCTTGACCCCGAGATCGATCAGTTCGCCGGTCTTCGAGATGCCCTCGCCATACATGATGTCGAATTCCACCTGCTTGAAGGGCGGGGCGACCTTGTTCTTGACCACTTTCACCCGGGTCTGGTTGCCGACCACCTCGTCGCGGTCCTTGACCGAGCCGATGCGGCGGATGTCCATCCGGACCGAGCTGTAGAATTTCAGGGCGTTGCCGCCCGTGGTGGTTTCGGGCGAGCCGAACATCACGCCGATCTTCATGCGGATCTGGTTGATGAAGATGACGGTGCATTTCGAGCGGCTGATCGAGCCGGTCAGCTTGAGCATCGCCTGGCTCATCAGCCGGGCCTGCACGCCGACGCTGCTGTCGCCCATGTCGCCTTCGAGCTCGGATTTCGGGGTCAGCGCCGCGACCGAATCGACCACGACCATGCTGACCGCGCCGGAGCGGACCAGGGTGTCGACGATTTCCAGCGACTGCTCGCCCGTGTCGGGCTGCGAGATCAGCAGCTCGTCAAGGTCGACGCCCAGCTTCCTGGCATAGATCGGGTCGAGCGCATGTTCGGCGTCGACGAAGGCGCAGACGCCGCCCTTCTTCTGTTCCTCGGCCACGCAATGCAGGGTCAGCGTGGTCTTGCCCGAGCTTTCCGGCCCGTAGATCTCGACGATCCGGCCCTTGGGCAGGCCTCCGATGCCGAGCGCGATATCGAGGCCCAGCGAGCCCGTCGAGGTCGACTCGATATCCTGTACCGGGTTGTCGGCGCCGAGCTTCATGATCGAGCCCTTGCCGAACTGGCGTTCGATCTGCGCCAGCGCGCTGTCGAGCGCCTTCTGCTTGTCCGCGTTCTTCTTCGAATCCATCGTCAAAAGATCTGCCGTTGCCATGTGGTTTTCATCCTTATTTCACACCCTGTTCCGGGCGTCCATCGCTGCATTCGTTCACCTCTTGTTCTCGACGTTATGCAGACAAAAGTGGAACATTTCAAGAAAATTGTTGTCAAATCCACTTTTGCCCAAGGGGGTTAAGAAGTAGTTTACGGTTGAGGCGAAACCGGGGGCAGATGACCAGCATGCTTGTTTTTGCACGGGAAAAGCTTGTGTTCCTGTCGGTGCCCAAGACCGGGACGACCGCCTGGCAGGCCGCGCTGGAGCCGCTTGCGACGATGGTGGTGCGCGACCCGCCGGAGTTGAAGCATGCGCCGGTCTTCCGCTACAACCGGTTCTTCCGGCCGATGCTCGAGAAATTCGTGGGCGAGGACCTGACGATTCTGGCGGTGATGCGCGAGCCGGTCGACTGGCTGGGAAGCTGGTACCGCTATCGCCAGCGCGACTTTCTCGAGGGCCAGCGGACCAGCACGCAAGGCGTCAGTTTCGACGATTTCGTGCTGGCCTACATGAAGGGCGACCGGCCGGCCTTTGCCAATGTCGGCTCCCAGGCGAAGTTTCTCGAGCCGCAGCGCAACGGGACGGCAGCGACGCATGTCTTTCGCTACGAGGACCAGGCCGGGCTGAAAGCCTTCCTGGAAGAGCGGCTTGGCACGCCGCTGGCGACCGATGTCAGGAATGCCTCGCCGCCGATGCCGCTCGACCTGTCGCCCGGGGTGGCGGAAAGGTTTCGCCGGAAGTTCGATTACGAGTTCGCCTTGTACGAGGGCATCGGCCCCGGCGGAGCGTACACGCCGCTGCCGGGCGACGTGACCCGGTCGGCATGATCTGTCGAAGCGGGCACGATCGTCGGTCTGCGGGTCGCGCCGACAGCCCTGCCCCCACAGCATGTGCGTCATGGCGGATATCCCTGTATGGCAGGGTCAGACCGGCCCGATTCGATCAGGCATAGGGAGGGGCGAAAGCGTGCGGTTGTCCATATTGCTGTTGGCCTATGACATGCAGCGCGAGGTCCCGAGGACGCTGCGCTCGACCCTGCCGCCGTTGCAGAAAGCTGTCTCGGGTGAAGATTACGAGATCGTCATCGTCGACAACGGCTCCGACCCGGCCACAGGCCTGGCGGGGGGCTTTGCAATCTCGAGATCTTCCGGCGCTATGTCATCTCGCGGGGCGCGCGCAACGTGCTCCTGCTCGGAGAGGCCACGTTCCACCAGTTCCACGGGGGCGCCGCGACCGCGCGCCCGGACTATTTCGGCGACAGCCGCGAGGAGTACAGGCGGGTCACGGGGGCGGATTATGCGCGCCCGCAGTACGATTTCGAAGTGGATACCGGCCTGGATTACGATGGGGGCAGCGTGATCGAGAAATGGTACCATGGATAGGATGTCACCACCCGTCACCGTGCTGGGGATGCATCGAAGCGGCATCTCGCTCGTCTCCGCCTGCCTGGAGGCGGCCGGGCTTTTCCTCGGGGAGGTGAACACGTCGGCGCCCTCCTGTCCCTGGCCGAAGGGCTGGCGCTGTGGCGGGTGACGAACAGGAAGCTTCTGGACCTGGCGGAGACCATGCCCGTCACACTGTTGCGGTTCAGCGGCGAGGGGCTGCGCGACCCGTTGTTTTCCCGGCCGATGTCCCGCTTTGTCCGGGATACCGGGCTGCAGAAGGATTGGCGCGATTTCTACGATGGCACCTTGTTGCATCATGATGCCGCCGACGCGGACGGGGCCGAACCGGGCGAGGATGACCTCCGCCTCTGGCAGGCGCTGAACGCGCGGGCGGACACGGAAACGTAGAGCCCGGGGCCGCGGTTTCGAGATGTCAGGCCGGGCGGTTGCGGCCTTCGCTGACCTGGGCGCCGACCGTCTCGGTCAGTTCGGTGAGGGAGAACGGCTTGGGCAGGAAGACCGAGTTCGGCACCTCGGTCTCGCTCTCGCCGAAGGTTTCCGGCGCGTAGCCCGAGATGAAGATCACCTGCGTGTCGGGGCGGGTCGTCAGCGCCTCCCGCACCCAGGAGGGCCCGTCCATCCCCGGCATGATGACGTCGGTCAGGAAGACGTCGATATGCAGGCCGTCATCCTCGAGGATCTTCAGCGCGGCCTCGGCCGAGTCGGCCTCGAGCACGGTGAACCCCCTCATTTTCAGGGCGCGGCTGGCGAAGGCGCGCACCGGCGCCTCGTCTTCCACCAGCAGCACGACCCCCTCCGCCTTGGCGTCGCGCAGCGAGGGCAGCGGCGCGGGCGCGGCCACCCGCGCGGGCGCCTCGTGTGCCGGGAACAGCATGAGGAAGCGGGTGCCCTCGCCCGGCGTGCTGTCGACGAAAATGAACCCGCCGGTTTGTTTCATGATGCCGTAGACGGTCGACAGGCCCAGCCCGGTGCCGTCGCCCGGCCGCTTGGTGGTGAAGAAGGGCTCGAAGATCTTTTCGAGATGATCGGCCGCGATGCCCGCCCCCCGATCGGTGACGGTGACGGCAACGTAGCGGCCCGGCGCCACGACGGCCCTGTCGCGGCGAAGCGGCTCCTTCAGGATCCGGTTGCCGGTGGTGATGGTGATGTCGCCCCCGTCGGGCATGGCGTCGCGCGCGTTGACCACGAGGTTCATCAGCACCTGCTCAAGCTGCCGCTTGTCGGCCCGCACGGCCCAGAGCTCGGGATCGTGGCTGACCTCGAGCGTGACCTTTTCGCCGACCAGCCGGTTCAGAAGATGCGTCAGATCCGACAGCACCTCGCGCAGGTCGATGACCCGCGGCCGCAGGGTCTGCTTGCGGGAATAGGCCAGCAGCTGGCTGACAAGGGCCGCGGCCCGATTGGCGTTCTGACTGATCTGCACAAGGTCGGCATAATCGCCGTCATCCTGCTCGTGGCGCAGAAGCAGAAGGTCGCAATGACCCGAGATCGCCGCCAGAAGGTTGTTGAAATCATGCGCCACCCCGCCCGCGAGCTGGCCGATGGCCTGCATTTTCTGGCTCTGGACGAACTGGGCTTCGAGGAATTTGAACTTGGTCGCATCGTGCAGGACGGCGATCAGCACGGCTTCGCCATTGTCGATCGCGGGCGTCAGTGCCACCTGCACGAACACCTCCCGATCCTCGCGCCTGACGCGGACGGTTTCGGCCTGGACCGTGCCGCGCCCGGCGGCCGCATCGTCGAGCCAGTCCGGCAGCGGGCGGCCGGGGCTTTCCAGCACGTCGGCCAGCCGCCGGCCCTCGGCGCTGTCGATCGCCAGCAACGCGCGGGACGGCCGGTTCGACAGCAGGAGCCGCCCGTCGCGCGACAGTTTGAGCAGCGGCACCGGCAGCGCCTCGAAGAAGGCCCAGCCGTCCGGCGCGTCCTCCGCCGCGGCGACGGGCGGGAAAAGGAAGACGTCGCGCGTGCCGTCCTCACGGGGCCAGTCGGCCACCAGACGGCCGGCCGGGCCCTCCTCGGTCAGGATCGTGCAGACCTGGCCCGCGCGAAGCGGCCCCTGCGGACAGAACGCCTCGCACTCGCCGCCGCGGGCGCCGAGCAGCCTTTGGCCGGCGTCGTTGAGGCCGAGCACCTCGTCCCCTGCCCCGAGGCGGACGACCGGGACCGCGCCGCCCGGCACGGCCGGTCCGGACGGAGAGGCCGTGAAGTGCACGCGCCAGAGGCAACGGTCGCCGCCGGTCGAATGGACGCTGACCGAGAGCCTTCCATCGGGCCTGTCGACCTCGCGCAGCGCGGCGCCGCGGGTGCGGACCTCTCGTTCCATGTCGAACAGGAAGGCCGACACGTTGGCCAGTTCCGCATCCAGGAGCCCGGTCAACGTCGTTTCATCCTCGCCACCGAAGGCCGAGCGCGCGGCAGGATTGGCGTAAAGCAGCACCAGGTCCGGCCCGGTCAGGGCCACCGGCACGGGATCATGGGCGAAGAAATCGGCCACGTGTCGCACGGCAGCGCGGTCGGCCCGGTCGGTGCGCCGGACCACGACCCAGATGCAGATCGCGGCCAGAGCCAGAAGCACCGCCGTGAGAACGAATGTCAGCCGGGCGAGACCGCCGCCGGAGAGCAGGGCCGCCGCGGCGAAAAGCAGCGCCGCGCCGAGGATCGCCATGCCGCGTGGCCGGAGTTGCGCCACCGCGCGTTGCGTAGAAGACTCGTCAGCCGTGTCGAAGTGCAAAACCGTGCCCCGAATGAAAAACAGCGATATCCCCTGTTTTTCTCAAAATGATTAAGCATGATTTAACGGCGCCGAATTCTGCAGGTCAAGGTTGTGGCTTGCGTCATCCGGGCGCAGTGAACTGCGCCAGGTAAAAGCCGTCTCCGGTGTCCGAAACGGGCCATCTTTGCTGTAACTTCAGCGTCCAGTCGCTTGAATTCACTAGGAACTCTTAAGTTTTCTCTTCGTTTTCCGCGCGCAGGATGGAGCAGGTCGTGTAGACCAGCGTACCGCCGGGACGCACCAGTGCCGCCGCGCGTTCCAGGATTTCGGTCTGCAATTTCGTCAGTTCCGACAGCCGGCCGGGCGCAAGTCGCCATTTGGCCTCCGGCGCCCGCCGCCAGGTGCCGCTGCCGGAACAGGGGACGTCACAGAGGACGAGGTCGTAAGTCGCGTGGCCGGCCAGGTCGGCGGCGGACAGGAGCGTGACGTCGCAGCCGGCGCGGGCGGCACGTGGCGGCAGGTCCTTCATGCGGGCCGGCTCGGCGTCGTGGGCGAACCAGGTGGCGTCGTGACGGGCGGCGAGTGCGAGGGTCTTGCCACCGCCGCCGGCGCAGTAGTCGAGCACCCTGCTGCCGGGCGCCAGCGTGAGCGCGTGCATCGCGGCCTGGCTGCTGCCGTCCTGCAACTCGACGATCCCGTCCCGGTAGGCGGCAGACCCGGCGATGCGGCGGGCACCGGAGGAGACGATGAGGGCGGTCGGCGCGATATCGACCGGATGGGCGGATATGCCTTCTTCCTTCAGAAATTCAATGGCTTGCGACAGGTTCTTGAGGCGAATATTCACGCGCAGGGTCACCGGCGCACGGGACCGGAGCGCATGCGCGGCGGCCTCGGCCTCATTGCCGAGGGTCTCGCGGAAGGCCGTGACGAGCCAGTCAGGCAGATCGAGCCGGTCGCCGTCGGCCTCGGGCGGGGCGCCGGCCGTGCGCTCCTCGGGGGTCAGCGGCGCCGGGGCATGGACCTCGCCGGTGAAGAGCGTCTCGGGGTCGGTATCCTCGGCCCGGATTGCGCCGATCATCACCCCGCGGCCCGTTCGGGCGCCGCCGAGACAGGCGTAGGATCGCAGGCAGCGCAGGGCCTGGAAGACATGATCCCGGACGGCGGCGCGGTCTTTCGAGCCGGCATAGCGGGCGCCGCGGGCCCAACGGGTGAGGCTCTGCTCGGCAGGCTGGCCGTCAAGCACCTGGTCGAGGACCGCGATCGCGGCGGCCACGCGGGCGCCCGGGGTCACGTGTTCACCTGAAGGTTGGTGTATATGATACTGATATTCCTCAACGTTGAGCAGGTTTGGGCACGAAACCTCCGGGGCGTGCAATGGCGCGTTTTCCTGCCCATACCTGATTAGGCCCTCTTTCGTCGATCAATCCGGGGCGGACCGTCGAAACCGGGACAATCTAGGATGCCGCGGACACGGAACACAAGACGGCAGTTCCCTTATGGGACGAGCCGCGCCACCGGGCTCGGACGGGGCGATGTTTGCATTCCCCGGTCACTGCTCTAATGATGCGGGAAAGGAGCGTGCGATTGTCCAGTATCATCAAGGTTCTGACCGACCCGATCCTGCCGATCTTCGCGATTGCCATCATCGGCTACCTGCTGGGCCGCACCGGGCGGGCGACCGAGGAAAACGCGCGCATCATCAACCGGTTCGCCATGTCGATCCCGATGCCGGTGCTGGTGTTCGGGCTGCTCGCACGGTCGGATTTCGGCGCCTTCGTCTGGGACAAGCTGCTGATCTATGCCGCCGGCGAAGCCGTGATCTTCACGATCGTGTTCTTCGGTGCCCGGAAGCTCTTTGCCTGTGCCGTGACCGAGGCCGTGCTGCTGGGGGTCTGCGCGGTCTTTTCCAACACGGTGATGTATATCCTGCCGATTTCGCAACTTGTTTACGGCGTGGATGGCGTGGGGCCGGTCGTGTCGGTCATCGTGCTGGATGTGCTGTTTCTTTTCGCGGGGTCGCTGATCTTCCTCGAGCTGTACGGCAACAAGGCCTGGCACGCCGGGGCGATCGCCGGGAAGCTGGTGCGGATGCCGCTGATCGTGGCCATCCTCGCCGGGCTGATCGCCGGGGTGGCGCAGGTGGACATGCCCGGGCCGGTGGATACGTTCATCGACTTCAACGGTGCCGCCGCCCCGCCGATCGCGCTGTTTGCCCTGGGCGTGGTGCTGTCGAAGACACGGATGTCGGCCGATCCGGTGGTGCTGACGGTCGGGGCGATCAAGATGCTGGCCTTTCCGGCGCTGGTCTGGGCCGTCTTCGCGGCCGTCTCGCCGGGCTGGACCCCGCAAAGCCAGCAATTCATCCTTGCCGCCGCGGGCCCCGCCGGGGCGATGGCGTTCAGCATGGCGCTGCTCTACGACGTGCGGGCCGACCGGATCGCGCAGATCATCGTGGGCACCAGCGCGCTGACCCTGCTGTCGCTGGCGCTGGTGTTGACGATCTAGGGCGGTTCGTCACGCTATTCCCCTCGTTTCGGGCAAATTGTGCCTCAATCGGTTGGTAACTCCGGCTATTGTAGCTTCTTACGAGTACCTGGAGATTCGTGCCTTGCGCCCTGCCCCGCTGCCCATGCCCGTCACCCTGTTGCGCCATGCGCGGCTGTTCGAACTGATCCGCCAGGACAATCTTGCGGCGCTGCGCCGCGAGACGTCGCTGGCGAAGGAGACCCTGCAGGAAGAGAGCGCCGCCTTCGCCAGGCGGGCGGCACAGACGCTGTCGGCGCAGAATTAGAGACTACTCCGGCGCACCCCGGTAGCCCGTCGCCACCACGAACTTCTCGGAACTGTCCGAACGCGAGGCCGGCGGCTTGACGTTGGCGACCTTGGTGAAACGCTGCTTGAGGAGCTTCTGCAACTCGCCCTCGGCCCCGCCGGCCAGCACTTTCGACACGAAGGTGCCGCCCTCTTCCAGCACGTCGAAGGCGAGATAGGCCGCGGCCTCGCAGAGCGCGATGATGCGCAAATGGTCGGTTTGCTTGTGCCCGGAACTGGCGGCGGCCATGTCGGACATGACGACGTCGGCCTTGCCGCCCAGCCATTCCTTGACCTTGTCGTCGGCGCCCTCGTCCATGAAATCGAGCTGGTGCAGCTCGACCCCGGCGATGGGCTCGACCTCCTGCAGGTCGACGCCGAGGATGAAGCCCTGTGCCTTGCCGGCTTTTTCACCCAGGGCATTGACGCGCGGCACCGCCACCTGGCACCAGCCGCCGGGAGCACAGCCGAGGTCGACCACCCGCGCGCCGGGGACGAGGAAGCGGAACTTGTCATCCAGTTCCATGATCTTGAAGGCCGCGCGGCCGCGATAGCCCTCGGCCTGCGCGCGCTTCACGTAAGGATCGTTGAGCTGCCGCTGCAGCCAGCGGGTGGAGGACGACTTGCGCCCCCGCGCGGTCTTCACCTTGACCGTCAGATCGCGCTGTCCGCGCCCCGAGGTGTTCTTTCCGTCCGGTTTCTTGGCCATCATGCGTCCGTATCTTCGAGCACCCCGTCCGAGGACATGAGCGCGTAGAGTATGCCCTCGCGCAGGCCGCGATCGGCGACAGACAGCCGGTCGGTGGGCCAGCAGCGCAAGAGCGCCTGAAGGATCGCCGCCCCCGACATGATCAGCGCCTGCCGGTCGATGCCGATGCGCGGATCGCGGCGCCGCCCGGCGGGGCCGAGGGCGAGGTAGGTGCGGATCACCTTGTCGATTTCGTCAGAGGTCATGCGCAGCCCGTCGACCTTGTTGCGGTCATAGCGCTTGAGGCCCAGGTGGCTGGCGGCGACGGTGGTGACGGTGCCGGAGGTGCCGACGATCTGGAAGCCCTCGCGCGGGGGTTCGTCCTTGTAAGGGGCGAATTCGGCGAGGTTCTCCTCGAAGAACCAGCTCATCAGGGCGAAGCGGGCGCTGTCGTCCTCGACGTCGCGGAACTGGTCGCGCAGGGTGGCGACGCCGAGCGGCACGCTGATCCAGTCGACCACGCGGGCCCGCGGCCCGCCGTCATCGGGCAGGTCGAAGCCGCCATGCATCCGCATGATGGCCCGCGCCCGGCCCTGGGGCGGCACGTCGGTCAGGTCGATCCAGACCAGCTCGGTCGAGCCGCCGCCGATATCCACCACCAGAAGCTGTTCGGTCTTCGGGCTGACCAGCGGCGCGCAGGAGACGACGGCAAGCTGAGCCTCCTGCTGGGGCTGGATGATCTCGAGCCGCAGGCCGGTTTCGCGATAGACCCTGTCCATGAACTCGCGCCCGTTGGCGGCGCGGCGGCAGGCCTCTGTCGCGACGAGGCGCATCTTGACCACCTTGTTGCGCTTGAGCTTCTGCTGGCAGACCCGCAGCGCCTGGATCGTGCGGTAGATCGAGGCACGCGAAAGCCGCCCGGTTTTCTCGAGACCCGAGCCGAGCTGAACAGACTTGGAGAAGCTGTCGACAACTGAAAATTGGCCGCCCTTGGGACGGGCAATCAGCATACGGCAACTGTTGGTGCCCAGATCCAACGCCGCGTACAGCGGCGGCGCATCGGGCCGGGTCAGTGCGGGGCTCTCTACCGCTTTCGGGATCGCGCCCGCACTTACGGGACGCTTGGGCGCCATATTCTTACGCCCTCCATTTCGAGTTGAGTCGAAGGTAGGCTCTTGCGGCGCCTCGCGCAAGCTCTTGGCGTTTCACATTATGAATATGAAAGCATTTCCGGCTAATGCTCGTGAACGGGGGCGTGACGGCCCGCCAGGCTCAGACTGTCGCAGTATGTGCGCGTTCTGTCGAAATTCGACCCTGCCGGTGGCGCGTGCTGCTTTAGAGAGAGGCCACTGAAAACGAGGAATCAGTCATGGTTGATGTCACCATCGTCTACTGGCGGGACATTCCGGCGCAAGTCATCGTCGGAAAGGGCCGCCGCGGCGCGAAGAAACAACTGCCCGAGAGGTTCGAGCAGGCGATCGACCGCGCCGCGATGAAAGTGGGGGCGTCGGATACCGACACCTACCTGGCGGAGTGGCGCAAGGCGGCGCCCTACCCGGTCGAGGGAGAGGCGGCGGACGTGGCCGAGGCCGAGGCGGCCCGGCTGGACGCGGAGTACGATCAGGAGCGTATCAAGGCCCTGATCGCCAATGAAGGCTGGGCATGAGCCCAAAACCTGCGCTATGGGAGGCCGTGATGGCTTTGTTGAACTTCAAGAAGCGTGAAAAACCCGCGATCGTGTCCGACGGACGGCTCGAGGCGGTTCTGCAAGGCTACTCGATCGAGGTGATGCCCCGCACCGCCGAAAAGATCGAGAGCTTCCGCGACCTGCTGCCCGAAGGCACGCGCGTCTATATCGCCCATATCGAGGGCACGCCGATCAACGACATGGTCGCCACCGCCAAGCGGCTGGCCGACGAGGGATACCCGGTGATGCCGCACTTCCCGGCGCGGATCATCAAGGACAAGGCGACGCTGGCCGACTGGATCGCCCGCTACAACGGCGAGGCCGGGGTCGAGCAGGCGCTGCTGCTGGCCGGCGGCGTGGCCCAGCCGCATGGCGAATTCCACTCCTCGATGCAGCTGATGGAAAGCGGCGAGTTCGACAAGGCGGGCTTCAAGCGGCTGCACGTGGCCGGCCACCCCGAGGGCAACCGCGACATCGACCCCGATGGCGGCACCGCGGCGGTCGACGAGGCGCTGCAGTGGAAGCAGAAATTCTCGGAGCGGACCGATGCCGAGATGGCCATCGCCACCCAGTTCGCCTTCGACGCCAAGCCGATGATCGAATGGGCGAACCGGCTGTCGGCCGCGGGCGTCACCCTGCCGATCCATATCGGCATCGCCGGCCCGGCCAAGCTGCAGACGCTGATCAAGTTCGCCATCGCCTGCGGTGTCGGCCCCTCGCTGAAGGTGCTGCAGAAGCGCGCGATGGATGTCTCGAAACTGCTGCTGCCCTACGAGCCGCACGAGGTGCTGCGCGACCTGGCCGCGCATCGCGAAGCCAACCCCGATTTCAACATCACCAACGTCCACTTCTTCCCGCTGGGCGGCATCAAGACGAACGCCACATGGGCGATCGAGAACGGTGGCGACGCCACCAAACCCGCAAACGCCTCCTGAAGGATCGAAAATGACCCGTACCATCGTCGAGAGCAAAACCAAAACCGCCGTCATCGGCTTCGATGAACCGTTCTGCGTGATCGGCGAGCGGATCAACCCCACGGGGCGCAAGAAGCTGGCCGCCGAGCTGGAAGCGGGCGATTTCTCGACCGTGGAATCGGATGCGCTGGCGCAGGTCGCGGCGGGCGCCAACGTGCTCGATATCAACGCGGGCGTTGTCTACAACTCGAACCCCGATCCGAACCAGACCGAACCGCCGCTGATGACCAAGGTGGTCGAGCTGGTGCAAGGGCTGGTGGATGTGCCGCTCTGCATCGACAGCTCGGTTCCCGGCGCGCTCGAGGCCGGGCTGGCGGCCGCGCATGGCCGCCCGCTGCTGAACTCGGTCACGGGCGAGGAAGAGCGGCTGGAACTGGTGCTGCCGCTGGTCAAGAAATACAACGTGCCGGTCGTGGCCATCTCGAACGACGACACCGGCATTTCGGAAGACCCCGACGTGCGCTTTGCCGTCGCCAAGAAGATCGTGGAACGCGCCGCCGATTTCGGTATTCCCGCCCATGACATCGTGGTCGACCCGCTGGTGATGCCGATCGGCGCCATGGGAACCGCCGGTCAGCAGGTCTTTACCCTGGTGCGCCGCCTGCGCGACGAGCTGGGCGTGAACACCACCTGCGGTGCCTCGAACATCTCGTTCGGCCTGCCCAACCGGCACGGCATCAACAACGCCTTCCTGCCGATGGCGATGGGCGCGGGGATGACCAGCGCGATCATGAACCCGATCGCGCTACCGGTGAAACAGTCGGAGATCGAGGCCAAGAAGGCCGAGGTGGCAGCTCTCGGCATCGTGCTGCCCGACGACATGGATGACGAGACCTTCTGCCAGCTCTTCGGCCTGGGCTCGACCAAACCGAAGGCGGGCAAGGAGATGGAGGCGATCCGCGCGGCCAACTTCCTGACCAACAACGACCCGCATGGCGGTGAGTGGATCCGGTTCAACAAGGCCCCACCGAAGCCGGGCGAGGAAGCGGAAGGCCGTGGTCGCGGTGGTCGTCGGCGGCGTCGCGCTTGAGATCGACGGGTGGATTGGGGGCCAGCCCCCAAACCCCCGGGATAATGGGACCAAGAAGAAGGGCCGGGGTTTTTCCCGGCCTTTCTCGTTTCGGTGGCGTTCAGGCGCGCTTGTCCTTGAGGTCGGCCACGCCCAAGACGTCGAGCACCTTGGCCTCGATATGCGCCGCGCTGAGCTTGGCGGTGGCGTACATGTCGTCGGGGCTCGACTGGTCGATGAAGCTGTCGGGCAGGACCATGGAGCGGAACTTCAGGCCGTTGTCGAAAACGCCATTCTCGGCCAGGAGCTGGGCCACGTGGCTGCCGAAGCCGCCGACCGAGCCCTCCTCGATGGTGATCAGCGCCTCGTGCCGGGCGGCAAGGTCGAGGATCAGGTCGGTATCGAGCGGCTTGGCGAAGCGGGCGTCGGCGATGGTCGGCTCGATCCCGCGCTGCATCAGCGCCTCGCGGGCCTTGCGCACCTCGCCCAGCCGCGTGCCGAAGGAGAGGATGGCGACGCGGGCGCCTTCGCTCACGATCCGGCCCTTGCCGATTTCCAGCACCTCGCCGCGTTCGGGCATGGTGACCCCCTGCCCCTCGCCCCGCGGATAGCGGAAGGCGATGGGCCCGCTGTCATGGGCCACGGCGGTGGCGACCATGTGGACAAGCTCGGCCTCGTCCGCCGCCGCCATGACGGTGAAGTTCGGCAGGCAGGCAAGGTAGGCCACGTCGAAGGCGCCGGCATGGGTGGGGCCGTCGGCGCCGACAAGCCCGGCGCGGTCGATGGCGAAGCGGACCGGCAGGTTCTGGATGGCGATGTCGTGCACGACCTGGTCGTAACCGCGCTGCAGGAAGGTGGAATAAAGCGCCGCGAAGGGTTTCATGCCCCCCGCCGCCAGCCCGCCCGCGAAGGTCACCGCATGCTGTTCGGCGATGCCCACGTCGAAGCAGCGGCTGGGGTAGCGTTTCTCGAAGAGGTCGAGGCCGGTGCCGTCGGGCATGGCGGCGGTGATGGCGCAGATCCGGTCATCCTGGGCCGCCTGCTCCAGCAGGGCGTTGGCGAAGACCTTGGTATAGCTCGGCGCGTTCGAGGGTTTCTTCTGCTGCTCTCCGGTGACCACGTCGAACTTGGCCCGGGCATGGCCCGCATCGCTCGACTGTTCGGCGGGGGCATAGCCCTTGCCCTTCCGGGTAATGGCGTGGATCAGGATCGGGCCGGTCGCCCGCTGCCGCACGGTGCGCAGAACGGGCAGAAGCTGGTGCATGTCATGGCCGTCGATGGGGCCGACATAGGAAAAGCCAAGCTCCTCGAAGAGCGTGCCGCCGACGGTCATGCCCTTGAGCATCTCCTTGGCCCGGCGCGCGCCTTCCTGGAAGGGCATCGGCAGGAGGGATACGGCCCCCTTGGCGGCCGCCTTGAATTCCTGGAACGGCTCGCCGGCGTAGAGGCGCGAGAGGTAGGAGGAGAGCGCGCCCACCGGCGGGGCGATCGACATCTCGTTGTCGTTGAGGATGACGATCAGGCGCTTCTTCAGGTGGCCCGCGTTGTTCATCGCCTCGAAGGCCATGCCGGCGCTCATCGCGCCGTCGCCGATCACGGCAATGGCATCGCCATGGCCGGTGTCGCAGACACCGCCCAGATCCCGCGCGACCGCGAAGCCGAGGGCGGCGCTGATCGAGGTGGAACTATGGGCCGCGCCGAACGGGTCATAGGGCGACTCGGTGCGCTTGGTGAAGCCCGAGAGCCCCTCTTTCTGGCGGATCGTGCGGATGCGGTCGCGGCGGCCGGTGAGGATCTTGTGCGGATAGCACTGGTGCGAAACGTCCCAGATCAGCTTGTCGCGGGGTGTGTCGAAGACGTGGTGCAGCGCGACGGTCAGTTCGACCACGCCAAGGCCCGCGCCGAGATGGCCGCCGGTTTCGGAGACGGCGGAGATGGTTTCCTGCCGCAGCTCGTCGGCCAGCTGCACGAGCTGCGCATCACTGAACCGCTTCATGTCGGCGGGCGTTTTCACCTGGTCCAGCAGGGGTGTATTCGGGCGGTCTGACACAGGGGGTCCCCTCTCTGGCTCGTCGCTTCCGTCAGGTCTGGCGTGAGATAACGAAGCGCGCCAGCTGCCGCAAGCGCTCGGCCTCCTGACCATGGCAAGATATGGCCTCGCAGGCCTCTTCTACAAGGGCTGCGGCGCGGGCGCGGGCGGCATCGAGGCCCAGAAGCGACACGAAGGTGGCCTTGCCGGCGGCGGCGTCCTTGCCCACGGCCTTGCCCGCGGCGGCAGCATCGCCGGTCACGTCGATCACGTCATCCTGGATCTGGAAGGCGAGGCCAAGGGCGGCGGCGTACCGGTTTAACGGGCCGGTATCGGCGCCCGCCATGCGCGGCCCGGCGGTGGCGGCCCAGCCGATAAGCGCTCCGGTCTTTCCGGCTTGCAGGGCGGTGATGTCTTCCAGCGTCAGCGGCGCCTCGGCGGTTTCGGCGGCGATGTCGAGCGCCTGGCCCAGCACCATCCCCTGCCCGCCCGCCGCACGGGCCAGCGTCAGGGCGAGGTCAGCGCGGGCCTCGGGCGTTTCTGCCCCCTCTGGGTGCGCCGCCAGTTCGAAGGCCAGCGATTGCAGCGCGTCACCGGTCAGAACGGCGGTGGCCTCGTCCCATTTCACGTGCACGGTGGGCTGGCCCCGGCGCAGATCGTCATCGTCCATGCAGGGCAGGTCGTCGTGGACAAGGCTGTAGGCATGCATCGCCTCGATCGCGCAGGCGGGCCAGATCGACCGGGCGTCGGACACGCCGTGCAGCCGCGCGCCCTCCATCACCAGTGCCGCGCGCACGCGCTTGCCGCCGCGCACCGCGTAGCGCATCGCCTGTGCCACGGGGCCCGCGCCAAAGGGGTCCAGCACATCGGCCAGATGCGCCTCGACCGAGGCGCGCACCCCGGCGAGCCGGTCTTCCAGATCGGTGCTCACAAGTTTTCGACGGGTGTCGTGCCGGTCGGGTTGCCTTCGCCGTCGAGCGTGATGGCGGCGACCTTCTCCTCGGCTTCCTTGAGCTTTTTCTCGCAGCGCTTCTTCAGCTCGGCACCGCGCTCGTAGAGCTTGATGGAATCCTCCAGCGCCACGTCGCCCCGCTCCAACTTGCTGACCACCTGTTCGAGCTCTTTCATGGCCTCCTCGAAGGACATTTCGGAAACGGGGGTGTCGGTCATGGGCGCCTCGCAAGTCTTGCCGGATTTGGCGTCACCATAGACGGGGGGCGACCGGGGTTCAATTCGGTTGACGCCCCATGGAGGTTGCGGAATTGTGACGGCCATGGCGAAAACGCGCGGCCCTTCTCCCCTGCCCGACATGGATGCGATGATGGCGCTTGTGCAGTCCTTCGAGGCGTTGGCCGAAAGGGACGCGCGACTGGCGGAAGCGGCGCTGGAGGAGGTGCTTCGGCTGGTGCCGGGCAAGCGGGCGATCCTGTCGGGGCGTTTCGGGGAGCGGCCGGCGATCTTCCGGTTCTATATCGAGCATGCCGAGGACTATGCGGCGCGCGACTGGGCCGAGTTGCAACGGACCGAAAGCTACATGTCGGAGGGTGATTACCGGGTGAACAGGCCGCTGGCGCATGTGCCGGAACTGGGGCTCGTGGTGGTGGAGCGGGTGCCGGGCCAGCCGCTGATGGAGGTGATCCGGGCGACTGAGAGGGCGCATCGGGCGGATTTCCTGCCTTCGGCCGCGCAGTGGCTGCGCAAGTATACCGCGCCCAGCGAAGAGCTGACGGAGGTGCGGCTTGACGGGTGGTTCAAGCGGATCGGGCGCGGAATGGCGCGGCAGCGCAACGGGGGGCTGCGCCGGGCCGAAGCGGCGGTGCTGGCCGAGCTGCAGCGCATTTCAGCCCCGCGTGAGGCGGGCCGCTGGCGGGTGGCGATCAGCCATGGCGATTTTCATCCCAACAACCTGTTGGCGGACGGGCCGCGCCTGACGGGGATCGACACGGGCGGCTCGGCCAAGCTGCCGATCTACAAGGACATGGCGCGCTTCCTGTCGCATATGGCGCGGCGCGGGCTGATCCCATCGGGGGAGGCGCGGTTCGGGGTCGACGCCCGGGGCCTCGATGCTTTCGCCGAGGCGTTCGCGCTCGAGGACGTCGAGCGCCGTGTCTGGCTGCCCTTCATGCTGGGGGTCGAGGTGCTGGTGCGGATCGAGGCAAAAACCCTGTCCGCCGCGCGTATCCGCAAGGCGGAAGCGTTCTACGACACGCTGCTCGACGGGTTGCGGGATATCCGCCCCTAGCGCCCCTTGAACAGCCCGCCGAGAATGCCGCGAACGATGCGCCGGCCGGTCGTGCCCTTCATTTCCTTGATCACCGCGTCCGACATGGCATCGCCGAACTTCCGGCCGAAACTGCGATCCTCACGGCTGGTCGAGCGCGGCACGCGCGTGCCGGAATAACGGCGGCCCGCGTTGAACTCGCGTTCGGCGGGAGGCATTTCTTCCACCGCCTCTTCCGCGGCTTCGGCCTGCTTGGCGGCCTTTTCTGCCCGGGCGGCGAGGATCTCGTAGGCCGATTGCCGGTCGAGCAGCTCGTCATACTTGCCCCTGACCGGCGAGGCCGCCATGGCCGCCTCGCGTTCAGCGGCGCTGGCCGGCCCGAGCTTGGAGGATGGCGGGCGGATCAGGGTGCGTTCGACGATGCCCGGCACGCCCTTGTCTTCCAGCATCGAGGTCACCGCCTCGCCCACGCCCACGTCGCGGATCGCGTCGACCGTTTCGAACCGGGGGTTGGGCCGGTAGGTTTCCGAGGCCCGCTGCAACGCCTTGCGGTCGCGGGCGGTGAAGGCGCGGAGCGCATGCTGGAAGCGGTTGCCGAGCTGGCCGAGGATATCCTCGGGGATGTCATCGGGGTTCTGCGTCACGAAATAGACGCCCACGCCCTTGGACCGGATCAGCCGGGCCACCTGTTCCACCTTGTTGACCAGCGCCTTTGGCGCGTCGTCGAACAGCAGATGCGCCTCGTCGAAGAAGAAGACCAGCTTGGGCTTGTCCGGGTCGCCCACCTCGGGCAGCGTCTCGAAGAGTTCGGACAGGAGCCACAACAGGAAGGTCGCGTAAAGCCGCGGCGCGCCCATCAGCTTGTCGGCGGCGAGGATGTTGACCTGCCCCCGGCCATCGGCGGCAGTGGTCATCAGGTCGGCAAGGTCGAGTGCCGGTTCGCCGAAAAAACTGGCGCCGCCCTGGTTCTCGAGCACCAGCAGCGCCCGCTGGATGGCGCCCACCGACTGGGTCGAGACATTGCCGTAGCGCAGCGACAGCTCGTCACGGTTCTCGCCCACCCAGACCAGCAGCGCCTGCAGATCCTTGAGATCGAGCAGCGGCATTCCCTCCTCGTCGGCCACGCGGAAGGCGATGTTCATGATCCCCTCCTGCGCCTCGGTCAGCTGCAGGAGGCGGGAAAACAGGAGCGGCCCCATTTCGGCGACGGTGGTGCGAACGGGGTGTCCCTGCGTGCCGAACAGGTCCCAGAAAGTGACGGGAAAGGCCTCGTATTTGTAGTCGTTGAAACCTATGGTTGAGGCGCGCTTGGTGAAGGCGTCATGGAGCTTGAATTCGGCACTGCCGGAGGCGGCAAGCCCCGACAGGTCGCCCTTCACGTCGGAGAGGAAAACCGGCACCCCCGCGGCAGAGAACCCCTCGGCCAGGATCTGGAGGGTCACCGTCTTGCCCGTGCCAGTCGCCCCGGCGATCAGCCCGTGGCGGTTGGCATAGTTCAGCGTCAGACCCTGCGGAAGGCTGTAACCCTCCCCACCGCCACCAATAAAAACCTTGTTTTCCAATTTGTTAGGCCCCTGTCCCAATTTTTCCTCGGTCTGAACATACTAAGTTAATCATTGTCTGGCACCTTCAAATTGCCCCGGGCCTCATGTCCTCTTGGCGCCGGGGCGACTTCCTCCCTGTCAGACTGGCCGCGCCGTTTCGGTGCGGCCTTTTTTCGGCCTTTCAGGGCCCGTCACGGGCGCCGAAATTCAGGCCCATTTTCGGCCCTTAACAGGGCCATCAAAAATTTTGAACCATTCCTGTTGACGGGTTGCGGTAACTGTCATAGCGTTCGCTCAATAACTAAGTCGGCCAGTCCGGCAGGGAGAAACAGGGGAAGAGACCGAAAGGTCTCTTTTCCTTTTTTATGGGAGGCGACGGCATGCACATGGCGGAAAGCCTTGAAACCTGCCGACCGGTGCGATTTTATCTCCTCAGCCCGTTCCCGGCCTCGGGAACGACGACAATACACTGATCACCAGAACGGGGATTTCATGTCCAGATTTCTTTTCACCCTGCCGGTCATTGCACTTCTGGCAGCCGGTTCCGTAGCCATGGCCCAGGATAACACGACATCCGACGCCACGACCGAAACCGAGACCGAGACCGACGCCCAGACCCAGACAGAGACAGAAACCGAGACGGAAGCCCAGGCCGAGGAAGGCACCGCCGACGCCAACACGCTCGACATGGGCCAGGAAGTTCAGGAAGACCCGTCCTACGTCAAGGAAACCTATGGCGACTGGCAGCTTCAGTGCTTCCGCAGCGAGGCGGAGGAAGACCCCTGCCAGATGTACCAGCTTCTGCGCGAGGATGCCGGCAACCCGGTGGCCGAGTTCAGCCTGTTCAAGCTGCCCGACGACAGCCAGGCCGTGGCCGGCGCCACCATCGTCGTGCCGCTGGGCACGCTGCTGCCGCAGGGCCTGAAGATCGCGGTCGATAGCGGCCAGGCGAAGGCCTACAACTATTCCTTCTGCTCGATGGTCGGCTGCTTTGCCCGCATCGGCTTCACCCAGGCCGATATCGACTCGCTCAAGGCCGGCAGCGAGGCGCTGCTGACGATCGTCCCGGCGCAGGCGCCTGACCAGACCGTGGTGATCCGCGCGTCGCTGTCCGGGTTCACCAAGGCCTACGAGAACGTGTCGGTCGCGCCGAACTGAGGTTCCGACCCATCAAGAACAAGGAAGACGCCGCCGGAACGGGCGGCGTTTTTCGTTTGAGAGGTGTTCAGGAAAACCGCTTGAGCGCCAGAACCGCGTTCAGCCCGCCGAACGCGAAGGCATTGGAGAGCGCCACCTCGACATGCGCCTCGCGTGCCTCGTTGGGCACCACGTCGAGCGCGCATTCCGGGTCCGGCTCCTCGTAGCCGATGGTCGGCGCGACGATCCCGTCGCGCACGGCCATGATGCAGGCCAGAAGCTCCACCGCGCCGGTGCCGCCGATCAGGTGGCCATGCATCGACTTGGTCGAGGAGATCATCAGCCGGTCGGCATGGGCGCCGAACACGTCGGCCACGGCCGCGCTTTCGGTCTTGTCATTGGCCGCCGTGCCGGTGCCGTGGGCGTTGATGTAGCCCACGTCCGTGGCGTTGATCCGCGCGTCCTGCAGCGCACCGCGGATGGCCCGTGCGGCGCCCTGTTTCGAGGGCATGACGATGTCGGCCGCGTCCGAGGACATGGCGAACCCCGCCACCTCGGCCAGGATCTCGGCGCCCCGCGCCTTGGCGTGCTCCAGCTCTTCGAAGACGAAGACCCCGGCGCCCTCGCCCTGCACCATCCCGTTGCGGTTGGCCGAGAACGGGCGGCAGGCATCCTTGGACATGACGCGCAGCCCTTCCCAAGCCTTCACCCCGCCGAAGCACAGCATGGATTCCGATCCGCCGGTGATCATCACTGGGGTCACGCCGCCATGCACCATCTGGAAGGCCTGCGCCATCGCGTGGTTGGAACTGGCACAGGCGGTCGAGACGGTGAAGCTCGGGCCCTTGAGGTTGAATTCCATCGAGACGTGGCTGGCGGCCGCGTTGTTCATCAGTTTCGGCACGACGAAGGGGTGAACGCGGTTCTTGCCCTCTTCGTAGACCGAGCGGTAATTCTCGTCGAGCGTGGTCATCCCGCCGCCGGAATTGCCCAGCACGACGCCGGCCCGCGCGGCCAGTTCGCCGGAAAACTCCAGCCCCGCCTGCCCGATGGCCTCGCGCGCGGCGACCAGCGTGAACTGGGTGAAGCGATCGTAGAGTGCAAGCTGCTGCCGGTTGAAGCGTTCCTCGGGCTCGTAGCCTTTCACCTGCCCTCCGATGCGAATCGCCAGCCGCTCGACATCGCGGAATTCCAGCTCGCTGATGCCGCAGCGACCTTCCCGCATCGCGGCCAGGGTTTCGGGGACCGAGAACCCGAGCGCGTTGATCGTTCCGGCGCCCGTGATGACGACCCTTTTCACGACTTCTGTTCCGCCACCAGCTTCTCGATTCCGGCAACGATGCTGGCGACCGACGAGATGTCGAAATCGCTTTCCTGCGGTTCGTTGGCGTTGAAGGGGACGGAAATGTCGAACTCTTCCTCGATGGCGAAGATGCTTTCCACCAACCCCAGGCTGTCGATGCCGAGGTCGTCCAGCGTGCTGTCCATCGTGACATCGGAAGGTTCGAGCACGGCCTGTTCGGCAATGATCCTAATGACGCGGTCCTTGATATCCATCGCTCCGGCCCTCTTCCTTTTGTCGCGCCCGATTTAGTCCTTCGCGGACGGGTTGGAAACCGTTTTCTTGAGCTCGGCCACATCCGCGAACAGGCGCTTGATCCGGCGGAAGTTTTTGAAAAGGTCCATCGTCGCCTCCATCTTCATCGCCGGGTAGCCCAGCATGACGCGGCCCGCCGGGATGTTGGCCAGCACAATCGTGCCGCCCCCGGTGATCACGTTGTCGCCGATGAAGACGTTGTCGCTGACACCGGTCTTGCCGCCCATGACCACGTTGTTGCCGACCCTGACCGAGCCCGCGATGCCCACATGCCCGCAGAGCAGGCAGTCTTCGCCGATCTCGACATTGTGGCCGATCATCACGAGGTTGTCGATCTTGGTGCCCCGGCCGATCCGGGTGTTGCGGATGGTGCCACTGTCGATGGTGGTGTTGGCGCCGATCTCGACATCGTCGCCGATCTCGACCCCGCCAAGGCTGTGAATACGGGTCCAGGTCTGGGCCTGCGCCTCGCCCCGGTCGCCGAGGGTCTCGCGTACGTTCTCGACGCCCGAGGTTTCGGCCGTGACGAAGGAAAACCCGTCGCCGCCGATCGCCGCGCCGGGCTGGGCGATGAACCGGTCGCCGGTGGTGACCCGCGCGCCGATCTTCACCCCTTCCCGCAGCAGGCTCATCTGGCCGATCCGGGCGTTGGTGCCGACGTAACATTGCGGGCCGATCACCGTGCCCGCCCCGATATGGGCCCCCTTCGACACCACGCTGAACGGGCCGACGCTGACGCCCTTTTCCAGCGTTGCCTCGGGGTGGATCACCGCGCCCGGGTGAATGCCGTGCTCCCAGCCCTGCCCCGGGTCGAGCATCGCCGTCAGGCCCGACATGGCATAGCGCGGGCGCGGCGCGATAATCGCGGCCTCGAGCCCCAGCGCCTGCCAGTCGGCCTCGACCCAGAGAATGGCGGCCCGGGCCGCGCCATCGCCGAGGCGGTCGGCAAACTGCGGTTTCATGGCCAGCGCCAGGTGGCGCGGCCCCGCATCCGCCGGTTCGGCCAGGCCGTCGACCTCGATCCCGGCATCGCCCACGGCCTGCGTTCCCAGCGCGGCCGCAATCTGCTCAATCGTATAGCCCATGAGACTCCCCTCGTGCTGCCGGAAAGATTTAGCCGCCTTGAGGCGCCAGTGAAACCCCTCCGCCACGGCAAGAGGGCGATTTCGCGTGCCTTTGGCCCGCCGCCTCCGCCGGGGCCGGAACGAAAAAGCCCCCCGCCGCGGCGGGGGGCAATTCTGCTGCAAGAGCGGCCGGTGTTACCGGTCCCGCGACCGCAGGTTCAGGCTGGAGGACTGAGACGCCCGCGGTTGTTGCGACCGGGTCTGGTACCGCGGCTGGTTGACGACACGCACCTGCGTGCGCGGCTGCGACACCTGCACTGTCTGCGGCTGCGCCTGCCGGGTCTGGCGGGGCTGCGGCTGCGAGAAATACTGCGGCTCCGGGATCTGCATGTCCGCCGCGTACACCGCCGGAGACGAGACGCCGGCATTCTTCATCGCGGCCCAGATCCGGGCGTCGCGGCCATACACGTCCTGACGGTACTGCGGCTCGCCCTTGGCGTTGGTGAAGGCCGTCCGGTAGATGATATGCACCGGGACCTTGGTTTCGAGGTCGACCTGCGTTTCCTGACCGGTGTCGAGAATCCGGTGGAACAGCGCCTTCGGGTCGTCCGTCTGCTTCGACAGGATCTCGTAGGCGAACTCGAACGGTTGCGCCAGCCGGATGCAGCCGTGGCTATAGGCGCGCCGCGCATGGGCAAACAGGTGTTTGCTGGGCGTGTCATGCAGGTAGATGTTGTACTTGTTGGGGAACATGAACTTCACCAGCCCCAGCGCGTTGCTGTTCGACGGCGGCTGCTTGAGGTCGTAGGGGAAGTTGCGCGCGCTGTAGGCGTTGAAGTTGACATTCGCCCGGCTCACCTGCCGCCCCTGACCGTCGTAAAGGCGCAGATGGCCCGCCGCGTTGCGATTGCGCTGCATCTGCGGGAGGTATTCGTTCACCGTGATCGACCGCGGCACGTTCCAGGTTGGGTTGATGACGAGGTGTTCCATCACGTCCGAGAATTCCGGGCTGCGGCGGTCCTGCGAGTTTGCCCCCACCACGGCGCGGGTTTCGAAGGTGATGATGTCGTTGTCGATGATCCGGGCCGAGAAATCGGTCAGGTTCACCAGGATATGCCGCTCGCCGCGCTCGGTGTTGAGCCAGCGCTCGCGTTCCATCGCCACCAGCACCGAGGCCAGCCGCGTGGCCGGCGAGGTGTTGATCTCGTCGATGGTGTTCGAGCCGGCTTTGCCATCGGGCTCGAGCCCGTGGGCCGACTGGAACTTCAGCACGGCCTTCTCGATATTGTCGTCGTAGACCATCGTCGACGTGCGCCCGAGATAGCCCATCGTCATCAGCCGGTCGCGCAGGGCGACGACGGCCTGACCGCTCTCGCCCTTCTCGAGCGAGCCTGCCTGAACCGTCGGGCCCCAGCCGCCATTCTCGATCAGCCGCTCGAGCCGCATCTTTTCTTTCATCAGGCGCGCATACTCGCGCGTCTGCGGCACCAGCGTGCGGAAATAGGCGCGCGGATGGCCGCTTTCGGCCAGCCCGGTCAGGTAGGTCTTCGCATCCTTGTAGACGCCGTTGCGCTTGATGCCGTCGTCGATCGAGGCCGGGTCCAGCGCCCCGGACTGCATGTCGCGCGCGATCTGGATGAACGCCTTGGTCATCTCCACCTCGGCGAAACCGCGCTTGCGCGGCGTGTTCACGTCGGACAGCACGCGCAGCAGGCGGTCGGTGTCATAGCGCGAGGCGGGAAGGCCGTGCATCGAGGCGGTCTTCATCGCGGACAGAAGGGCGCTTCGGCGGGCACGATCCTCGTCCGCCGTACCGGTCCAGACCGCCCCGAACTTGTTCGAGCGGTAGAAGGCCGCTATGTCGCGGTCCGACGAGGCGGCTTCGGCCACGGCCTGTTTGAACGCGGTAAGAGCGGCCTCGGCGGCCGAGGCACTGTAACCGATCGCCGAAAACGCGATCGCCAAACCCGATACCCGGAGACTGGCCCCCAAGGATTTCAGAATCATGTCGTCTCCCCTGAATTGGCAATTTCATCAATCAATGTAATGGATCATGCGCGATGGGCAATTTCTGTCCATTCAAAAGTTCGACAGTGCATGTACCTTTTTTCCCGACTGCAGTGTATGCGCCGCCTGCACCGCGCAAAATAGGCACATGGACGGAATTTTGCGCGAGATTCTGCCGAAACCTCTTGAACGGTAAAAGTTTCGACATAGCCCCCTTTTTTGCAAAAACTGAATATGTCATAAAAATCGCACATCTGGGGATGGATGGCAGAGCCGCCACAATGGCGGAGAACACAGGTAAGCGACGGGACAGGCGCATACACTATGACAGACAGTAGCTCGTTGAGCATGACGCGGCGCGCCCTGCTGGGTGCATTCGCAGCAACAACCGTGGTGGCAGCACCCACCTTTTCAAACGCAACAGGTTTTCTGAAAGGGGCCGGCGATATCCGCCGCATTCGGATGACCTCCCCCCGTACCGGCGAAACGCTCGACACGATCTACTGGATCGAGGGCGAGTACATTCGCGACGCGGTCCGGGAAATCAGCTATTTCATGCGCGACTGGCGCACGGACGGCGTGATCGACATCGACCTTCGCACCATCGACATCATGACGGCGGCGCACAACATGCTGGATGTGAGCGAGCCTTACATGCTGATCTCGGGCTACCGCAGCCCCGAAACCAACGCCATGCTTCGCAGCCGGTCGGGCGGCGTGGCCAAGAATTCGCGCCACCTCAAGGGCGAGGCCGCCGATCTTCGGCTCGGGTCGCGTTCGGTCAATCAGATGTACCGCGCGGCGATGGCCTGCCACGGTGGCGGCGTCGGCCGCTACACCCGCAGCAACTTCGTCCACATGGATTGCGGGCCGGTACGCAGCTGGGGCAGCTGAGCCCCGGCAACGCCCGAAGGCACAGCGCACTGCATCAAAGCGCCGGCCGGGTTTCCCTGCCGGTGTTTTTCGTTTGAAGCCGGCCCTTGCGGGCGCCACGGGCTGGGGCGCCCTGCCTCTCGTCAGGCGCCCAGGCGCTCCTGCCGCGCGGCGCTGAGCCGGGCGAAATCATCGCCCGCGTGGTAGGACGACCGCGTCAGCGGCGTCGCCGAGACCATCAGGAACCCCTTCCCGAAGGCCGCTTTCTCGTAGGCCGCGAACTCGTCCGGCGTGACGAAACGGTCGACGGCGTGGTGCTTTGGCGTCGGCTGAAGGTACTGGCCGATGGTCAGGAAATCCACATCTGCCGCGCGCATGTCGTCCATCACCTGCCGCACCTGCTCGCGCGTTTCGCCAAGGCCCACCATGATGCCCGACTTGGTGAAGATCGTCGGGTCCATCTCCTTGACCCGTTGCAACAGGCGCAGGCTGTGGAAATACCGCGCCCCGGGCCGGACCGCGGGGTAAAGCCCCGGAACCGTCTCGAGGTTGTGGTTGAAGACATCCGGCCGCGCATCGGCCACCACCTTCAGAACGGCCGGATCGCAATGCAGGAAATCCGGCGTCAGGATCTCGATCGTGGTGCCGGGGCTGCGGTGCCGGATCGCGCGGATCGTCTGCGCGAAATGGGCAGCGCCCCCGTCATCGACATCGTCGCGGTCGACCGAGGTGACGACCACGTGGTTCAGCCCCAGTTTCTGGACAGCATCGGCCACTCGCCCCGGTTCGAACGGGTCGAGCGCCTCTGGCGGCTTGCCGGTTGCGATGTTGCAGAAGCTGCAGGCGCGCGTACAGGTATCGCCCATGATCATCATGGTGGCGTGGCCCTGGTTCCAGCACTCGCCCGCATTCGGACAGCCCGCCTCTTCGCAAACTGTCACCAGCTTGTGCTCGCGCATGATTCTCTTGGTTTCGCGATAGCCGTCGCCATCCGGGGCCTTCACCCTGATCCAATGCGGCTTCTTGGGCTGCGCATTGTCCGGGCGATGGGCCTTTTCGGGATGGCGCTGTTGTGGGATCTTGATGTCACGCACGGAATTTCCCCCGCGAACTGTTTGGTAACTCCTCCCCTGCATAATGCATCGCGGTGGGATGTACCAGTTCTGCGGCCGCGCCGGTGTGTGCGGCGCCTTGATGTAACGAGTGCCCACCCCCTGCCCCGCCCGATCAACGGTTGCGCCACCTGGCCGGCCCCGTATCCTGCCCCGGCGCACATGGTTTCCCGGAAAGACAGGCAGGTCGATGGATTGGCAGGCACACAGGCGCGAGGCGCACAAGCTCGGCCGGATGCAGGAACATCTCAAGCAGATCGTCTATGGCGGCAATGACGGAATCGTGACCACCTTCGCCATCGTGGCGGGCTTCGCCGGGGCCGCCGCGGACGGGGTGGCGCAGGTGGGCGGGCTGGCCGTGCTGGTCTTCGGGCTGGCCAACCTCTTTGCCGACGCGGTCAGCATGGGGCTGGGCGAGTTCCTGTCGCTCCGGTCACAGCACGACCTCTACCGCGCGCGCCGCCAGAGCGAGATGGAAGAGATCGCCAACGACCCGGATCACGAAAGGATGGAGCTTTTCGAGATCCTCCGCCAGCGCGGCATCCCGGCGGGCGAGGCCGACACCGCCGCCGAAATCCTCTCGCGCCATCCGGACATCATGGCCGACCTGATGATGACCTACGAATTCGGCATGTCGCACCCGGAAGAGGACAACCCCCTCGTCAGCGGCCTGTCCACCTTCCTGTCCTTCGTGGTTTTCGGGGCGATCCCGCTGACCCCCTATTTTCTGCTGCCGCCCGACGACCGAACCTTCCTGCTGTCGGTCGCCGCGACCGGGCTGGCGCTGGTCAGCCTCGGCCTGCTCCGCTGGAGCGCGACCGGCGAGCGGCTGTTCCGCTCGGTCGGTGAAACGGTCCTCGTCGGGGTGATCTGCGCGGTCGTGGCCTTCGCCGTGGGGTGGCTCGTCGCCGGGTAACGGAAGGTCAGCCCATCAGGGCGCCGCCATCCCCCAGCCTGTCATAGTGGCGCCGCAGCCGCTGCAGGGCGATGCGCAGCACCACCTTGCCCGACCGCGCCGACCAGCCCATCTTCCTCTCGGCGCTTTCCAGCCCTTCGAGGTGACAGCAGCACCGCAGCGCCACGTCCCCCAGCCCCGGCCCGAGATCGCGCAGCGCCCCGAGAACGCGCGACCTCGCGGCGGTGGCACCGCCATGGTCGGATCTCGCGGCCTCCGCCTTGGTCAGGAACCGATCCCAGCTTTCATCGGAACGGCAGCCGATATCGGCCATCTCGTAGTCTTCACGCAGCCGCTCTCCGGCGCGCACCAGGTCGTCCGACAGGAATTTCCGCCCGCTCCGGTCACGGCGCCGGGACAGCAGGGTCAGCGGGGTCTCCGCGGCCTGGCAGCGGCTGCGCATCTCCGCGTGAGCCCGGGAAACCTCCTCGCGCTTCGCGATCCCGACATGGTCGAACCGCGCCGGCGCCTCGCTGAAACCGAAGGCGCGGTTTTCGGCATCGGCCACCATCCGCTTGAGCGCATCGCGCCCCGCGGCGGTGATCCGATACCGTGACACGCGGCCGGGGTCTTCGCAGGCGATCCAGCCTGCCAGCGCCATGGCCTCGGCCGAGGCATGGTCGACGACGAGGCGGCGCGCCGTGCCGCCCTCTTCGGTCTCGGCGACGACGACGGCCTTGTCCATTTCCGCCGCGACCGCCAGCACCGCCCCCGGTTCGCACAGCAGCCGCAGCACGCGTCGCGCCTCCTGCGACAGCTCGTCCATCGAGGGCACGTTCGGATCGGCGTCCAATGCCCGCGCCTCGGCCGCCACGACCCGGCGACCGAGGCGGCTGAGGCCCTGGTCGACAAGGATGTCCTCGCGCCGTGCCTCCAGCGCCCGCACCTGCCGCAGGACGGTCGAGGCATGAACCCCCGCTTCCCGTGCCAGCGCCCGGATCGGCTGACCGGTTTCGGTGTGAAGAAGATAGGCCAGCGCCTCCTTGGGCACCCAGCACGGCAACTGTTCCGCAATGTCGGCGGAAGGCGAGACATGTGACATGCCGTCTCCTCCTGATCTCTGTCGGCAACAGATGGTCCCCTGGTCCGCGGCCACCCCGCAGAAGCCGCTCAAGTTAAGGTCTCATTCGTTACCGGTTGGTTAACTAGGAACGGTCCGGTCATCATTGTTGCGAATTGGTAAACAAACGGAAACACAACCGTTCGGTGATCAAATGCCCCGCGCAACACCGATTCAGGTTGTGCCAGATTGCTTCGTCCAAACGTCATTCTGCCTGGACCGGAGACTGCCATGACCAAGCCAATCCCCAACCTCGCGCACCTGCGCCGCCCTGCCCTGCTGATCGAGGCGGCGCGCATCGGCGTTGGAATCTACAACCGGGAAAGAACCCTGCGGCGCCACCTGGGCGACCTGCATCACCCCGACAGCGAGGCGGTGCTCCAAACCCTGCTCGAAATCGAGGGAGAGCTGAACCAGCTCCGCAGACATGACTACGCCGGCTATTCGCCGGCGCGCCATGTCGATGTGGTGATCGCGATTCCGGGCGAGGTGCGGCTCATGCGCGCCGCCGCCCAGCCGGATCAGGAGAAGGCGTCGGGCATCGAGGCCTTCTTGTCGGCGACGAAGGCGTCGAGCGCTTCCGAGATCGCCGGGTCAAGCGCCGGCTGCTGATAGTTCGCCAGCGTCTGCTTCACCTTGACGTTGGCGAGCGTCATCGTATCGCGCTCGCCTTCCTCGGCCCATTGCTCGTACGGCTTGTAGTCGAGCAGGTCCGAGCGCCAGAAGGATTGCTTGAAGTTCGCCTGCGTGTGGGCGCAGCCGAGGTAATGCCCGCCGGGCCCAACTTCGCGAATCGCGTCCATCGCCTGCCCGTTCTCGGTCATGTCGACGCCGCGCGCCATGTTCTGAAGCGCGCCAAGCTGGTCGGCATCCATGACGAACTTCTCGAAGCTGGACACCAGCCCCCCTTCGAGCCAGCCGCAGGAGTGCAGCATGAAGTTCACGCCCGACAGCAGCCCGAGGTTCAGGCTGTTGGCCGACTCGTAGGCCGCCTGCGCGTCGGGCAGTTTGGAGCCGTTGAACGACCCGGCCGACCGGTACGGCAAGCCGTAGCGCCGCGCCAGTTGCCCCGCGCCATAGGTAATGAGCGACGCCTCCGGCGTGCCGAAGGTGGGCGCGCCGCTGTTCATGTCGATCGAGGTCACGAAGGCCCCGAAGATGACCGGCGCGCCGGGGCGGATGATCTGCGAATAGGCGATCCCGGCCAGCACTTCTGCCAGAACCTGCGTCAGCGTGCCCGCCACCGACACCGGCGCCATCGCCCCGCCGACGATGAAGGGCGAGATGATGCAGGCCTGGTTGTTGCGGGCGTATACCTCCAGCGCGCCCATCATCACCTCGTCGAAGGTCATCGGCGAGTTGATGTTGATCAGCGAGGTCATCACCGTGTTGTCGCGCACGAAATCGTCGCCGAAGAGGATGCCGCACATGTCGACGCTGTCCTGCGCGCGGCTGGGGTCGGTGACCGAGCCCATGAAGGGTTTGTCCGACAGGGTCATATGCGCCTTGAGCATGTCGAGATGGCGCTTGTTCACCGGAATGTCGGTGGGTTCGCACACGGTGCCGCCCGAATGGTGCAGCCAGCGCGACATGTAGCCCAGCTTCACGAACTGCTCGAAATCCGCCATCGTCGCATAGCGGCGGCCGTGGTCCATGTCGCGCACGAAGGGCGGGCCGTAGACCGGGGCACAGACCAGGTTTCGCCCGCCGACGACCACACTGCGCTCGGGGTTGCGGGCGTGCTGGGTGTATTCGCCGGGCGCGGTCTTGATCAGCTCCCGCGCCAGGCCGCGCGGAATGCGCACCCGTTCTCCTTCGACATCCGCGCCGACATCGCGCCAGCGCTGCAACGCCTTGGGATTCTCGACGAAATTGACGCCGATCTCCTCGAGCACCGTCTCGGCATTCTGTTCGATGATGTCGAGCGCCTCTTCGTTCAGCACCTCGAAGAGCGGGATGTTCCGCTCGATATACTTGGCGGTTTCAATGCTGACGGCCGTGCGTTCCGCGCGGCGGGCGGCACCGCCACCGCCACGGCTTCGTCTCCGGGCTGCTGCTTCGCTCATTGAACAGGTCTCCTCGATCCCGACTCCGGCCCCATCGGCGCCGTTTGCCCGCTTTTATCTTCATCATTCTGTCGCACACGGCGGATTTGCGGCTTTGCCCGGCCAAAACCGACATCCACGATCAAAATTGCGCAAACCGAAGCAGCACGGCGCACCGGAAATTCATAGCCGGATTCGGTTAACCCGCCTTTGACGCCGCCCCCGTGAACGCAGGTCTTGCGCGCAAGCGCCGCCCGCCATACTAGGCAAGGTATGAGCCAGACACCGCACGACCGCCTCCTCATCATCGACTTCGGCAGCCAGGTCACCCAGCTGATCGCCCGCCGCCTGCGCGAACTCAACGTCTACTGCGAGATTCACCCGTTCCAGCAGGTGACCGACGAGTTTCTCGACGAATTCGCCCCCAGGGCCGTGATCTTCTCCGGCGGCCCGGCCTCGGTCATAGACGAGGGGTCGCCCCGCCCGCCGGAAAAGGTGTTCGACCTGGGCGTCCCGATCCTCGGCATCTGCTACGGCCAGCAGGTGATGATGCAGATGCTGGGCGGAAACGTCGAGCGCGGCGACGGCACTGCCGAGTTCGGCCGCGCCTATGTCACCCCCTCGGATGAGCGGCTGCCGCTGCTCGACGGCTGGTTCGCCTCCGACGATAGCCGCGAACAGGTCTGGATGAGCCATGGCGACCACGTCTCGGCCATCGCGCCGGGCTTCGAGGTCTACGGCACCTCGCCCTACGCCCCCTTCGCCATCACCGCGGACACGAAGAAGAACTTCTTCGCCGTCCAGTTCCACCCCGAGGTGCACCACACCCCGAACGGCAAGACCCTCTATGCCAATTTCGTCAAGCTGGCCGGCTTCACCGGCGACTGGACGATGGCCGCCTACCGCGACGAGGCAATCGCCAAGATCCGCGAACAGGTCGGCGACCGCCGGGTGATCTGCGGCCTCTCCGGCGGGGTCGACAGCTCGGTCGCCGCCGTGCTCATCCACGAGGCCATCGGCGACCAGCTCACCTGTGTCTTCGTCGATCACGGCCTCCTCCGGCTGGGCGAGGCCGAAGAGGTCACGACCATGTTCCGCGACCATTACAACATCCCCCTCATCCATGCCGACGAGTCGGACCTGTTCCTGGGTGAGCTTGAGGGCGTAAGCGACCCGGAACAAAAGCGAAAAACCATCGGCCGGCTGTTCATCGACGTGTTCCAGAAACACGCCAACGAGATCGAGAACGCCGATTTCCTGGCCCAGGGCACGCTCTATCCGGACGTGATCGAGTCGGTCTCCTTCTCAGGCGGCCCCTCGGTCACGATCAAGTCGCACCATAACGTGGGCGGCCTGCCGGAAAAGATGGGCCTGAAACTGGTCGAACCGCTTCGCGAACTCTTCAAGGACGAAGTGCGCGCGCTCGGCCGGGAACTGGGCCTGCCGCAAAGCTTCATCGGCCGCCACCCCTTCCCCGGCCCCGGCCTCGCCATCCGCTGCCCCGGCGAGATCACCAGGGACAAGCTCGAAATCCTGCGCAAGGCCGACGCCGTCTATATCGACCAGATCCGCAAGCACGGGCTCTATGACGAGATCTGGCAGGCCTTCGTCGCGATCCTCCCGGTGCGCACCGTGGGCGTCATGGGCGACGGGCGGACCTACGATTACGCCTGCGCCCTGCGCGCCGTGACCAGCGTCGACGGCATGACCGCCGATTACTACCCGTTCAGCCACGATTTCCTCGGCGAGACGGCGACGCGCATCATCAACGAGGTGAAGGGCATCAACCGCGTCACCTACGACATCACCTCGAAACCGCCGGGCACCATCGAGTGGGAGTGATCCCGCCCAACCACCGGAACGAACACCTCCCCCGCGAAAGACACCGCGGCCCGACCCTCCACTCCGGCACGTTCGGCGCTTTGGATGATTGGCGACGGTTCAAACCTCTGCTACGCACGGGCCAGTGACTCGTGTCGCGGCGCCGCCGCGGCCATTCTTTCCGGCCCCGTGCGGCGCAACCCCGGCTGATACATGACGACTCATCGCCCCTGCTTCGGGCCACCTGACGTGCAGCGCTACCGGACAGGCCCGGCCTGAGCCATGGCCGTTTATCCCGATCCGAACGGCCCCGCAGAGACCGATACCGCGCAGGTCCTGCGCGCCGCCCTGTGGATGCTGGGGGCGGTTGTCTCCTTCTCGACCATGGCGGTGGCCGGGCGCACCGTCAGTTTCGAGCTCGATACGTTCGAAATCATGATGTACCGCAGCATCATCGGCTTCCTGATCGTCATGGCCGTGGCCCCCGCGGTCGGCACGCTGGCCCAGCTCAGCCTGCGCAAACCGGGCACGCAGCTTGTCAGGAACGTCTTCCATTTCGCCGGCCAGAACCTCTGGTTCTACGCCATCACCCTCATCCCGCTGGCCCAGGTCTTCGCGCTCGAATTCACCTCGCCGCTCTGGGTGCTGGTCCTTTCCCCCCTCCTGCTTGGCGAGAAACTGACCCGTGTGCGCATCCTCGCCGCGCTGATCGGCTTCATCGGCATCCTGATCGTCGCCCGGCCCAGCCCAGACACGCTCAATATCGGCACGCTCTCGGCCGCCGCCGCGGCGATCGGGTTTGCCGGGTCGATCATCTTCACCAAGCGGCTGACCCGCACCGAAACCCTGACCTGCATCCTGTTCTGGATGACCCTGACCCAAAGCTTCTTCGGCCTTGCCTGCGCCGGGTTCGACGGGGATATCGCCCTGCCCTCGGCCGGCTCGGTGCCCTGGCTGGTGCTGATTGCCCTTGGCGGGCTCACCGCGCATTTCTGCCTGACCACGGCGCTTTCCATCGCGCCGGCCACCCTGATCACGCCGGTGGATTTCCTCCGCCTGCCCGTGATCGCGGTGATCGGCCTGCTGGTCTACGAAGAGCCGGTGGACATTTTCGTGATCCTCGGCGCCGGCCTGATCTTCGGGGCGAACTACCTCAACCTGTGGTTCCAGACGCGAAAAAATCATTCCCGAGGGTAATAACCGTGACAAATATGTTGCGGACCGGCCACCGTTGCAGTGCTGTTACATGTCTGACGCCGCGTCAAAATTGATCGAGCGCGCAAGGCTGGTAGCGTGTTTTTCAATTTCCGGAGGAGAGCACATGCAAAAATTCACGTCGACAGCCGTCGCACTCGCCCTGGGTGCAGGCACTGCAACCGCAGGCGGACTTGACCGCAGCTACACCCCCCTCGACCAGATCTTCGAGCAAGGCAGCTTCGCCGAAGTCTCGTACGGGTTCACCATGCCCGACCTGACCGGCTCCGACCTGCTGGGCAACTCGATCGCGAATGTCGGGAACGATTTCGGCGTTCTGGGTTCGGCGGTCAAGATCGACTTTGGCGAACGCCTTACCTTCGCCGTCATTGCCGACCAACCCTATGGCGCCGACACGGCCTATGGCGGCAATCCCGGCACGACCCTTCTGGGTGGCACTTTTGCCAAGGCGGATTCGGCCTCGCTGACGGCGATCCTCAAGTACAAGATCACCGACCGTTTCTCGGTCTATGGTGGCCCGCGTGCGGTCAAGGCAGACGGCACCATCCGCCTGTCCGGCCTCGCCTACGGCCCCCTGAGCGGCTACACGGTCCGCTTCAGCAGCAACAACGGGACGGGCTACGTCATCGGCGCGGCCTACGAGATCCCGGAATACGCGCTGCGCGTGTCGGGCACCTACCACTCGGCTGTCGACCTGCGCATGGGCACGACCGAGAACATCCCGGTCGCCGCAGGCGGCACCGGCACTCCGGTCGGCACCGGCATCACCAATGTCGAGATTCCGCAGTCCTTCGAACTGGCGGCGCAATCGGGCATCAACCAGAACACCCTGGTCTTCGGCTCGATCCGCTGGGCGGACTGGGAGTCGTTCTCGCTCAACCCGCCGAGCCCGGTGCCGAACCTCGCCGAACTCGACAGCGTCACCACCTACGAGATCGGCGTCGGCCGCCGCTTCTCCGAGCGGTTCTCGGGCAGCGTCGCGGTGTCCTATGAAGCCGGCGGCAGCGACAGCCTCGTCTCGCCGCTCGCCCCGACCAACGGCCAGACGGCCATCGCAGTCGGCGGCCAGTACAAGTTGACCGAACGGATCGATATCTCGGGCGGCGTCCGCTACACGTGGCTGGGCGACGCCCTGCCGGAAACCGGCACGCCGGACACGCCGCGCGGCAACTTCCAGGACAACAACGCCGTCAGCGTCGGCCTCAAGGTCCGCGTCGCGCTCAACTGAGCCTCGCCAGACCCGCAAATTTCCGGAACCCCGCCCCTTTCGGGCGGGGTTTTCCTTTGTCCCCATCGCTTTGTGGTTTGACCCCTGCCGCGGCTCTGGCTACCAAGCCTGTCAGGAAAGGGACGCACCATGATCTATGCCTCTGCAGACGAGTGGCGGAACGCACCGCGCAAGCGCGTGCTGGTCTACGGCATGTCCGGCCTCGGCAAGACACACCTGTCGAACATGCTGCGCGACGCCGGTGACTGGTTTCACTACTCGATCGACTACCGCATCGGCACCCGCTACATGGGCGAGTTCATCACCGACAACGCCAAGGCGCACGCGATGAAGGTGCCGTTCCTGCGCGACCTCCTGATGAGCGACTCGATCTATATCGGCTCGAACATCTCGTTCCATAACCTCAAGCCCGTGTCGGCCTATCTCGGCAAGCCCGGCGACCCCGACAAGGGCGGCCTGCCGATCGACGAGTTCCGCCGCCGGCAGGAACAGTTCCGCCGGGCCGAGATGTCGGCGCTTCAGGACACCGCCTATTTCATCGACCGCGCCGAGGCGCTTTACGGCTATCCGCATTTCATCTGCGATACCGGCGGCTCGATCTGCGAATGGGTCGACGGCGACGACCCGAAGGACCCCCTGCTGACCGAACTGTCCCAACGCTGCCTGCTGATCCGCATCGAGGGCGACGAGGCCCATACCGAGGAGCTGATCCGCCGCTTCGACAAGGCGCCGAAACCGATGTGCTACCAGCCCGAGTTTCTCGACGAGGTCTGGGCCGATTACCTTGACCAGAAAGGCTGTGCCGAGGCCGAGGTCGACCCCGACGCCTTCATCCGCTGGACCTATGCCAAGGCGCTGGCCCACCGCAAACCGCGTTACGAGGCGATGGCGAAATGGGGCATCACCGTCTCCGCCGACGAGATGGCGCGCCTGCGCACCACCGGCGACTTCGAACAGCTTGTCGCCACGGCCCTTGAGCGCACCGGCTGACCCCCTATCTAACCCGTTCCCGCACCGACGTTCAGAAAGACGATTTCCGCCATGCCCATCAAGATTCCCGCCGATCTGCCCGCCTATGACGTGCTGACGCGCGAGGGCGTGATGGTCATGAGCGAAGACCACGCCTCGCGTCAGGATATCCGCCCGCTCCGCATCGGCCTGCTGAACCTGATGCCCAAGAAGATCCAGACCGAGAACCAGTTCGCCCGTCTGATCGGCGCCACGCCGCTGCAGATAGAACTGAGCCTCATCCGGATGACCGAACACCAAACCCGCAACACCGCGGCCGAGCACATGGAAAGCTTCTACCGCCCCTTCGCCGAGGTCGAGGCGACGGGCGAGAAGTTCGACGGGCTTATCATCACCGGCGCCCCGATCGAGCATCTCGCCTTCGAGGACGTGACCTACTGGGACGAGCTGCGCCGCGTCTTCGACTGGACCCAGACCAGCGTGCAATCCACCTTCGGCGTCTGCTGGGGCGGGATGGCCATGATCAAGCACCTGCACGGCGTCGACAAGCACATGCTCGACCACAAGGCCTTCGGCTGTTTCCGCCACCGCAACATGAAGCCCGCCTCGCCCCTGCTGCGCGGCTTTTCCGACGATTGCGTGATCCCGGTCAGCCGCTGGACCGAGATGCGCAAGGCAGAGATCGACGCGGCCCCGGGCCTGACCACCCTGCTGCATTCCGAAGAGGTCGGCCCCTGCCTTGTCGAGGATCCCGGCCACCGGGCGCTCTACATCTTCAACCACCTCGAATATGACAGCGACACGCTCAAGCAGGAGTATGACCGCGACATCGCCGCCGGCACGGAGGTCAACGTGCCCTGCAACTACTACCCCGACGACAACCCGTCGCAGATGCCGCTCAACCGCTGGCGCAGCCACGCCCACCTGCTCTACGGCAACTGGATCAACGAGATCTACCAGTCGACGCCGTTCGATCTGAATGCCATTGGCCGTTAAGATCCTCGCCCTTGCCGCCCTCGCGCTGGCGGTATTCTGGGCCGTGGTCCAGTTCCGCGCCCGATCCGAGGAAGCGCAGGCCGAGGCCTCCCATCCGCCCGAGGGGCAGGTGATCGAGGTGCAGGGGCACAAGGTCCATGCCGTGGTAATGGGCCGCGGCCCCGACCTGGTGCTGATCCACGGCGCCTCGGGCAACACGCGCGACATGACCCTGTCGCTGGCGCCCCGACTGGCCAAAGAGTTCCGCGTCTTCGTCTTCGACCGGCCGGGGCTGGGCTACACCGATCGGATCGACGCCTCCGGCGCAACCATCACCCAACAGGCAGACCTGCTGTCAGCCGCTGCAACACAGCTCGGCGCGGACAAGCCCATCGTCGTCGGCCATTCCTACGGCGGCGCGGTCGCGCTGGCCTGGGCCGTCCACCACCCGGATAACCTCTCCGCCCTCGTTGCCCTCTCCGCCGCCTCCCACACCTGGACGACGGGCCTTTCGACCTATTACAAGTTCCTGTCGCATCCCGTTCTCGGCCCGATCGTCATCCCGCTCATCACCGCCTTCGTGCCCGAATCCCGCGTGGAGCAGGCCATCGGCGCCGTGTTCGCCCCCGATCCCGTTCCCGAAGGCTACATGGACCATTTCGGCCCCGGCCTGACCCTGCGCCGGCAAAGCCTGCGCGCCAATGCGCTGCAACGCGCCAACCTGCTGGAAGAGATCCGCGCGCTGGTCCCGCACTACCCGCAGATCGGCTTGCCCACCGAGATCCTGCACGGCACGGCGGATGACACGGTGGGCCTGTCGATCCACTCCGAGCCGCTGGCCAACGCCATCCCCGATGCCCACCTCACCACGCTCGACGGCGCCGGCCACATGATCCAGCATTCCGAGGAAGACGCCGTGGTCGACGCCATCCGCCGCGCCGCGCAACGCGCCGGATTGCGCCCGGGCGGCTAAGCAGCCATATTATACTGAAAAAACAGGGAGGCACGCATGGAGCTGCCATTCGACGGGGCCATCACCGAGTATTTCGAGCAGCACGCCCCGGCAGACGTCCGGAACGCCATCCGGCGCGCCGACAAGGACGACATCCTCTCCCCCAGCTACCCGTATTCCGAACGCCTGCCGAAAAAGCATTACGAGAAGGACCTCGAGAACCTGCAGATCGAGCTGGTCAAGCTGCAGGCCTGGGTCAAGGCCACCAATGCACGTGTCGTCCTTGTCTTCGAAGGCCGTGACGCCGCCGGAAAAGGCGGCACGATCAAGCGCTTCCGGGAATATCTTAATCCTCGTGGCGCGCGCATCGTGGCGCTTCCCAAACCCTCCGACACCGAACAGACGCAATGGTATTTCCAGCGCTATGTCGACCACCTCCCCGCCGGCGGCGAGATCGTGTTCTTCGACCGAAGCTGGTACAATCGCGGCGTCGTCGAAAAGGTGTTCGGCTTCTGCTCCGACGCCGAGCGCGAGCAGTTCTTCGGCCAGGTCAACGAATTCGAGAAGATGCTGGTCGAAGATGGTATCCACCTCTTCAAGTTCTGGCTCAATGTCGGCCGCGCCGAACAGCTCCGCCGCTTCCTCAAGCGCGAGGGCGATCCGCTCAAACAATGGAAGCTCAGCCGGATCGACGTCGAAGGCCTGTACAAATGGGACGAATATTCCGCCGCCATCGCCGAAACGCTCGAGCGCTCCCATTCCACCCACGCGCCCTGGACCGTGGTCCGCTCCGACGACAAGCGCCGCGCCCGGGTCGAGGCGATCCGCCGCGTGCTGCTTGCCCTCAACTACGACCGCAAGCACGCCAAGGCGCTGGGATCGCCCGACCCGCAGGTCTGCGGAGGCCCGGACATCTGGGATGGGTAAACGCGGCTATCACCACGGCAATCTCAGGCAGGCCCTCGTCGAAGCCGCGCTCGACCTGATCGAGGAAAAGGGCCCCACCGGCTTTACCCTGTCGGAAGCGGCGAAACAGGCGGGCGTCACCCCGGCGGCCGTCTACCGCCACTTCGCCGGCCGCGACGACATGATCGCCGAGGCCGCCCGGCAGGGCTACGAGATCTTCGCCGACGTGATGCAGTTCGCCTACGACCAGGGCCAGCCCTCGGCCCTGGCCAGTTTCGAGGCGACGGGCCGCGCCTACCTCGCCTTCGCCCGCAAGTATCCGGGCCATTACATCGCCATGTTCGAAAGCGGCATCTCGGTCAACCGCACCCCCGAACTGGCCGCGGTGGCGGGCCGCGCCCGTTCCGTGCTGGAACGCGCGGCCGAGGCGCTGAGCCAGCACATCCCGCCAGAGAAGCGCCCGCCACCCTCGATGTTCTCGGCCCATGTCTGGGCGCTCTCTCACGGCGTGGTCGAGCTTTTCGCCCGCAACTCCCCCGGCACGCAAAGCCCCTTCCCGCCCGAGGACCTGCTCGAATCCGGCATCGGCATCTACCTACGGGGGCTCGGCCTCATTCCACCGGACGGCTGAGCGCCTCCAGCACCAGCGGTGCCAGCCGCTGCGCGCCGACGTCCGACACATGGTCATCATCCAGGTAAAGCGCGTCGTTCCCGGCGAGCCACGCGAACCGGTCGCCATGCGCAAACCCCTCATCCAACGTAAGAACCGGCATCCCGTACTCCGAGGCCACCTCGCGCAGGATGCCGCGTGCCGTCGCCTGCAGGCGATCATGGTCCTCGCGAGTTACGAAACTCTCCTCAAAACGACGCCGCGCGACCTCATCCTCGAGGCCCAGAAGCATGGCGCTCTGCACCAAGGTTTCCGGAATGAGCCGCTGCTGAGGTACTTGCGAGACGGCCATCACCCGAATTCCGGCATCGGCGAAGTAGGCGTAGGTCTTGCGCAGCCCTTCTTCAAAAACCGCCACGTGATCGGACTGTGTCAGGAACCCTGCGTCGCTCCTGTCGGACACCAATTCGTATTTCGGGTCGATCCCATCGTAATCCCCGCTGACATACAGGCTCCATCGCGCGATCAGCACCACGGTATCGACCTCCGCCTCGACCGCCTGCCGCGTAAACTTGTCGACAGAGGCCTGACATTTCCGCGCCAAGCCGCCTCCGCGCGGAAGTTTTACGCCCAGCAAGGGGGGACAGGCATTCTCGTCGCCCAGCAGCACGGTCATGTCGAGCGCCTCGGAGACCGACTTGAACGCCGACAGGATCACCCGCGAATGGCTGTCCCCCAGAATGGCAATGCGTCGCGTCGGATTATCCGGCACATAGGCCGGGCACAGGTTGTTGCCCCACCCAATGCAGATCGTCTTCGCCGTAGGATGATAGCTGGTCTGATCATGAAGCCTGGAAAGGAAGGCCGACGCCTCAAAATCGATCCGCGAGGGAAACCCCTCCTTCGCCTTCGTCCAGAGACCCAACGCGGCAAAGGCCACGATCCCCGCAAGGCTGACCGAGAGAACGCCCCGCCGCGTCGGCAGAACCAGCGGCGTCTTGCCCCTGAACGGCTGCTCAATGAACCGCCAGCTTGCCCAGGCCAGCCCCAGCGCCAGCGCGGCAAGAAGCATCATCACCCAGTCCGGCAGATGCTCGGGATAGCGGATGCGGGCAAAGGCGAAAATCGGCTGGTGCCAGAGATAGGCGCTGTAACTGATCAGCCCGATGCCGACAAATGGTCCGATCGACAGAAGGCGCGCCGTCACCGTCTCGCGCTCGGCAAACAGGATGATCAGGCAGGTGCCCACCACCGGAACCAGCGTGTAGAGCGACGGGAACGGCAGCGCCGCATCGAAGAACACCGTCGAATACAGGATCATCGCCAGCCCCAGCCCGGCCAGCACCTCGCTCTTCATCTGCGCCCGCTGATAGAGGATCGCGGCGCAAAGCGACCCGGCCAGCATTTCCCAAAGCCGCGAGGGCGTGAAATAGAAATTCTGGTTCGGATAGTTCCGCCACCCCCATTCCGCCACCGCCAGCGAAGCCAGCGCCAGCAGTGTGAAACCGATCACGTATTTCACCTTCCGGAACTTGCGAAGGCAGAACAGAACCAGGGGAAACAGCAGATAATACTGCTCCTCCACCGCAAGGCTCCACGTATGCAGCAGCGGCCGCAGATCGGCGTTCAGGTCGAAATATCCGCCATGTTCAAGAAAATGGGCGTTGGAAATGAACAGCGCCGCAAAAGCCATGCTGCGCCCGAAATCCTCGAGCGGATAGGGCGCAATCCACATCCACGCGAAGGGAATACAGACGATCAGAACTAGGAACAGCGCCGGCAAGATCCGCCGCGCCCGCCGCGCGTAGAAGTTCAGAACCGAATAGGTGCCCCGCTCCCGCTCGTCGATCAGGATCGTGGTTATGAGATAGCCGGAGATCACGAAGAACACGTCGACCCCGACGAACCCCCCGCTCCAGAAGGTCAGCCCCGCATGGAACAGAATCACCGGCAGCACGGCCACCGCCCTCAGCCCGTCGATCTCGCGCCTGTATTTCACGCCTGTCCGCTCTCACTTGCCCGATTTCGTTCGTATAGGTTCGCCACCCCCCGGAGGCAAGTCAGCCGTGGCTCCGGGAGCCCCTCACGCCCGGAAAAAGAAAAGCGCGGCCGAAACCGCGCTTTCCCCAAACATATGTCGAACCGATCAGCGCTTCGAGAACTGGAAGCTGCGGCGGGCCTTGCGGCGGCCGAACTTCTTGCGTTCCACCACGCGGCTGTCGCGGGTCAGGAAGCCCGCGGCCTTCAGCGCCGGGCGCAGGGTCGGATCGTAGAGCTGCAGGGCCTTCGAGATGCCGTGCTTGACCGCACCGGCCTGGCCCGACAGGCCGCCGCCGGTGACGGTCGCCATCACGTCGAACTCGTCCTCGACACCGGCCACCGAGAAGGGCTGGCGCAGGATCATCTGCAGCACCGGGCGGGCAAAGTACTTGTCCATGGTCTTGCCGTTCACCTGCACCTTGCCGGAGCCCGGCTTGATCCAGACACGGGCCACCGCGTCCTTCCGCTTGCCGGTGGCGTAGGAGCGGCCAAGCTCGTCGCGCACGGGCTCGCGGGAAATGGTCTCTTCTGCGGCGGAGGCGCCGGTGCCTTCGGCGACGGCTTCCAGCCCTTCGAGGGATTTGATTTCTTCGGTCATCAGTAAGCCACCCGGGTGTTCTTGGAGTTCATGTTCTTCACGTCCAGCACTTCGGGCTTCTGGGCCTCGTGCGGGTGCTCGGCGCCGGCATAGATGCGCAGGTTGGTCATCTGCTGGCGGGCCAGACGGTTGCCGGGCAGCATGCGCTTGACGGCCTGCGAGACGACGCGCTCGGGATGCGCGCCCTCGAGGATCTGCGCGGTCGTGCGCGACTTGATCCCGCCGGGATAGCCGGTGTGCCAGTAGTTCGGATTCTCGCGCTTCTTGCCGGTCAGCTGAACCTTGTCGGCGTTGATGATGATCACGTTGTCGCCCATGTCCATGTTGGGCGTGAAGCTCGGCTTGTGCTTGCCGCGCAGGCGCGTGGCGACGATCGACGCGAGACGGCCCAGAACGACGCCCTCGGCATCGATCAGGATCCATTTCTTGTCGATATCTGCCGGTGTCGCAGAATAGGTCTTCATTGGATGTCTTCCCTTTTGGGGTGATATTCGATCCGCGCTTTCTACGCGAATGCGCGACACAGTCAAGCGTATGTCATGCGAATAAATCATGCGTGATCAATGGCTTGCAAATTAGGTATTATAATACCCCACGCTCACAGGTCCACATTCCCCGGCGGCGCCGCCAGAAGCCGCGACATGGTCGCCAGCGCCCCCTCGAACTCGGCATCGGAAATGTTCGGGTTCAGCCCCACCCGCACGGCATGCGGCGCCCGCCCCTCGGGCAGCGAGAACTCGTCCGCCGCCTTGATCCGGATCCCCCGGTCGCCACAGGCCCGGGCAAAGCTCGACGCCCGCCACCCCTGCGGCAGCCGCATCCAGATGAACGGCACGTCCGGCCGCCACTGAATGTCCCACTGCCCGAGGATGTTCACCGCCGACTTCACCCTGTGCAGCGTCCGTTTCTCGGCCATGGCGCGGAACCGTTCGGCCTCGCCCGAGGATATCAGCTCGGCACAAAGATCGAGGATCGGCTGCGGCAGCCCGTAGAAGGTCGATTGCGCCACCTGCCGCGCCCGCCCCGCCTGCTCCTCCGGCGCGATGATGAACCCGAACCGAAGCGCCGCCGACACCGCCTTGGTCAATGACGAGATGTACCAGCCCCGCTCGGGGCACAGCGCGCGGTAATTCGGAATCTCCGGCCGGGTGATGCAGTGACAGTCATCCTCGATGATCTGCACCTGGTACTTTCTCGCCAGCCGGGCGATCTCCTGCCGCCGGGCCAGCGTCGTGCGGGTCGTGGTCGGGCTCTGCACCTCGGCGGCGGTGATCAGCACCTGCCCGCCATGCCGGCGCAGCGCCTCCTCGAACCGGTCGGGGCGGATGCCCTCGCCATCCATCTCGATCCCCACGATCTCGGCCCGCAGCAACCGCGCGGCGTGGCGCCAGCCGGGATAGGCCAGCTCCTCGGTCATGATCACCGGCGTCGTCCCGTGCAGCACCGTCTGCAGCACCACGTTTACCGCGTTCTGCGCCCCGAGGCCCAGGATCACCTCCTCCGGCCCGAAACGCCCCGCCCGCTCCGGCTCGACCCAGCCCACCACCGCGTCCCGCGCATCGTAATCGCTCTCCGGCGTGGGGTAGTCGATCATGTCGTTGCTGTCGCGGCTTGCCATCCCCGCCATGATCCGCCGGATCACCGCATCCTGCCCGCAATTGGGCACCCGGATCGCCCGGAAATCCAGCCCCTCGGCCGATTTCGGATGGATCAGCGGCTGCGGTGCCGGCTCCTCGGTGACCATGCCCCCCGACACGAAGGTCCCCCGCCCGACCGCGGTTTCCACCAGCCCCTCCTCGGCGGCCATCTTGTAGGCCCGCGCCACCGTGCCCGGCGTGATCCCGAGCTGCCAGGCCAGTTCGCGCACCGGCGGCATCTTGTAGCCCTGATCCAGCAGGCCGGACCGGATGGCCGTGCGCATGGATTGTATTAACACAATGTACTTTGACTCGGACGTATCGGCGAAATCCGGCGGCCAAATTGTATCAGTCACAATGTTTCCCTCGCGGAAGCCCGGCGAAATTGTTACGTTCCTCGTGCATAACGCAGGAATTGTACCAACACAATAGAGGAGTCCGCCATGTCCACCCTGACACATTCGGATCGCATGGTTCCGTCGCATCTGCCCCGCCGCACCCGCCGCGTGGCGTTCCTCACGGCCGGCCTCGCGTACGTGGTCCGCACCGGGCTCCTCTGGCAACAGCGCCACCGCACCCGCACCCAGCTCAAACAGCTGCCGCCCCATCTGCTGCGGGATGTCGGCCTGTCGGAGGACGATGCCCGTATCGAAAGAAACAAACCGTTCTGGAGGCCGTGACAGTTCCCCGTAACGTGCCTCTTCCTGCTGGGCCGGAGCCATGTCTCCGGCCCCTTTTTTTGGTCAGTTGCCGTCCAGCGTTCCGAACAGACGATACTGCGTCGTCTCGTCATAGACTGTCAGCGACCAGCCGTCGAACGACCGCGCCGTGATGCACCGGTTGCCCTGCCCAGACAGGACAAGCTCCGCCTCGGTCGGCCCCTCGTTGGCGAAATCCCCGGTCCCCGCCACCGACCCGCGAAACCGCAACTCCGTGTAAAGCGCCGTCTCGCCCTCGCCCGACAGCGCGGTATCCGCGCCGAACCAGGTATAGGCGTCAGGCCAGGGAAAGGTCAGCGTCCCGTCGCCCTCGCCAAGCTCGAACACCATCCCGTTCTCGCTCGCCTCGAAGGCCACCGGGTAGGTCGGCTGCGGGTCCGCGATCCCCTCGACGCACTCCATCCCGCAGGCGGTCAGGTACAACCGCGCCGGGCTGGTCGGCGCCAGCCGGGAAATCTCCTTCACCTCCCAGTTGCCGCGGCTCACATCCTGCTCGAACCGGGTGCCGGGATCTGCGCAACAGGCACAGGCGAACGCCGCCCCCGGCACAAGCGCGGGGAAAAGCGTGACAAGGGATACCATACGTCTCAGCATGGTCTCAGTCTTTCGGCGGAATCGAATATGTCAAGCTCGCCCGCGCCACCGGGTCCATCCCGCCGTCGGAAAAGATCAGAACCACCCCCACCGCAAGCACCCGGCCCAGCTTCAGCAGCCGGCATTCGGCGATCAGGTCGGTGTTCGCCGCCGGTTTCCGCATGAAGTCGATCGAGCAATTCGTCGTCACCGTCATGCCCTTCGGCCCGATCATGCCCAGGATGGCGATATAGACCGACACGTCCGCCAGCGCGAAAACCGACGGGCCAGACACCGTGCCCCCCGGCCGCAGATGCGCCTCCGACACGTTCAGCCGCACCCGCACCCGCATCTCGCCCAGCTCCTCGATGGTGAACTGTCCCTCCACTTGCGGGAACACTTCCTCGAGGTAGGCGGCGATCTCGCCGGCGGTCATTTTCAGGCTCATGCTTTTCTCCCAGGGCGTTGGGCCTTAAGAAGGATCACAACGTCATGGGAGAGACAAGATGCCAATTCTCATCCGCGAAGACCAGGGCGCCATCGCCCGGCTGACCCTGAACGCCCCCGAAAAGCTCAACGCCCTGTCCGACGCGATGCTGGCCGCCCTGCAGGAAGAATTCGACGCCCTGCGCGAGGACCGTTCGATTCGCGCCGTGATCCTCGGCGGCGCGGGCAAGGCGTTCTGCGCCGGTCACGATCTGAAAGAGATGACCCGGGGCCGGCAGGCCGAGGATGGCGGCAAGGCATATTTCGCCGACCTCTTCACCCGCTGCTCCAAGGTCATGACCGCGATCCGCTCGCTGCCCCAGCCGGTCATCGCCAAGCCCCACGGCATCGCCACCGCCGCGGGCTGCCAGCTCGTCGCCTCCTGCGACCTCGCCGTCGCGGCCCATGGCACGCGCTTCGGCGTGAACGGCGTCAACATTGGCCTCTTCTGCTCGACCCCCATGGTCGCGCTCAGCCGCAACATCCCCCGCAAGCAGGCCTTCGAGATGCTCACCACGGGCGAGTTCATCGAGACCGACCGCGCCATCGCCCTCGGCCTCATCAACCGCGCGGTGCCCGAAGACCAGCTCGATGCCGCCGCCGCCGAGCTCGCCGAAACCATCGCCGCCAAGCTGGGCAGCGCCGTCAAGATCGGCAAGCAGGCGTTCTACCAGCAACTCGAGATGGGCCTCGACGACGCCTATGCCTACACCCGCGACGTGATGGTCGAGAACATGCTCGACCGCGACACCGAAGAAGGCATCGCCGCCTTCATCGAGAAACGCCCGCCGGAATGGACGCAGTAAGCCACGGCTTTGCGGGTAAGCTGCTATTAATATTGTTTCCGGCTGGACGTCGAAGTTTTTCGACATTTGCCCTGTTTTTGCCGTAATTCATTAAGTACCCTTTTTGATTGTACAATTCGGGGATGTGTTCGTGCGCAAGGCTTGGATATTCACCGGGCTCTTCTGCCTGTCCGCCGGCGCGCTCACCGCGTCGGACCTGCCTGCGCCCGCCCGGCAAGACAGCTTCCCGATCCCCTCGGCCGACTCCGTCCTGCTCGGCCGCGACCTGTTCTTCGACCCGATCCTGTCGGGCAACCGGAACATCTCCTGCGGCACCTGCCATCACCCCGCGCTCGCCAGCGGCGACGAGATGTCGCTTTCCATTGGCGAAGGCGGCATCGGCCTCGGGCGGAAGCGCGTCCCCGACCCCGCCAACCTGCCCCGCGCCCGCGTGCCCCGCAACGCGCCGGCGCTCTTCAACCTCGGCGCGGCGGAGTTCACCACACTCTTCCACGACGGCCGCGTTGAGCGCGACCCCGACGCGCCCTTCGGCATCAGGATGCCCCCCGACTTCCCCCTCGAACGCGCCGCCGCCGGCCCGCTCGCCGCACAGGCGGCCCTGCCCGTCACCTCGCATGACGAAATGGCCGGCCATCCCGGCGAGAACGAAATTGCAGACGCCGTGACAGCCGGCCACGTTCACGGCCCCGACGGCGCCTGGGCCATGCTCGCGGGCCGCGTCGCCGCCATCCCCGAGTACCGTCAGCGCTTCACCTGGCTCAACGGCCATGACGACCCGCTCCACATCACCGATATCGGCCGGGTGATCGGCGATTTCATCGCCTTCGAATTCCGCTCGGTCGACAGCCCCTTCGACGCCTTCCTGCGCGGCGACGACAGCGCGCTCTCCAACCACCAGCGCCGCGGCATGTCGCTCTTCTACGGCAAGGCGGGCTGCGCCACCTGCCACAGCGGCCTCTACCAGACCGATCACGGCTTCCACGCCCTTGGCCTGCCCCCCATCGGCCCCGGCAAGGGCCACGGGCCGGGCGGCTATGCCGACCATGGCCGCTCCGGCGTCACCGGCGACCCGATCGACCTCTACAGCTTCCGCACCCCCTCACTGCGCAACGTCACCATCACCGCGCCCTACGGCCATAACGGCGCCTATGCCGAGCTCGAGGATATCATCCGCCACCACCTCGACCCGCTCACCTGGCTGGCCCAGTACAAGGTCGACAAGGCCCTCCTCCCCGAGGTGGAAACCGACATCCCCGACACCGCCGCGCTCGACGATTTCGACGAGATGCTGCGCATCGCCATGTCGGTGAGCCTCGAGCCGCTATACCTCCGCGCCGACGAGATACAGGCGATCATCGCCTTTCTCGCCGCGCTGGAAGACCCGCAGGCCGGCCGCGGCCGCCTCGGCGCGCCATACAATGTGCCCTCCGGCCTTCCCGTCGATACCGGCCCGATGGACCACGGCACCGCCTCCTCCGACTACTGACCCTTTCCAAACGCCCGCCGATCGCCTAGATCGCTCGTCATGGACAAGACCCTTCACATCGTCGGCGGCGGAATGGCCGGATCGGAAGCCGCGTGGCAGGCCGCCCGCATGGGCGTCAACGTGGTCATCCACGAGATGCGCCCGACGGTCGGCACCTTCGCCCACCGTACCGGCGACCTGGCCGAGATGGTGTGCTCCAACTCCTTCCGCTCGGACGATGACGAACAGAACGCCGTGGGCCTGCTGCATTGGGAAATGCGCGCGGCGGGCGGCCTCATCATGGAAATGGCCGATGCCCACCGCCTGCCTGCGGGCGGCGCGCTGGCCGTCGACCGTGACCCCTTCGCCCGCGCCGTCACCGACCGCCTGCGCGCCCACCCCAATGTCAGCGTCCAGACCGGCGAGATCACCGACCTGCCCGAGGACGGCCAGTGGATATTCGCCACCGGCCCGCTCACCTCGGAAAAGCTGGGCCAGGCCATCGCCCGCGAAACCGGCTCCACCGCGCTGGCCTTTTTCGACGCCATCGCCCCCATCGTCTATTTCGACACGATCGACATGGAAAAGGCGTGGATGCAGTCGCGCTACGACAAGGGCGAGACCGAGGAAGAGCGCACCGCCTACCTCAACTGCCCGATGGACCGCGACCAGTACGAGGCCTTCATCGACGCGCTGCTCGCCGCCGACAAGACCGAGTTCCACGAGGGCGAGACCGCCCAGTATTTCGACGGCTGCCTGCCGATCGAGGTCATGGCCGAACGCGGCCGGGAAACCCTGCGCCACGGGCCGATGAAACCCGTGGGCCTCACCAACCCGCATCAGCCCGACATCAAGCCCCACGCCATCGTGCAGCTTCGCCGCGACAACGCGCTCGGCACGCTCTACAACATCGTGGGCTTCCAGACCAAGATGAAGTACGGCGCGCAAACCTCTGTTTTCAAAATGATTCCGGGGCTTGAGAACGCCGCCTTTGCCCGGCTCGGCGGCATCCACCGCAACACCTTCCTCAACTCGCCCACCCTGCTCGACGCCCAGATGCGCCTGCGCGCCCGGCCCAATATCCGCTTCGCCGGCCAGATCACCGGCGTCGAGGGCTACGTCGAATCCGCCGCCATGGGCCTGCTCGCCGGCCGCCTCGCCGCCGCCGAACTGCTGGGGCAGGAGCTTCCCGCCCCGCCGCAGGACAGCGCCATGGGCGCCCTCATCCACCACATCACCGGCGGGGCCGAGGCCAAGACCTTCCAGCCGATGAACGTCAATTTCGGCCTGTTCCGCCCCGTCGACGGCCTCAAGGGCGGGCGCCGTGGCCGCCGCGACCGCTACAAGGCCTATACCGATCGGGCGAAAGCCGCTTGGTCGGACTGGCTCGCGCAATGCCCACTGGACGAACGCGAAGCCGTGTGATTTCCTTGCCCCATGGGTGAGAAATTTCTGGATCGCGTTTACGACGAGTCGTCCCCCGAAGGCACTCAGGCCCTCTACGATGCGTGGGCCGCGACCTATGACGCCGAAATTGCCGAGAACGGCTATGCCACGCCCGGCCGGGTGGCCGAGGCGATGTTCAAGCACGTCCGCGACTCCGACGCCCCGATCCTCGATTTCGGCTGCGGCACCGGCCTCTCGGGCCTCGCCCTGAAACTCGCGGGCTTCACCACCATCGACGGCATGGACCCGAGCCCCGAAATGGTCGACGGCGCCCGCCGAAAGGGTGTCTACCGGACCCTTTCGGTGCTCGATGTGAAAGACACCGCCCCGGTCCCGAAAGACAGCTACCACGCCATCACCGCCATCGGCGTGATCGGCACCGGCGCCGCGCCGGCCTCGACCTTCGGGATGCTGATGAAGGCGCTCCCCAAAGGCGGTCTGCTGGGGCTCAGCCTCAACGACCACGCCCTTGCCGACCCGCGCTTCGAAGGGGCCCTGAACGAATGGCTCGACTGCGGCGGCGCCCATCTGCGCTTCAAGAAATACGGGCCGCACCTCCCCGGCCTTAACCTGAAGTGCAACGTCTACATCATTGAAAAAGCGTGAATTTCGCCACCCGCTTTGCCCCGTCTCCGACGGGCCCGTTGCATCTGGGTCATGCCTATTCCGCGCTGCTGGCCCATGACATGGCCACCGCCGCCGGCGGCACTTTCCACCTCCGCATCGACGACCTCGACCAAAGCCGCAGCCGCACGTCCTGGGAGGCCCAGATCTACGAGGATCTCGCCTGGCTCGGGGTAAACTGGCCCCACCCGGTCTGGCGCCAATCCGACCGCCTCCCCACCTACCGCGCCGCCCTCGACCAGCTCTGGCAACGCGGCCTCCTCTACCCCTGCACCTGCACCCGCGCCGATATCCGCGCCGCCGCCTCCGCCCCGCAGGAAGGCGCGCCACTGCACGGACCTGACGGGCTGATTTACCCCGGCACCTGCCGCCCCACCACGCCGCCCACCGGCCCCATGCCCGACACGCCGCTGCGCCTCGACATGCGCCGGGCGCTGGCTGCTGCAGGCACCCCCGTCACCTTCACCGAAACCGGCAGCGGCCCCGAGGGCGAAACCGGGCATATCACTCCGCCCGACATGGTCACGAATGTCGGCGACGTCGCCCTCGCTCGCCCCGGCATGGGCGCCTCCTACCACCTGTCGATCGTCTGCGACGATGCCGAGCAGCGCATCACCCACGTGATCCGCGGGCAGGACCTGTTCTCCGCCACCCAGATTCACGCCCTGCTGCAACGGCTCCTCGACCTGCCCACGCCGGTCTACCACCACCACCGCCTGATCCGCGACGACACCGGCAAGCGGCTGGCCAAGCGCGACGACGCCCGCGCCATCGCCACCTATCGCGACGAGGGCAAGACCCCGGCCGATATCCGCGCCATGGTCGGCCTCTGACCGGAACGAAAAAGGCCGGCGCACGCGCCGGCCTTCTGAAACCCTGAAGGGCTAGGGCCTCAGCCCACCTTCACATCGCCCCGCGCCTCGCGCAGCGCCGACAGTTCCTCCGCCACGAGGAAGGCCAGCTCCAGCGACTGCGAGGCGTTCAGCCGCGGATCGCAGGCCGTGTGATACCGGTCCGACAGATCCTCATCCATCACCGCGAACACCCCGCCGGTGCACTCGGTCACGTCCTGCCCGGTCATCTCGAAATGCACGCCGCCCGGTGTCGTGCCCTCGGCCCGGTGAACGCCGAAGAACTCCTGCACCTCGCGCAGAACCGCGTCGAACGGCCGGGTCTTGAACCCGCTGGCCGACTTGATGGTGTTGCCATGCATCGGATCGCAGACCCAGACCACGTTGGCGCCTTCCTCCTGCACCGTCCGGATCAGCCGCGGCAGGTGCTCGCCCGCCTTGCCCGCCCCGAACCGCGCGATCAGCGTCAGCCGCCCGGCCTCGTTCTCGGGGTTCAGCGTCGCCATCAGCCGCTTGAGATCGTCGGCCTCCATCGTCGGCCCGCATTTCAGCCCGATCGGGTTCAGCACGCCCCGCGCGAATTCCACATGTGCGCCGTCGGGCTGCCGCGTGCGGTCGCCGATCCAGACCATGTGGCCCGACCCCGCCAGCCACTTGCCCGAGGTGGAATCGAGCCGACACAGCGCCTCCTCGTATTCCAGCAGCAGCGCCTCGTGCGAGGTATAGAAATCCACCGATTGCAGCGTCGGCGCGTTGGCGCTGTCGATGCCCGCGGCCTTCATGAAATCCAGCGTGTCGCTGATCCGGTTGGCCATGTCGCGATAGCGCTCGGCCTTCTCGCCCTCGGTAAAGCCCAGCGTCCAGGAATGCACCTGGTGCACATCGGCGTAACCGCCCGTCGAGAACGCCCGCAACAGGTTCAGCGTCGCCGCCGCCTGCGTATAGGCCTGCAGCATCTTCTGCGGGTCGGGAATGCGCGCCTCCGGGGTGAAGGCCAGCTCGTTGATGATGTCGCCGCGATAGCTGGGCAGCTCCACGCCGTTCACCACCTCGGTCGGCGCCGAGCGCGGCTTGGCGAACTGCCCCGCCATCCGGCCCACCTTGATCACCGGCACCTTGGCGCCGTAGGTCAGGACCATCGCCATCTGCAGCATGACCTTGAACGTGTCGCGGATCGCATCGGCCGAGAACTGGTCGAACGCCTCGGCACAATCGCCGCCCTGCAACAGGAACGCCTCACCCCGCCCGGCGGCGCCAAGCTGCCGCTTCAGGCGGCGCGCCTCACCGGCAAAAACCAGCGGAGGAAACTGCGCCAGCCGCGCCTCGACGCCCTGCAGCGCACCGGCATCCGTGTACTCCGGCATCTGCACCCGGGGCTTGTTGCGCCAGTCGGATTTGTGCCAATCGGTCATTTTCTCTCTCCGCAACCAGAAAACGAGGCCTGTCTATACAGGAGCCGCTGGCACGAGGCCAGAGACGATGTGACGCCGACATGTCGTTTTTGGCGCATGTCGGACTTGTCAATTGCGACAGTTTCGTGAAAAGACGCAAATCCAAGACGCCTGTCGCGGAGATTCGTGGCCATGCAAGTTGAGACTGGCAAAGTCGAGGTCAAGGCGCAGGGCGCACCCCGGCGGTTCGTCTTCGTGCTTCTCGAGAACTTTTCGCTGCTCAGCTTTGCTGCGGCGCTCGATTGCCTGCGCATCGCCAACCGCATGGCCGACCAGACCCTCTACACCTGGGTGACGACCGGCGAGTCCGGCGATACCGTCGCCTGCTCCGCCGGCACGCGGTTCCATCTCGACATCCCGCTCGAGGAGCTCGGCCGCGACGACACGATGCTGATCTGCGGCGGCACCGACATCCAGCAGGCCACCACCAAGAAGCTGCTCAACTGGCTCCGCCGCGAGGCCCGGCGCGGCCTGCGCGTGGGCGGGCTCTGCACCGCCAGCTACGTGATGGCCCGCGCCGGCCTGCTCGACGGCAAGAGGGCCACGATCCACTGGGAAAACCACGACAGCTTCACCGAGGAGTTCGACGAGGTGGAACTGACCAAGTCGGTCTTCGTGGTCGACGGCAACCGCATGTCGACCGCCGGCGGCACCTCGTCCATCGACCTGATGCTCAAGATCATCGCCGACGAACAGGGCGACAAGCTGGCCAATGCGGTGGCCGACCAGATGATCTACGCCTCGATCCGCACCGACCAGGACACCCAGCGCCTGTCGGTCCCCACGCGCATCGGCGTCCGCCACCCCAAGCTTTCCCAGGTCATCCAGATGATGGAGGCCAATATCGAGGAACCGATCAGCCCTGCCATCCTCGCCAAGGATGTGGGCATGTCGACCCGCCAGCTCGAACGGCTCTTCCGGCGCTACCTCAACCGTTCGCCGAAACGCTACTACATGGAACTCCGGCTGCAGAAGGCCCGCAACCTGCTGATGCAGACCGACATGACCGTGATCAACGTGGCGCTGGCCTGCGGCTTTGCCAGCCCCTCGCACTTCTCCAAGTGTTACCGCTCGCACTACAACACCACGCCCTACCGCGAGCGCGGCTCCCAATCCACGCGCCTGTCCGTCTAATTCTCTGATTCCAAAGACAAATCCGCGCGGCCCCCGCTTTCTTTAAAAGAAAGCGGTCCGAAATCTTTTCAAGATTTCGCCCCCTCACGGCGTCACCCGGTACAACGCCCCCTCGCCCACCGACAGGAACCAGATCGCCCCCTCCGGCCCTTCGGCTATGTCCCGCACCCGCGCCGTCTCCGGCCCCTCGATGCGCTCGACCTCCTCGAGCGGGTCGCCGGACAGCCGCGAGATCAGGTTGAACTTCAGCGAACCCACGAAGAAATCCCCCTCCCATTCCGGCCAGAGCTTGCCGGAATAGATCATCATCCCCGACGGGGCGATCGACGGGTCCCAGTAGAAGGCCGGCTGCTCCATCCCCTCCTTGTGCGTTCCCTCACCGATTTTCTTGCCGGAGTAATGCACCCCGTAGGAAATCACCGGCCAGCCGTAATTCGCGCCCTTCTCGACGCGGTTGATCTCGTCCCCGCCGCGCGCGCCGTGCTCGACCACCCAGTACTGGCCATCGGCATCGAGCGCCGCGCCCTGCGGGTTTCGGTGCCCGTAGGACCAGATTTCCGGCTGCGCGCCCTCCTGCCCGGTGAACGGGTTTTCCGGCGGAACCGACCCGTCCTTGGCGATCCGCACGACCGATCCGTTATGCCGCGACAGGTCCTGCGCCGAGGGCCGGTCGCCGCGCTCGCCCACGGTGACGAAGAGCGTGCCATCCGGTGCCTCGACGATCCGCGAGCCGAAATGCCGCCCCCCCTGCGATCCGGGCGCCATCTCGAAGATCACCTCCCAGTTGCTCAGCCGCGTCCCGTCGGGCGACAGCTCGGCCCGGGCCACCGCCGTGCCGGAGCCGTTCGCCTGCGGCTTGGCATAGCTGAAGAACAACGTCCGCGTCTGCGCGAAATCCCGCGGCACCAGCAGGTCGAGCAAGCCGCCCTGCCCGCTGGCCTGCACCTCGCCGACACCCTCGACCGGCTGCTTGCCGTCCTCGCCGATCAGCAGCAGCCGCCCGGGCCGTTCGGTGACCAGTATGCCCCCGTCGGGCAGGAAACCGATGGCCCACGGCGCATTCAGCCCCTCGGCGACCGTCTCCACGTTCAGCTTGCCCGCGCTGCTGTCCAGCGCCACGGCCGGGCCGGCCAGGGCGCAGGCCAGGGCGGCAACCCCGCCTTTGATCAGATTACGCATGTCTCCGCTCCATTCACCAGATACCCTGTAAAAACTGGGGCGTGATATGGCTGCGTCAAATCGGGTTTCGTAACGTCCGCGACACCATATCCACTTGCTTTTCCATGCCAGTCAAATAGGCTCGCCCCCCAGAACGTACCGTTCAACTGGGAGTGAAAGACATGAAGAAACTACTCGCGACGACCACGGCCTTCGCTCTGGGTGCGGGCGCCGCCTGGGCACAGGACAACGAGGTCAAGATCGGCATCATCCTCGGCTTCACCGGGCCCATCGAATCCCTGACCCCGCACATGGCGGCCGGCGCGGAGCTGGCGATGTCGGAAGTCACCGAAAGCGGCAAGCTGCTCGACGGCATGACCGTCACCCCGGTCCGGGCCGACAGCACCTGCATCGACGCGGGCGCCGCCACGGCCGCCGCCGAACGCCTGATCACCTCCGAGGGGATCAAGGGTATCATGGGGGCCGACTGCTCGGGCGTCACCGGCGCGATCCTGTCGAACGCCGCCGTGCCGAACGGCATCGTGATGATCTCGCCCTCCGCCACCTCGCCCGCGCTCTCCACGGCCGAGGATGACGGCCTGTTCTTCCGCACTGCGCCCTCCGACGCGCGCCAGGGCGTCGTGATGACCGAGATCCTGATGGAGCGCGGCATCGAGGAAGTGGCCGTCACCTACACCAACAACGACTACGGCAAGGGCCTCGCCGACAGCTTCGCCGCGGCCTTCGAGGAAGCGGGCGGCACCATCACCATCAACGCCGCCCACGAAGACGGCAAGGCCGATTACTCGGCCGAGGTGGGCGCGCTGGCCTCCGCCGGCGGCGACCGGCTGGTCGTTGCGGGCTATGTCGATCAGGGCGGCAGCGGCATCGTCCGCTCGGCGCTCGATTCCGGCGCCTTCGACAGCTTCCACTTCCCCGACGGCATGATCGGCTCGCAGCTCGAGGCCAATTTCGGCTCCGAGGTCGACGGCTCCACCGGCCAGCACCCGGGCACCGACAGCCCCGGCGTGGCCAAGTTCGAGGAGATGGTCGGCGACAGCTTCGAATCCACCTCGCCTTTCGCACCGGAAAGCTATGACGCCGCGGCGCTCATGATGCTGGCGATGCAGGCGGCAGGCTCGGTCGAATCCGCCGACTACAAGGAACACGTCATGGACGTGGCCAACGCACCGGGAGAGAAAATCTACCCGGGCGAGCTGGCCAAGGCGCTCGAGATCATCGCCGAGGGCGGCGATGTCGACTATGTCGGCGCGACCGCGGTGGAACTGATCGGCCCCGGGGAATCGGCCGGCAACTACCGCGAGATCGAATTCAAGGACGGCGAGATCACGACGGTTCAGTACCGCTGATCTGACCGCCGAGGGACAAAAAGCAAGACCGGTCCCGGGCACGCCCGGGGCCGGTTCGACAAAGGAAGGGGCGAAAGACCCCGGGGGACACACATGATCGTCGTTGAAGACGTTCACAAGCATTTCGGCGGCTTCCACGCCGTCGATGGCGCGAGCATGACCATCCAGGAAGGGTCGATCACCGGTTTGATCGGGCCCAACGGCGCCGGAAAAACCACGCTTTTCAACGTGATAGCGGGCGTTCTTCAGCCGACGTCCGGCCGCGTCACCATGGCCGGCGAAGACATCACCGGCCTGCCGCCGCATGACCTGTTTCACAAGGGCCTGCTGCGCACCTTCCAGATCGCCCACGAGTTCGGCTCGATGACCTGCCGCGAGAACCTGATGATGGTGCCCGGCGACCAGACGGGCGAGCGGCTGTGGAACACCTGGTTCGGCCGCAAGCGCATCGCCGACGAGGAGCGCGCCCTGCGCGCCAAGGCCGACGAGGTGCTCGAATTCCTGACCATCGAACATCTCGCCGACCACAAGGCCGGCCAGGTCTCGGGCGGTCAGAAGAAGCTTCTGGAGCTTGGGCGCACCATGATGGTTGACGCCCGCATCGTCTTTCTCGACGAGGTCGGCGCCGGGGTGAACCGCACCCTGCTCAACACCATCGCCGACGCCATCGTCAAGCTGAACCGCGAACGCAACTACACCTTCGTGGTGATCGAGCACGACATGGATTTCATCGGCCGCATCTGCGACCCGGTGATCTGCATGGCCGAGGGAAAGGTGCTGGCCGAGGGCACCCTGGAAGAAATCAAGGCCAACGAGCAAGTGATCGAGGCCTATCTCGGGACGGGACTGAAGAACAAGGACATGATGGGGACACAGGCATGAAACAGTACTTCAAGGCACTTGCACTATCCATTGGTCTCGCGGCGGCCTCGGCCACCGCGGCGCAGACGGCATCGCCCGACGAATGCGAACAACTGACCGACCGGATCGAATTCTGCGGCGAAGCCAGCGGCTGGTCGCGGCTCGGCCGCGCCGTGGCCGAGGCCACCGCCGTCTACAAGCGCGGCGACAACACCATCGGCAAGCTGATCGTCGAGATGACCGGCACCAAGGCCCTGCGCGACAAGGACGTGCAGTCGGCGATCCTGAAGAAGGTTTCGGGCCAGATCCGCAAACTGGGCGGCAAGCTCGACGTGATCGCGCTCAAGGGCGGCATGATGAACCGCCCCGCCGGCACGATCCTCTACAGCTACGAGTCGAAAGGCACCGAGGTGCTCTTCCTGCACTCCTACATGGTCGAGAAGGGCATGGTGATGCAGTTCATCACCGTCGCCCCCGGCGTCACCGACAACGCGGTCGCCCGCGCGACCCACCGCACCTTCCTGTCGGGCTTTTCCTTCTCCGACCCGAGTGTCGCGCTTTGAGCGGAACCGACCCCTACCAGGATGACCGGGGCAACAACGACCGGTCGATCGCCAACCCGGACGGAACCGGCGAGATCCCCCGGCGCGAGGGCGGCAACGCCCGCCCCGCGCCGGGGGCCGGCCCCTTCCTCGTCGGCGAGGCGATGACCGGCGGCTACGGCCGCTCGGGCCCCGACATCCTGCACGACTGCACCATCGCCGTCGACAAGGGCGAGATCGCGGTCATCGTCGGCCCCAACGGGGCCGGCAAGTCGACCGCGATGAAGGCCGTCTTCGGCATGCTCGACCTGCGCGAGGGCCACGTCCTTCTCGACGGCGAGGATATCTCGCGGCTCACCCCGCAGGCGCGGGTCGCCAAGGGCATGGGCTTCGTGCCGCAGAACAACAACATATTCACCTCGATGACGGTCGAGGAAAACCTCGAGATGGGCGCCTTCATCCGCACCGACGACATCTCCGGCACGATGAACCAGGTCTACGACCTGTTCCCCATCCTGAAGGAGAAGCGGCGGCAGGCCGCGGGCGAGTTGTCCGGCGGCCAGCGCCAGCAGGTTGCCGTCGGTCGGGCCCTGATGACCAAGCCGAAAGTGCTCATGCTCGACGAGCCCACCGCCGGCGTCAGCCCGATCGTGATGGACGAGCTCTTCGACCGCATCATCGAGGTCAGCCGCACCGGCATCCCGATCCTGATGGTCGAACAGAACGCCCGCCAGGCGCTCGAGATCGCCGACAAGGGCTATGTCATGGTACAGGGCCGCAACGCCTATACCGGGACCGGCAAGGAACTCCTGTCCGACCCGGAAGTCCGCAAAAGTTTCCTGGGGGGATGAACATGCACAGAGTTATCGCCGCATTGGCCGTTCTGGCCGCCGTCGCGGGATGTCGCGGCGCGGGAACCGACACCGCGCAGCCCTCCGTCCAGGCCGGCCATGCTCAGATGGTCGCCTCCCTCGGCAACGCCTATATCTGGAACTGCCGCCTGCAAAGCAACCGCGGCAACCCCGACTGGCAATTCGTCCTGCAACGGGTCGGCCGCGACAAGTTCAGCGTGGTCGTGCTCGAAGCCGGCCACAGCCAGCCCCGCCCGATCGAGAACCTGCGCGAGGACAACGCGGCCCGGGTCTACTTCCTCCGCGACGGCAGCCGTATCCTCGTCGCCTCCGACGGCGAGGCCCGCGGCGAAGGACAAGGCGGCTCGATGGGCGCCGAATACACCTCCGGCGCCTGCGCGCGGGGCGGACAGCCGACATGACTACGACCGCCGGTTTTCCACAGACGCACCCCGAGATACCCATCAAGGCCCTGTCCTATATGCGATATTCTACCCACAAAACTGTGGATAAACGCGGGGACAACTTGTCCATAACTGACACTCCGCACCACGCTGTCCGCCCCGCCACACACGGGGGGCACCGCTGATGGATTTCCTCAACGCCATCGTCGCGCTCTCCAACTTCGTGCTGATCCCCGCCATCGCCTATGGCAGCCAGCTCGCCCTCGGCGCGCTCGGGGTCACGCTGATCTACGGCATCCTGCGCTTCTCGAACTTCGCCCATGGCGACACCATGGCCTTCGGCACCATGGTCACCATCCTCGTGACCTGGTGGTTCCAGTCCATGGGGCTGAGTTTCGGCGTACTGCCCACCGCCCTTCTCGCCCTGCCCCTCGGCATCGCCGCCTGCATGGGGCTGGTGCTGGCCACCGACCGGCTGGTCTACCGCTTCTACCGCGAACAGAAGGCCAAGCCGGTGATCCTCGTCATCGTCTCGATCGGCGTGATGTTCGTGCTGAACGGCCTCGTCCGCTTCATCATCGGCCCGGGCGACCAGCGCTTCGCCGACGGCGAGCGCTTCATCATCAACGCCCGCGACTTCAAGGAGATGACCGGCCTCGAGGAAGGGCTCGCCTTCAAGACCACGCAGGGCATCACCGTGGTCACCGCCGTGATCGTCGTGGCGCTGCTCTTCTGGTTCCTCAACCGCACCCGCACCGGCAAAAGCATGCGCGCCTATTCCGACAACGAGGACCTGGCGCTCCTGTCGGGCATCAGCCCCGACCGCGTGGTCATGGTGACATGGCTGATCGTGGCGGCGCTGGCCACCGTCGCCGGCACGCTTTACGGGCTCGACAAGAGCTTCAAGCCCTTCACCTATTTCCAGCTCCTCCTGCCGATCTTCGCCAGCGCCATCGTCGGCGGCCTCGGCAGCCCGGTCGGCGCCATCGCCGGCGGCTTCATCATCGCCTTCTCCGAGGTGTTCATCACCTACGCCTGGAAGAAGGTACTGGAGTATCTCATGCCCGAAAGCCTCGAGCCCTCGGGCCTCGTCCAGCTCCTCTCCACCGATTACAAGTTCGCGGTCAGCTTCGTCATCCTCCTGATCGTGCTTCTCTTCCGGCCCACCGGCCTCTTCAGGGGAAAAGCGGTATGAGCGAACCGATGAAAAACGCCGCCATGTTCGTCTTCGTGGCGGCCCTGATCCTGATGACCGGCTTCGCGCAAAGCTGGTCCACCGCCCTGCTCATCCTCAACATGGGGCTGATCTCGGCCATCATGGCGCTGGGGCTCAATCTGCAATGGGGCTTTGCCGGCCTCTTCAACGTCGGCGTCATGGGCTTCGTGGCCCTGGGCGGCCTGGCCGCCGTGCTGGTCTCCATGCCCCCCACGACCGAAGCCTGGGCGGCGGGCGGCGTGCGCCTGATCTCCGGTCTTCTGGTCGGCGCGGCGGTGATCGTCGCGGCGGCGCTGACCTTCAAGTTCATGAAGAAATCCAAGCTGCGCGGCCTGATCGTGCTGGTCATCCTCGTCGGCGGCTTCTTCCTCTACCGCGCGGTGTTCGATCCGGGCGTCGACGCGGTCGAGGCGGTGAACCCCGCCGGCACCGGTTATCTCGGCGGGCTCGGCCTGCCCGTGCTGCTGGCGTGGCCCGTGGGCGGGCTGCTGGCGGCGGGCGCGGCGTGGATCATCGGCAAGTCGGCCCTCGGCCTGCGCTCCGACTACCTCGCCATCGCCACGCTGGGCATCGCCGAGATCATCCTCGCCATCCTCAAGAACGAGGACTGGCTGGCGCGCGGCGTCAAGAACGTGGTGGGCCTGCCCCGCCCCGTCCCCTACGAGGTCGACCTCCAGACCGACCCGGCCTTCATCGAGAAGGCCGCCGGGCTGGGCATCGACCCGGTGACCGCCTCCTCGCTCTATATCAAGCTGGCTTACGGCGCGCTCTTCGCCGTCGTCCTCGCCGTGCTGCTGATCCTCGCGCAGCTTGCGCTCAAAAGCCCCTGGGGCCGGATGATGCGCGCCATCCGCGACAACGAGGTCGCGGCCGAGGCGATGGGCAAGGACGTCACCGCCCGCCACCTGCAGATCTTCATCCTCGGCTCCGCCTGCTGCGGCATCGCCGGCGCGATGATGACCACGCTCGACGGCCAGCTCATCCCCACCTCCTACCAGCCCCTGCGCTTCACCTTCCTGATCTGGGTGATGGTGATCGTCGGCGGCTCGGGCAACAATTTCGGCGCGGTGCTGGGCGGCTTCCTGATCTGGTTCCTCTGGGTGCAGGTCGAACCGATCGGCCTCTGGCTGATGCAGACCATCACCGCCCCCCTGCCCGACGGCAGCGCCCTCAAGGATCACCTGATCGGCAGCGCCGCGCATATGCGGCTCCTGACCATGGGGGTGATTCTCATCCTGGTGCTGCGGTTCAGCCCGCGGGGCCTGATTCCCGAAAGATAGGCGCGGAACCCGACGGTTAAAATGCGCAGGGTTTCCATCCCGGCATCAATACGGGCGCTGCGGCTCATTGGAACCGGCGGCCGACAGGAACATGGCGGGATTGTGGCGGGTCGTGAAAATCGCCACAATCCCGCCATATTCCACTTTCATTGACTGGGTCCACGCGATCGGCCGGCCCGCCAACTGAAGGCACCGCGCCCGCATCGCGCAACTGCCCGAAAGGCGACCCGAGATGTTGAGATGCCTGCAAACCTTCCTCCGCGACGAAACCGGCGCCGCCGGCACCGACTGGGTGATGCTCACCGCCGGCGCCGTGATGCTCGGCCTCACCGCGGTCACGGCGGTCAAGGCCGGCTCGGTCGAGGTGGGCGAGGGCATGGTCACCCATATCAGCGTGTCCAACGGCGACTGACCCACCTGCGGCAACCCGCCACGCCACTTTCGCCCACCGGGCCACATTGCCGCCAGACTCCTCTGGCATGAACGCTCTGACACACCAACAGCATTGGCCACCAGGGATGGCTGACATGATCGAACGGTTCAAAATCTTCCTCCACGACGAAAGCGGCGCCGTCACCGTCGACTGGGTCGTGCTCACCGCCGCCGTGGTGGGCCTCGGCGTCGCGGCGGTCGATATCGTCGAAGAGGGCGTGAACGCGCTCGCCTCCGACATCGCCACCGCCATCGCCGACAAGACGGTCGACAACGGCGACGAAGACTGACCGCACGCGCCTACCGGCCGCCGGTGGCACGCCGGACACGTCCGCGCGATCACGCGCCCTTCCCCGTTGCCATTTGGCCGGTTTCCGCTACCCTTGCCGCTGCGCCACCGCCGTGACGCGGGCGCGCCGGGGAAACGTACATGGCCGTATGGAAACAGCTCCTGTTGCTCTGCCTGCTGGGCGGGCTCGGCTATGGCGGCTGGTGGGTCTATAAGGAACACTACGCCCCGCCCAAGGAAGCCGCCGCCGAGCGCCCCAACGCCCCCGCCCCGGTCGAGATCGTGCCCGCCGAACGCCAGGTGCTCGAAACCACGGTCGAGGCGGTCGGCACCACCCGCGCCCTCCAGTCGGTCGAGATCGTGCCAGAGGCCGCCGGCCGCATCGTCGAGATCACCTTCAACCCCGGCGACCGGGTCGAAAAGGGCGAGGTTCTCGTCCGGCTCGACGACGCCATCCAGCGCGCCGACCTGGCCGAGGCCGAGGCCCGCTCGACCGAACAGGACCAGGTCCTCGCCCGCGCCCGGCAGCTTCGCGAAACCAACGCCATCTCGCAGGCCACGCTCGAGGAATCCGTCGCCCGCCTGGCCGAGGCCGGCGCCCAGCTCGACCGCGCCCGCCGCCGGCTGGAAGACCGCACCATCACCGCACCCTTCGCCGGCGTCGTGGGCCTGACCGAGGTCGACCCCGGCGCCCGCGTCAGCGAGGGCGACCTCATCACCCGGCTCGACGACCTCTCCGAGGTGATCGTCGAGTTCGCCCTCCCCGAAACCCTCTTCGCCCAGGTCCGCACCGGCCTCTCCGTCACCGCCACCAGCGCCGCCTTCCCCGACCGCAACTTCGAGGGCCGCATCGCCGCCGTCGACAGCCGCATCGACCCCGTTAGCCGCTCTTTCCTGACCCGCGCGGTCATCCCCAACCGCAACAGCGTCCTGCCGGCGGGCATGTTCATGTCCCTCACCCTCACCCTCTCGGAATCCGAGGAGCTCGTCGTCCCCGAGGCGGCGATCATCTTCCAGGCGGCGGAAACCTACGTCTTCACCGTCACCGACGGCACCGCACACCGCGTGCCCGTCCGAACCGGCCAGCGCCGCGCCGGGCTCGTCGCCATCGAGGGCGGGCTCGAGGAAGGCACCGGCGTCGTCGTCCGCGGCCTCCAGCGGGTGCGTGACGGCGCGGCGGTCACCGTGCTCGACGCCGGCGAACCCTCCGGCACCACCGCGACCGAGGGCGACTCGTGACGCTCCCCGACATCGCGGTCCGCCGCCCCGTGCTGGCAGCGGTGGCCAGCCTCCTGCTGCTGGTCTTCGGCCTGGCCGCCCTGCGCACCATCCCCGTGCGCGAGCTGCCGGATGTCGACAACGCCGTCGTCTCCATCGACACGATCTATCTCGGCGCCGCGCCCGAGGTGATCGACACCGACATCACCGAACCCATCGAAGGCGCGGTCGCCGCCATCAACGGCCTGCGCTCGATCAGCTCCGAAAGCCGCCAGGGCCGAAGCCGCATCACGCTGGAATTCGAAACCGGCCGCGATATCGAACAGGCCGCCAACGACGTGCGCGATGCCGTCGGCCGCGTCTCCTCCCGCCTCCCGGAAGAGGCGCAGGATCCCCGCGTGATCAAGAGCGATGCCGACGCCGACCCGGTCATGCGCCTCGCCATCACCTCCTCGCGGATGACCACGGCCGAGATCACCGACTACATCGACCGCTTCATCTCCGACCGACTGGCCACCATCGACGGGGTCGCCAACCTGCAGATCTACGGCGAACGCCCCTTCGCCGTGCGCATCTGGCTCGACCGGCGCGCGCTGGCGGCCCGGCAGCTCACCGTGGCCGATGTCGAGGCCGCGCTCCGGCGCAACAACATCGAACTTCCCGCGGGCGAAGTCGTGTCCGAAGACCGCCAGCTCTCCGTCCGCCTCAACAGCCGCCTGCGCAGCGTCGCCGATTTCCGCGACGTGGTGCTCGACCGGGTGGCGGGCTACCCCGTCCGGCTGGGCGACGTGGCCCGCGTCGAACCGGGCGTCGCCGACGACACCACCATCGTGCGCACCAACGGCAGCGACGCGGTCGGCATCGCCATCCTCCGGCAAAGCCAGTCGAACACCCTCGCCATCTCCCAGGGCGTCCGCGAGGAAATCGAGCGCCTGCAACCCACCCTCCCCGAAGGCATGGACATCATCATCGGCTCCGACGACGCGCTCTTCGTCGGCGCCTCGATCCGCGAGGTGCTGATCGCGCTCTTCATCTCGCTCGGCCTCGTCGTGCTGGTGATCCTGCTCTTCCTGCGCTCCTTCCGCGCCACGCTGGTGCCCTTCGTGGCCATCCCGGTCTCGCTCATCGGCTCCTTCATCCTGATCGGCGCATGGGGCTTCTCTCTCAACACGCTGACACTCCTGGCCATGCTGCTCGCCATCGGCCTCGTGGTCGATGACGCCATCGTCGTGCTGGAAAACATCCAGCGCCGGATCGAGAACGGGGAAAGCCCGCTGGTGGCCAGCCTGCGCGGCGCCAAGCAGGTCACCTTCGCGGTCATCGCCACCTCGCTCACCCTCATCGCCGTCTTCGTGCCGCTCTCCTTCATGCCCGGACAGGTCGGCCGCCTCTTCGTCGAGTTCGGCTGGGTGATGGCCGGAACGGTGGCCATCTCCACCTTCGTGGCCCTCTCCGCCTGCCCGGCGCTCGCCTCCCGCGTGCTGAAATCCGGCGGCGGGCTCAGGCGCGAAGACGGCCAGCTCACCGGCATCCAGGCCGCCTATCACCGCCTGCTGCAACGCGCGGTGCAGATGCCCCTCGTCGTACTGGCGCTGGCCATTGCCATCACCGGCGGCGCCGCGCTCTTCTACGAGGGGCTGCCCCGCGAACTGGCCCCCTCGGAAGACCGCGGCGTGGGCTTCATCCCGCTCACCTCGCCGCAGGGCAGCACGGTCGAGCACACCGACCTCGCCGCCCGGCAGGTCGAGGCGATCCTCGAACCCCTGCGCGAGGAGGGGCTGATCGACACCGTCTTCACCTTCACCGGCTGGGGCAACCGGGCGTGGCGCTCCTTCGTCGTCTTCCGCCTCGTCCCGTGGGAGGAGCGCACCGTTCCCATCTCCGAGGTCGTGGCCCGGATCGTCCCGCAGATGAGCCAGGTCACCATCGCCCGCGGCTTCCCCGTCACCCCGGCGGGGCTCGGCCTGCGCGGCAACTCCACCCCCGTGCGCGTGGTCATCGGCGGGCCGGACTTCGACAGCGTCAAGGAATGGGCGACCACCCTGCTCGAACGCTCCGAATCCGTCCCCGGCCTCGTGAACCCTGAGATCAACTTCGAGGAAAACCTCCCCCAGCTCGACGTCAGCATCGACCGCAACCGCGCCGATGACCTCGGCATTTCGATCGACACCATCGCCAACACCCTGCAAACCATGCTCGCCTCGCGCGAGGTCACCACCTTCGTCAGCCGCGGCCGCGAATACCCGGTGATCCTGCAAGCGGCCGAGATCGACCGCGAAAGCCCCTCCGACATCGACAACCTCTTCATCCGCGCGGCCGATGGCGAGACGCTGGTGCCCCTCGGCGCGCTGGTCTCGATGAACGAGAACGCCGCCGCCCCCTCCCTCCGCCGCTTCGACCGGCTGCCCTCGATCCAGCTCGAGGGCACGGTCGCGCCCGGCCACAACCTCGGCACCGTGCTGGAAGGAGTCGAGGCCGTCGCCGCCGACATCCTCCCCGCCTCCGCCAAGCTCGGCTACGAGGGCCAGTCGCGCACCTTCAAGGACACCTCCGAAGGCGTCGGCATCGTGCTGGCGCTGGCGCTGCTGATCGTCTTCCTCGTGCTGGCCGCGCAGTTCGAAAGCTTCGTCCACCCGCTCACCATCATGCTGACCGTGCCCGCCGGGCTCGCCGGGGCGATCTACGCCATGGCGCTCGGGGGGCTCTCGCTCAACGTCTACTCGCAGATCGGGATCATCCTGCTGGTGGGTCTGGTGGCCAAGAACGGCATCCTCATCGTCGAGTTCGCCAACCAGCTCCGCGACGAAGGCATGAAACGACGCGAGGCCGTCCTGCGCGCCTCCGCCCTGCGCCTGCGTCCCATCGTGATGACCGTGCTCTCCACGGTGCTGGGCGCCCTGCCGCTGGTCATCGCCACCGGCGCCGGCGCCGAAAGCCGCGCGGCTATCGGCACGGTGATCATCGCGGGCCTGCTGCTCGCCAGCGTGCTGATGCTGGTGGTAACGCCTGTGCTCTACGACCTCCTCGCCCGCTTCACCAAGCCCCGCGGCGCCTTCGAACGGCTCATCAACCGCGAGCTCTCCAGACCGGCAACCCAGGCCGCGAACGGGTAATTTGAGTATTTTCAGAAAGATGAAAGGCACAGTAGCGCCCCCTGTCATCTTTCCCCAAATACTCCCGCCGGAGGCGTCCCGACCTCAGCCACCCTGCGCCTTCGCCGGCAGGCCGGGCGCCCACCGCTCCACGTCCCTTGCCAGCTTGTCCAGCAGCCGCGTCAGCACCTCCACCTCTTCCGGCTCCAGCGTCTCCAGCATCACCCGCTCCGCCTCGGCAAAGCGTGCCATCACCCGGTCATGCACCGCCTGCCCGTCGTCGGTGATCGCCAGCACGTTCCGCCGCGTATCCACCGCATCCCGCGTTCGCGTGACGTATCTCTTCTCGACGAGGGAAGAGACCGCCCGGCTCACCGTGTTCGAGGGCTGCTCGGTGATCTCGCAGATATCCCGCGCATTCAACCCTGCGCGAAAGTTCAGGCACATCAGCACCGTCAGCTCCGGCCGGATCAGCCCGGTCTCCCGCTCCATCCGCCGCATCAGCGGCTCGCGGTAGAAATTGATGATGAACGCCATCCGGTATCCCACCGGAATGGACGTGCCATCGAGGATATCCATCAGCTTGAGCATGACCGCGGCCTCCTGACCTGCTAGGCTAGGACAAAAAAGGGGATTGCTCCAGTTGGAAATATATAGTTCCATATGGAGGAATATCTGGCAAGGGAGGCACGGCCGGGGATGGAGGAGGAGAATGGCAGCCTTTGGGCGCAGGCCCTGCTGCGCGGGCTTTCGGGGCTCGTCATTGTCCTGATGCTGGGCATCGTGCTGCAGGTCGCCTGCAACGCGCTCGACATCAACCCGCTGGCCCGCTTCGCCACAGCCCTGCCGCTCATCGGCAAGGCCATCACGCTCAACACGCTCCTCGACCTGCAATGGCACCTGCTGGTGATCACCGGCCTGCTGCCCGCCGGGCTCGTCTGGCTGCGCGACGCGCATGTGCGGGTCGACTTCTTCTACCAGCGCCGCGGCGACCGGGCGAAGGCCCGCATCGACCTTGCCGGCAACCTCCTCTTCGCCCTGCCCTTCCTCGTCATGATCCTGCCCGCCGCGTGGGATTTCACCACCCGCGCCTGGCGCTCCGACGAAGGCTCCGCCTCGGGCGGGCTGAATGACCTCTGGCTGATCAAGGCATTCCTGCCCCTCGGCATGGCGCTGCTCGCCCTGGCGCTCGCCGTCGAAACCCTCCGCCTTCTCCGGCGCGCCAGATGACCGAGACCGCCCTGCCCCTCGCCATGGCCGTGCTCACGCTCGCCGGCATCCTCGCCGGCTACCGCGTCGCCATGGTGCTCGCCGGCTCAGCTGCGCTCTTCATCCTCGTCTCCGACCTGCCCAACGCCTATTTCAACCTGCTCACCAGCCGGATCTACGCCAACGTCCTGTCGAACTGGCTGCTCGTCGCCATCCCGATGTTCATCTTCATGGGGCTGGTGCTGGAAAAATCCGGCGTCGCCGAACGCTCGCTCCGCGCGGCGCAACAGGCGCTCGGCGGCAGCGCGGCAGGCATGGGCATCTCTGTTCTCGTCATCGGCGTGCTGCTCGCCGCTTCCTCCGGCATCGTCGGCGCCTCGGTGGTCCTCCTCGCCCTCCTCGCCCTGCCGCGCCTGAAGGAAACCGGCTACGACAAAGCCACCTCCGCCGGGCTCATCGCCGCCTCCGGCACGCTCGCCATCCTGATCCCGCCCTCGGTGATGCTGATCGTGCTGGGCGACCAGCTTCAGACCCCGGTGCCCGACATGTTCGCCGGCGCCATCGGCCCGGGCCTCCTGCTCGTGGGCGTCTACGCCATCCTCGTCGCCCTCCGCTCCCGCGGCCTGCCCCGCGCCCCCCGGCCGGAGGGCCGCACCAACCCCTTCCGCCTGCTCCTCGACCTCGGGCCGCTGCTGACGCTCATCGTCGTGGTCCTCGGCTCCATCATCGCCGGCTACGCCACGCCCACCGAGGCCAGCGGCCTCGGCGCCTTCGGGGCAATCCTCGTGACCCTCCTCTACCGCCGCTTCGACCTCGCCACCATCATGGCGGCCGCCCGCCAGACCGTCACCACCACCTCCATGGTCCTCCTCGTCATGATCGGCGCCACCTGCTTCTCGGCGGTCTTCAAGGCCATCGGAGGCGACGACATGGTGGAAACCGCCATCACCGCCTTCGGCACCGACCCGCTGACCGTGCTCGCCGTGGTCATGGGGGCGATCTTCCTGCTGGGTTTCGTCCTCGACTGGCTGGAAATCACCCTGATCCTCATGCCGATCTTCGCCCCCATCGTGGCCGGGCTCGACTTCGGCAACGGCCTCTCGGGCGACGCGCTGCTCGTCTGGTTCGGCATCCTCGTCGCCGTCAACCTGCAAACCTCGTTCCTCACGCCCCCCTTCGGCTTCTCGCTCTTCTACCTGCGCGGTGCCGCCGGCGGCCAACTCACGACAACCGACATCTACAAGGGCGTCCTGCCCTTCATCCTGCTTCAGCTTCTGGTGCTGGGGCTGCTCATCGCCTTCCCCGTCATCGTCACGGGGCTCATCTGAACCACTAGGGAGGAAACCATGAAACACACAGTGAAAGCCGCCGCGCTGGCCGTGCTGGCGGCCACCGCCGCCCAGGCCGAAAGCTACACGATGCAAAGCGCCTTCGGGCCCCTGCCGGTGCTCGACCCGGCCGCCAAGCGCTTCGTCGAGAACGTCTCGACCCTGACGGGCGGCGAGGTGGAGTTCGACTACCTCCTCGACGGCGAACTTTCCCCCGCCTTCGAGATCTTCGACAATGTCAGCGCCGGCGCCATCGACGCGGGCTTCAGCTTCGCGGGCTACGCCGCCGGCAAGGAACCGGCCGCCGCGCTCTTCGGCTCCATCCCCTTCGGCGGAGAGCCCACGCAATACATCTCCTGGCTCAACCACGGCGGCGGGCTGGAACTCTGGCGCGAGATCTACGAGCCCTACAACCTCGTGCCCATGGCCTGCGGCGTCATCCTGTCCGAAGCGGGCGGCTGGTACACGAAGGAAATCAACACCCCCGAAGACCTCAAGGGCCTCAACATCCGCATCGGCGGTTTGGGCGGCGAGATCCTGTCGAAGCTCGGCGCCAACGCCATGTCCCTCCCCGCGGGCGAAATATCCACCTCGCTCGAAACCGGCCGGCTCGACGCGACCGAGCTCAGCTTCCCGCTGGTCGACAAGCTGCTGGGCTTCGATCAGGTCGCCAAGAACTACTACTTCCCCGGCTGGCACCAACCCGCGGGCTTCATCGAGTTCTACATGAACAAGGACAAGTGGGACGCCCTCACCGACGCGCAGCGCAAGGCGATCGAGGTCTCCTGCAACGAGGTCAGCCTCTGGGCGCTCGGCCACGCGGCCGGCGCCCAAGGCCCCGTGCTCCAGGACTTCCGCGACAACGGCGTCAACGTCGCCCGCTTCCCCGACAGCGTGATGGAGGCCCTGCGCACCGCCGCCGACGAGGTCTATGCCGAACGCTCGGCCGAGGACGAGATGTTCAAGCGCGTGATCGACAGCTACCGCGCCTATGGCGAGGACTACCGCGAATACCAAAGCCTCTCGGCGCTGGACTGATCCGCCTGTCCCGCCCGTGCCACCCCGGCGCGGGCGCGCCCAGACCCTCGGGAGACCCCGCATGCGCCGCCCCGTGACCCTGCGCGATTTCGGCAGCTACACCGCCGGCGGCCGCCTGCACCGGGTCACCGAGGGGCAGCCGCGCGACCTGCCCGTCACCCGCGACGTCACCCTCACCTTCGACCCGAGGGGCACCTTCGCGGTCGAACAGGCCTACGTACAGTATTTCATCCCCGACCCCCGCCGCGACGCGCCGCCCGTCGTGCTGCTGCATGGCGGCGGCATGTCCGGCACCGTGTGGGAGGGTACGCCGGACGGGCGGCGCGGCTGGCTCCAGATGCTGCTGGCTCAGGGCTACGAGGTGCATGTCATCGACAACGCCGAACGCGGCCGCGCCGGGTTCATGCCGGGCCTCTGGCCGGGCGAGCCGGTGCTGCGCTCGCTCGAGGATGCCTGGCAGCTCTTCCGCATCGGCCCGCCCGAGGGGTTCGCCGCCCGCCGCGCCTTCCCCGGCCAGCTATTCCCCGCCGACAGCCTACCCGCGCTCGCCGCCACCTTCGCCCCCCGCTGGCTCTCCACCGCCCCGCAACAGGCCGCGGCGGTCAAGGCGGTGCTCGACCGGCTGCCCGCGCCCATCCTCATCGCCCACAGCCAGGGCGCCGAACCCGCCTTCGAGGCCATCGCGCAAGGCGCGCGCCTCTCGCACCTCGTGCTCCTCGAACCCTCGGCCGAACCCGACGAGCCTGCCCCCCTGCCCGTCACCCTCGTCACCGGCGACCACCTCGACATCAACGACCTCTGGCGCACCCGTGCCGCCGCCTGGGACCGCTTCGAGGCCACGCTCCGCAACGCCCGCACCCCCATCAACCGCCTCGCCTCCGGCACCACCCTGCCGCCCGGCCATTCCCACCTGCCCATGCACGACCACGGCCACGACACCGTGCTCGAGGCCATCCTCGCCACCCTCCCGGCCTGACCCGCAAAACGCCCCGTGACGCCGCGCGCCGCTCAAACATGAAACCCGGGGCCCGGTTTCTGCGTTATCCGGGCGCCCACTGACCTTGCGTCACCCCGCCACCGCATTGACCTGATCGCGCCGGATGGGGTCAAAAGTAAACTAAACCATTGTCTGCACACGCAGACGCACCAATATAAGCGTGTCATTGTTGTTCGAAAGCGAGTTAGACCAGATGCCGACACAGACCGACCTGCCGCCCGCCCTGGGCGACTATATCCGGAAGTCCGGCGTCGCGCTGGCCATATCGACAACCGAGGGCGACGCGCCCCTCATGGCCGTGAACGAGGCCTTCTGCACCCTCACCGGCTATGCCGAGGAGGACGTGACCGGCCAGAACTGCCGCTTCCTGCAAGGCGCCAACACAACCGAGGAAGAGCGCCAGCCACTGCACGACTTCGTCCATGGCAAGGGCGGCGACAGCGGCCGCTTCCCGATCACCAATTACCGCAAGGACGGCAGCGAATTCCGCAATTTCGTCTTCATGTCCCGCCTCTACGACGCCCGTGGCACGGCACAGCTCATCCTCGCCTCGCAATTCGACATGACCTCCGCCATGCAACGCTCGGAGATTTCCAAGAACGACGCCAAGCTCTCGCAGGCCCTGACCGATGTCGAACAGATCGGCCGCGAATACGGCTTCGCCATGATGGGCTCGGCCCAGCTCATCGCCGACTCGGTGGCGACCCTCGCCCGCATGTCCTTCTCGGGCTCCCGTTAACCCCCCGCGGCCGGCGTATCGTCACATGAAAGATTCCGAAGAAGAAGATCAGACCCCTGCGCAGAAACGGGAAGCAGACCGCAAGCGGCTCTGCGTCGTCGGCATCGGCGCCTCCGCCGGCGGGCTCGAAGCCATCCGCGAGATGCTGACCGAGGCGCGGCCCAAGAACAACCTCGCCTTCGTCGTCATCCAGCACCTCGACCCCAACCACGAAAGCCTGCTGGCCGAACTGCTCTCCCGCCACACCGAGCTGACCGTGCGGCAGGTCTCCGGCGGCGAGAAGGTCGAGGCCGGCAACGTCTACATCATCCCGCCCGGCCACGGCCTCTCGATCACCGACTCGGTGCTCAACCTCACCGATTTCGCCCAGCCTCGCGGCCTGCGCCGCCCGATCGACGACTTCTTCGAAAGCCTCGCGCTCGACCAGGGCCGCTTCGCCGCCTGCGTGATCCTCTCCGGCACCGGCGCCGACGGAAGCGCCGGCCTGCGCGCGATCAAGGAACATGGCGGCCTCTGCGTCGTCCAGGACCCCCGCACCGCCAAGTACGAAGGCATGCCCACCTCGGCCCAGGGCACGGGGCTCGTCGATTTCGTCCGCCGCCCGGGCGAGATCGTCGACGCGATCCAGCAATTCTACGCCCATTCCTTTGTCGACACGGTCGACAAGAAACTCGCCAGCACGGTCGAGGAGAACCTCAACGAGATCTGCGGCGTGGTGCGCAACTTCGTCGGGCACGATTTCTCGGGCTACAAGAAATCCACCCTCGTCCGCCGGGTCCAGCGCCGCATCCAGGTGCTCGACCTCGCCGACGCCCATGCCTATCTCCAGCACATCAAGTCCGACCCGCTCGAATGCGAGGTGCTGTTCCGCGACCTGCTGATCAACGTCACCCGCTTCTTCCGCGACCCCGAGCATTTCGCGGCGCTCCGAGAAAAGGCGATCAGGCCGATGATCAAAAACGCCGGCAACGAGGACGAGCTTCGCATCTGGATCCCCGGCTGTTCCAGCGGCGAGGAGGCCTTCTCCATCGCCATGATCTTCGCCGAGGAGGCACGCCTCCGGCAACACGCCCCCAAGGTCCAGATCTTCGCCACCGATATCGACGAGCAGATGCTGCGCATCGCGCGCGAGGCGTCCTACCCGCAATCCGCCCTCGCCGACATCCCCGAGGAGATGCGCGAGGCCTATACCATCGCCCGCGACGGCCGGTTCCAGATTTCCGGCCGCATCCGCGACATGATCCGCTTTTCCGTGCACAGCATCGTGCGCGATCCGCCCTTCTCGAACATCGACCTGGTGTCCTGCCGGAACTTGCTGATCTACTTCGACGACCAGCTTCAGAACCTCGCCCTGCCGATCTTCCACTACTCGATCAAGCCCGACGGCATCCTGTTCCTCGGGCCGTCGGAAACCGTCGGCCGCCACGACCATGCCTTTCGGCAGGTCGACCAGACCGCGCGGATCTTCCAGCGCAACGACGGCCGCCCCGAATACCCCCTCCACCTGCGCGGCCAGTCGCGGCCTGAAACCCCGCGCCGCCCTGGCCTTTACGAGGATGACAGCGGCTCGCTCCAGCCCGACTGGCGCGAGGATGACGCGGTTCAGCGCATCCTCTCCACCTACGCCCCCGCCACGCTGCAGGTGACCACATCGGGCGAGATCCTCAAGACCACCGGCCGCCTCGGCAAGTATCTCGATTACGGCACCGATCAGGAAACCAACCGCTTCGCCCCCTCCATCGCCCGCCCCGGCGTGCGCGAGGCCGTCTCGGCCATCATCCGGCAGGTCGGCAAGAACAAGAGGCGCACGATCTCCCGCGATCTCGTCGCCAAGTCCGAATTCGGCCAGCAGGCCTTCGACCTGATAGCAGAGCCGCTCGACGACGGCTCGATCCTGCTGATCCTGCGCGACCGCGACCGCTTCGAAACCTTCGAGGACGAGGATTTCGACGATCTCGCCCCGATGGACAGCCACGTCCAAAGCCTCGAGGACGAGCTGCGCAGCACCCGCGTCCGCCTGCACACCACCGTCGAGGAGCTCGAGACGGCGAACGAGGAGCTGAAAAGCTCCAACGAAGAAATGATGTCGATGAACGAAGAGCTCCAGTCGACCAACGAAGAGCTCTCGACCGTCAATGACGAGCTGAAAAGCAAGGTCGACGAGCTGTCGGTCGCCAATGCCGACCTCAGCAACTTCTTTGCGTCGACCGCCCTGCCCCTCGTGGTGGTCGATGCCGACATGTCGATCCGCAACTTCACCGATGCGATCCAGTCGATCTATCCCTTCCGCGGCACCGACCGCGGCCGCCCCCTGAGCGAGGTCACCAGCAGCCTGTGCAACAACGAGGAAGTGCTGACCGCCGCGCGCGACGTCATGGGCGACGGCGAGGTCCGCTACCTGCGGGTGACCGACCGGGCCGAGGAACGCACATGGTCGCTGGTCATCACCCCCTACCAGAACCGCTCGGGCGACGTCGACGGCGCCACCCTCGTCTTCACCGAGGTCACCGACGCCCTGCGTCTCGAGGAGGCCCTCAAGCACGAGGGCGAGCGCCTGCGCCTCGCGCTCGACGTCACCTCGCTCAGCGTGTGGGAGTTCGCCCCCGGCTCGGACGAGCTGAAGCTCGACGAAACCGGCCGCGCCCTGATCGGCACCGAGGAGAATGTGCTCCGCCTCGGCGCTTTCCTCGACGAGGTCAACAGCAAGGACCGGGCCGCCATCGAATCCGCCTTCCGCAACGCCGACGAGGAAGGCGACGGCATCGACCTGACCTGGTCCGCGCCCCAGAAGGACGGCACCAGGCGCTATGTCCGGATCGTCGGCCGCCGCATCAAGGGCTACCGGGCCGACCGCATCCTCGGCGTGTTCTTCGACGTCACCGCCGAGGAAGAGGCCAAGACCGTCCGCGAGATGATGCTGCGCGAGATGAACCATCGGGTGAAGAACATGTTCTCGGTGATCTCCAGCATGGTCCGCATGGCCGGCCGCTCGACCGACAATATCGACGACCTCGTCGAGGGGGTGCAGGCCCGCATCAACGCGCTCGCCCGCTCCCACGACATGACCCAGCGCTCCCGCGCGGGCAAGCGCCTCCGCCTCGAGGACGCGATCCGCGCCGCGCTGGAACCCTATGACGGCCAGGCCGAGACCAGCGTCTCGGGCCCCAAGGTCGTGCTCACCAGCCAGGAGCTCACCTCGCTCTCCCTGCTGCTTCACGAATGGGCCACGAACGCCGCGAAATACGGCGTCCTCGGCCCCGCCTCGGGCAAGCTCGATGTGACATGGAAGACGCACAGGAACGACTCCGTCGAATTGATATGGAACGAGATCCACGATCGAAGAGTTATTCCTGACGAAAACGGCACCGGATTCGGCTCGACATTGGTCGAACTGGCCGCCGCACAGCTTGGCGGAAGCGTAACGGTTTCTTTCAATGACAATGAACGCAAGATGACTTTGGTGTATGAGCCCGAAAACAATGAATGAAAAGACTGATCGAGCAACGGTGCTTGTGTGTGAAGACGAATTCGTGGTCGCGTTGGACCTCAAACTCCTGATCGAAGAATTCGGCTTCGAGGTGATGGGCCCCTTCGCAAAGCGGTCCGACGCCCTCGAGATACTAGACAAGGGCCTCCCCGACGTGGCCCTCCTCGACGTGCGCCTGAAGGATGGCGAGGTGTTCCCCCTGGCCGACAAGCTCGTCGACCTCGGCGTACCCATCGTCTTCCACTCCGGCCACATCTTCGAGGAAGACGTCCGCA
>NZ_JAVKFX010000026.1:0-122838 GCF_040223625.1 Roseovarius sp. | reverse complement strand
GCCGATAGATCGGGCAGTCATCGAGCCGGGCCAAGCGACGTGCCTTATCCGTGCTCACGCCAAGCGCCTGAGCGATGTTGTTCAAGCCCCAGATCTTCTCGGGGCTGGTGAGTGTGTCGAACCGCGCCGGGTCCAGTTGAGCTTGATTACTGTTCATGGTCCTGCCTTTCGATTGGACATACTACCGCCACCCGCTCCTTCCCCCCGATACACGGGGGAAGGCCCTACACTCCCTGCTCCGTATCCACGCGATGCCCGATATCGGGGGCCAGCCGCTTCCCCGCAGGGTTTTCTCCTGCCCCGCCCTTTGCAGCTCTGCGCCGGTGCGGTCCCCGGTTTGCCCGGTGGGTTACGTTGTCGCGCTTCTGCGTCGGTCCAGTAGGAGCCGATCCGACGCGGGCCGGGTGAGTTCCCCGGAGCATCTCCCTCTTTGGCACGGGAAGAGGGCAAACCGTGGCAGGTCTCTTTGCTCATCGCTGATGCGTTGAGTGACTGAGGAGAAAGACCTGCATAAACCCTTTGCAGATCAGTCCTCGATCACTTGCAGTTCGCCCTCCTCTTTGACGCCACGCGAAAACAGGTCACTGACCATCGTCCGCATGATGTTCAGCTGCTTCGGAGACGGCGCCCAACGGCGCCGATTGGCCTGGCGGATGATGGAGCGTCCGAAGTTCGCCGCCCATGTATTTTCGGTCCAACTCACCGCGGCAGGCATATGGTACAACAGGCGCTCGATTTCCTCTTCGCTCGGGCGGGTAAAGGCGTGGCGTTGGATGGTCATGCACAAGCCCTCCTCTGCACGAATTCGAGGAAAGCGGCTTGCCGCGCCGGTGCCATCCGGTTGAAGGCAGCCAGGCAATACGCTTCCCGCTCTTCGGGTTCGGCCCAAGCAGCCCAGGAATTCGCCTGATCCATGAAGCTAAAGAGCGGGGCTTGAGGTTGACCGGCTCCAGCGTAGAGCGCTGCCTCTGCTGTCATAACGGCGTCGTCGCGATCCATGGACTTGAGCGACATGAAGGCCAGCGCAGCGCGCTCCTGGGCCGTCAAGCGAGCCTTGAAGACCGGAACCAGTCCCCACCAGGCAACCTGTGTCCCGAGCGTAAGAACATAGCTCAACGCCCTTGCAACGCGGGTGCGTTCCGGGGTATCTTGTACGTGGTAGGAGCCACACTCATGAGCCCCGTTCGACGTTGCTGCGTCGGCGGGGCTTTCCTTTTCCGAAACTGGAACATTCTGTGAATCTGCGGAAAGCCCTTGTACGGGATTTGTACGGCCGTTCACGCATCGTTCGCAGGAATCAACTGCAGAATCCTGCTTTCTAGGTGCGGTAGGGCTAACCGCCTCTCTGCAAGGTTCTGAAATATCTGTATTATTTGGCGACCCCGGCAGGATTCGAACCTGCAACCTGCCCCTTAGGAGGGGGCTGCTCTATCCTGTTGAGCCACGGGGCCGCGCAGGGCTGCAATAGCGGCTGACGCCGCGCTTGTCAGCCTCAAATTCCCTCTCGTGGCGGTTCAGCACTGCTTAACCCCTTGGCCCTATCCTGCCGCCCGGACCGAATGTTCCGAGAGATGGCGATGCATGACAGGCAGGCGATGGAAAAACGGCACGGGGCAAGCCTTCGGGTCAGGGTGCCGGCGCTGGTGGCGGGCGCGGCGGTCATCATGCTCTGCATCGTGGCCTTCCTGTCGTTCCAGTCGGCCCGCACCATCCTGCGCGACGGGATCGAGGCGCGCTTCGCCGCGCTGCTACAGGCGCGCGCCGACGGGCTGGCCGACTGGTTCGCCGCGCAGCAACGTGCGCTCCTCGTCCGGACCGGCAGCAGCACGATACAGGATGCCCTGTTCGAGTTCGACGCCATCTGGCTCAAGGACAAGGAAGGCACCCGCACCGCCCTGACCGCCGATTACGTCACCGACAACCCCCACAAGGCAGGCGAGCGGCACCAGCTCGCCGCCGGTGCCGGGCACAAGCTCTATGCCCGCGCACACAGTCACTATCATCCCCAGCTTCTCGCCATGGTCGAGGAGGCGGGGCTTGCCGATCTCTACCTCGTCAACCTTGACGGTGACGTGATCTATTCCGCGGCCAAGGCGGCGGATTTCGCCGGCAATCTGCAGGATGGCGCATTGGCCGCAACCGGGCTGGGCCGGGCGTGGCAGGCCGCCGCGGCGGCCGGCGCCGGGGCGGTGGTGTTCGAAGATTTCACACCCTACGGCCCGTCGGGGGCCAGCGCCGGCTTCTTCGCCACACCGGTCATCGGCATGGGCACCACGATCGGGTTCGCCGTGCTGCAGGTCCGGCCCGAGGCGCTGTCCGGGGTGCTGGCCAAGGGCCTGCGCCCGGGCGAGGGCGCGCGCGCCCGCCTGGTGGGGCAGGACGGTACCGTGCGGGCCGGGTCCGGCCCGGCTGCACACGCCGCCCCGATCGGCGACAGCCCGGCGTTCCGCCGGGCCGTGGCGGGCGAAACCGTCGGCCTTGTCCGGACCGAGGACGGCACCACCCCGCACCTGATCTCGATGCGGCCCTTCTCCGCGATGGGGGGTGAGTGGGTTCTCGCGGCCGATATCCCGCTTGCCGCCGCGATGGCGCCGGTGGCGCGGTTGCGTGACATGCTGCTCGGTGTCGTGGCCGTCTGCGTGGCGGTGGCCGCGGGGCTTGCCGTGGTGTTCAGCCGCCTGCTGACCCGGCCGATCCTCCTGTTGCAGGATCGGGTCTCGGCCATGCGCCGGGGCGATTTCGACAGCCCGGTTCCCTCCCGCAACCGCCGGGACGAGATCGGATGGCTCGCCGGCGATCTCGACGACCTGCGCAGTCAGCTCGCCCGCGCCGCCGAGCAGGAGCGGCAGGCCGCCGCGCAGCAACAGGCCGCCCGGCAGCAGGAACAGGCCGCGCAGCAGGAGGCCCGCGACCAGCAGCGCGTCGTCGACCTGCTCAGCCAGGCGATCTCCCGGCTGGAAACCGGCGACCTGACCGCCCGGGTCGAGGCCGACGTGCCGCCGAAATACGAGATCCTGCGCGCCGGGCTCAATGCCGCCATCGCCCGGCTCTGCGATACGGTCATTTCCATCTCCGGCATCGCCGGGGCCATCGACAGCGGGGCGCGGGACATCGAGACCTCGCTCGACGGGGTGCGCGGCCAGGCCGAGACACAGGCGACCGACCTCGCCGAAACCGCCGCCGCCCTCAAGCAGCTGACCCAGTCGGTCTCCGAGGCCGCCGACGGCACGCTCGCCGCCGAACAGGGCATGCAGGCCACGATCGAAGAGGTCCGCCGGAACGAGGCCACGGTGACCGAGGCCCGCGGCACGATGGAGGAAATCTCCGCCTCCGCCGACCGGATCCTCTCGGTCACCACGCTGATCGATTCGGTGGCCTACCAGACCAACCTGCTGGCGCTGAACGCCAGCGTCGAGGCCGCACGCGCCGGCGAGGCCGGCAAGGGGTTCGGCGTCGTCGCCGCCGAGGTGCGCGACCTCGCCGAACGCACCGCACAGGCCGCCAGCGACATCAAGCAGCAGCTCGACGGCAACGCCCGGATGATCGGCGCGGGCACCGGCGCGGTGACCCGGCTGGCGGAATGCTTCACCTCGATGATCACCCGGCTGCACGGCGCCAGCACCTCGATCGCCGCGATCTCCGCCGCGGCCCAGGAACAGTCGGACAGCATCCAGCAGATCGACAGCGCAATCTCCCGGCTCGACACCCGCACCCGCCAGAACGCGGCCCGCATGGGCGAGGTGCACGAGGCCGGCGTCACCATGGCGGGGGAGGCCGCCCGCCTGCGCGACCTCTCCGGCGGTTTCCGCACCGGCGAGGAGGGGGCAGGACCCGGCACCATCTCCGGCGCGGCCTAGCTCACGGCCCGCGCCCCGGCCGTGCGAAGTTATTGCGTGGGACCGAGCGTTCGCGGTAACATTCGGAAAACAACACATTGAGGATCCGAGCCCGTGAGCGCCAATGACAACCGTCCCCTGACCCTGCGCGACGTGTCCGAGGCGTCGGGCGTGTCGGAAATGACCGTCAGTCGGGTGCTGCGCAACCGCGGCGACGTCTCCGACGCCACCCGGCAACGGGTTCTGGAAGCCGCCAAGGAGCTGGGATACGTCCCCAACAAGATCGCCGGCGCGCTGGCCTCGCAGCGGGTCAACCTCGTCGCCGTGATCATCCCGTCGCTGTCGAACATGGTCTTCCCCGAGGTGATGACCGGCATCAGCGAGGCGCTCGAGGAAACCGGGCTTCAGCCCGTGGTCGGCGTCACCGGCTACTCCCCCGAGAAAGAGGAGAAGGTGCTCTACGAAATGCTCTCCTGGCGCCCCTCCGGCGTGATCATCGCAGGGCTCGAGCATTCCGACGCCTCCCGCGCCATGCTGCGCGCCTCGGGCATCCCGGTGGTCGAGATCATGGATGTCGACGGCACCCCGGTCGATTCAGTGGTCGGCATCTCGCACCGCCGCGCCGGCCAGCAGATGGCGCAGGCGATCCTCAAGGACGGCTATGAACACATCGCCTTCCTCGGCACCAAGATGGCGCAGGACCACCGCGCCCGGAAGCGGTTCGAGGGCTTCACCGAGGCGCTCGCCAAGGCGGGGGTCGAGATCGAGGATCGCGAGTTCTACTCCGGCGGCTCGGCGCTGGTGAAGGGGCGCGAGATGACGAAAGAGGTGCTCGACCGCTCTCCCGACCTCGATTTCATCTACTATTCCAACGACCTGATCGGCGCGGGCGGGCTGCTCTACCTGCTCGAACAGGGGGTGAAGATCCCGGCCGATTTCGGCTTGGCCGGCTTCAACGGGCTGAACCTCCTGAAAGGCCTGCCGCGGGAACTCGCCTCGATGGATGCCTGTCGCAACGAGATCGGCTTCAAGGCCGCCGCGATCATCGCCCGCCGCGTGGAAGAGGGCGACGCCGGCCGGCCCGAGCGCGTGGTGCTGGAACCCAAGATCAGCTACGGCGACACCCTCCGCCGACGGTAACCGGAATTCGCGCGAATTCCGGCCCTGGAAAATGCGCATTTTCCGGGGAATTTTCTGCACCTCCCGTGCCGCGCTGCGCCGGAAAATTCCAATTTTCCGGCCCGTTTTCTTCGAAGAAAACGCACCCACCGCACAAACCGATTTACAAAGCCAGATCCCCTGTCGAAATGGGCGGCAACACAGGGAGAATCTTCAATGAAAACCGGCTTCATCGGTCTCGGCAATGTCGGCGGCAAGCTCAGCGGCTCGCTTCTGCGCAACGGCATCGACCTCACCGTCCATGACCTCAACCCCGCCATGGTCGACAGCTTCGTGACCCGAGGCGCGAAACCCGGCGGCAGCCCCGCCGAAATGATGCGCGCCTGCGACGCCGTCATCACTTGCCTGCCCTCTCCCGCCGCTTCCGCCGCCGTGGTCGAGGAGATGCTGCCCGAGATCACCCCCGGCAAGATCTGGATGGAGATGTCCACCACCGACGAAGCCGAGGTCAAGCGCCTCGGCCAGCAGGTCATCGACCGCGGCGGCGCGGCGGTCGACTGCCCCGTCTCCGGCGGCTGCCACCGGGCCGACACCGGCAACATCTCGATCTTCGCCGGCTGCGACCGCGCCACCTTCGACCGCATCCTGCCGCTCCTGAAAACCATGGGCCGCCGCATCCTGCACACCGGCGACCTGGGCTCGGCCTCTGTCCTCAAGGTCATCACCAACTACCTCGCCACCGCCAACCTCCTCACCTGCTGCGAGGCGCTAGTCACCGCCAAGGCCGCCGGCATGGACCTCTCCACCGCCTACGAGGCCATCGCCATCAGCTCCGGCACCTCCTTCGTCCACGAAACCGAAAGCCAGGTGATCCTCAACGGCAGCCGCGACATCTCCTTCACCATGGACCTCGTCGCCAAGGATATCGGCCTCTTCCAGGCGGTCGCCGACCGCGCCGGCGTGCCGCTGGAAATGAACCCGCTGATGATCAGGATCTTCGAGGACGGCATCTCCCGCTTCGGCCCGCGAGAGCTGTCGCCGAACATCATCAAGCGGCTGGAAGAGGCCACCGGCCTCGACATCACCGCCCCCGGCTTCCCGCCGGAAATGACCGATGACGAGCCCGAGGAACAGGGCTACGAGGTCATCCCCCGCGGCCGCCCCGCCCCCTGACCCGTTAACCATTTGCCCCTGTTTTCTTTGACCCGGGCGCCCCTTTCCGGGCATATCACCACGGGGGTTTGTGGGATGATATGTGATGTTTCTGTTTGCGGGTATGCTTGGCATGCTGGCCGTGGGGGCGGCTGCGTTCGTCGGGCTGGATAGTGGAATCGACGAAGTGGAGCCTGTGGCGGATGACACGCCAGAGGCCGAGGAAACACAGGAAAGCGGCGAGACGATCGACCTCGCGACCTTCCTGAACGGCGGCATGCCGGAGGCGCCGGTTGAGGAGGCAGGCTGCGACGCCGGTGACGATGCCAGCGAGGATGCCACGGAGGATACCGGCGAGGATACCACCGGCGACGACTGGACAATCTCCACCGGCGGCGAGGCGGGCGACACCGTCACCGGCACCGACGGCAGCGATTTCCTGCTCGGCTACGCGGGCGACGACCTCGTCACCGGCCAGGACGGCGCCGACCAGATCGAAGGCGGCGATGGTGAAGACACGCTGCACGGCGACGCCGGCGACGACACGCTTCATGGCGAGGCGGGCGACGACCTGCTCCTCGGCGGGCTGGGCGATGACGATCTCTACGGCCATGACGGCGCCGACACGCTGGGTGGCGGGGACGGCGACGACAGCCTCACCGGCGGCACCGGCAACGACTCCCTCGACGGTGGCGAAGGCGACGACGCGCTCCACGGCTACCACGGCGACGACACGCTCGACGGCGGGGCAGGGGAAGACACCCTCTTCGGCGGCTGGGGTGACGACACCGTCAATGGCCTCGGCCCCGACGGCGCCGATGACGGCGAGACCGATTACCTCAACGGCGGCGACGGCGACGACCGGATCACCGCCGGCGCCACCGACATCGTCACCGGCGGCGACGGGGCCGACACGATCTTCCTTGGCGGCCAGTCCGGCGTCGACGGCGCGGCCGAGATCATGGATTTCACCCCCGGCGAGGACAGCCTGCTGATCGAGTACGACCCCGACAGCGGCGAGCCCCAGCTCGAGGTCACGCAGGACACCGCCGACACCGGCCTCTTCCGCGTCACCCTCGACGGCACCGAGGTCGCCCTCGTCCACAGCCCCACGGGGCTCGGGCCGGCCGACATCGCCCTCGTACCGCCGGGCACGGTGTAACCGGCACCGCGCCCCACAGGGAATTCGGGCTTTTCTTTTGCCCGGACTCCCGCTATACGCGCCCATCTGCCGGGCTTCCCGGCATATCTCCAAAGGACCTTGCTGGACGACATCCCGGCTCGCGCCCTCAACCCCTGACTTCGAAAGGAGACCCCGATGTCGATCACGGTTGAAGAAAAGCACAAGATTCTCAAGGACTTCGCGACCAAGGAAGGCGACACCGGCTCGCCCGAGGTGCAGGTGGCCATCCTGACCTCGCGCATCGCGACCCTGACCGAGCACTTCAAGACTCACACCAAGGACAACCACGGCCGCCGCGGCCTGCTGAAACTGGTGGCCCAGCGCCGCAAGCTGCTGGACTACCTCAAGGGCAAGGACGAGGCCCGCTACCTCGACCTGATCAAGCGCCTCGGCATCCGCCGCTAAGCCCGGCCGTCCACGGTTCGACCTTCAAACGCCCGTCTCGCAAGAGGCGGGCGTTTTGCTGCCGGCCCCCCTGCGCCAATCTTGCAGGCCCACGCCTCGCTCCATACATCCTTATCAGTCAAAGCGAGGACCAATCCCATGCAAATTCAGGTGAACACCGATAACTTCATCCATGGCGACGACCGGCTGACAGAAGTGGCCGAAAACGCCGTCCATACCGATCTCGGCCACATGGAAGATCGCCTCACACGGGTCGAGGTTCACCTCAAGGATCAGAACGCCGACAAGCACGGCCCCGATCACATCCGCTGCACGATCGAGGCCCGCCCCCGCGGCATGGGCCCGATGGCCGCCCATCACGACGGCCCCGACATCCCGGCAGCCCTTAAGGGCGCGGCCAAGAAGCTGCGGTCGCGGCTGTCCAGCGAGTTCGAAAAGCTCGATCCGCACCGGTAAGCTTGCCGCCAGAGATCACGCGGCCCGGGCGGTCAGGTGCCGCCCGGACCCCGCGAGCCCGGCTATATCTCCGGCCCAGCACGTCCCGACACGCCGGGCACAATACCGCCGGGCCGGGATTAAAACTTTTTGCAAAACCATCTCGATTTGTCTGAAAAAAGCCGGATTCGGCGGCTACAGCGGGTATCAAAGCACGCGACCTGCCAGCCAAGCGGGCCGCGGAAAGTCAAAATACCCAATAAGTAACAATCGGATAAACGTATAGACCGCGCGCAGCGCGGCAAAGGAGCAGCAAGGTGGCGGGCGAACGGTTTCTGTTGTCAGGCGACCAGATCGCGACCTACGGGTCGTGGAATGCCAGCTATCCCGGCGGGCTGACGACGATCAAGCTTCACCAGTTGAAGCCGCTCGGCGATGCCGACGACCGCTATTTCCTTGTCCGCACCCAGGGCGACGGCGATGTCGTCACCAACGGCCAGTTCTTCGCCGTCTACGAGGCGGTCGATGACGGCAACGGCAATCTCGTCCCCGGCCCGACGCCGATCATTTCGCCCACCTTCGCCACGCCGGATGCCTACAACAACACCGGCGCGGGGGATGACTACATCATCTTCGGCATGTTCGGCGGCTCGAAATTCGCGGTCGATCTCGGCGGGTTCGAACCGGGAAACACCGCGTCCTTCAGGCAGGGCGAAGACGTGCTGCCCGGCGGCGATGGCGAGCTGAATATCGGCACGATCCAGCAGGCCAACCCCGATGCCTCGGCCATCTGCTTCGCCCGCGGCACGCTGATCCGCACGCCCTCGGGCGACGTGCCGGTCGAGACGCTGGCCGTGGGCGCGCTGGTCTGCGTGCCGGGCGGGCCGCCCCGGCCGATCCGCTGGATCGCCCGCCGCACCATCCCGCTGGGCCACGCCAACCGCCACCTTGCCCCGGTCCGCATCGCCCGCGACGCGTTCGGGCCCGGCCTGCCGTCCCGCGATCTCCTCGTCTCGCCCAACCACCGGCTCATGCACCGCAGCCCGTGGGCTCAGCTCTGGTTCGAGTCCGCCTCCGTCCTCTTGCCTGCCAAGTTCATGGTCAACGGCCGCACCGTCCGGCACGAGACCGCCGCGCGCCGGGTGGAATACTGGCACTTCCTCCTCGACAGCCACGAGGTCGTCTGGTCGAACGGCGTGCTCAGCGAAAGCCTGCACCCCGGCGACGTCGCCCTCACCGGCATGGCCGCCGCCACCCGCGCCGAACTGCTCGAGGTCTTCCCCGAACTGGCCGGCCACGGAACCCACCTCCCGCAGACCTGCCTGCCCTCCCTCCGCCGCTACGAGGCGGACCTTCTCCTCCGCTCCGGCGACCTCCAGCTCGCAGGCGGCGAGGGGTGATCGGGGCAGGTTAACGGTTCCTTTCCGAAAGCGGCGCTCCCGCGCAACGCCCGGCCCCTTAACCCGGCCCGTGCCGACCGCCGCACCGACGTTATACCGACAAAATACCGACGTTATACCGACGTGCCAAACCCCAGTGTTTGCTGGCATTAACCCCGATTCGCCTCACCTCCCCGTGATCTGAGCTTTCATTCCTCCTTAAACTCCTCTATAGCGCCGCCATCTGAGACGTGATGCCCTTGGCCCCGGGCGCATGAAGAAGAGATGGGGTCGGCGGCAATGGGGCCGCCATTGAAACGGAGGACTTGGGATACGCCCAAGAGCGCCTCCAACCAGGAAAACGACAGATGTTCAACGAAGTGAAGAAGATGATGCAGTGGGGCGAGGAAACGCTCACACTGGAAACGGGCAAGGTTGCCCGTCAGGCAGATGGCTCGGTCATCGCCACCCTTGGGGAAACCTCGGTCATGGCCAACGTGACCTTCGCCAAGCAACCGAAAGAAGGGCAGGATTTCTTCCCCCTGACCGTTCATTATCAAGAGAAATACTACGCCGCGGGCAAGGTGCCCGGCGGCTTCTTCAAGCGCGAGGCGCGGCCGACCGAGAAGGAAACGCTGACCGCGCGCCTGATCGACCGGCCGATCCGGCCGCTCTTTGTCCCGGGCTTCAAGAACGAAGTCCTGGTCATGTGCACCGTGCTGTCGCACGACCTCGTCAACGACCCCGACATGGTGGCGATGATCGCCGCCTCGGCCGCCCTGACGATCTCCGGCGCCCCCTTCATGGGCCCGATCGCCGGCTGCCGCGTGGGCTATGAGGACGGCGAATACATCCTCAACCCCGATGTCGAGGACATGCACGACCTGCGCAACAAGCCCGACCAGCGCCTCGACCTCGTCGTCGCCGGCACCAAGGACGCGGTGATGATGGTCGAATCGGAAGCCTACGAGCTGACCGAAGAGGAGATGCTCGGCGCCGTGACCTTCGCGCACGAGCAGATCCAGCCGGTGATCGACCTGATCATCGACCTGGCCGAGGACGCGGCGAAAGAGCCGTTTGACTTCCAACCGCCTGATTACACGGAGCTTTACGAGGCCGTGAAAGCCGCCGGTGAAGACCAGATGCGCTCGGCCTTCGCCATCACCGACAAGCAGGAACGCACCACCGCCGTGGCGGAGGCACGCGAGGCGATCAAGGCCAAGCTGACCGAAGAGCAGCTCGAAGACGCCAACCTCGGCTCGGCCATGAAGAAGCTCGAAGCCGGCGTTCTGCGCGGCGACGTGGTCAAATCCGGCAAGCGGATCGACGGCCGCGCCCTGAACGAGGTGCGCCCGATCGTTTCCGAAACCGGCATCCTGCCCCGCACCCACGGCTCGGCGCTCTTCACCCGCGGTGAGACGCAGGGCCTGGTCGTGACCACGCTGGGCACCGGCGATGACGAACAGATCATCGACGCGCTGCACGGGAACTTCCGCTCGAACTTCCTGCTGCACTACAACTTCCCGCCCTACTCGGTCGGTGAAGCCGGGCGCGTGGGCCCTCCGGGCCGTCGTGAGATCGGCCACGGCAAGCTGGCATGGCGCGCGCTTCAGGCGGTGCTGCCGGCGGCGACCGACTTCCCCTACACCATCCGCGTGGTCAGCGAGATCACCGAGTCCAACGGCTCGTCCTCGATGGCTTCCGTCTGCGGCGGTTCGCTGTCGATGATGGACGCGGGCGTGCCGCTCAAGGCCGCCGTGGCCGGTGTGGCCATGGGCCTCGTGATGGAAGAGGATGGCTCCTATGGGATCCTGACCGACATCCTTGGCGACGAGGATCACCTCGGCGACATGGACTTCAAGGTCGCGGGCACCGAGAACGGCATCACCTCCCTTCAGATGGACATCAAGGTCGCGGGCATCACCCCCGAGATCATGCAGAAGGCGCTGGCACAGGCCAAGGAAGGCCGGATGCATATCCTCGGCGAAATGTCCAAGGCCCTGTCGGAAGCCGGCGATTTCTCGATCCACGCCCCGCGGATCGAGACGATGCACATCCCCACCGACAAGATCCGCGAAGTGATCGGCTCGGGCGGCAAGGTCATCCGCGAGATCGTCGAGGTGTCCGGCGCCAAGGTCGACATCAACGACGAGGGCGTGATCAAGATCGCCTCGCCGAACGGTGAAGCCATCCAGAAAGCCTATGACATGATCCACTCGATCGTGGCCGAGCCGGAAGAAGGGCACATCTACAAGGGCACCGTCGTCAAGATCGTCGATTTCGGCGCCTTCGTGAACTTCTTCGGCAAGCGCGACGGGCTGGTCCATGTCAGCCAGATCGAGAACCGCCGCCTGAACCATCCCTCGGATGTGCTGAAGGAAGGCCAGGAAGTCTGGGTCAAGCTGCTGGGCTTCGACGATCGCGGCAAGGTGCGCCTGTCGATGAAGGTGGTCGACCAGGAGACCGGCGAAGAAGCCAAGAAAGAGGAAAAGGCAGAGGACTGATCCTCCTGTCCATTCCAGACAAACAGGGCCCCGGTGGAAACGCCGGGGCCTTTCTCATTCCCCCGCCCCGGGCCTGACCCGGGGCCTCTCGGCGGCGCTTCACCCCCGCGCCGCCTCCAAAATCATGTCCGCCGCCTTCTCGGCGATCATGATCGTCGGCGAATTGGTGTTCCCGCTGGTGATCGTCGGCATGACCGAGGCATCGACCACCCGCAGCCCCCTCACCCCGCGAAGGCGCAGCTCCGGGTCGAGCGGCGCCTCCTCGCCCGGCCCCATATGCACCGTGCCCACCGGGTGAAAGATCGTCGTGCCGATATCGCCCGCCGCCTTGGCCAGCTCCTCGTCGCTCTGCACCTCGATCCCCGGGCGGAATTCCTCGGGCGCGTAACGCGCCATCGGTTCCTGTTCCATGATCCGCCGGGTCAGCCGGATCGACGCGGCCGCCACCTGCCTGTCCCCCTCGGTCGACAGGTAGCGCGGCGCAATCACCGGCGCATCCCCGGCATCGGCCGAGGCAATGGTAACCGTGCCCCGCGACTCGGGCCGCAGGTTGCAGACGCTGGCGGTGATCGCCGGGAAATCATGCAGGTCGCCCCCGAACGCATCCAGCGACAGCGGCTGCACGTGATACTCCAGGTCGGGCGTCGCCAGATCCGGCCGCGACCGGGCAAACGCGCCAAGCTGGCTGGGCGCCATCGCCATCGGCCCGCTTCGCTTCAACGCATATTCCAGCGCGATCTTCGCCTTGCCCCACAGCGAGCCGACCATCGTGTTCAGCGTTTTTGCCCCGGTCAGCTTCCACGCACAGCGCAGTTGCAAATGGTCCTGCAAATTGCCGCCCACGGCCGGGATATCGCGTTTCACCTCGATCCCGTGCTCGCGCAGCAACTCCCCCGGCCCCAGCCCCGACAACTGCAACAATTGCGGGCTGCCGATCGCCCCGGCCGACAGGATCACCTCGGCCCTGGCCCGCGCAACCTGCCTTTCATTGTTCTGCAAATACTCAACGCCCACCGCGCGCCCATCCTCGACGATGACCTTTTGGGTATGCGCCCCGGTCTCGACCTTCAGCCCCTTGCCGGTGCCCGCCCGCAGGAAGGCCTTGGCGCTCGTGACCCGCCAGCCATTCCGCTGGTTCACCTTGAAGTAACCGACGCCTTCATTGTCGCCCCGGTTGAAATCATCCGTCGCCGGCAGGCCCGCCGCCACCGCCGCATCGCGCCAGTGGTCCAGCACGTCCCAGTGCAGGCGCATGTTCTCGACCCGCCATTCGCCGCCTGCGCCGTGATGCTCCGACGCGCCGTCGACGTAATCCTGCGACCGCTTGAAATAGGGCAGCACGTCATCCCAGCCCCAGCCCGGGTTGCCCATCTGCCGCCAGCCGTCATAATCAGCGGCCTGCCCGCGCATGTAGATCATCCCGTTGATCGCGCTGCACCCGCCCAGCACCTTGCCCCTTGGATAAAGCAGCGAGCGGCCATTCAGCCCCGGCTCCTCGGCCGTGCGAAAACACCAGTCGGTGCGCGGATTGCCGATGCAGTAGAGGTAGCCCACCGGGATATGGACCCAGTGGTAATTGTCGCGCCCCCCGGCCTCGAGCAGCAGAACGGTATGGCCCGCGCGGCTGAGGCGGTTGGCCAGAACGCAGCCGGCGCTCCCGGCGCCGACGATGATATAGTCGAATTCCATGGGGTGCAGATTGGTCAAACCGCGCCGCCTTGGCAAGCCGCGTCAGAGCGGCAGGGCGGTGGTGTTCGAGACGGTCCGAAGCGTGAAGCTCGACTGCATTTTCGCCACGCCCGGCAGGCGGGCCAGGTGCTGTCGATGGATGCGGGCGAAATCCTCGGTGCTGTCGGCCACGACCTTGAGGATGTAATCCGCCGCCCCCGCCGTGTGGTAGCATTCCAGCACGTCCGGAATGCGCCCCACCGCCTTCTCGAACGCTTCCAGCACGTCGTCGGCCTGCGTCGACAGCGTGATTTCGACAAAAATCGTCGCCGACATGCCCAGCTTGCGCGCGTCCAGCAGGGCGACATAACCCCGGATATACCCCTCCGCCTCCAGCCGCCCGACCCGCCGGTGACAGGCGCTGGCCGACAGGTTCACCTCCTCGGCGAGATCGGCGTTCGAGATGCGCCCCCGCCGCTGCAACGCGGAAAGCAGGCGACGGTCTGTTGCGTCGAGGGACATATGCGCAAGGCCTTTCGATTAACCTGCCATTTATTCGAAGAACCTTTACTCCGGCGTCAAGGGAGCGGCAAAGATTTCAAGCCAATTGCGCGCGATCTGCGACATTCTGGCAAGATCAGGAGGAGGATCAACCCATGAAAATCGGCTGCCCGGCAGAGATCAAGCCGCAGGAGTTCCGCGTCGGCATGACGCCCAACGCCGCGCAGGAGGCGGTGGCCCACGGTCACGAGGTGATCGTGCAGGCCGGCGCCGGCAAGGGGGCCGGCTTCGAGGACGCCGCCTATATCGCGGCGGGCGCCCGCATCCTCGACAGCGCCGAGGAAATCTTCGCCATCGCCGACATGATCGTGAAGGTGAAGGAGCCCCAGGCCGCCGAGCGCAAGATGCTGCGCGAAGGTCAGCTTTTGTTTACCTATCTTCACCTCGCCCCCGACCCGGCCCAGACCAGGGACCTGCTGGATAGCGGCTGCACCGCCATCGCCTACGAGACGGTGACCGATGACCGCGGCGGCCTGCCGCTGCTGGCGCCGATGTCCGAGGTGGCCGGCCGCCTCGCCCCGCAGGTCGGCGCCTGGACCCTGCAGAAGGCCAATGGCGGGCGCGGCGTGCTGATGGGCGGCGTGCCGGGCGTGGGCCCGGCCGATGTGCTTGTGATCGGCGGCGGTGTCGTCGGCACCCATGCCGCCCGCATCGCGGCAGGCATGGGCGCGGATGTCACCGTGCTCGACCGCTCGCTGCCCCGGCTGCGCTATCTCGACGATGCCTTTGCCGGTGTCTTCAAGACCGGCTATTCCTCCGCCGGCCTGCTGGAAGAGCACCTGACCCGCGCCGACATGGTGATCGGCGCCGTGCTCATCCCCGGCGCAGAGGCGCCCAAGCTCGTCCGCCGCGACCAGTTCCCCACCATGAAGCCCGGCGCGGCGCTGGTCGACGTCGCCATCGACCAGGGCGGCTGTTTCGAGACCTCGAAACCCACCACCCATGCCGACCCGATCTACGATGTCGACGGGATCATGCATTACTGCGTCGCCAACATGCCCGGCGCCGTGGCGCGCACCTCGACCATCGCGCTGGGCAATGCCACGATGCCCTTCATGCTGGCGCTGGCCGACAAGGGCTGGCAACAGGCCTGCGCCGACGACCCGCACCTGCTGAACGGGCTCAACGTCCATGCCGGGCAACTGACCTACTACGCCGTGGGCCGCGCGCTGGGCATCGACGTGATCTCGCCCCAGAAGATCGTCAAGGGCTGATCCAGCCGGGCGGGGTGCTGCCCCGCCCCTGACGCCCCGTCCCAATCGCCTGCTGCCTGCCGATGTCGCAATCCGACCGCGCCACGCCGGTGGATGTGCAGCAATCCCGTACAACCCTGTCAGAACTTCCCCACACATGCGGAACGGCTGGACCGAACGGGTTTTGTTGTTTAGCGTTTCTCGTGGACAGGGATCCTTCCTGAGCAAAAAACAAGAGCCAACAGGGGGCCATTGATGGGGAAGTTCATTCTGCGCCGGATCGGCGTGATGATCCTGACGGCGCTGTGCCTGACCTTCATCGTGTTTTTTCTCACCAACCTCTATCCCAACCTCGAGAAATTCGCCAAGACCCAGGGCAACTTCCGCATGTCGGACGAGGAGGTTGCGACTTTTCTCAACAATCGCGGGTACTTGCAGCCGACGGTCACCAAGTACGGCCAATGGCTGGGGGTGCTGCCCGGCTACGTGATCGAGGGCACCGACGGCAAGGTCCGCGCCCGCTGCGCCGCCCCCGGCCAACCGATCGAGGAGGCGCCCCGCTTCTGCGGCGTGCTGCAGGGCAACTGGGGCTTTTCCACCACCATCAAGGAGGACGTGGGCGGCATTATCCTCGAGAAGCTGGGGCTGACCGGCATCCTGATGTTCTGGGTGATGCTGTTGATGGTGCCCTCGGCGCTGATCCTCGGGGTGCTGGCCGGGATGCGCGAAGGCTCCCGCCTCGACCGGTCGCTTTCCACCTTCTCGATCAGTACCACGGCCACACCGGAATATGTGTCCGGCGTCCTCTTCATCGCCATCTTCGCCAGCTCCGCGGTGGGCCTCAAATGGTTCAAGGGCACCGCCACCAGCGCGATGGACAACGTCACCTTCGAGAACTTCTTCCTGCCGGTGCTGACCATCGCGGCCTACGGCATGGGCTACATCGCCCGCATGACCCGCGCCTCGATGGCCGAGGTGATGACCTCGCAATACATCCGCACCGCGCGGCTCAAGGGGGTGAGCTTTCCGAACATCGTCATGAAGCACGCGCTCCGCAACGCGCTGATCGCCCCCTTCACGGTGATCATGCTGCAGTTCCCCTGGCTTCTGAACGGGGTGGTGATCGTCGAGACGCTGTTCAACTACAAGGGCTTCGGCTGGACGCTGGTGCTGGCAGCCGGGAACAACGATATCGAGCTTCTGCTGGGGGTCTCGGTCATATCCGTCTTCGTGGTTCTGGTGACGCAGCTGATATCGGATATCGGCTATGTCTACTTGAACCCGCGGATCAGCGTGAGCTAGGGAAGGGCCGCAGAGATGAACAAGGACGCACTCAGCTGGGGCGCGATCATCGGCCAGATGGGCATCCAGTTCGCGCCGGTGCTGATCCTGCTGGTGATCAGCTTCGCGCTTTCGCTGACCTTCAAGCGCCGGCTGGGCCTTTACGGCAAGCTGTTCGACAGCACCGTCGGCATGATCGGCCTCGCGCTGGTCCTGTTCTGGGTCTTCACGGCGTTCTTCGCCGGGGTGTTCGACATGGTCGCCACCCACAACCCGCTCGACCAGTCGGCGATGATGAAGAAGGCATTGCCCGGCACACCCTATTCCAAGCTGATCGGCACGCCCGATCCAGATGCCGGCGCCTATTACCTGCTGGGCGGCGACAACCTCGGGCGTGACGTGTTCAGCCGGGTTATCGCCGGGTCGATCAAGGTGATCCTGATCGCCCCCTTCGCCACGGTCTTCGCCTTCATGGTCGGCATCACGCTGGGCCTGCCGGCGGGCTACTACGGCGGACGGTTCGACACGGTGCTGTCCTTCCTGTCGAACCTCGTGCTGGCCTTCCCGGTGATCCTGCTCTTCTACCTGCTGGTGACGCCCGAGATCGTGCAAACCGGCATCCCCGTCTACATGGCCGCGGTGCTGTTCATCTTCCCGCTCGTCTTCCTCGTGATCCTGTGGAACTCGCGCTATCACACCCAGCCGATGAAGCGGAACGTCTACCTCGCGATCACGCTGGTGATCGGGCTTTGGGTGTATCTTGGCATGGCGTGGGATGCCGACCCTCTGGGCCTGATCAGCGTGCCGCCCAACGTGTTGGTGGTGTTCGTGGCGGTGGTGTTCGTCAACTCTCCCACGGTGTTTCGGATCGTGCGGGGCCTCGTGCTGGATATCAAGACACGCGACTATGTCGCCGCCGCCCAGACACGGGGCGAGGGGCCGTGGTACATCATGCTCTGGGAGATCCTGCCGAACGCGCGCGGCCCGCTGCTCGTCGATTTCTGCCTGCGCATCGGCTACACAACGATCCTTCTGGGAACGCTGGGCTTCTTCGGCCTCGGGCTCGAATCCGAAAGCCCGGACTGGGGCAAGATGATCATCGACGGCCGCCGCCTGCTGTCGGCCAATATCCTGCATATCGCCATTCCGCCGGCGCTGGCCCTGCTGACGCTGGTGCTGGGGCTCAACTTCCTCGCGGATGGCCTGCGGGAAGAAAGCCTGAGGGATTAACCGCCCGCTTCGGGAAAGGACAACGAGATGTCGCAGACTCCAGACCATGACGGCCCGATCCTCGAAATCGACAGCCTGTCGATCTCGTTTTTCACCCGGCTGCGGGAGATCCCGGCGGTGATGGACTTCTCGGTCGAGGTGCAGCCGGGCGAGGCGGTGGGCCTCGTCGGCGAAAGCGGCTGCGGCAAGTCGACCGTGGCGCTGGGCGTCATGCAGGACCTCGGCGTCAACGGCCGCATCGTCGGCGGCTCGATCAGGTTCAAGGGCCGTGACCTCGGCGCCATGTCCCCCGACGAGCTGCGCCACATCCGCGGCAACGAGATCGCCATGATCTACCAGGAGCCGATGGCGAGCCTCAACCCGGCGATGAAGATCGGCAAGCAGCTGATGGAAGTGCCGATGATCCACGAGAAGGTATCGGAGAAGGAGGCCTATCAACGCGCCCTCGAAGTGGTCCGCGACGTGAAGCTGCCCGACCCCGAGCGCATTCTCAAATCCTTCCCCCACCAGCTTTCCGGCGGCCAGCAGCAGCGCATCGTCATCGCCATGGCGCTGATGGCCAACCCCAGCCTGCTGATCCTCGACGAGCCCACCACCGCGCTCGACGTGACGGTCGAGGCGGCGGTCGTTGAACTGGTCAAGGAGCTGGGCCGGAAATACGGCACCTCGAAGCTGTTCATCAGCCACAACCTCGGGCTGGTGCTGGAAACCTGCGACAGGATCTGCGTGATGTATTCCGGCGAGGCGGTCGAGACCGGCAGCATCAAGGACGTGTTCGACAAGATGCAGCACCCCTACACCCAGGCGCTCTTCCGGTCGATCCCGCTGCCCGGGGCCGACAAGAATGCCCGCCCGCTGGTCGCCATCCCCGGCAACTTCCCCCTGCCGCACGAACGGCCCCCGGGCTGCAATTTCGGCCCGCGCTGCGATTATTTCGAGGACGGCCGCTGCAACCAGGATATCGCCATCCCGATGGAACAGATCGAGGGCGACGACCGGCATTTCACCCGCTGCCTGCGCTATCAGGAAATCGACTGGCACGCCCCCATTGCCGCCGCGAAACAGACCGAGGCAACCGAGAAGGGCGATGTCATCCTCAAGATGGACAACCTCAAGAAATACTACGAGGTGGCGGCCAACGCGCTCTTCGGCTCCAGCGGGGCGACCAAGGTGGTCAAGGCCAACGAGACCCTCACCTTCGAGGCGCGGGAAAGCGAAACGCTCGCCATCGTGGGCGAATCGGGCTGTGGCAAGTCGACCTTCGCCAAGGTGCTGATGGGGCTGGAAACGGCCACCGACGGGCAGATCCTGCTCGATAACAAGAACATCGAACATATCCCGATCCAGAGCCGCGACACCAAGACCGTCGCCGATATCCAGATGGTCTTCCAGAACCCGTTCGACACGCTGAACCCCTCGATGACCGTCGGCCGCCAGATCATGCGCGCGCTGGAAATCTTCGGCCACGGCAAGTCGGACGACGACCGCCACAAGGAAATGATGCGCCTGCTCGACCTGGTGAAGCTGCCGCGCGAGTTCGCCGACCGGATGCCGCGCCAGTTGTCCGGCGGCCAGAAACAGCGCGTCGGCATCGCCCGCGCCTTCGCCGGCGGCGCCCGGATCGTGGTGGCGGACGAGCCCGTCTCGGCGCTCGACGTGTCGGTGCAGGCGGCGGTGACCGACCTGCTGATGGAAATCCAGCGCGAGAAAAAGACGACCCTGCTGTTCATCTCGCACGACCTGTCGATTGTGCGCTACCTGTCCGACAGGGTGATGGTCATGTATCTCGGCCACGTGGTCGAACTGGGCACCACCGAACAGGTCTTCTCGCCCCCCTACCACCCCTATACCGAGGCGCTGCTGTCGGCCGTGCCCATCGCCGACACCCATGTCCAGAAGAAGCACATCGTGCTCGAGGGCGACGTGCCCTCGGCCATGAACCCGCCGCCCGGCTGCCCGTTCCAGACGCGCTGCCGCTGGAAATCGCAGGTGCCCGGCAACCTGTGCGAAACCGAGGTGCCGCCGGTGCGCGTGCTGGCCGAGGGGCACCAGGTCAAGTGCCACCTGGCCGACGATATCCTTGCCCGGATGGAACCCGTCATCAAGATCGCCGCCGAATAGCCACCGGCGGCGATCGCCATGCTCCACGAAAATCTTTCCTTGACGATTATTATGTGCAGACATAATAAAGGGGTCATCGGCTCACATCAGGGGAAGACCGCGCATGCTGCTACGGAACGCGACCATTGCCACGATGACCGGCGAGGGGGCCTATGGCCTCATCGAGAACGGCGCGATTTCTCATGACGACGGGAAAATCCGCTGGGTTGGGCCCGAGGCCGACCTGCCCGCCGAACTTGGCGAAACGGGCGAGGATCTCGAAGGCCGCCTGGTCACCCCCGCCTTGATCGACTGTCACACCCATATCGTCTTCGGCGGCAACCGCGCCGGCGAATTCGAGATGCGCCTGAACGGGGCCAGCTACGAGGAAGTGGCGCGTGCCGGCAGCGGGATCGTCTCGACCGTCACCGCCACCCGAGACACGCCCGAGGACGCGTTGCTGACCGATGCCCTGACCCGCGCCGACGCGTTGATCGCCGAGGGTGTTTCGATCATCGAGATCAAGTCGGGCTACGGGCTCGACATCGACACCGAGATCAAGATGCTGCGCGTCGCCCGCCGGGTCGCCGCCTCGCGCGATGTGCGGGTGAAAACCTCCTTCCTCGGCGCCCATGCCGTGCCGGCCGAGTATAAGGGCCGCAAAGCCGACTACATCGCCGAAATCTGCCTGCCCGCTCTGGAACAGGCCGCCGCCGAGGGGCTGGTCGACGCCGTCGACGGCTTCTGCGAGGGCATCGCCTTCTCCGTCGAAGAGATCGAGCCGGTCTTCGCCAGGGCGAAGGAGCTCGGCCTGCCCGTCAAGCTGCACGCCGAACAGCTCAGCAATATCGGCGGCACGAGGCTGGCCGCGAAGTATGGCGCCCTGTCCGCCGATCACGTGGAATATGCCGACGAGGGCGACGCCAAGGCGCTGGCCGGATCGGGCAGCGTGGCCGTCCTTCTGCCCGGCGCGTTCTACACCCTGCACGAGAAACAGCTGCCGCCCGTCGATGCCTTCCGCAAGCATGGCGTGCCGATGGCACTGGCAACCGATTGCAACCCCGGCTCCTCCCCGCTGGCCTCGCTGCTGCTGACGATGAACATGGGCTGCACCCTGTTCCGCATGACGCCGGAGGAGGCGCTGGCCGGTGTCACCCGCCACGCCGCACAGGCGCTCGGCCTCGAGGACACCGGCGTGATCGCCCCCGGCAAACGCGCCGACCTTGCCGTCTGGAACGTGGCTCAACCGGCCGAGCTGGCCTACCGCATCGGGTTCAACCCGCTGAACCGGCGGATTTTCGGAGGTGAAGGATGAACGAGGTTCTGTTCCCCGGCGCGGTCAAACTGGCCGCGCTCGAGGTGATCTGGCGCGAGGGGCGGGCGGCAACCCTCGACCTCTCCGTGCAGCCCGCCGTCGAAGCGGCCGCCGACCTCGTGCGCCGCGCCGCCGAGGGGCAGGAGGCCGTCTACGGTGTGAACACCGGCTTCGGCAAGCTGGCCAGCGTCAAGATTCCCGCCGAGCAGACCGAGGCGCTGCAACGCAACCTGATCCTCAGCCATTGCTGCGGCGTGGGCGAGGCGCTGGACGAGGCCGCGACCCGGCTGATGATGGTGCTCAAGCTGATGTCGCTTGGGCGCGGGGCATCGGGCGTGAAGTGGCAGACCATCGAACTGATCGAGGGGATGCTCTCGAAAGGCGTCACCCCGGTCGTGCCCGATCAGGGCTCGGTCGGCGCCTCGGGCGACCTTGCGCCGCTGGCACATATGGCCGCCGTGATGCTCGGCGAGGGCGAGGCGACATTCGAAGGCCAGCGACTGTCCGGCGGCGAAGCCCTCGCCAAGGCCGGTCTCGACCCCATCGTGCTCGGCCCCAAGGAGGGCCTTGCGCTGATCAACGGCACGCAATTCTCCACCGCGCTCGCCCTGATCGGCCTCTGGCAGGCGTGGCGCAATGCCCAAGGCTGCATCGTCACCGCGTCGCTCTCGACCGATGCCATCATGGGCTCCACCGCCCCGCTGGTCGACGCCATCCACACCCTGCGCGGCCACAAGGGTCAGATCATGGCCGCCCGCGCCCAACGCGACCTGATGGAAGGCAGCGAGATCCGCGAAAGCCACCGCGAGGGCGACACCCGCGTGCAGGATCCGTACTGCATCCGCTGCCAGGCCCAGGTGAGCGGCGCCGCGATCGATCTGCTCCGCCGCGCGGGCGAGGTGCTGGAGATTGAGGCCAACGCCGTCACCGACAACCCGCTGGTGCTGGTGGACGAGGGGCGGATCGTTTCGGGCGGCAACTTCCATGCCGAGCCGGTGGGCTTCGCCGCCGACCAGATCGCCATGGCCATCGCCGAGCTGGGCGCCATCGCCCAGCGGCGCGTGGCGCTGATGGTCGACCCGAACCTGAGCTTCGACCTGCCGCCGTTCCTGACGCCCGAGCCGGGGCTGAACTCGGGCCTGATGATCGCCGAGGTGACGACCGCCGCGCTGATGAGCGAGAACAAGCACCTCGCCAACCCCTGCACGACCGACAGCACGCCGACCTCCGCCAACCAGGAGGATCACGTCAGCATGGCCGCCCACGCCGCCCGGCGGCTGGGGCGGATGAACGCCAACCTGAGCAACATCCTCGGGGTCGAGGCCATCTGTGCCGCGCAAGGCATCGACTTCCGCGCACCGCTCAAGACCAGCGACCCCCTCCAACGCGCCATGGCCCGCCTGCGAGAGGTCGTGCCCGCGCTGAAGGAAGACCGCTACCTCGCGCCCGACCTCAACGCCGCCGCGCAACTGATCCGCGACGGCGCGCTGGTCAGTGCGTCGGGGCTGACACTGGACATGGGAGAGGCATGATGGACGCTGTCGAGGTCATCCGCGGCGATAGCCCGGTCGTTCTGGGCATGCCCCATACCGGCACCTACGTGCCCGCCGACATCAAGCGCTGCCTGAACGAACGCGGTCGGGGGTTGTCGGATACCGATTGGCATATTCATGGCCTTTACGACGGGCTGCTACGCGGCGCCACAGTGGTGCGCGCCACCTTCCACCGCTACGTCATCGACGCCAACCGCGACCCGTCGGGCGCCTCCCTCTACCCGGGCCAGAACACCACGGGCCTCGTGCCGCTCACCGATTTCGACGGGCAGGACATCTGGGACACCCCGCCAACCGAGGCCGACATCGCGGCCCGCAAGCACGCCTTCCACGCGCCGTATCACGCAGCCTTGGAAGCGGAATTGCAGCGTGTGCAAGCGGCGCACGGCGTTGCGGTGCTCTACGATTGCCACTCCATACGCTCCCGTATCCCGTTCCTCTTCGAGGGCACCCTTCCCGATTTCAACATCGGCACCAACAACGGCACCACCTGTGATGCCAAAATCGCCGAGGCGGTGGCCGAGGTTTGCGAAACCGCCGATGGCTTCACCTCTGTCACCAACGGCCGTTTCAAGGGCGGCTGGACCACCCGCCACCACGGTCGCCCCGATACCGGCCGCCACGCCATCCAGATGGAACTGGCCCAATCCACCTACATGGAGGAAACGCCGCCATGGTCCTATCGCCCTGACCGGGCCGAGCGCATCCGTCCGCATCTGAAAACCATACTGACCCGTATTGACCAGCTTGCCCGCGAAGGAGAGCTTGCATGACCAACCCCCGCCACAACACCCGTGACATCTATCCCGACACCGGCACCGAGATCAGCGCCAAGAGCTGGATGACCGAGGCGCCGATGCGGATGCTGATGAACAACCTGCACCCCGATGTGGCCGAGAACCCGCATGAGCTGGTGGTCTATGGCGGCATCGGCCGCGCCGCCCGCACGTGGGAGGATTTCGACCGCATCGTCGGTACCCTCAAGGGGCTGGAAGAGGACGAAACCCTGCTGGTGCAGTCGGGCAAGCCGGTGGGCGTGTTCAAGACCCACGCGGACGCGCCGCGCGTGCTGATCGCCAACTCGAACCTCGTGCCGCACTGGGCCAACTGGGACCATTTCAGCGAGCTCGATAAAAAGGGCCTGATGATGTACGGCCAGATGACGGCCGGCTCGTGGATCTATATCGGCACGCAGGGCATCGTGCAGGGCACCTACGAAACCTTCGCCGAAGCCGGCCGCCAGCATTACGACGGTAACCTCAAGGGCCGCTGGATCCTGACCGGTGGCCTCGGCGGCATGGGCGGGGCGCAGCCGCTGGCGGCGGTCTTCGCCGGGGCCTGCTGTCTTGCCGTGGAATGCGACGAGACCCGCGCCGAGTTCCGCAAGCGCACCCGCTATGTCGACGAGATCACCCATTCGCTGGACGAGGCGCTTGAGATGATCGACCGCTGGACCAAGACGGGCGAGGCCAAGTCGGTCGCGCTGATCGGCAACGCGGCGGATGTCTTCCCCGAGCTGGTGAAACGCGGCGTGAAGCCCGACATCGTCACCGACCAGACCAGCGCGCACGATCCGGTTCATGGCTACCTGCCGCAAGGCTGGAGCGTGGGAGAATGGCGCGCCAAGCAGGAAAGCGACCCCAAGGCCGTTGAGAAGGCCGCCCGGGCGTCGATGAAGGTGCATGTTCAGGCGATGGTCGATTTCTGGAACGCAGGCGTTCCGACGCTCGACTACGGCAACAACATTCGGCAGGTGGCGCTGGAGGAAGGGCTGGAAAATGCCTTCGCCTTCCCCGGCTTCGTGCCCGCCTATATCCGCCCGCTCTTCTGCAAGGGGATCGGGCCGTTCCGCTGGTGTGCGCTGTCTGGCGATCCGGAGGATATCTACAAGACCGACGCCAAGATGAAGGAACTGTTCCCCGATCATGCCGACCTGCACCGCTGGCTCGACATGGCGCAGGAACGGATCGCCTTCCAGGGCCTGCCGGCGCGGATCTGCTGGATCGGGCTGGGCGAGCGGCACAAGGCCGGGCTTGCCTTCAACGAGATGGTGCGCAACGGCGAGCTGAAGGCGCCCGTGGTGATCGGCCGCGACCACCTCGACAGCGGCTCGGTCGCCTCGCCCAACCGGGAAACCGAGGCGATGAAGGACGGCTCCGACGCGGTCAGCGACTGGCCGCTTCTCAATGCACTCCTCAACACCGCGAGCGGCGCGACCTGGGTCAGCCTGCACCACGGCGGCGGCGTCGGCATGGGGTTCTCGCAGCATTCCGGCATGGTGATTTGCTGTGACGGCTCGGAAGATGCCGACCGCCGGCTCGAGCGGGTACTGTGGAACGATCCGGCCACGGGCGTGATGCGCCATGCCGATGCCGGCTATGACATCGCCATCGACTGCGCGCGCGAGCACGGGCTGAAACTGCCGGGCATCTTGAAGTGATCCTCGCCGCGGGGCAGGATGCGGTGCAGCGCATCCTGCGGAGGCGGCAAGAGCCTTGAGCGGTTCACCGAAGCACGAGATCGGGTCTGGCCCGCACCGCTGGAGGAAATCCAGCGGGGGCGGAAGGACAGCCACTGGATGTGGTTCGTCTTTCCGCAACTGAAGGGGCTGGGCCGCTCGGCCACTGCGCTGCATTACGGCATCGCCGACCGGGCCGAGGCGGAGGCCTATCTCGCCCACCCCGTTCTTGGCCCGCGGCTGATCGAGATATCCCGCGCCATGCTCGCCCATGACGATACCGCCGCGGAGACGATCCTGGGATCGGTCGATGCGCTGAAACTGCGCTCCTGTACGACCCTCTTCGAGGCGGCGGGCGGCGATGCGGTCTTCGCGCGTATCCTGGATGCGTTTTACGACGGCCAGCGCTGCGGCAAGACGCTGGACCTTCTGGGCTGATTACGCATCAGCGACAGGGTCCGGCGTTCTCAACGTAAAAATCCCTCAGTTTCAAAGGGTAACGGCTTCACCGGAAAAGTGAACAGTACAGTTCACTTTCCACTTGAAAATCTAAACTACTGAGTTTAGTTATTTCAAAGTGAACGAACCAGTTCAGTTAGGAGAAACCCATGAAACCCGTTCTCGCACTCCTCGCATTGACCCTCCTGCCGCTCGCCGCGCCCGCTCAGGCGCAAAGCGTCGATGTCGGCAGCCTGTTCCCCACGCTGACCTACCCGACCCCCGCGCCCGAACCGGCCACCCGGACGGTGACGGAGTTGAACCGATAACCCGGTTGCATGGTGCCGCGGGTGGCACATGCCCTCGCGGCACATGCGGATTTGCTTGCGGGACCGGCGACCCCCCGGCTAGGGTGGACGGGCGACTTCGCGGAGGATGCGCATGACGGCGATGGCCGCTGAAATCAAGAAAGGCCGGAAATTCGACCAGGTGCTCGACGGGGCGCGGGAAATCTTCCTGCGCGACGGCTTCGAGGGTGCCAGTGTCGATGAGATCGCCCGTGCCGCAGGCGTCTCGAAGGCTACGCTTTACAGTTACTTCCCCGACAAGCGCCTGCTGTTTTCCGAGGTCGCGCGGATTGAATGCAACCGCCAGGCCGAAGAGGCGCTTGACGTCATCGGCACGGGCGCGCCGATCGAGGTGGTGCTGCACGAGGCGGCGAACCGGATCGTCCGGTTCTTCCTGTCCGATTTCGGCCGTCAGGTGTTCCGCATCTGCGTGTCGGAATCCTATCGCTTTCCCGAGCTGGGGCGGCGGTTCTACGACTCCGGTCCCAAGCTGGTGCGCGAACGGATGTCGAAGGTGTTGACGCCCTATGTCGAGCGCGGCGTGCTCAAGATCGATGACATGGACCTTGCCGCCAATCAGTTCGGCGAGCTGTGCAAATCCGACCTTTTCGTCCGCAGCCTGTGCGGCGTCTGCGGCGAAGTGACCGAGGCCGATATCGAGCGCGTGGTCAACGGCGCGGTCGAGATGTTCCTTGCCCGCTACCGCGCCTGACGACGGCGGGCGTCAGCCGCCCGCCTCGACGATGGCCTTGGCCAGGATCGGCACGGTTTCCTTGTTCAACCCCGCGATATTGATGCGAGAGTCGCCCACCATGTAGATGCCGTGATCCTTGCGCAGGGTCTCGACGATCTCGGGCGACAGGCCGAGGCGCGAGAACATGCCGCGGTGCTGGGCGATGAAGCCATAGCGGTCGGACCCGGTGAGGCGCTGCATTTCGCCGGCCAGTTGTTCGCGCAGGCCAAGCATGCCTTCGCGCACCTCTTCCAGCTCGGCCTTCCAGTCGGCGCGCAGGGTGTCGTCGTTGAGCACCAGCGTCACCAGCCGTGCGCCGTGGTCGGGCGGGAAGGAGTAGTTCTGGCGGTTGAGATAGGCGAGGTTGCCCTGTGCCGCCTTCTGTTTCGAAGGGTCCTGCGACACGGCCATCAGCAGGCCCGTCCGCTCGCGGTAGATGCCGAAATTCTTCGAGCAGCTGGCGGCGATCAGGGTTTCCGGGCAGGACGACGCGACCTCTCGCGTGGCGAGCGCGTCGACGTCGAGCCCGTCGCCGAAGCCCTGGTAGGCGATGTCGATCATCGGCAGGGCGCCCTTGGCGTTCATCAGCTCGATGACCGCCTTGAACTCGGTCAGGTTGAGATTGGCCCCGGTGGGGTTGTGGCAGCAGCCGTGGAGGAGGACGACGTCGCCCGCCTCGACCTTCTCGAGGTCTTCCATCATGCCGGCGAAATCGACGGCGCAGGTGGCCTCGTCGAAATAGCGGTAGGGGACGGCCTCGATCCCGAGATGTTTCAATATGCTCAGGTGGTTGGGCCATGTCGGGTCGGAGACGTGGACGCGCGCGTTCGGATTGACCATCTTCACCAGTTCAAACGCCTGCCGCACGGCGCCGGTGCCGCCGGGGGTGGCCACCGCGGCGACGTTGTCGCGCGGCACGGCATCGCCCAGCACGAGGCCGATCATGGCGTCGGCAAAGGCCGGATCACCGGCGAGGCCGGTATAGGCCTTGGTGGTCTCTTCCTCCCACCATTTCTTTTCGGCGGCCTTGATGGCGCGCATGATGGGGGTCACTCCTTCGGCGTTCTTGTAGACGCCGACGCCGAGGTCGATCTTCTGCTCGCGGGGATCCTCGCGATACATCTGCATCAGCATGAGGATCTTGTCGGCGGGCTGTTCTTTCAGCTCTTCGAACATCTGGTCAGTCTCCGGTCGCGACGGGCACGGTACCGAAGGCGCCCCATTCGGCCCAGGACCCGTCGTAAAGCGCGTGGTCGGTCTTGCCGATGCGTTCCAGCGCGAGGTTGATGATGGCGGCGGTGACGCCAGAGCCGCAGGTGGTGATGACGGGGCGGGACAGGTCGACGCCGGCTTTTTCCAGCACGGCGCGCAGGCCGTCGGCGTCTTTCATCGTGCCGTCATCGTTCATAAGCGCCCGGTAATGCACGTTTTTCGAGCCCGGCACGTGGCCGCTGCGCAGGCCCTCGCGGGGTTCGGGTTCCTCGCCCCGAAAGCGGCCGGGGGAGCGGGCGTCGAGGATCTCGTAATCGCCCAGCTTGGAGGCGGAAGAGACCTGCGTGACGTCCTTGATCATGTGGGCCTGGCGGCGGACGGTCATGTGACGGTCGCGGATGATGGGCTCCATATCCTCGGTCTCGCGGCCCTCGGCGATCCACTTGGGCAGGCCGCCGTCGAGCACGGCGATATCCGACTGTCCCATCAGCCGGAACAGCCACCATACACGGGCCGCCGAGAACAGGCCGTGGGTGTCGTAAACCACCACCTGGTGCCCGTCGCCGACGCCCATGGCGCGCAGGCGGGACATGAATTTTTCAACGGGCGGGGCCATGTGGGGCAGGTCGGAGCGGTTGTCGGATATCTCGTCGATATCGAAGAAACGCGCGCCGGGGATGTGGGTTTCCGCATACTCGGCGCGGGCGTCGCGGCCGGTGCCGGGCAGGAACATCGTGCCGTCGAGAATGCGCAGGTCGGGGTCCTTGATATGGGCCGCGAGCCAGTCGGTGGAAACAAGGGTTTTCGGATCGTCCTGTGCCATGTCGCCCCTCGGGTTGGATGCCCCTGTGACTACAACCATGGGCCGCGAAGGGCAAGGTCGGGCGGTGTGAGACGGGCTGTCGACAGCGGTTTGGCCCGAATCAGGGTTAACGCGTTGATTTGGCGAGAAACCCCATGTCGGTATCACGTCGGTATCGCGTCGGTATTACGTCGGTGTTTTTAACCGGCGGGGCGGCGTTAACGCACCGCGCGGGCGTGGAGGCCCCCGCAACGGGCCGATCACCGTCCCCGGCGGCCCGAGGCACGCGCGGCGAAATCCATCAGCCGGCGGAACTTCGGACAGTCCATATGCGTCTCGGCCGGGCAGTCGGCGACGTGGCGCAGCGCGTCGCGCAGGCGGGTCAGGCCGCGGATCTGCGCGTCGAGCGCGTCGGCGCGCAGGTGCAGCTCGGCGCGGGGCAGTTGCGGAGTGCCGTCGCGGGCGAACATGGCGCGGATGTCGTCGAGCGAGAAGCCGGCCATCTTGCCCAGCGAAATCAGCGCAAGCTGGGTGACGACCGGGGTGTCGTATTGCCGGCGGAGCCCGTGCCGCCCGACAGAGCGGATCAGGCCGATCTCCTCGTAATAGCGCAAGGTGGAGGGCGGAAGGCCGCTGCGGTCGGAGACGGTGCCGATATCGAGAAGTTTCATGCTTGACCTCAAGCTGGCTTGAAGTGGCAGCTTAGGCGCTCATTGCCACGATTGACAAGCGAGTCCTGCCATGACCGATACCACGACCACCCCCGGAACGAGGCCCGTTCAGGCTGCGCTGGCCGCCGCGACGCTGACCGCGTCGCTGGGGATCAGCATCGCCTCGGTCCTGCTGCCGACGCTGAGCCGGGGATTCTCGGCCACGGTGGCGGAGGTGCAGTGGGTGGTTCTGGCCTACCTGATGTCGATCACCGTGGCGGTCGTGTCGGCCGGGCGGCTGGGCGACCTGTTCGGCCACAGGCGCGTGCTGCTGGCGGGGCTGATGCTGTTCATCGCGGCCTCGGGCCTGTGCGCGGTGGCGCCGGGGCTGGGCGTGCTGATCGCCGGGCGGGCGCTGCAGGGGGTGGGCGGCGCGATCCTGATCGCGCTGCCGATGTCGCTGGCGCGGGAGTGCATGCCGGAGGCGCGGCTGGGCGCGGCAATGGGCCTGATCGCCACGACCTCGGCCGCCGGCACGGCGCTGGGCCCGCCGCTGGACGGCGTGCTGCTGGCGTGGGGCGACTGTCGGATGGCGTTCTGGGCGCTGGTGGCGTGCGGGGGTGTGACGCTGGTGCTGTGCCTTGCCGGGATCGCGCGGGTGCCGGGGCGGGCGGAGGCGTCTCTCCGGACGCTGGACCTGCCGGGAACCGCGGTTCTGATGATCGCGCTTTCGGCCTATGCGCTGGCGACGAGCGGGGGCGCCGGGGTGCCGCTGGCGCCGGGCCTGCTGTTGGCCGTGGCCGCGGCGGCGCTGGCGGTGTTCGCGGCGATCGAGCGGCGCGCCGCCGCGCCGCTGGTGCCGCTGGCGCTGTTGGCGGACCGCGGGACGGGGGCCGCGGTGATCATGCATGTGGCGGTGGGCACGGTGATGATGGCGACGCTGGTGGTCGGGCCGTTCTACCTGGCCTTCGGGCTGGGGCTGAACGCGGCGCTGGTGGGGCTGGTGATGGCGGTGGGGCCCGCGGTGGCGACGCTGGCCGGCGTGCCGGCGGGGCGGCTGACCGACAGGCTGGGCGCGGCGCGGGTGGTGCAGCTGGGGCTGGGGCAGATGGTGCTGGGCCTTCTGTGCCTGGCGTTCCTGCCGCGCGTGTTCGGCGTGGGCGGGTACGTGGCGGCGCTGATCCTGCTGACGCCGGCCTTCCAGATGTTCCTTGCGGCGAACAACACGGGCGTACTGGCGCGTGCCGCGCCGGCGGAGCGGGGGCGGCTGTCGGGCCTGCTGGGGCTGGCGCGGAACCTCGGGCTGATGACCGGGGCGTCGGTGATGCCGGCGCTGTTCGCCTTCGTGCTGGGCACGGGCGACGCGGCGGGGGCCCCGGTGGAGCAGGTCGCGCGGGCGTTCTCGGCCAGCTTCGCGGTGGCGGCAGGGCTGGTGGCCGTGACGCTGGGGCTGGCGGTGGTCAGTTTGCGGCGGGTATGCCCGGCCTCCGAGCGAGGGTGAGGTTTGTCGTGACCGTCCCGGCCTCCGGGCCGGGACCTTTGCGCATTCGTCCAAGGGGGTCGGGCTGCGTGTGGTGCGAGGCCCCGGGTCAGGCCCGGGGCGGGGGGTGCCGGGCCTCCCGGCGGGGTGTGTCACCAGACGTGATTTGACAAGTTGGTGAGCGTGCCTTTGCAATTGTCTTCAATGGCGCCATGTGATGCGTCAAGGGAAGAAGCAGAAAAGGGGAGCCGTCGGATGGGATACGAGAGGTCGAAGGACGCGATTGCGAAGCTGACGCCGGAGCAGTTCCGGATCACTCAGCGGGCCGGGACGGAACGGCCGTTCACCGGCGAGTACAACGATCACAAGCAGCCGGGGATCTACGTCGATATCGTGTCGGGCGAGCCGCTGTTCGCGTCGTCGGACAAGTTCGAGTCGGGCTGTGGGTGGCCGAGCTTCACCAAGCCGATCGTGCCCGCCTACGTGACCGAGCATCGCGACGAGAGCCTCGGCATGGTGCGCACCGAGGTGCGCTCGAAACATGGCGACAGTCATCTGGGCCATGTCTTCAGTGACGGGCCGCGCGACCGGGGCGGGCTGCGCTATTGCATCAATTCCGCCGCCCTGCGGTTCATCCATCGCGACGAGATGGAGGCCGAGGGCTATGGCGATTACCTGAACCAAGTGGAGGACGTTTAGATGTCTGATCAACGCGCCGTTCTGGCAGGCGGCTGTTTCTGGGGCATGCAGGACCTGATCCGCAAGCTTCCGGGCGTGAAGAGCACCCGCGTGGGCTATACCGGGGGCGACGTGCCCGATGCCACTTATCGCAATCACGGCACCCATGCCGAGGGGATCGAGATCATCTACGATCCCGAGAGGATCACCTATCGCGAGCTGCTGGAGTTCTTCTTCCAGATCCACGACCCGACGACGGTGAACCGGCAGGGCAATGACGTGGGCATGTCGTATCGCTCGGCGATCTACTATGTCGACGCGATGCAGCAGCAGGTGGCGCTGGACACCATCGCCGATGTCGAGGCGAGCGGGCTGTGGCCCGGCAAGGTGGTGACCGAGGTCGAACCGGTGGGCGATTTCTGGGAAGCGGAGCCCGAGCACCAGGATTACCTGGAGCGGATACCGAACGGCTATACCTGTCATTTCCCGCGCCCCGACTGGGTGCTGCCCAAGCGGGCGGCGGCGGAGTAGGCGCTGGCCATCGAGGTTATCGGTTTTGGCGGCGGGTGCCACTGGTGCACCGAGGCCGTCTTTGCCGCGTTGAAAGGTGTCGGCCGGGTGGAGCAGGGCTTCATCCGGTCGGAGCCGCCCGACGATGGCTGGTCGGAGGCGGTGCGGCTGGGGTTCGACCCGGGCGAGATTGACCGCGAGGTGCTGATCAAGGTGCATCTGCGGACCCATGCCAGCACGTCCAATCATTCCATGCGGGGCAAGTACCGGAGTGCCGTATATGTGACGGATGCGGCGCAGGGGGCGGCCGTGCGCGAGACGCTGGCACAGTTGCAGGCGGGGTTCGAGCGGCCGCTGGTGACGCGGGTTCTGTCGCTGGCCGGGTTCCGGGCGTCGGGGGAGCGGTTCCGGAACTACCATGAAAAACAGGCGGGCGGGCCGTTCTGCACGCGGTTTATCGACCCCAAGCTGCACATGTTGCAGGCAGCCTTCGCGTCGCATTTGCGGTGATCCCGGCAAAGGCAAATTCAGGTTGGCATGTGGTCTGTGGTCTTTATGCTGACGGGCACAATCTTAAGATCCGACTTTTGGGAGGAGACACCATGCAGAAGATTTTCGGACTAGGCCTGACCACCGCGCTCGGGCTGGTATTCGCGGGCGAAGCCGTGGCGACCGAATGGAACGTGTCGGTCTGGGGCAAACGCCGCGCCTTTACCGAGCATGTGGAGAAGCTGGCAGAGCTTGTGGCCGAGAAGACCGATGGCGAGTTCACCATGAACGTGAGCTATGGCGGGTTGTCGAAGAACCGCGAGAACCTTGACGGGATTTCCATCGGCGCCTTCGAGATGGCGCAGTTCTGTGCCGGTTATCACCCGGACAAGAACCGGCTGATCACCGTGCTGGAGCTGCCGTTCCTGGGCGTCGAGAATCTCGACCAGGAAGTGGCGGTGAGCCATGCGGTATACGATCATCCGGCGGTGCAGGACGAGATGGCGCAGTGGAACGCCAAGCTGCTGATGACTTCGCCCATGCCGCAGTACAACATCGTCGGCACCGGCGAAGTGCGGGATTCGCTGGAGGATTTCGAAGGCATGCGGGTGCGGGCCACCGGCGGGCTTGGCGAGGCGTTCAAGGCCGTGGGCGCGGTGCCGACCTCGGTGACCGCGACGGAGGCCTACCAGGCGATGGAATCGGGCGTTGTCGACACCGTCGCCTTTGCCCAGCACGCGCATCTTTCCTTTGGCACGATCAACCAGGCCGACTGGTGGACGGCAAACCTCAACCCCGGCACGGTGAACTGTCCGGTGGTGGTGAACATCGACGCCTACGAGGGGCTGTCGGATGAGCATCGCGAGGCGCTGGACAGCTCGGTTCCGGAAGCGATCGACCATTACCTTGCCAATTACGGCGAGCTTCTGAAGCGCTGGGACGAGGTGCTGGCCGAGAAGGAGGTCGAGAAGGTGACGATCTCCGAGGAAGAGCTGGCCGCGTTCCGCGAGCAGGCCGCGGACCCGATCCGCGAGCAGTGGATCGAGGACATGGAGGGCCAGGGCCTGCCCGGGCAGGAGCTCTATGACCTTGTGAGCTCGGCGCTGGAAGAGGCGAAGGCGTCGAACTGATCGCGTGACAACGGGCCGTCCGGCAGAGACCCGGGCGGCCCTTTCGATTCCGGACATAACGGAACGGGGAGGGACCATGGCCGGTGCATCGACCGTGCTGGAAGACAGCAGCCTGCTGAGCCGGCTGGACCGGCATCTTGCCAAGCTGGAACGGTTTTTCGCGCTTCTGAGCGGGATCGCGGTGTTCTCGCTGATGTTCCTGGCCGCCTATTCGGTGGGCGGGCGCAAATTCTTCGGCACGCCGATGGCGGGCTATGTCGACTGGATCGAGGTGATCATGCCGCTGATCGCGTTCATGGGCATCGCCTATGTCCAGCGCGATGGCGGGCATATCCGGATGGATATCGTGATCGGGCAGCTCAAGGGCCGGGTGCTGTGGGCGGCGGAGCTGTTGTCGGTGGTGCTGATCCTGCTGCTGATCGTCGGGCTGATCTGGGGAAGCTGGGCGCATTTCGACCGGAGTTTCGACATGTCGCGCCCGCTTTGGAGCCGGGACAGCACGATTGATATCGGGCTGCCGGTCTGGCCGTCGAAGATACTGGTGCCGGTGGCGTTCTCGGTGCTGTGCCTGCGGCTGTTGATCCAGATATGGGCCTATGGGCGGGCGCTGGTGCTGGGGCTGGAAGAGCCGGTTTCGGTGCCGCTGATCCAGTCGGTGGCGGAACAGGCGGCGAGCGAGGCCGACCAGCTTGAGGGGCGTGACTGATGGACAGCATTGAAATCGGCCTCTGGGTCACGGGCGGCATGCTGGTGATGGTGGTGCTGGGGATGCGCGTGGCCTTTGCCGCCGGGATGGCGGGGTTCGTGGGCCTGATCATCATCTTCTGGTCGAAGAAGGATTTCGGCGGCGAGGATTTCGCCTGGGCGCTGACGGTGGCGACGAAGACCGCCGGGCAGGTGCCGCATTCCAAGGTGTCGGCCCATGCGCTGAGCCTGATCCCGACCTTCATCCTGATCGGCTATCTCGCCTATTACGCGGGGCTGACGCGGGCGATGTTCGAGGCGGCGAAGCGGTGGATCGCGTGGCTGCCGGGTGGCTTGGCGGTGTCGACGGTGTTCGCCACGGCCGGGTTCGCCGCGGTGTCGGGCGCATCGGTGGCGACGGCGGCCGTGTTCGCGCGGATCGCCATCCCCGAGATGCTGAAGATCGGGTACAACAAGCCCTTTGCCGCGGGCGTGGTGGCCGCGGGCGGGACGCTGGCGAGCCTCATTCCGCCCTCCGCGATCCTGGTGATCTACGCGATCATCGTCGAGCAGGACGTGGGCAAGCTGCTGCTGGCGGGGTTCATCCCCGGCGCGTTCTCGGCGCTGGTCTATGCGGCGCTGATCGTCGGGATCGCGGTGATCTTCAAGTCGGTCGGGCCGCCGGTCACGGGCTATACGTGGAAGGAGCGGTTCGTGTCGCTGCCGCCGGCGCTGCCAATCGTGGCGGTGGTCGTGATCATCATCTTCTTCGTCTACAACCCCTTCGGCGATGCCTGGGGCACGCCGACCGAGGGCGGCGCGGTGGGGGCGTTCATCGTCTTCCTGATGGCGCTTTACCGGGGGATGCGGTGGAAGGAGTTGAAATCGGCGCTGATCGAGACCGCGAAGCTGACGGTGATGATCTTCACCATCATCTGGGGCGTGCTGATCTACGTGCGGTTCCTTGGGTTTGCCGACCTGCCGGGGGCGTTCGCCGACTGGATCACCTCGCTCGAGATGTCGCCGATGCTGATCCTGGTCTGCATCCTGCTGGCCTATGCCGTGCTGGGGATGTTCATGGACGCGATCGGGATGCTGCTGTTGACGCTGCCGGTGGTCTACCCGGCGGTGATGGCGCTGAACGGGGGCGAGATGGTCTCGGCGGCGGACAGCGCGTTCGGGATGAACGGCACGATGTGCGCGATCTGGTTCGGGATACTGGTGGTGAAGATGGCGGAGTTCTGTCTGATCACGCCGCCGATCGGGCTGAACTGTTTCGTGGTGGCGGGCGTGCGGCCGGACCTGAGCGTGCAGGACGTGTTCAAGGGGGTGACGCCGTTCTTCATCGCGGATGCGGTGACGATCGGGCTGCTGGTGACGTTCCCGTGGATCGTGCTTTGGCTGCCGAGCCTGGCCGGATGACGTGATGGCGCGAGGCCCCGGATCAAGTCCGGGGCGGGGGGCTTTGTGCCGAGCGCGTCCCGGCCTCTGAGCCGGGACCTCTTCGTTCTGGCTGGGGGTGGCTTCGGAGCCGCGCGAGGCCCCGGGTCAGGCCCGGGGCGGGTGGCTCAGGCTGCGAGGTCGCCCGGTGAGGGCCGGGGGAAGCGGTCGAGCGCGGTCATGACGATCTGGCGGGCGCGGGCGCCTTCCCAGTCGTCGCCGAGCAGGATGTCGGGCAAATCGTCATGGCGCAGGCGGAGGCGGCGCCAGTGGTGCAGCGTCAGCACGCGGACCGCGCTGAGCGACAGGCTGTCCTGTGGCGGGGTGGCGGCAAGCACGTCGGCAACCGCCTCGGTCAGGCGGGCGTAATCCTTCCGGAGTTCGGGGGCGGCGACGGCGTCGGCCACCCAGGCGGGCACGGCGCCGGGGGTGAGCGGGGTGAGCCAGTACCCGGCCGGCAGGCCGGTGGCCGGGCCGGCGAGGATGGCTGTCCGGGGCGCGAGGGCGGCGGCGGTTTTCGGCAGGGCGGAGGTGAAATCGGCGGCGGTGACGCTGGGCGGGGCGAGGATCATCTGCGCCGGCCCGGCGGGCGGCTGGCCGGTGGCATAGATCCGGTCGCGCACGGCCTGCGTCTCGCGCCAGCCCATGGCCGAGAGGCGGTAGGCGGCGTCGCGCCCCTTCTTCTCGGTCTGGATCCAGCCGTCGCGTTTGAGGCGGTGAAGGGCCACGCGCATGGTGGGCGCGGTGAGGCCGATACGCTCGATCAGGGCGTTGAGATCGCGTCCCGAGATGCTGTCGTGCCGGGCAAGGCAGAAATCGCCCAGCACGGAAACGATCACCGACCAGGCCTTGAGCGGGCCGCACTCGGCGAGGCGTTGGATTTTTCGTTCCGTGTCAGGCGTTTGCATATACGAAGTATAGGCCGACGCCCGGGCAGCCTCAAGTGGCGTTCATGGTAAGCAACTCGTATTCCGCGACTTTTTCGTCGTCCTGATTGGTCAGGGTGACCTGCCAGCGGACCTCGCCGTAATCGGGGGTGCGGGGGGTCCTGGCCTTGACGATCAGGCGGACCTTGATGGCGTCGCCGGCTTCGACCGGTTTCATGAAGCGCAGGTTGTCGAGGCCGGTATTGGCGAGTACGGGGCCTTCGTTCGGCTCGACGAAGAGGCCAGCGGCGAAGGAGATGAGCAGGTAGCCATGGGCGACGCGGCCGGGGAAGAACGGGTTCCGCCTGGCCGCCTCGTCATCCATGTGGGCATAGAAGGTGTCGCCGGTGAAATGGGCGAAGGTCTCGATATCGTCGAGCGTGACGGTGCGGGCGGGGGTGTAAAGCGTGTCGCCGATGTCGAGCTCGGTGAACTTGCGGGTGAAAGGGTGGGCCGGGCGTTCGGCCTCGGTCGAGCCGGGCACCCATGTGCCGGTGATGGCGGTGAGCATGTCGGGCGAGCCCTGGATGGCGGTGCGCTGCATGTAGTGCTTCACGCCGCGGATGCCGCCCAGCTCCTCGCCGCCCCCCGCACGCCCGGGGCCGCCATGAACCATGTGCGGCATGGGCGAACCGTGGCCGGTGCTTTCGGCCATCGAGGTTCGGTCGTTGATGTAGAGGCGGCCGTGATAGGCGGCGGTGCCCAGCGTGACCTCGCGCGCGGTGGCGGGGTCGTGGGTGATGAGCGAGGTGACGAGCGAGCCGCCGCCGCGATTGGCGAGGTCCACCGCGTGGCCGATGTCGCGGTAGCCCATGATGGTGGAGACCGGCCCGAAGGCTTCGGTGTCGTGGATGCGCCGGGCGCGGTCGGGGTCGGTGCAGTGGTAGAGCATGGGCGGCAGGAAGGCCCCGGTCTGGGCCTCGTCGCCGGTGATGGTGAAATCGTCGGGGTCGCCGAAGACACGGCTGGCCTCGGCGCCGAGGATGTCGAGCTTTTCCAGCACGTCGCGTTTCTGGTCGGCCGAGACGAGGGCGCCCATGCGGGTGTCGTCTAGCCTCGGGTCGCCGATGGTGGTTTTGGAGAGCTTGGCCGACAGCGCCTCGATCACCGCGTCGACATGGGTTTCGGGGGCGAGGATGCGGCGGGTGGCGGTGCATTTCTGGCCCGCCTTGGTGGTGATCTCGGTCGCCGCCTCCTTGATGAAGAGGTCGAATTCCGGCGTGCCGGGTTCGGCATCGGGGCCGAGGATGGAGGCGTTGAGGCTGTCCTGCTCGGCCATGAAGCGGGTGGAATTCTGCACGAGGTTGGGATTGGCACGCAGCTTGGTGGCGGTGGCGGCGGAGCCGGTGAAGCCGACCACGTCCTGACAGTCGAGCCGGTCGAGCATGTCGCCGATGCCGCCCGAGACGAGTTGCAGCGCGCCTTCGGGGAGGATGTCGGCCTCGAGCATCAGGCGCACGCAGGCCTCGGTGACGTAGCAGGTGGCGGTGGCGGGTTTGACGATGGCGGGCATGCCGGCGAGGAGCGTCGGCGCCAGTTTCTCCAGCATGCCCCAGACGGGGAAGTTGAAGGCGTTGATGTGGATGGCGGTGCCGAGGAGGGGGGTGCAGATATGCTGCCCAAGGAAGCTGCCGGAGCGGGAGAGGTCTTCAAGCCCGCCATCGGGCAGGACATGCCCGTCGGGCATTTCGCGGCGGCCCTTGGAGGCGAAGACGAACATGGTGCCGATGCCGCCGTCGATGTCGAAGGCGTGGTCGCGTTTCGTGGCGCCGGTGTCGTAGGAGATGTCGTAAAGCGCCTGCTTGTGCTCGGTCAGGTGCTGGGCCAGCGCCTTAAGCATGCGGGCGCGGTCGTGGAAGGTGAGCTTGCGGAGGGCGGGGCCGCCCTTGCTGCGGGCGTGGTCGAGCATGGCCTGCGGGTCGAGGGCGCTTGTGCCGGCCCGCGCGATGACCTGGCCGGTGATGGCGCTTTCGATCTCGCGCGCCGAATCGTCGGGTGCGATCCATTCGCCGGCCGCGTAGCTTTTGACGTTCATGAGGGTCATCTGGGCGCTCCTTCCATCCAGGTGCGGGGCGTCGGAATCGACGGTCGGTTATTTATTGACCAACCGGTCGGTTTATGCAAGATGCGATTTGGAAACACGCGGGGAGGCAGACGCATGAGCGAGACGATTCTGGTGGAGGATCACGGGACCTGGGTGGAGATCACGCTCAACCGCCCGGACCGGATGAACAGCTTTACCGAGGAGATGCACAAGGCGCTTCGTGCCGCGCTGGAGGCGGCGCGGGACGACGGCAAACGGGCGGTGCTGCTGACCGGGGCGGGCCGAGGCTTCTGCGCGGGTCAGGACCTTGGCGACCGCGACCCGTCGAAGATGGACGGGCCGCCGGACCTCGGCAAGACGGTACGCGATCTGTGGGCGCCGCTGGTGCGGCTGATCCGGTCGCTGGAGTGTCCGGTGCTCTGTGCCGTGAACGGCGTGGCGGCGGGAGCGGGGGCGAACCTGACGCTGGCCTGCGACTTCGTGCTGGCGGCGGAAAGCGCCAAGTTCATCCAGTCCTTCGCCAAGGTGGGGCTGATCCCCGACACCGGCGGAAGCTGGCACCTGCCGCATCTGATTGGCGAGGCGCGGGCCAAGGGGCTGGCCTTCACCGCGGAGCCGATCACCGCGAAACAGGCCGAGGATTGGGGGCTGATCTGGAAGGCGTTGCCGGACGAGAGCCTGATGGAGGAGGCGCGGGGCTATGCCAAGCGGTTCGCGGAGGGGCCGACGCTGGGCTATGCGGAAACCAAGGCGTGCATCCAGGAGGCGGCGACCAACTCGCTCGACGAGCATCTGGAACGCGAAGCGGTGGCGATGAAACGCTGTGGCGAGAGCGCGGATTATGCCGAGGGGGTGTCGGCCTTCCTTGGCAAGCGCGCGCCGGTCTTCAAGGGGGAATGAGCATGACGCCCAAGGAACGCGCCGAGAAATCCGCAGAGGCGATGTGGAAGGGCGACCGGGCGAGCCAGTGGTTCGGCATGGAGATCGTCGAGGTCGACGAGGGCCGCGCGGTGATGCGGATGACCGTGGCGCCCGAGCATTGCAACGGGCACGGCATGTGCCATGGCGGCGTGACCTTCACGCTGGCCGACAGCGCCTTTGCCTTTGCCTGCAACAGCCGCAACCAGTCGACCGTGGCCCAGCACAACGTGATCAGCTACCTCGCGCCGGGGATGCAGGGCGACGTGCTGACGGCGGAGGCGGAGGAGACCGACCTGTCGGGTCGCAGCGGCATCTATGACGTGACCGTGACCAACCAGGATGGCCGCAAGATCGCCGAGTTCCGGGGCTTTTCCCGGACGATCAGCGGCACCCTGTTCGACGAATGACGCGAGGGAGGACGCGATGAAGGACCTGACGCCGGAGAAATCGAGCCTCGATCCGATCGAGGTGGCCTCGATCGACGAGATCCGGGGGTTGCAGCTGGACCGGCTGAAATGGTCGCTGCGGCATGCCTATGAGAACGTGCCGATGTATCGGCAGAGGTTCGATCAGGCGGGGGTGCATCCGGATGACCTCAAGTCGTTGAGCGACCTGGCGAAGTTTCCGTTCACCAACAAGGCCGACCTGCGCGACAATTACCCGTTCGGCCTATTCGCCGTGCCGCGGGAGAAGATCGTGCGGGTTCATGCGTCGTCGGGCACCACGGGCAAGCCGACGGTGGTGGGCTATACGCGGAACGACATCGACATGTGGGCCGACATGGTGGCCCGGTCGATGCGGGCGAGCGGCACACGGCGCGGGGACATCGTGCATGTGGCCTATGGGTACGGGCTCTTTACCGGGGGGCTGGGCGCGCATTACGGCGCCGAGCGGCTGGGCTGTACGGTGGTGCCGGTGTCGGGCGGCATGACCGAGCGGCAGGTGACGCTGATCGACGATTTCAAGCCGACGACGATCATGGTGACGCCGTCCTACATGCTCAACATCCTCGAGCAGTTCCACAAGGCGGGGCTGGACCCGCGGGAAAGCTCGCTGGAGGTTGGGATCTTCGGGGCGGAGCCGTGGACCAACGCGATGCGGTCCGAGGTGGAGGAGGCGTTCGACATGCACGCCGTCGACATCTACGGGCTTTCCGAGATCATGGGGCCGGGCGTGGCCAATGAGTGCGTCGAGACCAAGGACGGGCTGCATATCTGGGAGGATCATTTCTTCCCCGAGATCATCAACCCCGAGACCGGCGAGGTGGTCGAGGATGGCGAGATGGGCGAGCTGGTCTTCACCACGCTGACCAAGGAAGGGCTGCCGATGATCCGGTACCGGACGCGCGACCTGACGCGGCTGCTGCCCGGGACGGCGCGCAGCATGCGGCGGATGGAGAAGATTACGGGTCGGTCGGACGACATGATCATCCTGCGGGGCGTCAATGTCTTCCCGACGCAGATCGAGGAGCAGGTGATGGCGACCGGTGGGTTGGCGCCGCATTTCCAGATCGAGCTTTACAAGGCGGGCCGGATGGATGCGATGCGGGTCTTCGTGGAGGCCGATCCGAAGGCCGCGGACGAGGCCAGCAAGAGCGCCGCGGCACGGATGCTGACCAAGCATATCAAGGACGTGGTGGGCGTGTCGGCGGAGGTCATCGTCGGCGAGCCCGGTGACGTGGCCCGCTCGCAGGGCAAGGCGCAGCGCGTGGTCGACAACCGGGCGAAGGGATAAGGTTTGGCCCGGACGATCGCCAAGGACCACGACGAGAAGCGGGCGCAGATCCTCGCCTCGGCCGCGAAGGTGTTCGCGACCGAGGGGTTCGACCGGGCGTCGATGACCCAGCTGGCGCGGGATTGCGGGATCTCGAAAGCGAATATCTATCATTACTATGACGGCAAGGACGCGATTCTCTACGACATCCTCGAGACTTACCTGCGGGGGTTGCGGGATCGCGTGTGCGGCATCGCGCTGGAGGGTCTGAGCCCGGAGGATCGGGTGCGGGCCGTGGTGCGCGAGGTGCTGCTGGCCTACCAGGGCTCGGATCACGAGCACCGGGTGCAGGTGAACGGCGTGGGGCGCCTGCCGGCGGAGCAGCAGACGGTGCTGCGGGGCTACCAGCGGGAGATGGTGGTCTATGTCGGCGAGGTTCTGAAGGGCGTGGCGCCCGAGGCGCTGGGCCGGGACGGGGCGAAGCTGCGGTCGGTGACGATGTCGGTGTTCGGGATGCTGAACTGGTATTTCATGTGGAACAGCGGGGCCGGGCCCGAGGCGCGGGAGGATTACGCGCGGGTGGTGGCCGACCTGACCCTGAACGGGGTGCGGGGCGTCTGAGGCGGGGTTGACGCGGCGGCGCAATCATCGAAGGGTGAGCGGGTTTACAACCTGCCCTTTGGAAGAGCGCCATGGCGGACCGGCCGGACGAATTGCAGACCTTCCTGGATGCCAGTCTCGATGCCTTCGAGGCGCATGCGGACCATCCGCGGGCGCAGGCCTCGCTGGCGAAGATCCGGGCGGCGCTGGCCAAGCCCGGGGAGATGGCGGAGAAGGCAGCCGGGCGGTTGCCGGTCTGTGCCCTGCTCGACGAGGTGGCGGTGCCCGAGCGGTTCGAGGCGCCGGATTTGCGCCGCGTTATCAAGGCGTTCGGGGATCTGGAGCCGCGGCTCGAATGGCGGACGAGAGGCGGGGACATGTCCACCGCGAGCGAGAATATCAACGAGGGGCACGCCAACGCGATGATCGTCGGACCGGGCGGGATCGAGCGTCGGTCGGACGTGTGGCTCGGCGTGTCGCTGCTGGCGCCGGAGGTGCGCTATCCGGATCACAACCACCCGCCGGAGGAGACCTACCTGGTGTTCAGCGAGGGCGAATTCCGGCATGGCGACAGCGGCTGGTTCGCGCCGGGGGTTGGAGGTTGGTTGTACAACGAGCCGGGGATTTCCCACGCGATGCGGACGGGCGATGCGCCGATGTTCGCGATGTGGGCACTGTGGAGCGAGGACCGTACGGAGGCGTAGGGTAAGGCCGGGTTTTCAGCGTCGGTATGACGTCGGTATTTTGTCGGTATTGCGTCGGTGTCTGGACGAGGCCCCGGGTCGGGGTTTCTCGTGGGGGGGCGCGGTAAGGGGCGATATCTTGAAAAGATATCGGGGCGAAGTCTTTTAAAGACTTCGTGGCGTGGAGGGGTGGTGGGTTTCACCCACCCTACGGGGAACCGGGGTCTAGGGTTGCGCGAGGTCCCGGCTCGGGGGCCGGACGGGTGTCAGGCGCCGTCTTCTTTCCGGGCAGGGACGCCGATGTAGAGGATCATGGCGACGCAGAGGGCGGCGGCGGTGGCGATGAAGATCACGGGAGAGCCGATGCAGCCCTGGGCCATGGCCTCGGTGCGGCCGCCGTCGAGGAACGCGTAGACGGAGACCAGCGCGCTCCAGCCGACGCAGGCGGCGAGGGTGCCCCATTGGCTTTTGGTGCGGACGGCCAGAAGGCTGCCCGCCAGCAGGATCAGGGCGGCGGGGGAGGTGAAGAGCAGCAGCGCCTCGGACCATGCCGAGACGGGCGTGCCGTCCCATCCCGGGCGCAGCTCCTCGCAGACCTGGGCCCATGCGGGCGCGGGCAGGAGGAGGGCGGCGGTCAGTCCTCCTCGAACGGATCCCATTCTTCGTCCACTTCGGGCAGGGCTTCGGCCTGGGCCTCGGCCTGCTGTTCCTCGGGGGTGCGGATGCCGGTGATCTTCGCGCCGGGAAAGGCGGAGAAGACGGCCTGCACCATCGGGTGGGTCTTCGCCTCGTCCTCGAGCGCGAGGCGGGCGGCGTCGCGGGTGGCGGCGATGGTGGGTTTGCCGCCCTCGCTGACCACCGAGACGCCCCAGCGGTTGCCTGTCCAGCGTTGCAGGGCGGCGCCGAGGCGGGCGGCGAGGTCGGCGGGGGCGTCGTCGGTGGGGCAGAATTCGATCCGGCCGGGGCGGTAGGCGGCGAGCTGGACGCAGGTTTCCACCTCGACCAAGAGCTTGACGTCGCGATGGGCGCGGATCAGCTCGACCACGTGCTCGAAGGTGGGGTAATGCGCCAGCGCCGTGTCGGATTGTGCGGCGAGCGCGGTGGTCTGGCCGGAGGGGCCGGAGGCGCCGGGCTGGGCGGAGACGCCGGGGGTGTAGGCGGAGGTTGCGCCGGTAGGGGCCGGGGCGTGGCCGCCGCCGCCGGGGCCGCCGGGAGCCGGGCCGCCGGCGGGGGGCTGGGGCGGCGGGCCGTCCTGCAGGCGGCGCACGAGATCCTCGGGCGTGGGGAGTTCGGCGACATGGGTCATCCGGATCACGGCCATCTCGGCGGCCATCATCGAATTGGGCGCTTGTGCGACTTCTTCCAGCGATTTCAGCAGCATCTGCCACATGCGGGTGAGGACGCGCATCGGCAGGGCCTCGGCCATCGCCCGGCCGCGGTCGCGTTCGTCGGGGCCGATGGTGGGGTCTTCGGCGGCCTCGGGGGTGATCTTGACGACGCTGACCCAGTGGGCGATCTCGGCGAGGTCGCGGAGGACCGCCATCGGGTCGGCGCCCTCGGCATACTGGCCGGAGAGCTCTCCGAGCGCGCCGGCGGCATCGCCTTTCATGATCAGGTCGAAGAGGTCGAGCACGCGGCCCCGGTCGGCCAGCCCCAGCATGGCGCGGACCTGTTCGGCGGTGGTTTCGCCCGCGCCGTGGGAGATGGCCTGATCGAGGAGCGAAGTGGCGTCGCGCGCCGAGCCCTCGGCGGCGCGGGTGATCAGCGCGAGGGCATCGTCGGCGATCTGGGCCTTTTCGGCATCGGCGATGCGGCGGAGCATGGCGATCATCTGCTCGGGGTCGATGCGGCGCAGATCGAAGCGCTGGCAGCGGGAGAGCACGGTGACCGGCACCTTGCGGATCTCGGTGGTGGCGAAGATGAACTTCACGTGGGCGGGGGGTTCCTCGAGCGTCTTGAGCAGCGCGTTGAAGGCGCTGGTCGAGAGCATGTGAACCTCATCGATGATATAGATCTTGTAGCGGGCCGAGGCGGCGCGGTAAGCGACGCTGTCGATGATCTCGCGGATGTCGCCGACGCCGGTGCGGGAGGCCGCGTCCATTTCCAGCACGTCGACATGGCGGCCTTCCATGATCGCCTTGCAGTGTTCGCATTGGCCGCAGGGATCGGTCGTGGGGCCGCCCTGGCCATCGGGGCCGATGCAGTTCATGCCCTTGGCGATGATCCGGGCGGTGGTGGTTTTGCCGGTGCCGCGGATGCCGGTCATGATGAAGGCCTGGGCGATGCGGTCGGCCTTGAAGGCGTTCTTGAGGGTGCGGACCATGGCATCCTGACCGACGAGATCGGCGAAGGTCTCGGGCCGGTACTTGCGGGCCAGAACCTGGTAGGCGGCTTGGGAGTCGGCGTCGGTCATGGGGGTCCTGTTCTGGGCTTCGAGGGGCAAGGTAAGGGGAGTTGCGCCCGGCGCCCACAGGGGGATTGTGGTGGGGCGTCCGGCCTTGCCGGGGCCCCCGCCCGCCCACCCCGCCCCGGAAAGGCAGGACGGGGATGAATGGCGGGTGGTGGTATTTGGGGCGGGCGTGGGGATTTGAGTATTTTTGGAAAAGTGAAAGTTGGGGGATGCGCCGGGTGGCTGGCGGTGTAAGATGAGGGCACGGCCTTTTGCAGGGGGCCGCCTGATCCGCGGAAAGCGTGCGCACCTGCCTTCGACGGACGACCAGTACATATTTCGGTTTTCTCTTGCCCGGATTGGCGGATCGCGGGCCCCTGATCGAGAGGAACCCGGATCATGGATGATCTTTCCCTTAACGGGCTGCGATTCGCGGCCAAACGTCTGCAGCGCGCCCATGCGGCGGGCGAGGCCTGGGCCGTGGAGCGGCTGAAACAGTACGGGCCGGGCAAGCCGGCCGACGCGCTGGTGCGCGCCGATTTCCTGCACGCGGTGGCGCGGGAGGCGGGGTTCGAGAGCTGGCCCCGGCTGAAGGCGGCCGCCGAGGCGATGGGGATGGACCGGGCGGCGGCGTTGCAGCAGTTGAAGGTGGCGCTGTTTCGCGGGCAGGTGGCGCGGGTGGAGGCGTTGCTGGCGCGGTTTCCGGACCTGGCGGACGGGCAGTTCGGGCTGGAATGCGCGCTGTATCGGCGGGAGGCCGTCGAGGCGGCGCTGGCGAGGGAGCCGGGGCTGACGGTGGCCAGGCTGGGTCCGCGGACGCCGATGTTGCACCTGGCGTTCTCGCGGTGGATCCATGCGCGCCCCGAACTTGAGGCGGACATGCTGGCGGTGGCGGAGGCGTTGCTGGCACACGGCGCGGACGTGAATGACGGGTTTGCCGAGGCGCCGGGCGGGCCGAGCCTGTCGGCGCTTTATGGCGCGGTGGGGCATGCGGACAACATGGTGCTGGCGGAGTGGCTGCTGGCGCGGGGGGCGGACCCGGATGATGGCGAGTCGCTGTATCATGCGACGGAGCTGGGGCATCACCGGGCGCTGAGGATGCTGCTGGCGGCGGGGGCCGATCCGAAGGGGACGAACGCGCTGTTCCGTGCGATGGATTTCCACGATCACGCGGCGGTGGAAATGCTGCTGGCGCATGGGGCGAAGGCGGACGAGGGCGAGGCCGGGGGCGCGCTTTCGGCGCTGCACCATGCCGCGCGGCGGATGAGCGATGCGCGGATGGTGGACCTTCTGCTGGAGGCCGGGGCGGACACGGCGCGGCGCTGGCAGGGGGTGAGCGCCTATGCGATGGCGCGGGTTTACGGGAACCGGGCGCTGGTGGAGGCGCTGGAGGCGCGCGGGGTGGACCGGGCGCTGAGCCGGGAGGAGGCGTTGCTGGCGCGTGCGGCGGAGGGGGGCGAGAGCCCGGGGGAGTATATCGACCCCGAGAAGCTGCCCGAGGCGTTCCGGGGGTTGTTGCGGGAGCTTGTGCATTTGACCGACCGGCTGGACCACATGCGGCGGCTGGTGGCGCTGGGCCTGCCCTATGACGCGGCGGACGAGCCGGACCGGATCACGCCGACCCATGCCGCCGGTTGGGAGGGCAAGCCGGAGGTGTTGGCGTGGTTCCTGTCGCTGCGGCCGGACCTGGGGTTCGTCAACGGCCATGGCGGCACGCTGCTGTCGGCCATCCTGCACGGGGCGGAGACCAACCCGGCCAGGGCGGAGCGGGACCATATCGGCTGCGCGCGGCTGGCGCTGGAGCAGGGGGTGGCGCTGCCGAGGGCGCTGATCGCCGCCTGCGGGCGCGAGGACATGGCGGCGTTCCTGCGGGACTGGGCCGGGGCAAGGCCGGGGCAGGTGGTGGACGGGCCGGGATAGGCCCGGACGCTCCGGGCTTTTCCGGGTGCCGCAAAGCTGCTTATAGTGGTCGTCGTGTTCCATTTTCCCGGAGGGAAACCATGCGGCTGAGGGGGATCCGGCGGAGCCGGAATGTCGAGGACCGGCGGCGGTCGGGCCGGGCGGGGGCCGGGATCGGTGGCGTCGGCCTGCTGGTGGTGGTGGCGATCGCCTATTTCGCGGGGGTGGACATCACCCCGCTGCTGGAGGGGCAGGACCCGTTTGCGCAGGGCGAGGCGCCGCGGGAGTTGTCGGCCGAGGAGCAGGAGGCGGGGCAGTTCGCGAGCCAGGTGCTGGCGACGACCGAGGAGGTCTGGACGGAGGTCTTTCCCGAGGCGTTCGGGCAGGAGTACGAGCCGCCGGTGCTGGTGCTGTTTTCGGGCGTGACCCAGAGCCCCTGTGGAGGGGCGTCGGGGGCGACGGGGCCGTTCTACTGCCCGGCGGACCGGAAGGCGTACCTGGATACCGCGTTCTTCGAGACGCTGAGCCGTCAGTTGGGCGCGAAGGGGGATTTCGCCGCCGCCTACGTCATTGCCCACGAGGTGGCGCATCACGTGCAGAACGAGATTGGCATCCTGCCGGAGGTGAGCCGGGCGCGGCAATCGGTCGACAAGGCGCAGGCCAATGCGCTGACGGTGCGGCTGGAATTGCAGGCGGATTGCCTGTCCGGCGTCTGGGCGCGGAACGTCGATGGCCTGCTGGAGCCCGGCGACGTGGAGGAGGCGCTGAACGCCGCGCGGCGGATCGGCGACGATTACCTGCAGGAGCGCGCGGGCCGGGTGCCGCAGCCGCATACCTTCACGCACGGCACGTCGGAGCAGCGGGCGGGGTGGTTCGCGCGGGGCTACGAGAACGGCGATCCGGGGGCTTGCGATACCTTCGGGGCGGACGGGATCTGAGGTGGAGGCGATGTCGGGATTCGTGATCTTCGGGCTTCCGGTGGGGCGCGGCATCCTTGCCATCGCGCCGATGCCGGGGCGCGGGGGGCATTATGCCGAGGATATCGCCCACATGAAGGACTGGAAGCCGGCGCTGGTGATCTCGATGGTGACGGAGGTCGAGATGGTGGCGGCGGGGGCGGGCGACCTCGGGCCGGAGCTGCTCAATTCCGGGGCGCGGTGGCATCATATCCCGTGCCACGATTTCGGCGTGCCGACGGGCGAGGCCGAGGCGCTGTGGGAGGCCGCCAGCGAGCGCGCCTGTGCCGCGCTGAGGGGCGGGGGACGGGTTCTGATCCATTGCATGGGCGGCTGCGGGCGGTCGGGGACCGCCGCGCTCAAGTTGATGGTGGCCTGTGGCGAGAAGCCGGGGCCGGCGCTGGAACGGCTCAGGGCGGTCAGACCTTGTGCGGTTGAGACGGCGGCGCAGTATGACTGGGCCCGCAAGCGGTAGGCCCCCGTTGCATGTGGAAATGGCGGCGATAGAGTGGCGGGCGGCGGCGCCGGTGGCGGTGTCGGGATTTGAGTATTTCTGGAAAGATGAAAGCCGGGGCGGCATGCCCCTGCTGTGAAAGGGGACAGGCATGGGTCTTGTGGGCAACTGGTCATATCCGACGGCGGTGAAATTCGGGGCGGGGCGGATCGCGGAGCTGGGCGAGGCCTGTGCGTTCGCCGGGATGCAGCGGCCGCTTCTGGTGACCGACCGGGGGTTGGCGGGGTTGCCGGTGACGCAAGGGGTGCTGGAGCGGATGGAGGAAGCCGGGCTGGGCCGGGCGATGTTCTTCGAGGTGGATCCGAACCCCAACGAGATGAACCTTGCCGCGGGCTTGGCCGCCTATAACGAGGGCGGGCATGACGGGGTGATCGCGCTGGGCGGCGGCTCGGGGCTGGACCTTGGCAAGCTGGTGGCGTTCATGGCGGGCCAGACGCGGCCGGTGTGGGATTTCGAGGATATCGGCGACTGGTGGACACGGGCCGATGCCGACAGGATCGCGCCGATCGTGGCGGTTCCGACGACCGCCGGGACCGGCTCGGAAGTGGGGCGCGCGGGCGTGCTGACCAATTCCGAGACCCATGTGAAGAAGATCATCTTTCACCCCAAGGTGCTGCCGGCGGTGGTGATCTGCGACCCGGAGCTGACGGTGGGGATGCCGAAGCCGATCACGGCCGGAACGGGGCTTGATGCGTTCGCGCATTGCGTGGAGGCGTTCAGCAGCCCGCATTACCACCCGATGAGCCAGGGCATCGCGCTGGAGGGGATGAAGCTGGTGATCGAGAACCTGCCGCGGGCCTATGACGATGGCGGGGATATCGAGGCGCGGGCGCACATGATGAGCGCCGCCGCGATGGGGGCCGTGGGCTTCCAGAAGGGGCTGGGGGCGATCCATGCGCTGAGCCACCCGGTGGGGGCGCATTTCGGCACCCATCACGGAACGACGAACGCGGTGTGCATGCCGGCGGTGCTGGAGTTCAACGGGCCGGTGATTGCCGAGCGGTTCGACCGGGCGGCGCCGTATCTCGGTATCGAGGGCGGGTTCGACGGGTTTCGGGAGTTCGTGGACGGGTTCAATGACCGTTTGGGGATTCCCAAGGGGTTGGCGGCGCTGGGGGTGACGGAGGAGAGCATTCCGGCGCTGGTGAAGGATGCGGTGACGGACCCGAGCTGTGGCGGGAACCCGGTGGAGCTCAACGAGGAGAACCTGGCGGAGTTGTATCGCGCGGCGATGTGAGGGGATTGATGGGTTTGCACCCACCCTACGGGTTTCGCGAGGCGTGCGAGGTCCCGGCTCGGGGGCCGGGACGGGTTTTCCAGTTGGGCGCGAGGTCCCGGCTCGGGGGCCGGGACGGGGGGGTGCGCGCGGGGCGGTTCAGGGGCTTGTCAGGCCGAGCGTGTCGAGCGTGCGGTCGGTTTCGGTTTCCCATTTGGCGCGGAGTTCGACGTTGGGGGTGTGGCGGAGGCCCATGGCTTTCAGCGTGTCGAATTTCTGCGAGGTGGTGGTGCCGAAGGAGGCGGCGACGCGGGGCCACCAGTAGTCGACCGACGCCTGAAGGGGCGGTTTGCCCTCGGTTTCGAGGAGGTGTTCGACGCCTTCGAGGGCCAGTTCGGCGTGGTGGGTTTCGACCGGCAGGATGGTGCGGAAGGCCTCTGACAGGGGCTGGTAGGAGACGTGGATCATCTCGCCCAGATGGACCACGACGGCGCGGCCCATGAGCAGGTTCATCACCACGGCGTCGGCCCAGCCGTCGATCGGGTAATTCAGCACCGAAAGGCGCATGTCGTGTTCACCGCGCCGGGTGCCGATATCGGCGTCGCGGTCGAGCCGGGCCGTCCAGGGGTGGTGGTTGGCGTAGCGGGCGGTGTCGGCGCCGAATTCGCCCATGATGCGCAGCACCCGGTCGGCGTTGTCGGTCTTTTCCAGCACGATGCGGGCGGCGGCGATGCGTTCCTTGATGCCGGGGCCGGCGTTGATGAGGTCGGCGAAGCCCGCGGCACCGGCGAGGGAGCTGTCGACGAAGCTGGCCATCATCTTGAGCAGTTCGGCGCGGTAGCGCGGGGGCACGTTGGCCGGGCTGGTCAGCTTGCCGCCTTGTGCGAGGTAGTCGGAAAGGGGCATGTCCTCGGCCATCGGGCGGCCTCCTCTACTGGTCGTAGTCGACGGTGACGCGGTCGGTGAGGGCGTAGGACTGGCAGGAAAGCACGTAGCCCTTTTCGACCTCGTAATCTTCCAGCGCGTGGTTGGTGAGCATTTCGACCTCGCCTTCGATCACCCGGCAGCGGCAGGTCGAGCAGACGCCGGCCTTGCAGGCGAAGGGGGCGTCGAGGTCGCTGGCGAGCGCGGCTTCGAGAATACTTTGATCCTTGTCGGCGGTGACGGTGCGGGTGGCGCCGTCGAGGGTGACGGCGACGGTGGTGGTGTCGGCCTTGGTGTCGGTGGATTTGGGCAGGGCGGCGCGCTTGAGGCGGCCGGGCTGGGCGGAGGCGAAGAGCTCGAACTTGATGTTGGCGTCGTCGAGCCCGGCCTTGCGCAGGGCCGAGGCGATGCCGAGCATCATCGGTTCCGGCCCGCAGATGAAGGCGGTGTCGATGGAGGCGGCGTCGATCCAGCCCGAGGCGAAGAGCTGGGCGCATTTTTCTTCAGTCACGAGGCCGGTGAAGAGGTCGATTTCCTGCGCGTCGGTTTCGAGCACGTGGATCACGTTGAAGCGGCCGAGGTGGAGGTTCTTGAGGTCGTCCAGTTCTTCCCGGAACATGATCGTGTTCACGCCCTTGTTGGCGTAGACCAGCGTGAAGGTCGACTGCGGCTCCTGCGCCAGCGTGGTCTTGATGATCGAGAGGACGGGGGTGATGCCCGAGCCGCCGGCGAAGCCGAGGTAGTGTTTGCGGTTGGCGGGGTCGAGCCTCGTGAAGAAGCCGCCCATGGGGGGCATGGCCTGCAGCACCTCGCCCGGTTGCAGGTCTTCGTTGGCCCATGTCGAGAAGGCGCCGCCGTCGACGCGCTTGATGCCCACTTGCAGGACGCCCTCGCCCTTGCCGGCGCAGATCGAGTAGGAGCGGCGGAGTTCCTCGCCGTCGAAGGTGCGGCGGAAGGTGAGGTACTGGCCCTGGGTGAAGTCGAAATGCTCGGCCGCGCCGTTGACGGGTTTCAGCGTGACGACGACCGCGTCGCGGATGGTCTTGCGGATATCGGTGACTTCGAGATCGTGGAACCGGGACATGGCGTTTCTCAGATGCACTTGAAATAGTCGAAGGGTTCGAGGCAGTCGCGGCAGCGCCACTGGGCCTTGCAGGGGGTGGAGCCGAACTGGCTGAGCCGTTCGAGGTTGTCGCTTTGGCAGCGGGGGCAGGCCTTGGGGCCGCCCGCGGGCTGCGGGGGCGCGATGCCGTAGGCTTCGAGCTTGGCGCGGCCTTCCTCGGTCATCCAGTCGGTTGTCCATGCCGGGCTGAGCTGGCGTTTGAGGGTCAGCTTTTCGATGCCGTGGGTGCGCAGGGTGGTCTCGATCTCGAAATTGATGAGCGAGGTGGCGGGGCAGCCAGAATAGGTAGGTGTGACGGTGACGGTGAGGGTGTCGTCGGCCCAGGCGACATCGCGGATGATGCCGAGGTCGGTGAGCGAGATCGCCGGGATCTCCGGGTCGGGGATCTCGTTCAGCCAGTGCCAGACCTGATCGGTGCTTGGCCGTTGCATGGCGGTTACCATGTGTTGCCCGGGTAGGCGCGCTGGAGCCACTGCATCTGGGTCAGGATGTGGCCCAGGTGCTCGGTATGCATCCGGCCGTTGCGGCCGCCGGAATGGGCGAAGCGGTCTTCGGGAAGGGTGAGGGTCGCCTTGGCCATGACGCGCTCGACGAAGGTGTCGTATTCGGTGCGCAGGCTGGCCGGGTCGGGGGCGATGCCGGCGGCGGCCAGGGCGGCGTCGGTGTCGTCGGAGAGGAAGAATTCGCCGACATAGGGGTAGAGGTAGTCGAGGGCGGCCTGCATCCGCTTGTGGCTTTCCTCGGTGCCGTCGCCGAGGCCCACGACCGTGTCGGCGGAGCGTTCGACGTGGTAGGCCACCTCTTTCGATGCCTTCTCGGCGATCTCGGCGATGTGGGGATCGGAGGAGTTGGCCAGCCGCGGCATGAGGATCGACGACCACGCGTCGAAGAAGAATTGCCGCATGAGGGTCTGGCCGAAATCGCCGTTGGGCAGTTCGACCAGCAGGACATTGCGGAAATCCCACGCGTCGCGGAGGAAGGCGAGATCGTCGGCCGACTTGCCCTCGTCCTGCACCTCGGCCGCGTAGCCGAGCCAGAGCTGGGTCTGGCCGATCAGGTCGAGCGCGGTGTTGGCGAGCGCGATATCCTCTTCCAGCGCGGGCGCCGTGCCGCACCATTCCGAGACGCGGTGGCCGAGGATGAGGGTGTTGTCGCCCATCCGCAGCAGGAATTGCAGGAGGGCGTTCTGATCGACCGCCGCCATCACATGTGCCCCACGTCGTCGGGGATGTCGTAGAAGGTCGGGTGGCGGTAGATCTTGCTTTCGGAGGGCTCGAAGAGCGGGCCCTTTTCGCCCGGGGCGGTGGCCGAGATGTGGCGGGATTCGACGACCCAGATCGAGACGCCCTCGTTGCGGCGGGTATAGACATCGCGGGCGTTCTTGATGGCCATCTCGGCGTCGGGCGCGTGGAGCGAACCGACGTGTCGGTGGTTCAGGCCGTGCTGGCCGCGGATGAACACCTCCCACAGGGGCCATTCGTGGCGGGGGGATTTGCCTTTGCCCTCGCTGTCGGGCAGTTCGCCGGGGGTGACGGAACTCATGTGCGTTGTCTCCTATTCCGCCGCGACCTTGCGGGCGGCGGATTTGCGGGCGTGGGCGAGGAGGCCGTCGCGGACCCATTGCCCCTCGTCCCAGGCTTTCTGGCGGGCGGACAGGCGTTCGGCGTTGCAGGGGCCGTTGCCCTTGAGGACGTTGAAGAACTCTTCCCAGTCGGGCTGGGAGAAGTCGTAATGGCCGCGTTCCTCGTTCCACTTGAGGTTTTCGTCGGGGACGGTGAGGCCGAGGAATTCGGCCTGCGGCACGGTCTGGTCGACGAATTTCTGGCGCAGCTCGTCATTGGTGTTCATCTTGATCTTCCACGCCATCGACTGGGCCGAGTGGACGCTTTCGGCGTCGGAGGGCCCGAACATCATCAGCGAGGGGTACCAGAAGCGGTTGAGCGCGTCCTGGGCCATGCGTTTCTGGGCCTCGGAGCCTTGCGCCATCTTCATCATGATGTCGTAGCCCTGCCGCTGGTGGAAGCTTTCCTCCTTGCAGATGCGGATCATGGCGCGGGAATAGGGGCCGTAGGAGGTGCGTTGCAGCGGCACCTGGTTCATGATGGCGGCGCCGTCGACCAGCCAGCCCACCGCGCCCATGTCGGCCCAGGTGAGGGTGGGGTAGTTGAAGATCGAGGAGTATTTCATCTTCCCCGACAGGAGCTGTTCGGTCATGTCGTCGCGGGTGATGCCGAGGGTTTCGGCGGCGGCGTAGAGGTAGAGGCCGTGGCCGGCCTCGTCCTGCACCTTGGCGAGCAGGATCATCTTGCGTTCCAGCGTGGGGGCGCGGGTGATCCAGTTGCCTTCGGGGAGCTGGCCGACGATCTCGGAATGGGCGTGCTGTCCGATCTGGCGGATCAGGGTCTTGCGGTAGCCCTCGGGCATCCAGTCGCGGGGTTCGATCTTGATGTCGGCATCGACGCGGTCCTGGAAGGCGCGTTCCTCGTCCGACATCTCCTCGCGCGGAGTGACGCCCTTGCCGGTGCTCTTGACCATCTGTGCATACATGAGTTCGGTCCTCCCGTTCGTCGCGCTGAATTAACCGACCGTGCGGTCGAGGTAGGGCAATCTGCGATTCGCTTCAAGGTAAATGTTACGATTTGGTCAGTTTCGGCAGAATTCTGTAACAGTTCGGGCCGCGCCGGTCAGAGCCGCTTGGCCACTTCCTCGAGCATCACTTCGGTCGCGCCGCCGCCGATCGCCTGAACGCGGGCGTCGCGGGTCATCCGTTCTATGGTGGCCTCGCGCATGTAGCCGAAGCCGCCGTGGAATTGCAGGCAATCATACATCACTTCGTTGACCAGTTCACCGCACAAGGCCTTGATCATCGAGACCTCGCGCGTGACCTCCTCGCCATTGGCATCACGGGCGGCGGTGGCGTAGACGAATTGCCGTGCGGCGGTGACGCGGGCGGCGAGCATGGCGAGGCGCTGGCGGATGGCCTGCTTGTCCCAGAGGGGCGCGCCGAAGGCGCGGCGGCTTTTGACGTAATCGAGGGTGAGGTCGAGGGCCGCCTGCGCCTCGCCCATGGCCATGGCGCCGAGGACGATGCGTTCGTTCTGGAAGTTCTTCATGATGGCGTAGAAGCCGCGGCCTTCGTCGCCGAGGATGTTCTCGGCAGGGATGCGGCAATTGTCGAATGCGAGTTCCGCCGTGTCGGAGGAGCGCCAACCGTGCTTGTCGAGCGCGCGGGAGACGGTGAAGCCGGGGGTGCCTTTCTCGACGAGGAACATGGTGACCGACTGGCTGGCGGGGCCTTGCGCATCGGTCTTGGCAGCGACGCAGTAGAGGTTGGCGTGGACGCCGTTGGTGATGAACATCTTGGCGCGGTTGAGGATGTAGCTGTCGCCGTCGCGGCGGGCGGTGGTGCGGATGCCCTTCACGTCGGAGCCGGCATCGGGTTCGGTGACGCCGACGGCGGTGATGGTGTCGCCCGAGATGATGCCGGGCATGTGGGCGGCCTTCTGGGCCTCGGAGCCGGCGTTGAAGAGGTGGACGGAGGCCATGTCGGTATGGACCAGCACGGTGATGGCGAAGCCGGCGTAGGTGGAGCGGCCGAGTTCCTCGGCCAGCACGGCGGTGGCGCGGGTGTCCATGGCGGAGCCACCGTATTCCTCGGGGTAGCGGATGCCGAGGAAGCCGAGCGCGCCCATCTCGCGGAGCACGTCGCGGGGGACGGCGCCGTCAACCTCCCACTGGTCGGCGTGGGGCTGGACCTTCTCGGCCACGAAGCGGCGCAGTTGATCGCGCAGCATCTCGTGTTCCTCGGTCAGGAACAGGTGGTGTGTCATGCGTCCTCCCTTGGCCGGCGCAGGGGGAGCGCCGGGTCAGGGTATCTGAGCGCATGGGCCGGTGCGATGCAATGGGCCTGTCAGGCGGATTTGCGCATGTCGGGGATGGGCTGGGGCTTGATCGACTTTTCCTCGGCGAGGGTGACATAGAAGGTCGAGCCGACGCCCTCGACGCTTTCGAAGTCGATCTCGCCGCCATGGGCCTGCATGATGTGGCGCGAGATGTTCATGCCGAGCCCGGTGCCGCCATGGCGGCGGATGTCGGAGGAGTTCACCTGGCTGAACTGTTCGAACACCTTGCCGGTATCGTCCTTGGGGATGCCGATGCCGTAATCCTTCACGGCGAGGCTGATCTTGTCGTCATGGGCGTAGAGGCTGATCTCGACCCGGCCGCCGGCGTCGGAGAACTTGGCTGCGTTGGAGAGCATGTTGACCAGCACCTGCTCGATGCGGTGGCGGTCGGCGTTGACCCAGAATTCGCGCTTGGGCGGCTCCATGTGCAGGGTCACGTCGAAGCGCGCGGCATAGGGGCGGGTGCGGTCGACCGTGGCCGCGGCCACGGCGCCAAGCTCGATCGGTTCGACGTGAAGCTCGAGCTTGCCGGTCTCGGCGCGCTGCAGGTCGAGCAGGTCGTTGACGAGGTTGGCGAGGCTTTCGCTGTTGCTGCTGGCCATGTTGAAGAGGTGCTGCATCTTCGGCGGCACCGCGCCGAGCGCGCCCGAGCCGATCAGTTGCAGCGAGCCCTTGATGGCGGTCAGGGGGGTGCGCAGCTCGTGGCTGACGGTGGCGAGGAATTCCTGCTTGGCGTTGTAGGCGGCCTTGGTCTTTTCGTGCTCGGCCACCAGCGCGTTGATGTAGCGCAGGTTCTTGACGTAGCCGACGAGGAAGCTTCGGCTGCATTCGAGGATGAAGGACAGCACGAAGAGTACGGTGAAGAACTGCAGCCAGAGCGGCGAGCTGAGCGGCGGATCGGTGGCGACGAGGTCGCGGATCGGGATGAAGAGCAGGGCGGCCACGTAGATCGACAGGCGCAGCACCAGCACCGAGAGGATCTGGTGGTTGTTGATCGCCGCGAAGATCGCCGCCGAGAACAGCATGAACAGCGCCCAGAAATGCATCGTGTGCCCCTGCTGGGCGGCGAGCGAGATCGAGAAGGAGGCGATGACCGTGGCGCTGAACAGCGTGCCGATATAGATCATCAGCACGAAATGGCGGGCCTTGGCCCAGTCGCGGTCGCGCCAGCGGAGGATCTGATTGAACACATATCCATCAAACGCCTCGCCAAGCCACACCATGGCGTAGAAAAACAACGCTGTCGACGTATCGTAATAATACCCGGCTAGCAAAATGGCGGCGCTGTAGATTATGATTCGCTGCAGGAACAACTGACGACCGACGACTGCGTAATCCCGCAAGCGCCGTTTCAGGGAAACGATGTCCGTCGGTCCCGCAAAGGAGGATCGAATCGCTTCAAGTCCTGAGATCATGGGTTTCCTAGCCAAATCAGTTGCAACCAAAGCGTTAAAGGGCAATAATGGCACAACTTTGGCTGTAACGACGGTGAGTGTGGTTTCAGGAGGGTAATATCCGGGCTTCACGGCCTAAAGTAGGCAAAAATAAGAAAATCTCGCAGCTCTGAGGCAGTAATAAGGTGGGCTATCAATCTGTAACCAATTTGCAGGGACGTGCGAAGCGCGTTTTCCCTGAGCTGGAGCCGGCTGGCGGCCGGCAAATGGTATGGCACAGCGATGCCGAACCGTCCCCCGTCTCGGAACAGGCGGGGCGGGCCAATTTTGCCAAGCCGCCGACGCTTCGGGCGACGACCCTTTCGGTGAGCAACTTCCATCAGCATGGCGAGTTGTATGCCGAGTTCCTGAAGGCCCGGAAGCGGGTGTTCATCGACGGCAAGGGCTGGGATCTGCCCTCGACCGAGGGGATGGAGTTCGACCAGTACGACACGCCGCTGAGCCGCTGGATCGTGGTGCACGAGTTCGGCGAGGTGCTGGCGGGCATCCGGCTGACGCCGTCGACGGCGAAATGCGGGATCTACAGTTACATGCTGCGGGATGCGCAGCGGGGGCTGTTGAGCGACATTCCCGCGACGGTGCTGCATTACCGCGCCCCGGTGTCGGACAAGATATGGGAGGCCGCGCGGCTTTTCGTGTCGGACGGGCAGCCGGCGAGCCGGCGGTCGCTGTTGCAGAAGACGCTGCTTCTGTCGATGGCGCGGTCGGCCGTGGAGGTGGGCGCGACGCAGGTGATCGGCATCGTGCCGGCGGTGTTCCAGCGCTGGATGGCGCGGATCGGGATGAGCGCCCTGCCGATCGGCCCGCGGATGGAGATCGACGGGGACCGCACGCAGGCCGCGATGATGAACGTGCGGGCGCTGGTCGAGGGGCTGACCAACGACGGGTAGGCCGGTTTGCCTTTTCAGGTTCGTAGTGAAGGGCCCGCCGTCATATGACGGCGGGCCTTTTGACAGGGGGCGGGCCGGGTTGTAAGGCGGCAGGGTCGGCGGGATCGCGAGGGAGGCAGGACGGACATGGATCATCACGGGATAGCGTTCGACCTTCACGGGCCCGAGGACGGGGCGCCGGTGGTGCTGATCCACGGGTTGGGGCTGAGCCGGGCGATCTGGTCGGATTTTCTGTCTTTGCTGGCGGCGGAGCACCGGGTGCTGTCCTATGACCTGCCGGGCCACGGGCAGAGCGGGCCGGCGCTGGAGGAGATGACGCTGGAGCGCTACGCGGTGCAGCTTCGCGGGCTGATGGACCATGCCAGGATCGACAGCGCGACGGTGATCGGGTTCTCGCTGGGCGGGATGATCAACCGGAAGCTGGCGATGACCGCGCCGGAGAGGGTGAAGGCGCTGGCGATCCTGAACTCGCCGCATGAGCGGACGCCGGAGGCGCAGGCGCAGATGGAGGCCTATGCCGGGCAGAGCGCGCAGGGCGGGCCGGGCGCGACGATCGAGGCGGCGCTGGCGCGGTGGTTCACGGAGGGGTTCCGCGAAACGCATGCCGAGGTGGTCGAAGCGGTCCGGGCGCAGGTGCTGTCCTGCGACCCGGAGAGCTATGCCGGGGCGCGGGCGGTGCTGGCAAAGGGGGTGAGGGAGCTGATCGCGCCGGTGCCGCCAATCACCTGCCCGACGCTGATTGCCACGTCGGAACACGACAGCGGCAGCACGCCGGGGATGGCGCGGGCGATGCAGGGCGAGATTGCCGGCTCGGTGCTGGAGATCGTGCCGGAGGTGAAGCACCTCGGCCTGCTGGAGCGGCCGGAGGTGTTCGGGCGGATGCTGATGGATTTCCTGACGCGGCGGGGCTGAGCCCGCCGTTTCAGAAATCCCAGTCTTCGTCCTCGGTGGCGACCGCCTTGCCGATCACGTAGCTGGAGCCGGAGCCGGAGAAGAAGTCGTGGTTCTCGTCCGAGTTCGGCGAGAGGGCGGCCATGATGGCGGGGTTCACCTTGCAGGCCTCGTCGGGGAAAAGCGCCTCGAAGCCCAGGTTTTGCAGGGCCTTGTTGGCGTTGTAATGCAGGAAATTCTTGACGTCTTCGGTGAGGCCGAGCGGGTCGTAGAGCTGTTCGGTGTAGCGGGCTTCGATGTCGTAGAGGTCGAAGAGGAGGGCGAAGGCGAAGTCCTTGATCTCTTGCCGCTCCTGTGTGCCGAGGCGGTCGAGGCCGCGCTGGAACTTGTAGCCGATATAGTAGCCGTGGATCGCCTCGTCGCGGATGATGAGGCGGATGAGGTCGGCGGTGTTGGTGAGCCTCGCGCGGGAGGACCAGTGCATCGGCAGGTAGAAGCCCGAGTAGAACAGGAAGGACTCGAGAAAGACGCTGGCGACCTTCTTGCGCAGGGGCGAGGCGGTGGCGTCGTACTCGTCGAGGATCAGGCGCGACTTGGCCTGAAGGTGTTCGTTCTCGGCCGACCAGCGGAACGCCTCGTCCACCTCGGCCGTCTGGCAAAGGGTTGAAAAGACGGAAGAATAGCTGCGGGCATGAACGGCTTCCATGAAGGATATGTTGCTGAGCACGGCCTCTTCATGGGGGGTGATGGCGTCTTCCATCAGGGTCGGCGCGCCCACGGTGTTCTGGATCGTGTCGAGCAGGGTGAGGCCGGTGAAAACGCGGATGGTGAGCTGGCGTTCGGCGTCGGTGAGTTGCGACCAGCTTTGGATGTCGTTGGAGAGCGGGACCTTTTCGGGCAGCCAGAAATTGACCGTCAGGCGGTTCCAGACGTCGAGGTCGATGTCATCCTCGAGGCGGTTCCAGTTGACGGCGCGGGGCACGGCGCGGGTGGATTTGGCGAGGTCTTTCATGGCGGTCTCCGGGCCTTTGGGGGGCGGATTTTCGACGTCGGTATAACGTCGGTATTTTGTCGGTATTACGTCGGTGCGGTTTCGGTGCAGGTCAGAGCGAGCAGGAGACGCAGCCCTGCACCTCGGTCCCTTCCAGCGCCATCTGCCGCAGGCGGATGTAGTAGATCGTCTTGATCCCCTTCTTCCACGCGTAGATCTGGGCGCGGTTGATGTCGCGGGTCGTGGCCTCGGCGGGGAAGAAGAGGGTCAGCGACAGGCCCTGGTCGACATGCTGGGTCGCGGCGGCATAGGTGTCGATGATCGCCTCGGGCCCGATCTCGTAGGCGTCGCGGTAGAACTCGAGGTTGTCGTTGGTCATGTAGGGCGCCGGGTAGTAGACGCGGCCGATCTTGCCTTCCTTGCGGATCTCGATCTTCGAGGTGATCGGGTGGATCGAGGAGGTGGCGTAGTTGATGTAGCTGATCGAGCCGGTGGGCGGCACGGCCTGAAGATTGCGGTTGTAGAGGCCGTGGGCCTTCACCGCGTCGCGGAGCGCCGCCCAGTCTTCGCGGGTGGGCACGGGGATGCCGGCATTGGCGAAGAGCTCGGCCACGCGGGGTGTTTCGGGCTGCCAGTCGCGGGTGACGTACTTCTCGAAGAAAGTGCCGTCGGCATAGGTCGAGTCCTCGAACCCCTTGAAGCTGCGTCCGGCCTCGCGCGCCAGCGCGTTGGAGGCGGTGAGCGCGTGGAAGAGCACAGTGCAGAAATAGATGTTGGTGAAGTCGATCCCCTCGGGCGAGCCGTAGTGGATGCGCTCGCGGGCGAGGTAGCCGTGCAGGTTCATCTGCCCCAGCCCGATGGCGTGGCCCTCGTCATTGCCCTTGCGGATGGAGGGGACGCTGTCGATGGCGCTCATTTCCGAGACGGCGTTGAGCGCGCGGATCGCGGTTCCGACGGCGCCGGCGAGATCGCCGCCATCCATGGCGCGGGCGATGTTCATCGAGCCGAGGTTGCAGGAGATGTCGGTGCCCATGGTCGCATAGCTGAGGTCGTCGTTGAATTCCGACGCCTCGTTCACCTGCAGGATTTCCGAGCAGAGGTTCGACATGGCGATGCGCCCGGCGATCGGGTTGGCCTTGTTCACCGTGTCCTCGAACATGATGTAGGGGTAGCCGCTTTCGAACTGGATCTCGGCGATGGTCTGGAAGAAGGCGCGGGCGTTGATCTTCTTCTTGCGGATGCGCGGGTCGTCGACCATCTCGTGATATTTCTCGGTGACTGAAACCTCGGAGAAGGCGCAGCCGTATACCTTTTCCACGTCATGGGGCGAGAAGAGGTACATGTCCTCGTTCTTCTTGGCCAGCTCGAAGGTGATGTCGGGGATGACCACGCCGAGGGAGAGGGTCTTGATGCGGATCTTCTCGTCGGCGTTCTCGCGCTTGGTGTCGAGGAAGCGGAGGATATCGGGGTGGTGGGCGTTGAGATAGACCGCGCCCGCGCCCTGCCGCGCGCCGAGCTGGTTGGCGTAGGAGAAGCTGTCCTCGAGCAGCTTCATCACCGGGATGACGCCGGAGGACTGGTTCTCGATCCCCTTGATGGGGGCGCCGTGCTCGCGGATGTTGGTGAGCATCAGGGCCACGCCGCCGCCCCGCTTGGAAAGCTGCAGCGCCGAGTTGATGCCGCGGCCGATGCTTTCCATGTTGTCCTCGAGCCGGAGGAGGAAACAGGAGACGAACTCTCCCCGCGCCTTTTTGCCGGCGTTGAGGAAGGTGGGGGTGGCGGGCTGGAAGCGGCCCTCGATGATCTCGGCCATGAGGCGCATGGCGAGGGTTTCGTCGCCGCGGGCCAGCGTCAGCGCGACCATGACGACGCGATCCTCGTAGCGTTCGAGGAAGCGCTGCCCGTCCCATGTCTTGAGCGTGTAGGAGGTGTAGTACTTGAAGGCGCCGAGGAAGGTGGGGAAGCGGAACTTGAAGGCGAAGGCCGCCTCCCAGATGCGGTGGAGGAAGGCGCGGTCGTACTGGTCGAGCACCTCGGGTTCGTAATAACCCTCGTCGACGAGGTAGCCCAGCTTCTCGTCCAGCGAGTGGAAGAAGACGGTGTTCTGGTTGACGTGCTGCAGGAAGTATTGCCGGGCCGCCATGCGGTCGGCCTCGAACTGGATGCGGCCCTCGTCGTCGTAGAGGTTCAGCATCGCGTTGAGCGCGTGGAAGTCGAGGCCGTCTGTCAGGCTGGCGTCGAGCATGTCTCTCTCCAGAATGTTGCGAGCCCGGCGCGCACGCGGGCGATATCGGTGTCGGTGCCGGCCAGCTCGAAGCGGTAGAGGACCGGGACGTTGCATTTGCGGGCGATCACGTCGCCCGCGAGGGCGAAGGTGGCGCCGAAGTTGCGGTTGCCGCCGGCGATGACGCCGCGCAGCAGGGCCCGGGGGCCCGGATCGTTGAGCAGGCGGATGACCTGTTTGGGTACCGCGCCCCGGCCCTGACCGTCGGAATAGGTCGGGCAGATCAGGACGAAGGGCCGGTCGAGCGTCGGGAACGGGTCGCCGGCGCGGACCGGCAGGCGGTGGGCGGGGAGGCCGAGCTTCTCGGCGAAGCGCCTCGTGTTTTCCGAGGCGCTCGAGAAGTAGACCAGCCCGCCCACGCGATCAGCAGAGCCGGCCGATCATGTCGGGGCGGAAGCCGGCCCAGTGATCGTCGCCGGCGATGACGACGGGGGCCTGACGGTAGCCCAGCTCCTGAACCCGTTCCATGGCGCCGGCATCCTCGGTCAGATCGACGACCTGATAGGGCAGGCCGCGGGCGTCGAGGGCGCGGGTGGTGGCGGTGCATTGCACGCAGGCCGGTTTGGAATAGACGGTGATGGTCATTGCTCTGTCCCCTTGTTCCTGTCTGGTGCGGGCAGGGGAGCGGGGACACGAAAGCGGGCTGCCTGACGGCATCCGGTCACGCGCCCGGGCCCTCCGCCCGCGGTCGTCGGTTCTGTTGCCCTGGCAGGTCTCCTGGCTTCGCGGCTCGGATGCCTTGGCCCCCTTCCCGGTGCTGCCTCGCACCAGTGGTTTCGGGCCGTTGGCTTGCCGCTTACAGTTGCGGGGGCAGCGCCGGATTCACACCGGTTTCCCTCTTCCCCGGCGGAGTGACTCGCCGGCACCAAAGCAACTGCATATTGGTGCCTGGGGGTGCAAACTGTCAATATATAGATTTGGGGGCGGGCAGGATTTTTCGCGGGGCGTTGCGCGGCTCAGGCCTTTTGGCCGGCGACGGGGGCCTTGGGCCGGCGGCGGTCGCCGGCGACGACGATCAGCGTGGCCATGACGATGCAGGCGGCGGCGAGGTAGAAGGCGATGCCGGGGATCACGCCGAAGAAGAGCGCGTCGGCGAGGACCGCGAAGATCAGGGCGAGGTATTCGAAGGGGGCGAGCTTGGACACCTCGCTGTGCTTTAGCGCCAGCGTCATCATGATATGGGCGATGCCGCCCGCCGCGCCCGCGCCGATCAGGTAGAGGAGCTGTTCGGGCGTGGGGCTGACCCAGCCGAGCGGGGCGGTGGCGAGCCCGGCGAGGGCGCAGGTGAGGGCGAAGTAGAGGGCGATGGCGCCCGCGTTCTCGGTCAGGGCGAGGCTGCGGATCTGGATCTTGGCGCCGGCGGTGAAGATCGCCATGGTGAGCGCCAGCCCGATGCCCAGCAGGTAGCCGGGGTCGACCTGCACGCCCGTCGCCTCGGGGATGACCAGCACGAGGACGCCGAGGAAGCCGAACATCACCGAGGCCCAGCGGGTGCGGTTGACGATCTCGCCCAGAAGGGCGCGGGCCAGCAGCACGGCGAGGATGGGCGCGAGGTAGCCGATCACCGAGGCATGGGCGAGCGGCAGGTAGTGCAGGGAGGCGAAGGAGGCGAACATCGCCGCGCAGCCGAGGGCGCAGCGCAGGACATGGGCCATCGGCCGCCGGGTGGCGAGGCCACGAGGGAAATCGCCGGTCACCACGAGGTAGATCACCAGCGGAATGAGCGCGAAGGCGCTGCGGTAGAAGACGACCTGCCCGAGCGGCACGGTGTCGGCCAGCCATTTCACGCAGACGGTCATCAGGGTGAAGAACATCGTCGCCCCGATGCGGAGCGCGATGCCGTGGAGATCGGAGGTCATGCCGGCGCCCCGGTGTGGCCCGAGGCGCGCAGGGGCATGACCTGAAGCCGGGCGTTGCCGAGGCGCAGGACATCGGCCTCGATCCCGTACATGCCGGCGAGGTTGTCGCAGGTCAGCACCGTCTCGGCGGGGCCGGCGGCGCGCAGCGTGCCCTCGTGCAGGGCGATGAGCCGGTCGGCGAACTGGGCGGCGAGGTTGAGGTCGTGCGGGGCCATGGCGATGATCGTTCCGGTGCTGGCGGCGAGCTGCCGCAGGCGATCCAGTACCAGCAACTGGTGACGAAGGTCGAGGGCGGCCGTGGGTTCGTCGAGCAGAAGGACGCGGGGCGCGCGGAAGAGCGCCTGTGTCAGGAAGACTGCGAAAGTCATGGGACGGCAGGGGGTTGCGTCGTTAGTGGTTGCAATGTGATATCATAACGTTTAACGGTTCGCGATGCAGACCGGGCAGACCCTTGGTTCGAAGCCCGGCGGGACAGACTCATTTGAAACGAGGAGACGGTGAACGATGAGCACGTGCTTGAAACGGGCGATGTTGGTGGGTGCATCCTGTGTCGCTTTGGCACAGGGCGCACAGGCGGAGGAAGGTCGGTTTTCGTGGGAAGGCGAGGTGGAAGTCGGTATCGACTCGGTTTTCGACTCGAACGTGCCCGGCAATGAAGGCAAGGATCCGTTCCTGAAGGTGGAAGTGGCCGCGGCCTTTGCGTTGAGCGAGTATTTCTCGGTCTTTGGCGGGCTGACGCTGGAAGAGATGACGGGCCCGAGCGGTTCGATCGAGGATCTCGGTCTCTACGTCCACGAACTTGGCTTTCAGTTCGGCAATGACCGGGTCACGGCGCGTGTCGGCAAGATCACCCCGAGTTTCGGCACTGCCTGGGACGCGGCGCCGGGATATTTCGCGTCCTCGCTTGCCGAGGATTACGAGCTGACCGAACAGGTTGGTGCCACGGTCGACTTTGCGGTCGGCGAGACCGGCACGCTGTCTGTCGGGCTGTTCTATGCGGACGACACGTCGCTCAGCCGGAGCTGGGGGTTCAACCGCGGCAAGAACCGAACCGTTCTGGGCGGTGCCGGCAACACCGGCAGGCTCGACAACGGGGCGATCCAGTGGATGCAGGAGCTGGGAAGCACAACGTATCACGTGGGCTTGCGGCATCTGAGCAAGGGCACGGGCGACGTCAAGGACGAGACCGGCGTGGTCGCGGGGGTGGCGCATTCCTTTGCCGAGGCGGGCATGCCGCTGGAGCTTTATGCCGAGGTCGCCTCGTTCGAGGGGTTCGGTGGCAGCGCGGACGATGCCGTCTACGCGACCCTGGGCTCGGCTTACCTTCTGGGGGATACCGCGCTTTCGGCGGCGATCTCGCACCGGGACATCGACAATTTCGGGTCGACCAGCATCTTCAGCCTCGGGGTCGACCACGAATTCGAGAACGGCATCACCATCGGTGGCGCGATCGGGCGGGTCGATGACGTGCTGGGCGCGGAAGAGAGCATCTTTGGCGTCAGCATGGTGATCCCGCTGGGCGGATAGGCGCGGCGGGTGGCGGCCGGGCGTGCCGCTCAGTCGGCGGTTTCGCGGGCGAGGATCGTCTCGAACCGTTCGCGGGCGCGGGCGGGCAGGTCTTCGGGCAGGGCGGCGGGCGAGAGCGGCGCGTCGCCCACCCGGATCAGCATCACCATCCCCATCATGACGTGGGGCGAGCATTTCACGCCGTAGAGGCCCTCCGCGTGGAGGGTGATCTCAATCTCCTCGTCGATCCTGCCGATGAAGCGCTCGGCCCCGTCGGGCAGCATGCCGGCGATGGAGGCCGCGTTGTGGCCGGGATCGGTGGCGAGGAAGCGGATGGTGTCGCCCGGTTGGGCGGCGATGAAATCGGGCTCGAAGACCATGGCGCCGGTGGCGTTGCGGTTGAGCATCTTCACCTCGTGCAGCTCGGCCATGGCGAGGGAGGGCAGCGCGAGGAAGAGGGCGAGGAGCGGTTTCATCGGGGGCCTTTCGGTGGATCAGGCGGGTTTGTGGAAGCGCAGCACGCGGGCGCCGTCGGCCGGGTCGGTCAGGATGCTGGCGGTGACGGCGAAGCTGTCGGCGAGGCGGTCGCAGGTCAGCACCTCGTCGGGCGGGCCGAGGGTGACGAGGCGGCCCTTTTGCAACAGCGCCAGCCGGTCGCATTCCATCGCCTGGTTGAGGTCGTGCAGGGCAACGATGCTGGTCACCGGCAGGCGCGCGACCAGCGACAGGATGGAAAGCTGGTGGTGGATGTCGAGGTGGTTGGTGGGCTCGTCCAGCAGGAGGATCTGCGGCTCCTGCGCCAGCGCCCGGGCGATGTGGACGCGCTGGCGCTCGCCGCCCGAGAGGGTGGACCAGTGGCGGGTCTCGAAGCCCTGCATCTCGACCGCGGCGATGGCGCGGGCGACGGTGGCCTCGTCCTCCTCCGACCAGGGGCGGAGCGCCGAGAGCCACGGGGTGCGGCCCAGCTCGACGGCGTCGCGCACGGTGATGCGGTCGCCGGTCTCGGCCTGTTGCTCGACCAGCGCGATGCGCTGGGCGATCTGCCGTTGCGGATAGGTGGCGAGGTCGCGCCCGTCGAGCGTGACGCGGCCGGCGGTGGGGGTGCGGATGCCGGCGAGCATCTTCAGCAGGGTGGATTTGCCCGAACCGTTGGCGCCGATCAGGCCGAGGGTTTCGCCCCGCCGCACGTCGAGGGTGATGTCCTGCACGATGGGCTGGCGGCGGACGGACCAGCCGAGGGATTGGCAGCTCAGGCTCATCTTGCGGTTCTTCCGCGGATCAGGATCAGGGCGAAGGCCGGCGCGCCGACCAGCGCGGTGATCACGCCGATGGGCAGCACCTGTCCCGGCACGAGGATGCGCGAGATCACGTCGCAGGCGATGAGGAACACGGCGCCCGCCAGCGCCGAGGCCGGGACCAGCCGCCCGTGGCGGACGCCCACGACGAAGCGCATGGCATGGGGGATGACGAGGCCGACGAAGCCGATGGAGCCCACCATCGAGACCATCGCCGCCGTCACCAGCGCGGCGATGCCGATCAGGGTGACCTGCACCCGGCGCACGGCGACGCCGAGGGAGGCCGCGCTGTCGGTGCCGAAGGTGAAGGCGTCGAGCGCGCGGACATGCCAGAGGCAGGTGAGCACCGCCAGCGCGACCGCCGGGATGGCGACGATCACGTCCTCCCAGCGCACGCCGGAGAGGTTGCCCATCAGCCAGAACATGATGCCGCGGGCCTGTTCGGCATTGGCGGACTTGGCGATGATGAAGGCGGTAAGCGCGTTGAAGAGCTGCGAGCCGGCGATGCCGGCCAGCACGATGACGCCGGCCGCACGCATGCCGGTGCCGCCGCCGGCGGCGCGGGCCAGCGCCGCGACCATCACGAAGGCCAGCGCCGCGCCGGCGAAGGCGCCGGCCGAGAGGGTGACCGCCCCGGCGCCCACGCCCGCCACGGTGACCGCGACCGCCCCGGTCGAGGCGCCGGCGGAGATGCCCAGCAGGTAGGGATCGGCCAGCGCGTTGCGCAGGAGCGCCTGCAGCACCACGCCCGACAGCGCCAGCCCCGCCCCGCAGCAGGCCGCCACGACCGCCCGGCTGAGCCGGTATTCCCAGACGATGCCGGCGTCGATCCGGTCGACCGCGTAGCCAAGGCCGAAGAGCTTGTTGCCCAGCACCTGCAGCACGGTCGTGACGGGAATGGCGGTTTCGCCGATGGCCGCGCCCACGATCAGGGCGACGAACAGCACCGGGGGCGCGATCCACCCCCAGTGCCAGCGCGTGCGCAGGGCCCGGCGGCCGGTGACCGGCAGCACGTCGCTCATTCGCCGAAGTCGAACCCGGCCAGCGCCTCGGCCACGGTTTCGAGGCCGAAGATGCTGCGCATGGTGGCGCTCATGGCGTGGGCGTCCATCACCACGATCCGGTTCTCGCGCACGGCGGTCATCTGGCTGGCCACCGGGTCGGTGCGCAGGAACTCCATCTTCTTGTCGATGTCGTCGGCGGGGAAGCGGCGGCGGTCCATCTCGGCGATGACGAGGACGGTGGGATCGGCGCGGGCGATGGTTTCCCAGCCGACGGTGGGCCATTCCTCGTCCGACTGGATGACGTTCTCGATGCCGAGCTTGTCCATCATGTAGCCCGGCGCGCCCTTGCGGCCGGCGACGTAGGGGTCGATTTCGAGGTCGGCGGAGGAGAACCAGAAGGCGGCCGAGATGCCATCGGGCAGGTCGAGGGACCGGGCCAGCTCGATGGCGGCGGTCTCTCGCTTCCGAAGCTCGGTCACGAGCGCCTTGCCTGCGGCCTGCACGTCGTAGATCTCGGCCAGTTCGCGGATGCCCTTGTAGACGGAGTCGGTCGAGAAGGCGGCGGTGCGGGTGCCGTCGCCGCCGGTGGTGTTGTCCTTGGTGTCGCAGTCGGCGGGCATGATGTAGGTGGGAATGCCCACCTCGTGGAACTGGTCGCGCGTGGCGACGATGCCGGAGGGGCCCACGTGCCATTCATACTGCACGGCGACGAGGTCGGGCTTCTTGTTGACGACACTTTCGAAGCTGGGGTCGTTGTCGGCGAGGCGTTCGATGCCCTCGTTGACCTGCGTGAATTCGGGCAGGACCGGGTTGAACCAGACCGAGGTGCCGATGACACGGTCGGCGAGGCCCAGCGAGTAGAGCGTTTCGGTGGCCGACTGGCCCACGGTGACGGTGGTTTCGGGGGCGGCGTCGAAGGTGACGGGCTGGCCGCAATTCTCGACCGTGAGCGGGTAGCTGGTGGATTGCGCGTTGGCGGCGAGCACGGCGAGGCCGAGGCTCGCGCCGGCGAGGGTCAGGCAATAAATGGGTTTCATGATGATCTCCGGATTGTTGAAATCCGGGCAATCGGGCTGACAGGTGAGGTGCGGTCGTGGAGCGACGGGTGACGCGTGGCGATACGCTGCGTGCGTGGCTGGCGGTTCGGGCGGTCCATCGGCAGTCCTTCCCCCGGGCAACCCCGCCCGGTGTTACGGTTGACATGCCGGCAGGTCTCCTGACTTGCGGGTCATCGCTTGGCCGGGTCTTCCCGTCACGCTTGGGCGCAACAGTGACGTTGTCCGGCGTCGCTAACCGCTCACAGTTGCGGGGGCAGTCACGGTCTCGGTGCCTGATGGCTACGCCTCACCGTGTTCCCTTTTCATTTCCTCTCGGAAAACCGACGGCGCCAAGGAACATGGAAAGCGACGAAAGGTCAACAGCGTTCGGCGCATCCCGGCGAAGCCGCGGCTGGCGGGAGGGTTTCTGCCGGCGTGGGCGGGGCGGGCACATAACCCTTGCCAAGTGCCGTATGTTATAATTTAACAAGGCCGGAACAGCAGGTGAGAGAGCCATGAGAACGCCGGGAGCGGACCGTCAGCGGCAGGTTCTGAAAGTGCTCAGGACCCATGGCCGGCCGATGTCGGCCTACGAGATCCTGAACGCGATGAAGGGGGGCGAATCACGGCTGGCGCCGCCGACCGTCTACCGGGCGCTTTCGGCGCTGATGGATGCCGGCAGCGCGCACAGGCTGGAATCGCTGAACGCCTTCGTGCCGTGCCAGTGCGACGAGGCGGATCACACCCCCGTGCTGGCGATCTGCGAGCAATGCGGGACGGTGGAGGAACATGCCGACCCGCCGGTGCTGGAGCGGCTGTCGAAGATCACCGAGGCCACGGGGTTCCGGGCCCGCCATCACGTGGTCGAGGTGCACGGCCTGTGCGGCAGTTGTGCCGCGTGAGGGGGTGGCCTTTCCGAAATGCCGAGATTTCCCGAGACCTGTCGAAAGGACATGACATGAAACGCACGACGATCGCCCTTTTTGCCGCAACGATTGCCGCGCCGGCCGCGGCGGAGGAGAGCCGCGGGATGGGGGCGCATGTGCATGGCGTCTCGACCGTGGAGATCGCGGTGGAGGACGGGGTGATGGAGCTGGACCTGCGCGCGCCGGGCATGGATATCGTGGGGTTCGAGCACGAGGCGACCTCGCCCGAGGACAAGGACGCCGTCGAGGAGGCGATCCGGGTGTTCCTGTCGCCCGAGGATATCGTCACGCTACCGGACGGGGCGGGCTGTCGGCTGACGGAGGTTCTGGCGCATCTGCATTTGGGCGGGGATGAGCATGATCATGGAGATGATCACGGCCATGCCGGGGAAGAGGGCCATGACCACGATCACGACCATGGCGAGGATGAAGGGCATGACCATGAGCATGCGGAGGGCGAGGATCACGGCCACGAGCATGCGCACGCCGAGGGCGAGGATCATGACCACGAGCATGGCGAGGGTGACGATCACGACCACGAGCACGCCGAGGGCGAGGATCATGACCACGATCATGCCGAGGGCGAAGATCACGACCACGACCATGAGCACGCCGAGGGCGACGATCACGCCCATGACGGCGGCGCGGGGCATAGCGAGTTTCATGTCCGCTACCGGTTCACCTGCGACGACGGGGCGGCGCTGACCTCGGTCGGGTTCCCGATGTTCGGCCTGTTCGAGAATGCCGAGAAGATCGAGGTGCAATACGTGACCGGCACCGGGGCCGGGGCCGCGGAGCTGACCCGGGGGTCGGCGGTGCTGACCTTGGAATGACGCCTGACGCGCCGGCGCTGTCCCTGGAGGAGGTGCGGTTCCGCTGGCCGGGGCGCGCGTCGTTCGGGCTGTCTGTGCCCGGGTTCCGGGTGGCGCCGGGGGAAAGCGTTCTGCTGATCGGGGAGAGCGGATCGGGGAAGTCGACGCTGCTGTCGCTGATCTGCGGGATCGTGACGGCGGAGGCCGGGCAGGTGTGTGTCGGGGGCACCGATATCGCCGCGTTGCGGGCCGGGGCGCGGGACCGTTTCCGGGCCGAGCGGATCGGGGTGATCTTCCAGCAGTTCAACCTTTTGCCCTATGCCTCGGTGACCGACAACATCCTGTTGCCGCTGCGGTTCGCGCCCGAGCGGCGCAGGCGGGTTGCGGATGCCCGCGCCGAGAGCGCGCGGCTGTGCGCGGCGCTGGGCTTGGCCGAGGATATTCCCGGCACTGCCGCCGGGCGGCTATCGGTCGGGCAGCAGCAGCGGGTGGCCGTGGCGCGGGCGCTGATCGGGGAGCCGCCGCTGATCGTGGCGGACGAGCCGACATCGGCGCTGGATGCCGCGACGCAGGACAGTTTCCTGGGCCTCTTGTTCGGGCAGGTGGCGGCGACCGGGTCCTCGCTTCTGATGGTGAGCCATGACGAGCGGCTAGGCGGGCGGTTCGACCGGGTCGTGCCGCTGGCCGAGATCGCCCGGGCGGAGAGGCGGGCGGCATGATCCTGCGGCTGGCCATCGGCTCGCTTCTGGCGCGGGCGCTGACCGTGGGGATGACGGTGCTGGCGATTGCCCTGTCGGTGGCGTTGTTCCTCGGGGTCGAGAAGGTGCGCACCGGGGCGAAGGCGAGCTTTGCCGACACGATTTCGGGGACCGACCTGATCGTGGGGGCGCGGTCGGGCTCGGTGCAGTTGCTGCTGTACTCGGTCTTCCGGATCGGCAACGCGACCAACAACGTGACGTGGGAGAGCTACCGGGATATCGCCACGCGGCCGGAGGTGGACTGGATCGTGCCGATCTCGCTGGGCGACAGCCACCGGCAGTTCCGGGTGATGGGCACGACGCCGGCGTTCTTCGAGCATTACAAGTATCGCGGCGGCCGGTCGCTGGGCCTGTCCGGGGGGCACGGGCTGAAGGATCTCTACGACGCGGTGATCGGGGCGGAAGTGGCGGAGACGCTGGGCTACGAGGTGGGCGACCCGATCGTGGTGTCGCACGGTCTGGCGTCCTTCACCGACCATGACGACCAGCCCTTCCGCGTGGCCGGTATCGTTGCGCGGACGGGCACGCCGGTCGACCGGACGGTGATCGTCAGCCTCGAGGCGATCGAGGCGATCCATGTCGACTGGCGTTCCGGCGCCAAGATCCCGGGGCGGACCACGCCGGTCGAGCAGATCCGGCAGATGGACCTGACGCCCCAGGCGGTGACGGCGGCGCTGGTGGGGGTGAAATCGCGGTTGCAGGTCTTCGGGTTGCAGCGATGGATCAACGAGTATCCCGAGGAGCCGCTGCTGGCGGTTCTGCCGGGCGTGGCGCTTCAGGAGCTGTGGCAGATCGTGGGCGTGGCGGAGACGGCGCTGCTGGCGGTATCGGCGATGGTGGTGGTGACGGCCTTGCTGGGGATGATGGCGATGATCTTCTCCTCGCTGAACGAGCGGCGGCGGGAAATGGCGATCTGGCGGGCGATGGGGGCGCGGCCGGCGACGATCCTGGGCCTGCTGGTGCTGGAGGCGGCGCTGATGGCGGCGGCGGGGGCGGTTCTGGGGCTGGGGCTGCTTTATGGCGGGCTGGTCATCGCGCAGCCGCTGGTCGACAGCGCCTTCGGCCTGTGGCTGCCGATCGGGTGGCCGGATGGGCGGGAACTGGCCGTTCTCGGAGGTGTGATCGTGGCGGCGGGTATTGTGAGCCTTTTGCCGGCACTGAGGGCCTATCGCCTGTCGCTGGCCGATGGCATGATGGTGAGGATATGACGCAGAGCTTCCTTTCCCGCCGGGCGTGTCTTGCGCTGATGGCCGCCGCTGTCGCCCTGCCGGGGCGGGCGGTGGCGAGCGGGTTTCGCGAGATCACCTGGGCAGACCTGATCCCGGCGGGCGTGCCCTATGGCGAGATCATCGGCCTTGGCCAGATCGACGAGGTCAACGATACCTGGAACCCGGAATACGACGCCAACGGGAAGAAGGTGAACACGCGGCTCAACGGCAAGGCGGTGAAGCTGCCGGGGTTCATGATTCCCTTCGACGTGACATCGGCGGGGGTGACCACCTTCATGCTGGTGCCCTATGTCGGCGCCTGCATCCACACGCCGCCGCCGCCGCCCAACCAGCTTGTCTTCGTGACCACGGCGCGGCCGTGGCCGGGCGACCGGATGTGGGATCCGGTCTGGGTTTACGGGCGGTTGTCGGCGCAGTCGCTGACGACGCAGATCGCCGATGTCGGTTACCGGATGACGGCGCAGAAGATCGAGGTCTACGAATGGTAGCACGGGGGCCGGGCCGGCGGGAGGTGCTTGCCGGGCTGGCGGTGCTGGCGGTGGCGGGCCCGGCCCGTGCCGAAACGATCGTGGACCTGGGGTGGAAGGATTTGCTGCCCGAGGGCGAGGTGCCGGTGCCGCGGGACCTGCAATCGCTGCTGCCGCATGACGAGAGCGCGATGGCGGCGGGGCAGCCGGCCTCGACCGGGGTCAGGACGGACTGGAACGGGCAGATCGTGCGGATGTCGGGGTTCATCGTGCCGATCGATTTCGATGGGGCGGGGGTGACGGCCTTCATCCTCGTGCCCTACGTGGGCGCCTGTGTGCACGTGCCGCCGCCGCCGGCCAACCAGCTTGTGCTGGTGACGGCGCCGGAGCCTTATGAAAGCGACGGGATGTTCGAGGCGGTGACGGTGACGGGGATGTTCGGCACGGCGGCCACATCGACCCAGCTGGCCGATATCGGCTATGCGCTGTCAGCCGAGGATATCGCGCCTTACGCCTACTGAGCGTCGAGGGCCGGGCCGGTCAGAGCAGGGTGTGCATTTTCCGCAGGTCCGCGGTGCCGGCCTCGTCCAGCACGCGGGCGCGGAGGGTGCGCATCGCCTCGAGCCACTTGTCGTGATCGGCGGACCTGAAGGCGGCGAAGCGGGCGACCTCGGGGTGGGGCAGGATCAGGAAGCTTTCCCGCGCGATGCCCTCGACCACGGTGTCGGCCACGGCGTCGGGGGAGAGCAGGCCGGGATGATCGGCGGCGTCCGCCGCGTCGTAGCCCAGCAACGGGGTGGCTACGTATTGCGGGCAGATGACGGAGACGCGGATTCCGTCGCGGCCATGGGTGATGGCGAGGGATTCGGCGAAGCTGACGGCGGCGTGCTTGGTGGCGGAATAGGCGGCGTCGCCGATCTGGTTCAGGAGGCCCGCGGCGGAGGCCATCTGCAGCAGGTAGCCCGAGCCGCGGTCGATCATGCCGGGGAGCAGGGCGCGGGCGGCGTAGACATGGGCCATGACGTGCACTTCCCAGGCGCGGGTCCAGTCGGCGTTGCCGGCCGAGGCGGCGTGGGTGGGTTCGCCAAGCGCCAGCCCGGCATTGGAACAGAAGAGGTCGACCGGGCCGTATTCGGCCTCGGTTGTTTGGACGAGCTGCTGGATGTCGGACTCTTTCGTGACGTCGCAGGCGAGGCCCATGCCGCCGAAGGTGGCGGCGGTGGCGCGGGCGGCAGCGCCGTCGAGGTCGGCCACGACGACGCGCGCCCCCTCGGCCGCGAAGCGTCGCGCCATGGCCGCGCCGATGCCCCGGGCGCCGCCGGTGACGATGGCGGTCTTGTCGTTCAGGTGCATCGGTTCCTCCGATTGGTGCGGGCGTGTCACGGAAGGGTCTTATGACAGGCCGGACGATTCGGAGACAGGCAAAGCCGGGCGCTGCGGGCGCTATTCCGGTGTGTCGTGCCCGAAGCCCGCGTCGCCCACGTCGCGCCCCCGTTCGTTGAGCGCGGCGAGGCGGGGGTAGGTTTCGTGGAACATTCTCAGGAATTCCTCGGCCGGGAAATCGGCGTAAAGGCCCCGGTCGTTCACGTATTCCATGTGGCGCCGGTTGCCGGCGTCGTATTCGTGGAAGAGCGCGTCGGAGGTGCCGTCGAAGACGAGGGGTTTGACGCCGAACCGGTCGCAGAGGTCCATGTTGAAGGCCGGGGTGATCTTGTAGCTTTGGCCGTCGAGCCAGACCTGCACGTAGCCGTGGAAGATGAAGAGGTCGGTCTGCATCAGCTCGGCCAGCTTGGGCGTGTTGAGGTGGTTCTTCACGTCGGCGAAACCCAGCGCGGCGGGGAGGCCCGCGGCGCGCAGGCAGGCGGCGAGGAGGATCGCCTTGGGCACGCAGAAGGCGGCGTCCTGCGCGGCGATGGCGCTGGCGCGGTAGGCGTCGGGGGTGAGGTCGTAGGTGTAGGGATCGTAGCGCAGCCCGTCGCGGACGGCGTCGAAGAGGCGGATGGCCTTTTCGGTATCCGTCGCGTCGGGGGGCAGGGTTTCGAGTGCGGCCTCGGTGAAGGCGCGAACGGCGGGCGCGTCGCTGTCGACGTAGTGTCCGGGGCGGGTGTAGATCTCGGGCGGAGGGGCGCTGGCGGGTGTCATTGGTGGTCCATCGGTTGGGGTGGGGCCTACTTGCCGACGAATTTCGAGACGGCGGCGATCATTTCGGGCGTGCCGGCCAGTTCGGCCTGGTAGTCGCGTTCGAGGTCGAGTTGGGCGTCGAGCGCGTCGTCGGTGGCGGCGTTGACGAGCTGCTTCGTGCGTTGGGCGGCCAGTGGCGGCAGGGCGGCGATGCGGTCGGCGGTGGCGCGGGCCTCGTCGGCCAGGCGCTCGGGCGGGTGGACGGCCCAGACGAGCCCCCAGTCGCGGGCCTGTGCCGCGCCGATCCGTTCGCCTAGCAGCATCATCGACAGGGCGCGGGTGCGGCCAGCCGTGCGCGGGATGAAGAGCGTGTTGCCGCCATCGGGCACCAGCGCGATGCCGGCGAAGGGCTCGTAGAAGAAGGCGGTTTCGGCGGCCAGCACGATATCGGCGGAGAAGGCGAGCCCCACGCTGACCCCGGCGCAGGCGCCATTGACCGCCGAGATCACGATCAGGCGCGAGCGGCGGATGGCCCGGATGAGGGGGTTGAAGTGATCCTCGAGCACCGAGCGCAGGTCGCAGCCCTCGCTGAGGTCGACGGTGGAGAGGTCGTAGCCCGCACCGAAGGCCCGCCCTGCGCCGGTGACGATCACGGCGCGGATGGCGGGGTTCTCCTCCAGTTCGGCCAGCGCCGCGCGCATCTCGTCGGCGGATTGGTTGCGCATGGCGTTGAGCTTGTCGGGCCGGTTGACGGTGAGGGTGGCGACGGGGCCCTCGATGGCGACGGTGATATCCTGATGGGTCATGTCGGTTCCTTTTCCGGCGCGGCGCGCCGTGACAGGCGCCAGTCGAGTTGTGGCAGACGGTCGGCGCCGAAGAAAGGTTCGCCGTCGAGGAGGAAGAAGGGCGAGCCCCAGATGCCGGCGGCGATGGCCGCGTCGTTGGCGTGGCGGAGGGCTTCCTTGGACGTGTCGGCTGTCATCAGGTGGTCCGCCTCGGACCGGGAGAGGCCGGTTTGCGCGGCGAGGTCGGCCAGGGTTTCGGGATCGGTCAGGTCGGCGCCCTGGCCGAAATGCGCGGAGAGGGTGTGGCGGGCGAAAGTGGTCGCCTCTGCCTCGTCCTGAGCGGCGATGCCGTAGTAGAGGCGCGCCGCCGCGTGGGTGGACTTGGCGAAGGAGGGGGGCATGACGAAGGGCAGGCCGTGAAAGGCCGCGGAGCGTTGGAAGTCGAGCGGCATGTAGTCGGCCTTGGGCCCGTCCTGCAGCGGCGGCGCCATGCCGAAATGGTTGCGGCAGGCCCAGAGCAGCACCGGGCGCCAGACCAGCCGCACGCCGTGGGCCGCCGCGATATCCTCGGCCAGGGGGGCCGCGCAATAGGCGTAGGGCGAGGCGAAGTCGAAATAGAAGTCGATGGCGGAGGTCACAGGCGCAGCACCCCGTAGCCGGGTGTGCCCAGGGGCGCGTTGAGCGCGCTGGTGATCGCCATGCCGAGCGCGTTGCGGGTGTCGACCGGGTCGATGATGCCGTCATCCCAGAGATGCGAGGTGGCGTAATAGGCCGAGAGCTGTTCCATGTAGGCCCTGCCGGTGGTTTCGCGCAGCTCCTCGAGCACGGTGTCGTCGACCTCTTCGCCGTTGCGCTTCATCTGGGCGGCCTTCACGTCGGCCAGGGTGTTGGCCGCCTGTTCGCCGCCCATGACGCCGATCTGGCTGTTGGGCCAGGCGAACATGAAGCGCCCGTCGAAGGCGCGGCCGCACATGCCGTAATTGCCCGCCCCGAAGGAGCCGTTGCACATGACGGTGAATTTCGGGACGTGGCTGCAGGTCATGGCCATGATCATCTTGGCGCCGTCCTTGGTGATGCCGTCGCGTTCGTATTCGCGGCCGATCATGTAGCCGGTGATGTTCTGCAGGAAGACCAGCGGCGTATTGTTCTGGTTGCAGAGTTCGATGAAATGCGCGCCCTTGAGGGCGCTGTCGTTGAAGAGGACGCCGTTGTTGCCCAGCACGCCGACCTTCCAGCCCCAGATATTGGCGAAGCCGCAGACCAGCGTGGTGCCGTAATCGGGCTGGTATTCGTGGAAGCGGCTGCCGTCGACGATGCGCGCGATCACCTCGCGCATGTCGAAGCCTTTCTTGATGTCGTCGGGGAGGATGCCGTAGAGGTCCTGCGGGTCGTAATGGGGCGGGACCGGGTCGTCGCGCTGGCACTCCCACTTCTTCGGTTTTTCCCATTGCTGGACGATCTCGCGGCCGATGGCGATGGCCTCTTCCTCGGTCTCGGCCGGGTAGTCGCAGGTGCCGCTGACGGAGGTGTGCATCTCGGCGCCGCCCAGTTCCTCGGCGGTCACCTCCTCGCCGGTGGCGGCCTTGACGAGGGGCGGGCCGCCAAGGAAGACCGCGCCGGTGCCGCGCACGATGACGTTGTAATCCGACAGCCCCGGCACGTAGGCGCCGCCGGCGGTGCACTGCCCGAAGACGAGCGCGAGCTGCTTGATGCCGGCCTTGGACAGGAGGCACTGGTTGCGGAAGATGCGGCCGGCCATGTAGCGGTCGGCGAAGACCTGGTTCTGGAGGGGCAGGAAGCCGCCCGCGCTGTCGCAGAGGTGAATCACGGGGAGGTGGTTTTCCAGCGCGATATCGAGGCAGCGGACGATCTTCTTGACCGAGAGCGGATACCACGCGCCGCCCTTCACCGAGCTGTCGTCGGCGTGGATGATCACCTCGCGGCCCGAGACGATGCCGAGGCCGGTGATGATGCTGGCGCCGGGGCTTTCGCCGTCATACTCGGTATTGGCGGCGAGCGAGGACAGTTCGAGAAAGGGCGTGCCCGGATCGAGCAGCAGTTCCAGCCGCTCGCGCGGGCGCATCTTGCCGTGTTTCTCGAGCCGGCGGATGTCGCGCTCGGGGCGGTCGTCGCGAGCGGCGCGCTGCATTTCGCGGAATTCCGCGACGCGGGCGCGGTTGCAGGCGGCGCGGGTCTTGAACTCGGCGCTGGCGGTGTTGATCGCGGAGGTGATCCTACGCATCGCTATCCTCCTCCTCTTGCAGCCGGGCCACGATGGCGCCCTTCTCGAAGACGTCGCCTTCGGATTTCAGGATCTCGGCCAGCACGCCGTCGCGCTCGGCCGTCAGGTTGGTCTGCAGCTTCATGCTTTCGATGGTCAGGATCGTGTCGCCGGCGGTGACGGGGTCGCCGGGCTGTTTCTCGACGCTGACGACGACGCCGGGCATGGGGGCGCGGATGTCGCCGCTGCCCTGCACCTTTTCGCGGGCGGCATCGCGCGGGTCGACGAATTCGACGATCCAGTTGCGGCCGCCGAGATGCAGGAAGGCGCGGTTGCCGCTGCGGGCCTGGTGATAGGCGATGTCCTCGCCGTCGATCCGGGCGCGGCGCAGGGCGCCGATGCCACCGGTTTCGCGCAGGGCATGGCTGCGGCCGTCGATGCGAAGCTCGAGATCGGGCTTGAGGGCGGCGATGTCCATCTCGTGCGGCGTGCCGTTGAGGCGGAGTTTCAGTTTCATCAGTTCCTCCAGCCGCCGATCGAGGCGTAGGGTTCGGGGGCGTCGAAGGCGAGCGTGCGGAATTCGCGGAAGGTGAGGGCGGCAGCCATCAGCACGCGGGCGGCCTCGTGCGGGGAGAGGTCGGGTTCGGCCAGCGCGGCCTCGTGCTCGGCCACGAAGCCGGTATGCAGCGGGTCGTCGCGAAAGGCCGGGTGCGAGAGGATGCGGGCGAGGTAGTTGAGGTTGGTCTCGACCCCCAGCAGAACCGTGCGCTCGAGCGCCTGTTTCGCCGCGTCGATGGCGGCGGGGCGGTCGGCGGCGGCGACGACGAGCTTGGCGAGCATGGAGTCGAAATCGAGGGTCACGTCGGTGCCCTCGCGCAACCCGTTCTCGAAGCGGATGTTGTCGCCCGCGGGCGGGTCGAGATGGAGGATGCGGCCGGTGGCCGGCATGAAATCCTGTTCCGGCACCTCGGCGCAGACGCGGCATTCGAGGGCGTGGCCGGTCAGCGTTATCTCCGACTGGTCGAGGGAAAGCCCGCGCCCGGCGGCGATGTCGAGCTGCAATGCCACGAGGTCGAGCCCGGTGACCATTTCGGTGACGGGATGTTCCACCTGCAGGCGGGTGTTCATTTCCAGGAAGTAGAAGGTGCCATCGGGGGCGAGGATGAATTCGACCGTGCCGGCGTTGCGGTAGTACACGGCCTCGGACAGGCGGACGGCGGCGGCGCAGATTTCGTCGCGCAGGGCGGGGTCGAGATGGCCGGCGGGGGCTTCCTCGATGATCTTCTGGAAGCGGCGCTGGACCGAGCATTCGCGCTCGTAGAGGTGCAGGACCTTGCCGGTGCCGTCGCCCAGCACCTGCACCTCGATATGGCGGGGGCGTTCGATGTAGCGCTCGGCATAGATGGTCGGGTCGCCGAAATATCGCTCGGCCTCTGAGCGGGCGGTGCGGGCGCGGGTGAGCAGGTCTTGCTGGCCCTCGACGATGCTCATGCCCTTGCCGCCGCCGCCGGCGGAGGCCTTGATGAGCAGCGGGAAGCCGATGCTCGCGGCCTTCTCGACGAAGGCGTCGATATCCTCGCCGCCGGTGACCGAGGGGGCGACGGGGACGCCGTTCTTTTCGGCGAACTGGCGGGAGCGGATCTTGTCGCCCATCAGGTCGATCGTGTCGGGGGCGGGGCCGATGAAGACGAGGCCCGCGGCCTCGACCGCGCGGGCGAAGTTGCTGTTCTCGGACAGGAAGCCGTAGCCCGGGTGGATCGCCTCGGCGCCGGTTTCCCTGGCCGTGGCGATAATCTGGTCGGCGTCGAGATAGGCGGCGACGGGGGTGTCGCCGGTGATCTCGGCGCTGGTGTCGGCCAGCCGGACGAAGCGGGCGTCGCGCTCGGAGAGGTGGTGCACCGCGACCGTCTCGACCCCGAGCCTGCGGCAGGTGTCGATCACCCGGCAGGCAATCTCGCCCCGGTTGGCGATCAGGATGCGTTTGAAGGGCGGGGTGTCGTGGCCCATGGCGGGGATACTCCGGGAATTCTGGGAAGCGGGGGGCCGGTGGGCCGGCCCGCCGCGCGGGTGTCAGTACTCGGTAAAGTCGGTGACGGGCGTGAGCGAGCCGGCCTCGGGATCGACCTTCAGCACGCGCACGGCGGTGGCCGAGATGTGCCTGTCGGGTGCGAAATCGAGCGGCAGGGTGATGCCGTGGGTGTCGAACGGCTCGCCCGATTCCATCTGTTCGACGGCGCAGGCGCGGGTCGGTTCGTCGCCGCAGCGCCGGATCGCCTCGATCATGATCGACGTCGCGATATAGCCGGTGATGGCGTAGCGGTTGAGTGCGCCCTGCTCTTCCTCGTTCAGGTGGGCCACGGCCATGTCCTCGAAATGCTGGCTGCCTTCCGAGCCGCGCGGCGAGATGTAGTCGCCGCTGTAGTAGTCGTAGCCGAAGGGTGCCGAGAGCTGCATGATCGGCGGCAGGGTCGAGGTGGGCACGGTGGCGATCTTGAGGTCGAGCTTGAACTTGCTGGCCTCTTTCAGCATCGCCGGGATCTCGGTTGTGACGCCACCGGCGATCAGCACGTTCACCCCGTCGGAGCGGGTGCGCAGGATCTCGGCGCCGAAATCCTTCTGGCCGCGCTTGTAGCGGATCGGTTCGGCTGTGTCGGCGCCGAACTTGTCCACCGCGCGGTGGAACGCCTCCTCGACCTGGTTGCCGAAATCGTCATCCTGCCGGATCACGCCGTATTTAGGGTTTTCGGGGCTGTCATTGTCGTGGATGTACTTCAACTGGGCATAGAGCAGGTCCTGGTAGGACGCGCCCAGCATGAAGACCGAAGGCTTGATCGGGTCCACCGCCGCCTGCAGCGGCGAGAAGGAGACGATGGCGGGAATGCTCTCCTCCTCGAGGATGGGCAGGATCGCGGCCGTACCGGCCCCGGCGCCGGTGCCGATGAGGCCGAAGAGCCCCTCGTCCATCAGCTTGCGCAGGCCCTGCACCGTGCGGGCCGGCACGTAGCCGTCATCCTCGGTGCGGATGGTGATCTGGCGGCCGTTGACGCCGCCGTTGGCGTTGGCCTCGCGCGCGGCGATGACCGATCCGAAATGCGCGGCGCGTCCGACCAGCGCGGCCGAGCTTGTCATGGGCAGCACGTTGCCGATCACGATCTCGTCGTCGGTGACGCCCTCCTCCTGCGCCGTGACGAGCGTTGCGGATGCGAGCAGTGCCGCGAGCCCGAGGGCTTTCGTCTTCAGTAGTCTCATGGTTGGTCCTCCTCTGTTCGTTGTCAGCCCGTGGCCATTGGCTTTGTTGTCATTTGGAAAGGGGCCACTGGGTCCAGTATCGCTGCACGTCGCGCCAGAGCCCGACGAGGCCCTGCGGCTTGATGCGCAGCATGATGATGATGGTGAGGCCGGTGAGCAGGCCGCGGATCTCGTAGATGTAGGTCGAGAGCATGTTGTTGACGCCGGTCGGCAGCAGGTCGAGCGCCTCGCGCGTGGCCTCAGGCAGGAGCACGATGAAGACCGCGCCCATGATTGCCCCGGCGACCGAGCCGAGCCCGCCGACGATGATCATCGCCAGCGCCTCGATCGACAGGAGCACGTTGAAGATGTCGACGTTGATGAAGCGGAACTGGAAGGCCATCAGCCCGCCGGCGATGCCGACGAAGAAGGAGGAGACCATGAAGGCCACCAGCTTGTAGCGCACGAGGCTGATGCCCATGACGCGGGCGGCGATGTCGTGGTCGCGGATGGCGGTGAAGGCGCGGCCGACGCGGGTGCGCAGGATGTTGAGCGCCATCAGCGTCACCAGGATCGCCGTGATCAGGACCAGCGCGTAGAGGCCGGTGGTGGTGGCGAGGTCGAGCCCGAAGAAATTCAGGTCCTCGACGCGCACGCCGTAGGGGCCGTGGGTGATGCCCTCGGCATAGAGCAGGAAATGGGTGACGATGAAGGAAAACGCCATGGTAGTGATCGCGAGGTAGAGCCCCTTGAGGCGCAGCGAGGGCACGCCCACCAGCAGGCTAAGCAGGGCGGGCACCACGCCGGCCATCAGCAGGGCCAGCTCGGGCGGCCAGTTGTAATCGGCGATGAGCAGCCCGGTGGTGTAGCAGCCCGAGGCGAGAAAGCCCGCCTGCCCCAACGAGATCAGCCCGGTGGAGCCGGTCAGGATGTTGAGCCCGATCGCCCCGATCGCCGCGATGCCCACGGTGGTGGCGAGCGAGAGGACGTAGCTGCTGGCTATCATCGGCAGCAGGGCAAGCGCCAGCACCAGCAGGAGGGCCCAGGACCACGTGACCGGGTTGTGGCTGAGCGAGACGTGTTTCTCGTAGGTTTCGACGAAATGACGGGTCCGCATCAGACGCGCTCCAGTTCTTTTTCACCGAAGAGGCCGTAGGGCCGGATCATCAGCACGATGATGATCACGATGAAGCCCGAGATCTCTTTCAGGCCGTGGCCGATATAGCCTTCGGACAGGGCGGCGATGACGCCGATGATCAGGCCGCCCGCGCCCGAGCCAAGCGGCGAGTCGAGCCCGCCGAGGATGGCCGCCGGGAAGGATTGCAGCCCCTGGAACCACATGTCGGGGGCGCGGGCGAACATCACGGCGAAGGCGACGCCGGCGAGGCCGGAGACCACCGCCGCGATGGCCCAGGCGAGCGACGAGATGCGGCGCACGTCGACGCCCATCAGCAAGGCCGATGTCTCGTCCATCGCGGTGGCGCGCATGGCGATGCCGATGCGGGTGAACCGGAAGAAGAGATAGACCGCCGCGCTGACCGCGCAGAAGAGCAGGAGCGCGAAGAGCTGTTCGGAGAAGAGCACGACCGGCCCGATCTCGATCAGCCCGCCCTCGACCGAGGCGTCGAAGGGCGCCGCATCCGGTCCCCAGATCATGACGATCAGGCTGCGCAGGGAGATGGCGAGCCCGATGGTGACCATCACGATCGAGAACACCGGCTGGCCCGACATGGGCCGGATGAAGATGAATTCGATCACCACGCCGATCAGCGCCGCGGCAAGGATGGTGACCGGCACCAGCACCCAGAACGGCAGGGTGAGGGAGGTGGCGAGGCTCCAGCTGGTATAGGCCACCAGCATCATCACCTCGCCCTGGGCGAAGTTGAGCACGCCGGTGGTCTTGAAGATGATCGCGAAGGCGATGGCGATGATGCCATAGATCGACCCGATCACGAGGCCGGAGGCGACTAGGTTGAGAAACAGGTCCATTCTGGTCTCCTCAGGCGGCGTACATGGCGTCGATCTGGTCTTTGAACTTGGTTTCCACGACCGCGCGGCGGACCTTCATGGTCGCCGTGACCTCGCCGTCGTCGTGGTCGAGCTCCTTGGTCAGGAGGTCGAAGCGGCGGACGTTTTCCACCCGGCTGAATTCGCGGTTCACCTTCTCGATTTCCGTTTCGATCAGGGCGCGCACCTCGGGCAGGCTGGAGAGGCTTTTGTAGGTGGTGTAGGCGAGCCCCTTTTCCTGCGCCCATTTGCCGACGGTTTCGTAATCGACCTGGATCAGCGCGGTCAGGTAGTTGCGGCGCTCGCCGATCAGCACGGCCTCGCGGATATAGATCGAGTCCTTCATCCGGTTCTCGATGAGCGAAGGCGTGATGTTCTTGCCGCCCGAGGTGATGATCAGGTCCTTCTTGCGGTCGGTGATGCGGATCGAGCCGTCGGGGCCGATCACGCCCACGTCGCCGGTATGCATCCAGCCGTCGACCACTGCTGCGGCCGTCGCCTCCTCGTTGCGCAGGTAGCCGGGGAAGACCGCGGGCGAGCGGACGAGGATCTCGCCATCCTCGGCGATCTTCTGGTCGTAGGTCTCGAGCGGCGGGCCGGAGTCGCCCAGGGCGGTGTGGCCGGGGTACTGGCTGTGCGAGATGCCCGACAGCTCGGTCATGCCGTAGACCTGGTAGACCCTGAGGCCGATGGCCCAGAAGTATTCCAGCACCTCGGGAGAGATCGACGCCCCGCCGCAGAGCATGGTGCGTGCGCGGTTGAGCCCCATGCTTTTCTGCAGCGGGCGGAAGCAGATGAGCCAGAGCAGCGCATAGACCAGCCGGTCGCGCAGCGAGGCGAAGCGGCCGCCATTGTCGAGCCGCCGCCGAGCGATGGGGCGGCCGAGGTCGAGCGCGCGGGCGACCACCTTCTGTTGCAGCGGCGTGGCGTCCTTGAGGCGCACGATCACGGCGTATTGCAGCTTTTCCCAGATGCGCGGCACGCCGAGGAAGCCGGAGGGGGCGATCTCGCGCAGGTTCTGGCCGACCGCGTCGATGGATTCGGCGAAGTTCACGGTGGAGCCGTTGACGAGCTGCATGACGGTCGAGCAGAGGCGTTCGGCGACGTGGCAGAGGGGGAGGTAGCAGAGCACCTCCCAGTTGGTTTCGTCGATCCGGTGCCGTTCGGAGAGCCGCAGCGCACCCCAGATCAGCCCGTGATGGGAGAGCATCGCGCCCTTGGGCTTTCCGGTCGTGCCGGAGGTGTAGACGATGATCGCCGGGTCGTCGGGGGTGAGCGCGTCGATGGAGCGTTCGAAGCGGTCGCCGAATTCGGCGCGCTTCGAGCGGCCGAGCTCCGACACCTCCTCGAAGCTCATCAGCATGTCGCGCGGGTAGTGCTTGAGCCCCTTCATGTCGACGCAGATGATCTTTTCGAGATGGGGCAGCTCGCCCTCGTGCCGGATCGCGTCGAAGACCTTGTCGGTCTGCTCCTGGTCGCCGCAGACGACGATGCGCGAGCGGGAATGTTCGAGGATGTAGCGCAGTTCCGGCCAGGGGTTGGTGGGGTAGATGCCGATGCAGGCCCCGCCGAGGGCCTGAATGGCGAGGTCGCTGAACATCCATTCCGGGGTATTCTCGCTGGCCACCGCGAGGAAGTCGCCGGGCTCCACGCCAAGCGCCAGCAGGCCGTAGGCGAAATCCTTGGCGTGTTCGTAGTAGTCGCGGTAGGTGAAGCGCTGCCACACCCCGAGGTCTTTTTCGCGGAAGGCCAGCCGGTCGGGCTGGGTCTGCGCCCAGTGGCGCAGGAGGCCCGGAAGGGTGGTGGATTCGGCCAGCTTCGTGTCGCGCAGCATGGTCAGTTCTTCCCCAGGTAGGCCTGGATCACCGCCTCGTTGGCGGAGATCTCGGCGGGCGTGCCTTCCCCGATCAGCGCCCCGTGATTGAGGACGGCGACCCGGTCGGAGATGTCCATGACGATGCCCATGTCGTGCTCGACCATCACCACGGTCACGCCCAGCTCTTCGCGAATGTCGAGGATGAAGCGGGCGATGTCCTCGGTCTCCTCGCTGTTCATGCCCGAAACCATCTCGTCGAGCAGGAGGAGCTTGGGCCCGGTGGCCAGCGCCCGGCCGAGTTCGACGCGCTTCTGCAGGCCGTAGGAGAGGAGGCCGACGGGGGTGTCGCGCAGGTGTTCGATCTCGAGGAAATCGATGATCTTCTCGACCCGCTGGCGGGCGCGGATCTCCTCGTTGCGGGCGGGGCCCCAGAAGAGGGCGGCGGTGAAGGGGTTGGCCTTCAGCGTGTGGTGCAGGCCCACGAGCAGGTTCTGCACCACGGTGGCGTGGCCGAAGATGGCGAGGTTCTGGAAGGTGCGGCCGATGCCGAAATCGACCAACTGGTGGGTCGAGGCGCGGTGCAGGGCGTGGCCGTCGAAGATGATTTCGCCCTCGGAGGGGGCGAAGAGCGCGCTGACGAGGTTGAAGAGGGTGGTCTTGCCCGCGCCATTGGGGCCGATCACGCTGTAGATCGCGCCCTCGGGCACGTCGAACCCCACGTCGCTGACCGCGGTGAGCCCGCCGAAGCGCTTGGTGACGCCGGAGAGGGTCAGGAGCGCGGTCATGACAGCCACCTCTTGCGGCGCTTGTAGTGCTTCACCTCGCGGTAGTTCTTGCGCGTGCCGCTTTCGCCGAAGCCGAGGTAGAATTCCTTGACGTCGTCATTGCCGGCGATGTCCTTCGCCGGCCCGTCGAGCACGACGCGGCCGTTTTCCATGATGTAGCCGTAATCGGCCACGTCGAGCGCGAGGGAGGCGTTCTGTTCGACCAGCAGGATCGACATCCTGCCCTCCTTGTTGAGGGCGATGATTGTTTCGAAGATCTGGTCGATAATCTGCGGGGCGAGGCCGAGGGAGGGCTCGTCGAGCATCAGCAGCTTGGGCTCGGCCATCAGCGCCCGGCCGATGGCGGCCATCTGCTGTTCGCCGCCGGAGAGGTAGCCGGCCACCGCGTTGCGCCGTTCCTTGAGGCGGGGGAAGAGGGTGTAGACCCGCTCGAGATCGGCCTTCATCTGGGCCTGGGTCTTGAGGAAGGCGCCCATCGAAAGGTTCTCCTCCACCGACATCAGCGGGAAGAGGCGGCGGCCTTCGGGCACATGGACGATGCCGCGGCGCACGATCTCGTCGGCGGCGATGCGCTTGAGGTCGGTCTCCTCGAAGGCGAGGGTGCCGTTGATGACCTCGCCCTCCTCGGGGTAGAGCACGTTGGAGATGGCCTTGAGCAGGGTCGACTTCCCAGCGCCGTTGGAGCCGAGCAGCGCCACAATGGAGCCCGGCTCGACATTGAGCGACACGTCCCGCACCGCCTCGATCGAGCGGTCGTACATGATCTGGACGTTGGTCAGCCGGAGCATCGGTCAGCCACCCCCCGCCTTGCCGTCGAGACGGTCGGCCACGCGTTCCAGCCGGGCCATCAGCCTGTCCATGTCCTGCCCTGCGTCGGGCGTGCAGATGCCCTGGCAGACAAGGTCGCAGAGCTGGGTCGACATCTCGTCGATGTCGATCTCGCTGCGCCCCATCAGGAACGGGGTCACGCGGTGTTCGATGCCGCCGAAGATCACGTCGCGCACCATGGCGGAGGAGGTGTCGGGGCGCAGTTCGCCGCTGGCGATGCCGGTCTTGACCACGTCGACCAGAACCAGCGTGTAGCGGCGGTTCAGCTCGTAGAGCTCGGTGTCGTAATAGTCCGGCATGCTGCGGACTTCGGAATAGAACAGGCGGCACAGGTCGGGGCATTCCCGGATCGACTTGAGGTGCTGCCAGATGATCACCTTGATGCGGTTGCGCGCGCCTTCGACGCCTTCGAGCTTTTCGTAGAAATCGTCGAGCATGCCCATGTACCAGTCCTTGAGCAGCGTGTGCAGCAGGTCGCGCTTGTTGCTGTAGAACTTGTAGATCGCGGCCTCGGAAATGCCGGCGTCGGCGGCGATCTCGCTGATCCGGGCGGCGGTGTAGCCGTGCTTGTGGAAGAGCTTGCGGGCGGCGGATTCGATCTGGTGCATCCGTTCGGCGCGCGGCAGGCGGACGACCGCCCGTTTTTCGGGGGACGGGCTCATGCGGGTTCCTCGGTTCTGTTCGCCGCGGCGGCGAGTGTCGGGTGCGCGCGGATGAGGTCGACAGGCACGGCGACGGGCATCATCAGCAGGGCCTGCGCATAGCCTTTGCCCTGCGGATCGTTGCGCAGCGAGGCGATGCCGCCGCCGCCGAGGGCGCGTTCCATGACAAAGTTGAAGCCGTGGAGGCCGGGCCACTCGTGGCGGGTGACCGGGCCGCGGGCGACGTGGGCGAAACGCGCCTTGACGCGGTCGGCCGTGACCTCGCGGCGCAGGACCGGCAGGAAGGCCGGGTCGCGGGCAAGCAGGCCGATATTGGCGATGTCGCCCTTGTCGCCGCTGCGGGCGCAGGCCAGCGCGATGAGGGGCAGCGTTTCGGTGGGGCCTGTCGGGGCCGGGTCGGCGGGTGCGGCGGCGGGTGCGTGCGGCGTGGCGGGCTGGCCGCCGGGCACGGGGACGGGGTGGCGTGAGCCGCCCATGTCGGTCTCGATATCCACGGCCGCCTTGTCGATGAAGGTCGAGAACAGGCGGATGACCGGCTGCGGCGCGGGGCGGCCGCCGGCGAAACCGGTGATCCCCTGCGCCATCGCCGTGGCGGCGGGGTAGATTTCGCGGCCGAAGAGCGCGAGCGCGCCCTTGTCGGCATGGCGGGCGGAGAGGCGGAGCACCACCTCGGTGGCGGCGCAGGCGCGCGGGTCGTGTCCGAAGGCCGCCCCGGTGCCCAGCACCTCGACGAGGGTTTCGTCGAACGGGGAGAAGCCGGCCTGTGCCGCCAGCCGCGCCACGCGGGAGAGGATGGCCTCGCCCGTGGCCTGTGCCCGCGCGCCGGCCTGCGGGCCGCTGATCGTCATGGTGGCGGTGGCGCGGTAGCCGTCGGCATAGGTGGCGCAGACCTTGTAGCTGTCGGTGGGCGCGCGGCCTTTCGCGCCGGAGACGCGGACGCGGTCGGGCCCGGCCTGTGTGACGGTGACCTGCGAGAAGTCGCAGGTGACGTCGGGCAGGATGTAGGACGCGGGATCGCCGATCTCGTAGGTGATCTGTTCCGCGACGGTGAGCGGGGTGATGCGGCCGCCGGTGCCCTCGGGCTTGGTCAGCTCGAAGCTGCCGTCGGGGGCGCAGATGGCTATGGGGAAGCCCATGTCGTGCCAGCCGGGGACATCCTGCCAGTCGGTGACGATGCCGCCGGTCGCCTGCGTGCCGCATTCGAGCACGTGGCCGGCGAGGCTGCCGGCGGCGAGGAGGTCGTGATCGGTGTCGCGCCAGCCGAATTCGTGGATGAGCGGCCCCAGCGCGAGGGCCGAGTCGGTCACGCGGCCGGTGATGACGATATCGGCGCCATCGGCCAGCGCCCGGGCCACGGGCAGGGCGCCGAGATAGGCGTTGATGCTCGACAGCCGGTCGGGGAGGGGCGCGCCGCTGGCCATTTCGCGCAGGTCGGCCGCGCGCAGGCTGTCGGCCCTGTCGGAGAGGTCGTCGCCGAGGACGAGCGCGATCTTGCGGGTGACGCCCGCTTCGCGGAAGGCGGCCTCGAGCGCGTCGCGGCAGGCGGCGGGGTTCAGCCCGCCGGCGTTGGTGACGATCTTGACGCCGGAGGCCGCGATCTGTTCGGCCAGCGGCCCGGCGACGTGGGTGACGAAATCGGTGGCGTAGCCCGCCGCCGGGTCCTTCGCCTTCATCCGGGCGAGGATCGACATGGTGATTTCGGCGAGGTAGTCGAGGATCAGGTAGTCGAGCGCGCCGCGTTCGATGAGCTGTTTCGGCCCCTCGGGCGTGTCGCCCCAGAAGCCCGCGCCGCAGCCGATGCGGATGGTGTCGGGCCTGTCGGTCATCGGCCCGTCCATTCCGGCGCGCGTTTCTCGGAAAAAGCCGTCATGCCCTCACGCGCATCCTCGGTCCGGCTCATGTTGGCGAGCATGAATTGGGCGTATTCCAGCGCGTGATCGAAGCTCATCTCGCGGATATGGGCGAGGGATTGCTTGCCGAGCCGGATGCCCGTGGGGGTCTTGGAGGTGATCCGCTCGACCAGCCAGTCGGTCTTGGCGTCGAGTTCTTCGGCGGGAACCGTGTAGTTCACGAGGTTGAGTGGTATGGCATCGCGGGCGGTGATGGGCTCGCCGGTCAGGCACATCTCCATCAGCGCGCGCTCGGGGACGATGCGCAGCAGGTGGGGCAGGATCATCATCGGGAAGAGGCCGACGCGGGTTTCGGTGGGGCCGAGCAGCGCCTCCTCGGTCGCCACGGCGAGATCGCAGGCGCAGAGCAGACCGAAGCCCCCGGCGAGCGCATGGCCGTTAACGCGGGCGACGAGCGGCAGGCGGCAGGCGCGCATCCGGCGGAAGAGCCCGGCCACGTAGTGGCGCGGGTCGGCCGCGTCGATGGTGAAAGGCGAGCCGTCGGCGTCGAGCTGCAGGTCGCCGCCGGCGCAGAAGGCCTTGTCGCCGGCGCCGGTCAGGACGATGGCGCGCACCGAGGGGTCGGCCTCGGCCTTGTCCAGCGCGGCGGCGATTCCGGCGGCGACGGAGGCATTGAGCGCATTGCGCCGCTCGGGGCGGTTGATGGTGATGGTCATCACCGCGCCGGATGTCTGATGGCACAGGTCGTCGGCCACGCGCGCCTCCCTCCTCGCTGGCTGGATTGCGCCCTTCCGGACGAATCCATGGCTTTAGTGAGTATGATTTACTTAATTCTGTCAACTGCTATTCCGGGGCGTGGTAGACAGGGCTTGCTGGCGCCGCGTCTGCAAAGAAGGCCTTCTGCAATGCAGCGAAAACAGGCCTAGTTGGAGGAATTCCGGGGGAATTTGTCGCATTCATTAAATAGTGGACAGGGTAAGTGATGTTCACTAACTTTGCCGGGAATCTGTCGTTTCGCCGGGATTCCCGCGACGATCGGCGGAAAGGGAGGACACAGACATGACCAATTCCGCCGCGCCGGAACGGTTGCCGAACTACGACCCGAACATCCGCTTCGACCTCGACGAGACCCAGCGGGAAATCCTCGACCAGGCCGACCGGTTCGCCCGGAACGAGCTCTACCCGCTCGCCCCCCGCATGGATGAAGAGGAATGGTGGCCGGAGGAGGCCTTTCCGAAGATGGGCGAGGCCGGCTATTTCGGTATCACCGTGCCGGAGGAATATGGCGGGGTCGGGATGGACCTGTTCACCTCCGGCCTGCTGCTGCAGGCGTTCGGGCGGTGGAACCACGCGCTGGCGCTGAGCTGGGTGGCGCATGAGAACCTGTGCCTCAACAACATCTTCCGCAACGCGAACGAGGCGCAGCGGAAGAAGTACCTGCCCGACCTGTGTTCGGGGAAGAAGACCGGGGCGCTGGGGCTGACCGAGCCGGGCGCCGGCTCGGACGCGCTGGGCTCGATGCGGACGACCGCGCGGCGGGAGGGCGACGAATACGTGCTGAACGGCTCGAAGATCTACATCACCAACGGGCCGGTGGCCGACATCCTTCTGATCTATGCCAAGACCGACAAGGAGAAGGGCGCGCACGGGATTTCGGCGTTCATCGTCGAGAAGGATTTCCCCGGCTTCAAGGTGGCGCAGAAGCTGATCAAGATGGGCTATCGCGGCAGCCAGACGGCCGAGCTTGTCTTCGACGAGTGCCGCGTGCCGGCGAAAAACCGGGTCGGCGAGGAGAACCGGGGCGTGCAGGTCGTCATGTCGGGGCTGGACCTGGAGCGGGCGATGATCTCGCCGCTTTGTCTTGGCGTGGCCGAGCGGGCGCTGGAGTTGTCGATCGAGTATGCCCAGACGCGCCAGCAGTTCGGCAAGCCGATCGGCAAGTTCCAGATGGTGCAGTCAATGCTGGCCGAGATGTATGTCGATGTGGAGACGCTGCGGACCTTCACCTATCGCGGGCTGGCCGCGGCGGAGGAGCTGGAGATTGGTTCGGGGCCGCGCGGGGATATCCACATGCTGACCGCCGCGTCGGTCATGTATGCGGGGCAGGCGGTGAACCGGGTGCTGGACCACGCGATGCAGATCCACGGCGGTTCGGGCTATATCTGGGAGTCGGAGGTCAACCGGCTTTACCGTTCGATCAAGCTGCTGGAGATCGGGGCGGGGACCACGGAGGTGCGCAAGATGATCATTGCGGGCGAACTGCTCAAAGACATGAAGTGACATGACAGAGGCAAGCGAGAGCGGCACCGGAGATCCGACCGGGATGAGCGACGCGGACCTGGCGCAGGCGCCGACCGTCTATCGCGACGGGGCCTTTGCGGGCCAAGTGGTGCTGATTTCGGGGGCGGCCGGGGGGCTGGGCCGGGCGGCGGCGTGGTTGCTTGGGCGGCTCGGGGCGCGGCTGGTGCTGGTCGGTCGGGACGAGGCGAAGCTCGAGGCGCTGGCCGGGCTGCTGGCGGAGCGCGGGATCGAGGCGTTCGCCCGCGCGATGGACATACGCGACACCGGCGCGGTGGCGGCGCTGTTCGACGAGGTGGGCGAGCGCTACGGGCGGCTTGATACGCTGATCAACTCGGCGGGCGGGCAGTTTCCGCAGGAGGCGATAGATTTCTCCGAGAAAGGGTGGAACGCGGTTGTCACCACGAACCTCAACGGGACGTGGTTCATGATGCAGGCCGCCGCGCGGTTCTGGCGCGACCGGGGTCAGCCGGGCAACATCGTCAATATCGTGGTGGTCACGCGCCACGGCCTCTACGGTGTGGCGCACACGGTGGCGGCGCGGGCGGGGGTGGTGGCGCTGTCGCAGAACCTGGCGGTGGAATGGGCGCCGCTGGGCATCCGGATCAATTGCATCGCGCCCGGCGCGATCGAGACGGAAGGCTGGAAGGTCTATTCCGCCGAGGCGCGCGCGCTTTATCACCGGTCGAACCCGATGATGCGCAATGGCAGCCCGTGGGAGGTGGCCGAGACCTGTGCCTATCTTGCCGGGCCGGCCAGCGCCTATGTCACCGGAGAAGTGGTGCACGTGGCCGGGGGCGGCCAGCACTGGGGCGAGACGTGGACGACCGGCAAGCCGGATTATTTCAAGGAATAGGAGGCGATTGATGCCGATCCCCGACCGGCTTGCGGGCCGGCTGTCCATCCCGGCGATCTCGGCGCCGATGTTCCTGGTCTCGGGGCCCGACCTGGTGGTCGAGACCTGCCGGTCGGGCGTGATCGGCTCGTTCCCCGCGCTGAACCAGCGCAGTTCGGACGGCTATGCCGACTGGCTGCAGGAGATCCCCGAGCGGCTTGCCGCGTTCGAGGGGCAGGACGGGCCGGTGGCGCCCTATGCCGTGAACCTCGTGGTGCATCGCTCGAACCCCCGGCTGGAGGCCGATCTGAAGATCACGGTGGATCACAAGGTGCCGCTGGTCATCACCTCGCTGGGTGCGAACGAGGAGGTGGTGCAGGCGGTGCATGGCTATGGCGGGCTGGTGTTTCACGATGTCATCAACCTTCGGCACGCGCGCAAGGCGGCGGAGGCCGGGGTGGACGGGATCATCGCGGTCTGTTCGGGCGCGGGCGGTCATGCCAGCACGCTCAGCGCCTTCGCGCTGGTGCCGGAGATCCGCCGGATCTTCGACGGCACGATCATCCTCGGCGGGGCGATTTCCACCGGCGCGCAGATCGCGGCGGCGCAGTTGCTGGGGGCGGACATGGCGTATGTGGGCACCCGGTTCCTTGCGACGCGCGAGAGCCTTGCCTTCGACGCGCAGAAGGCGATGGTGCGCGCGGCCTCGGCCGAGGATATCGTCTATACGCCCGCGATCAGCGGCGTGAACGGCAATTTCCTGGCGCAGAGCCTGCGGCAGGCGGGGCTGGACCCGGAGGTGCCGCCGGAGAAGCTCGATTTCGGGACGACGGATGCAAAGGCGTGGAAGGACGTGTGGGCCGCAGGGCAGGGTGTCGGCAGCATCCACGACGTGCCCGGTGCGGCCGAGCTGGTGGAAAGGCTGAAGGCCGAGTACGGGGCGGCGATCGAGGGTTTGCAGAAAGGCTGTGGCGTGGTTGCGTGACCGGCGGCCGGGCGTCTGGTGTCCGGTATGAGGATCAGGCCCTCGGCAGCCGGTAGCGCAGCAGCACGAGCCCGTCGTTCAACCCAATGTTCTCGACAAGGTCGAAACGCGAGGTGCTTTTCCCAGGGAACAGGCGCACGCCCCGGCCCGATCCGGTGCAGGGCGGTCCGACGGCAGGGGCTGGTCGCGTTCTGGCGGAAAGGCCTGTGCCGCTCAATTACATGGCAGGTAATTGGCGCGATGGGGTTGGTGCCTTAAGAGACACAGGTCTTCAGGCTGCAGTGGGGGGAAGTGGAAATGCCTGCAGAAACCGGTCGATGGCGTCGCGGTCTCCCTGGCAGTCAATGTCTCCGTTCGCCACGGCGTGCGACAGATCCGTGTTCCCGAACAGGAGCCCGTCAAGGGCGTCAACCGTGCCGGCCAGCACGGCGTCGGGCGTCTCGGGGGTGGTCGGCGCCTGGTCGAGCCGCAGCTCGGTCGCGGTTCCGGTTACCCGCACGGTGCCATGCGGAAGGCCGAGGTCTATGCAGAAGCCGCCCTCCGTGCCGGGGCGATACATGGCGCGCAAGGCCATCAGCAGCCCGGCCCGAGTCATCGGCAGGTCCTGTTGCAGGAACGGAGACCTGGCGGCCCATCGGCCGAGGCTCAGGATCGGTTCTTCGAGCTCGCGGCCCCATTCCGTCAGTTCGTAGACCCAGGAGGCCGCAGGGGGCGGCAATTGGCGCCGCCGCAGGATCCTTGCGGTTTCGAGGTCTTCGAGCCGCTGGGTCAGCACGTTGGGGCTTACGTTGCGCAGGTCGCTGCGCAGGTCGGTGAAGCGTTTGGGCCCGAACATGAGTTCCCGCGCGATCAGCAGCGCCCAGCGGTTGCCAACGAGGTCCATGGCGTGGGCGGCCGCACATCCGTCATCGTAGCTTTTGTTGCTCATGATCCTGATACAATACTTTGTTGTTGCTTTTTAGGACTAGATAGTCTTCTTATTGAATTCTCACATGCCGTCACGGGTGATTCAAGCGCCCGTCCCAGCTTTCGGAGTTTTGCCTTGACCAGCCACGACCCCAGCCTGCGCGCCGGCAAACGGGAATGGGCCGCAATGGCCATCCTGGCCCTGCCCTGTCTGCTTTACTCGATGGACCTGACGGTTCTGAACCTGGCCGTTCCGGAGCTGTCGACGGTGCTGCGCCCCAGCGAGACGCAGCTTCTGTGGATCGTCGACATTTACGGCTTCATCCTTGCCGCCGCGCTGATTCCGATGGGGGTGTTCGGCGATCGGATCGGGCGGCGGCGGTTGCTACTGTGGGGAGCGTTCGCCTTCGGTGCGGCCTCGCTGATCGCGGCCTTTGCACAGACCGCCCCCGCGATGATCGCGGCGCGGGCCTTCATGGGGCTGGCGGCGGCGACGCTGGCGCCATCGACCCTGTCGATGATCAGTACGCTGTTCCCGCATCCGCAGGATCGGCAGAAGGCCATCGGCATCTGGATCGCCAGTTTCTCATCGGGCGGGGCGCTGGGCCCGGTGATCGGGGGCGTGCTGCTCGAGTATTTCTGGTGGGGGTCGGTGTTCCTCATCAACCTGCCGGTCATGGCGCTTTTGCTGCTGCTTGGCCCGCTGCTGCTGCCGGAGGCGCGCAACCGCGCCGCGCCGCGCCCGGACCTTCCGAGTGCCGCGGCGCTGCTGCTGGCCGTGCTGACGCTGGTCTGCTCGATCAAGCAGGTGGCGGCGCATGGCTGGACATGGCCGGTTCTGGCAGCGTTGGCGCTTTGTGTCGTGGCGGCATGGGCCTTTCTGCGGCGGCAAGGGCGGCTGGCCGAACCGTTCCTGGACCTGGGCATGTTCCGTTCGGTCCGGTTCTCGGCCGCGCTGGGGATCAACGTCCTGGGGTTCTTCATTGCCTTTGGTTCGTTCCTTTTGATCGCGCTGTATTTGCAGATGGGGCTTGGGATGTCGCAGCTTCACGCCGGGCTTGCGGCGGCGCCGTCGGGCCTGGCCTTCATCGTCGGGGCCGTGGCGGCGCCGGGGCTGGTAACGCGCCTGGGCACGGCCGGGGTGATGGCGTGCGGTTTCCTGCTGGCGGCGGCGGGTTTTGGCCTGACGGGCCTGGCGGCGGCACAGGGGGCGCTTGCGCTGCTCATCGCGAGCTATTGCGTCTTTTCGCTTGGGCTGGCGCCGATATTCACCCTGACCACCGACGTGATCGTCGGCTCCGTTCCGCCGGAGAAGGCCGGTGCGGCGGCCGGGCTGTCGGAAACGAGTACTGAGCTTGGCGGTGCGTTGGGGATTGCCGTGCTGGGCAGTCTGTTGACGCTGATCTATCGGGTCATGCTGGCCGACAGCCCGCATCTTCTGAACCTGCCGATGAGCGTGGCGACTGGGGCCGGCGGCACGGCAGGCGATGTCATCATGGCCCGCGAGGCGCTCGGGCTGGCGTTGCAGACCTCGGCCTGGCTTTGCGGGCTGGTGGCGGTTCTTGGCGCCGCGCTGACCGCGTTGATCCGGTCGCGCGATCCGCAATCTCAACCCCTTGGAGATACCCTATGAAGCCTAATTACGCTGAAACCCTGAATTCCTACAAACCTGCGCCGTGGCGCGGTATTACCTTGCACGTAATTGATTGCCCCCTGTCAGCCACCCTACGGGAGGCTGTCACAACTCTTCACTGACGAGGCAGACATGTCGAAACTTCGTGTTCATTGTTTCTCCATCTCGCTGGACGGCTTTGGTGCCGGGGCCGGGCAGAGCCTGGAAAATCCGATCGGTGTCGGGGGCATGGGGTTGCATGAATGGTTCTTCAAGACCCGCGCGGCCGGCCCTCTGATCGGCAGCGACGGCGGCGAGACGGGGCGCGACAACGATTTCGTGACGCAAGGGTTCGAGAATATCGGCGCCTGGATCATGGGCCGGAACATGTTCGGCCCGATCCGGGGGGAATGGCCCGACGAGTCGTGGAAGGGCTGGTGGGGTGACATCCCGCCCTATCATTGCGATGTCTTCGTTCTGACCCATCATGCGCGCGATCCGGTCGAGATGGAGGGCGGAACGGTGTTTCACTTCGTGACGGATGGAATAGAGGCGGCGCTCGACCGCGCCCGGGCCGCGGCGGGCGGCAAGGATATTCGCCTTGGCGGCGGGGTGGACGTGATGCGCCAATACCTTGCTGCCGGGTTGGTGGACGAGATGCACCTGGCGGTGAGCCCTGTCGTTCTGGGGGAGGGGGAGGCGTTGTGGACAGGGTTAAATATCAAGCAATGCGGGCTGGAACAGGTCGCGTATCTGCCAAGCGACGCGGTGGCGCATTACGTGCTGAAACGCGGGGCGGGGTGAGCGTCGGATGCCGGTTTCGCGGATCCTTCGGACCGATCGCTTCTGCATCCGTGAGATCAGGGAGGGCGACCGCGGGGCCTTTCTGGATTGCCATGCGGACCCGCGGTTCGCGGCGTTTCACCGGGACGAGGAGCGGCGGCCGGGCCACCTGTCGTCGGTGTTCGACCTGTTCCTGACGTGGCAGGCCGAAACCCCGCGGCGGAATTTCCAGTTCGCCATCGCGCCGTTGGATGCGCCGGAGGGATATGCCGGAAATGTCGGTTTGCGCATGGCGGGCCTGCCACCGGGGGAGGGGGAGCTGGGCATCGAGCTGATCCCGGCATGGTGGCGGCGTGGTGTCGGGACCGAGGTCTTGCGGGTCATCCTTCCGTGGGCCCGTGACACGCATGCCATCGACACGTTCATCGCGGATACCGCGCCGGGGAACCTGGCCGCCGAGCGCCTGGCCGGGGCCGCCGGGCTGCGGGTGGTCACGCAGGATGGTAAACGGCATTGGCGGTCAGTTCCGGAGTGATGGGGTCCGCGGCGCAGGGGCCGGGCCGCAGGCTCAGTGTACTGGAGAACGGCAACAAGGTCTGCCTCCTCGGGCCGGTTTACCGGGGCTGGAGAGGCGTGCCGCGATACGCGCAATCTCGCTGAAGACGTCACGTCTGAGCCGTTCGCATTGGTTCAGGCTTTAAACGGGTGCCGTTTCTGGCAATACTTCAACAGGGGACGCAGGCGCTCCGTTTCCGTCTGACGGGGAACGCCAAGGCGGCCCATCAATCGTGGGTTCGGCGTGTCATGGATGTGGGCACAATCCTCAGAATGGCGCGGGAAAAGGCAAAAATCTCGCAGCTCGCCCTGTCCCTCAACCTGGGCGTTTCGCAGCGGCATGTGAGCTTCGTGGAAAGCGGGCGGTCGCGGCCCGGGCGGGATCTTATCGTGAACTGGATGCGGGAGGTGCAGGCCCCCGTGTCCGTCGGCAATGCCGCCCTGCTGAGCGCCGGGTTTTCCCTGTTGCCCGATCATGTCCTTTCGCGTTCCGACGGGCTTGAGGACGTCGGCGGTGTGCACCATCGGGTTCTGGATCTGCATGACCCGATGCCGGGCATGATCTTCAACGCCGACTGGCGGATGATGCGGCTTAACGCGGGGGCGACGTGGCTGTTCGGTCGGATCATGCGGGAGTTTATCGAAACCCTGGGCGACGACAAAACCAACTGGGACATGATCGCCGGCATCGCCCATCCCGGCGGGCTTTTGTCACGGATGCCCGAGCCGCTGATCATCGGGCGGCGGCATCTGGCGCAGTTGCGGATCGAACAGCTCAACCGCCCCTGCATGAAATCGCGTGTCGACGCGCTGGAGCTTGTTCTCAAGGAAAAATTCGGTGAGGCGCTGTACGTAACTGGGGCAACCGACCCGGAACCGGGGCTCGACCTTTGCTTCGACACGCCGCATGGCAGGCTGAGCTTCTTTACCGTCCAGACGGTGTTCAAGCTGCCGCAGGACGTGGCGCCGACAACGATACGGACCGGGCTCTGGTATCCGGCGGATCTTGCGACCCGCCGGGTCCTTGAAGCGAATGTTCCGATGCGGCCGGTCCTGGAGACGGATCAGAGTGTCGCTTGACACCTTCGGGACGCCGACCTCGGCCGACCCGCGTTCCGAACCAGGCCGGGGGGCGATGGGGTTTCAATCGGTCGCGGCGCGACGCAGTGATCCGGCCGCGAGTGCGACGGCCAGGGCGATCAGCGCGCTGAGCACCGCGACCGTGGCGAACGAGTCGACATATGCCTGAACGATTGCCGCGCGGATCACCTCGGCCTGCTGAGCGGGGAAAGTGGCGAGCTGGGCAAATGCGTTGCTGATCCCGTCCTGCAGGGCCGGTGCGGTGTTCGTTGCCGCATCGGGCAGAAGGGCCGGAACGCGAGACCGATAGACCGCCGCGACGACGCTTCCGAGAAGGGCAATGCCGAGCGCGCCACCCAGCTCCGAGCTGGTCTCGGCGATCGCTGCTGCCGAGCCGGCCTTGCTTTCCGGCGCCGCGCCGACGATCAGGTCCGCCGACAGGGCGAAGACCGGTGCGAGCCCGATCGAGAACAAGAAGGTCGCCGCCATCAATGACGCGAAGCTGCCCCACCACAGGGATGCCGCGAGCAGCGCGAAGCCGGCCGCGGCGACCGCCAGGCTCGAGGCCATGACGGAGGAGGGCGGGATCCAGCGCAGAAGCGAGGGCGCCAGCAGCGATCCGGCCACGAAGCCTGCGGCCGAGAAAAGGGTCCACAGCCCGGCCTCGAACGTGCCCATGCCGAGGACCAGCTGCAGGTGCTGGGCGAGGAAAAGCAGTGTCCCGAAGGCGAGGAAGAATCCTGCGAGGTTGACGACGAGCGCACCGGAGAAGCCGGGCCTCCGGAAGAGGCCGAGGTCGAGGAGCGGCGCCCTCAGCCGCGTCTGGCGTGCGATGAAGGCCCAGCCCAGTGCAAGGCCCACGGTCAGCACACCGATCGAGGGAGCAGACAGGTCGCCCACCGCCACGTGCTTGACGCCGTAGACGAGCGTCAGCATGGCGGCGAGGGACAGGACCGCGCTGGTCAGGTCGATACGCTCGCCGGACGGATCGCGATGCTCGGGCAGCAGGAAGGGGCCGACCCGAGCAGCAGGGCCATCACGGGGATCGCGATCAGGAAGACCGAGCCCCACCAGAAGTATTCCAGCAGCATCCCGCCGATAAGCGGGCCGATTGCGCCGCCGACCGAGAAGCTCGCCATCCAGATGCCGATGGCGAAGGTGCGTTGCCCCTCGTCCTCGAACATGGTCCGGATCAAGGACAGGGTGGATGGCGCCAGTGTCGCCGCCGCGACGCCCAGCAGGGCGCGCGACGCGATGAGCATGCCCGCCGTCGTCGAGATGGCGGCGAGAATCGACGCCAGGCCGAAGGCGGCCGCACCGATCATCAGGAGCCGCCGCCGGCCGATCCGGTCGCCGAGCGCGCCCATCGTGACGAGCATACCCGCCAGCAGGAAGCCGTAGATGTCGACGATCCAGAGAAGTTGCGTGCCCGTCGGCCGGAGGTCGGCGGTGATGTGCGGGACGGCGAGGTTCAGGACCGTCAGGTCCATGGAATAGAGGAGACAGGGCAGCGCGAGGATCGCGAGACCCCACCATTGGCGCGGCCCGGCCTTTGCTGACGGGGCGAAGCCGTTCGTGAGAGAGTTTACCGACATGGGTCTGCCTTTCGGATGGCCGCGCCCGGCCTTGGCCGGGGCGCGGTGCTGTTGATCGGAAATGCGAGGGGTAAGCGATCAGACTGCGGCGCTGATCTTCTGGCCGAGGCCGCCGTCGACGGCGAGCTTGGCCCCGGTGGTGAAGGTGGCCTCGAAGCCGAGGAAGAGGACGGCGCGCGCCACTTCCTCGGCCGTGCCGTTGCGCTTCATCGGCGTCACCTGGTCGCCGATTTCCTTGAAAGCCTTGCGTTCCTCGTCGGACAGGCCTTTCACGCCCTTGGTCGGAGTGTCTATGAAGCCGGGGCTGACAACGTTGACCCGGATGCCGCGCGGCAGCAGCTCCACCGCGAAGCCCGAGGCGAAGGACACGAGCGCCGCCTTGGTGGCGCTGTAGACGCTCATGCCGGGCTCGGCGCCCTCGTCGGCGACCGAGGAGGTCATCACGATCGACCCGCCGTCACGGAGGAGCGGTGAAAGGCGCTGCACGGTAAAGAAGGCCCCCTTGGTGTTGACCGCGAACTGGCGGTCATAGGATGCCTCGGTGACCTGCTCGAAGGGCTCCAGCTCGGCCACGCCGACATTGACGTGCAGGAAGTCGATCCGACCGAGCCGCTGGCCGACGATCGCGCCGAGTAGCGCGATGTCGTTCATGTCCGATGCGTCTGACTTGACGGCGTGGGCCTTCCCGCCCAGTTCGTCGCGCGCCTTTTCGACGTTCGACTGGTTGCGCCCCGTGATCAGGACCTGGGCGCCGCCTTCCGCCAGCAGCTTTGCCGTGGCGAGGCCTATTCCATGAGTTCCGCCGATGATGACGGCGTTCTTGCCTTCGTATCGCATGTTCGTGCTCCATTTGCGTCGCCATGATCGGCGATCTTGGAGAAGGTACTGTCGAGGACGTTGTGCGGGTATCCGTGTAGTTGTAGACTGATCGTCCCTATATGGAGACAACGGAATGCTTAATCTGAACGATCTTCAGATTTTCGTACAGGTGGTCGACCACGGTGGATTCACCGCCGCCGGGCGCGCGCTGGGCTTGCCGAAGCAGACCCTCAGCAAGCGGGTCATCGAACTCGAGCGGCGCGCCGGTGTCCGGCTCATCCAGCGGACATCGCGCAGCTTTGTTGTCACCGAACTGGGCAGCGAGCTTTACCGCCACGCCGCGGCGATGGTCATCGAGGCCGAAGCGGCGGAGAATGTCATCCTGGGCCGGCTTGCAGAGCCGAGCGGTACCGTCCGGGTCACAGCATCCGTGCCGACCGTGCAGACGCGGCTTGCCCCCTTGCTGCCGCGTGTCGCGACCGCCTATCCGAAAATCCGGATCGTGCTGCACGCCAGCGACCGTTTCGTGGATGTCGTGCAGGAAGGGTACGACATCGCGTTGCGCACCCATTTCGACCCGCTCCCCGATTCCGAACTCGTGCAACGGCGCGTGAGCACGGAACACTTCTGGCTGGTCGCGTCGCCTTCTTACCTCGACGGCCGAAAGGTGGACGACCCGGATCAGCTGTCCGGGCTGGACGGCATCTTTGCCCGCCAAGGGCAGACCGACTGGACGTTGACCTCTGCCCATGGCGGGCAACGTTCGGTCACGCTTGCCGCGCGCTATGTTGCAAATGAAGGGAATGCCATTCTCGCGGCGGCGGCGGCTGGTCTGGGGGTTGCGTCGCTGCCGTCATCCATGTGCGAGGCGCAGGTGGCATCCGGCGCCCTCGTCCGGGTTGCGCCGGCCTGGACCGCAGGCGAGATTGCGACAACGTTGATCGTGCCATCCCGGCGGGGTCTGCTGCCGTCGGTGCGCATCGTGGCCGACCTTATCGCCGCGCAGCTTCGTGGTTGAGGGCGGCATCGGACAGCGAAGATGCCGGCCCGGCCCGAGCCGGCATCTTCAGCGCCTCAGCCTCGCCGCCCTCCCCGGCACCGCATGGCGGCGCACAGAAACTCGGTGAATCCCGTCTCGATGGATTCGAACCGTGCCCTGAAGTCGGGATGCTCGTAATTGTCTGCGAGCCGTGCATGGATTTCTGGCGGGCAGTCTCTTCCCCAGCTTGATGCCACCCAGGCCCGGTGTCGTTCGATGACAGGATCGAGGGACCTGGATTCAGGTGCAATACCATCCCGGAAAGCGGCGGCGAGGTGCTGTTCGATATCCCTGAGTTCGGACATCATGGCCTCTCTCTCCCCGGGTTCCAGGTTCTCCATCTTGCGGCGGCCCTGTTGGATGTGCGCCCTTACCTCGGGCCCATGCATTGACTCAAGCCAGGCTTCGTACTCTGCCTGTTTCTTCGGGTCGATGATACCGGAATACAGTTCCGCGTCGTTCATGGCCCTCTCTCCTTCGATTTCGGCGATCGTGCGGTCGATCGTCTTCAGGATTTCGGCGGAACGGGCCATCTCGTGGGCCATGCGCTCGCGCTGGTTCTTGAGCGCTACCAGACGGTTGAAGTCTGGCGCGTCGAGAATCGCGGCGATGTCCGAAAGCGAGATACCCAGTTCCCGATGGATCAGGATTTGCTGCAAACGCAGCAGTTCTTCCCGAGTGTAGTAACGATACCCGTTCTCGCCGACATAGGCGGGATGGAGCAGGCCGATCTCATGGTAATGATGCAGGGCGCGCACCGAAATACCCGCCAGGGCTGCAACTTCGCTCACCGTATAGGTCGTCATACTCACCTCCTGCGACTGTCCGCAGGACCCTTTGTTAGGGCCTGACGCAACGTGAGGGTCAAGGCGAATCTCTCGACCGATTTTCGAATCTTGCACCGGGGAGGAAGACTTCTGAGGCGTCAATTATGGCCGTCTGCGAGCGGTCAAGACGGCTTGCGATCCCGACAACCTGTTCCATGTTCATCACGGGGTCACCCCGGGATAGCCGCCGCGAAGGGCCAGCGTCCGTGGTTTCGGGGCACGCGGGGGGGGTCGTGGTGCCCCCCGAGGTCATCGGGGAGCATCCTGTGGTGTTCGGTCGTGGAGACGATAGACGCGATCTCTACTCCGTCATGTACTGATCCCAGAAACCCGCCTTGGGTTCGATCTGCTCGACGATATCGACCAGAACGCCGGCCGGGTCGCGGGTCATGAAGCGGCGCTGGCCCCAGTCCTCGTCCGTCAGGGGATGGACGATGGGCGCGTCGCCCGCGCTGAGACGTTCGAAGACCGCCGCCGCGTCGGACACCTCGATGGTCAGGATCATGCCCTTCCCGTCGAAGCTTTCCGGTCCGGGCGGGGTCGAGGGGTGGTCGGGATGCATGAAGGCCAGCGTGGCGCCACGGCTGTCCTCTTCGGCGGGGCCGACCAGGTAGATGAACCAGCTTGCCTCGAAGGCAACGTCGAAGCCGAAATGGGTGACGTAGAAATCCCTGGTTTCGGCCAGGTTCGGGGTGGTGACGAGGGGGTAGAGGTCGCGAACCTTCATGCGGGGTTCTCCTTCTGCGTAAGTGTGGTGGGGCAGGCTGGCGATCAATAGAAGGGTCAGGGCGAGTTTTGCGAAGGTGCCAACTGATTTCCCTATGAATCTGTGGAAGGGCGTCATGTGGGATCACTCCTTGTGCGGTAGAGGGCCATCTGTGTGCCGCACTCAAGCAGGAGAGTTGCGGCTGCTCAATTACGTCCGAGGTAATGCTTTCATGGCGTCGTAATCCATGACCTTGCGGAGGCCGCTGAGAAAGGCGGCAAGGAAGGACAGGCCGAACAGGGTCGCCACCGCCCACAAGCCCGCTTCGGGAGACCATGTGCCGGCGATCGCGCCGCCGAGCAGGGCGCCGAGCGGCCGGACACCGTAGATGGCGGTCTGGATCACTGCATTGACCCGGCCCAGCATGTCCTCGGGTGTCACCAACTGGCGTACGGTGTTCTGCACGACGAGCCACATGGAGGGGCCGAAGCCGAGAAGAAAGAACGCCGGGTAAAGCACGAGTTCGGGGGACCGGGCCGGGACGGCCAGCAAGAGCACCGATGCAACGGCGGAGCTTGCCGGGCCGGCAATCAGGATGACACGGGGTGGAGTGGCGGGTGCAATCCTGCCGGCCACCCAGATGCCGGATATGGCCGCGATACCAAAGGCCGCCATCGCGCCAGCGAAGAGGGATGGATGCCCGCCGTACACCTCGACGATCACGGGAACCAGAACGACGAGCAGGACCGCGAAGGCAAGGTTCCAGAATATCGCGCAAAGAGAAATGGGCCGGAGCAATCCGTGCCGGAGGACAAGATTTGCCCCCATTGCCAGGCGTCCGGGGAGCGGCTGTTCGGGGGAACGTGCGCGGGATACCGTGGGCATTGTTCTGACGACCATCAAGGCGGCGAAGGCGCCCGCAGCCGCAATGCAGAAGGCGGACGTGGCTGTTTCAGCGGAGAGCAGAAGGCTCAGTGCCAGGGGCACCAGGAAAGAGGCCAGGGCCCGGGGAAGGGAGACGCGCGCGTTGGCGGGTCCCAGGCCCCGGGCGTCGACAAGTTTCGGTAAGACGGAGAATGTCGCCAGTTCGTAAAGGACGATCCCGAGCCCGGCCGTCGCGATGGCCAGCCCGAAAACGGCAATGCCCCCTGCCGCCAGGGCCAGCGCTGCGGCGCTGAAGCCCGCAAGGGCCAGCAAGGTGGAGGCGATGAGGATCGTTCTTAGCTGAAAGTGATCGACGACCAGGCCGAAGGGAATCGATCCGATCAGGAGGGCGGAGGACTGGCAGGCCACGAGCAGTCCGATGACGCCCGCGGAGGCGTCGAAGACCAGAAGAGCGACAATCGGCACGGCCACGAGGGCGATCTGATCGGCGGCGTACATGAACCGGGCGGACATGACGAGGCGGGATAGGGGCGGCATTCATTCGTTCTCCGGAAGGCTGTGCCGGAGAGTATGGAACCGGGGGCAGCAAGCGACCCGTTTCCTGCGCGTTCGTGCGGATCGTTGTCGATCTGAAGGAAAGAAGGCGCGTGTGTCGGGGTTGCCGGAACGCGGGACCGGTCGGACCCGGCGGGCGAGGCGGGGTCAGTCGCCGTGGCGGCCTTCGAACAGCGGCTGCAATGCCTTGAACCGGCTGGCGAGGTGATCGGACAGCGCCAGTATTCTGGCGGTGTGGCGAAGTTCGGCATGGGTGAGAAACCAAAGATCGCTTGCAAGTGTGTCGATCGGGGGGCCGATCCGCCGCAACCGCGGGTCGCCATCGGCGAAATAGCAGGGCAGGATGCCAAGCCCGATGCCGCCGGCCACCGCCGCGCCCAGCGTGAAGAGGCTGTTGGCGCGCATGACGGCCTTGTCGAGGAGGCCCCGTTGCTTGAGCCAGGCGAAGGAGGCCAGGTGTGCAAGTTCCACATCGGGCACGATCCAGTCGTGATCCGCCCATTCGGAGCCGGCGGTGGAGGCGGACTGGCGTGCGCCGTAGATGCCCACCGCGATCCTGCACAGGCGCCGGCCGACGAGGTCGTCGTCGGGTTCACCGCCCGCGCGGAGAGCCGCGTCCACCTCACGCTGGCGGAAGCTGGCCATGCCGACACCGGACCGGACATCCAGCGTGATCCGGGGAAACGCTTCGCGAAACCCTGCCAGCACAGGCATCAGGGGGCCGGCCACAAGCGTATCGACCGTTGCGAAACGGATCGTGCCCGAGGCGTCGGTATCGGCATCGCCGATACGGGCTTCCAGCGAGGCGACCTCGTCCGCGAACCTTTCTGCAAGTGCGGCGGCGTCCCGCCCCGCCGCTGTCAGGGTCACGCCGGTATTGTCGCGGCGAAACACCAGGGTTCCCAGACGCTCCTCCAGCGCCTTCGCCTTGCGGAACACGGTGGGGGTGCTGACGCCCAGCTTCTCGGCGGCCGCGGCAAAAGAGCCGGCCTGCGCCACCCACAGGATCAGCCGCAGATCATCCCAGTGCAGTCTATGGTTTTCGGAATGCAGCATTACGTTTCTGATTCTACATGAATTACATTTTTGATGCTACACCGGAAGTCCAACCAGGAGATGCAAAACATGAAAGCGAAAGCACACCCACCTTTGTCATCCGCCTGGCGAGGAGAGGTCGAAGGCCGGTCAATCGGGTCCGAGGTGTCGATCATCTTCAACGCCCTGGCGGTTTGCGGTGAGGGGCCGGGGCTGCATCGCCACCCCTACGCGGAGACCTTCATCCTCCGGAAAGGCATCGTGACATTCGTCATCGGGGCAGAGGTGATCGAGGCCCGGGCAGGGCAGATCCTCGTGGCCCCTGCGGGCGTGGCCCACAGCTTTCGCGCCAAGAGCGAGCGGGTCGAGATGATCGATATCCACGCCAGCCCGCGCTTCGTCACCGAGTGGCTATGACCCTCCCGGAACCGAAGCGCAATTACCCGGCACGTAATTGAGCCCAGTCTGAACGATCCTTACCGCTTCAGGAGACAACCGGACAACCAACGCATCACTCCACTCGGAAGGAGCCCCGAGAATGACCAAGCAAGGAAACCAATCAACGGTGATGACCATGACAAAGATGATATTCGTGAATCTGCCTGTGAAGGATCTTGAAGTCGCAGCGCGCTTTTACGCCGCGATCGGGTGCGAGAAGAACGAGCAGTTCAGCGATGAGAACGCGGCCAGCATGGTCTGGTCGGAGGCGATCACGCTGCAACTGCTGCAGAACGATTACTACGCCACCTTCACGTCGAAGAGGATCGCCGATGCGAAAGAGACCAGCGAGGTTCTCATCGCCCTGACGCGCGACAGCCGCGAAGACGTGGACGCGACCGTGGCAGCTGGCGCGAGCGGCGGCGGCAGGGCCGACATTCGGGCGCCGCTCGACATGGGCTTCATGTACAACCGCGTTCTGGAAGATCCCGATGGTCATGTCCTCGAATTCGTGTGGATGGACATGGCGGCCGCGGGCGACTTTCCGGCGGACACCCCGGACCATTCGGCGGCGTGATCGGGAGACCAGCACATGCTACGTTCCATTCTCATCGCACTGACCGTCTTCGCGTTCGGGCCGGCTGCGGCCCAGACGCAGCCGACAGGCGCGCGCGTCGACGTCAATGGCATGGAGATGTATTACGAGGTCTCCGGCGAAGGCGATCCGCTGATCGTCCTTCACGGGGCCTATATGAACATCCTCACCATGGGCGACATCATCCCGAAACTTGCCGAAACGCGCCAGGTTTATGCGCTGGAGTTCCAGGGCCACGGCCGCACGACCGATATCGACAGGCCGATCACCTATCAGACCCTTGCCGACGATGTGGTGGCCTTCATGGACGCGGTCGGGATCGAAAAGGCGGATGTCTTCGGCTATTCCATGGGGGGGTCGCGGGGTTGCAGATGGCCATCCGGCACCCGGAGCGTATCGACCGGCTGATTGCCGCGTCGGTGGCCTATGACATGGAGGGCATGCAGCCCGACTTCATCGCCTTTCTGCCGCAACTGACCCCCGAGCTGTTCGTCGGAACGCCGTTCGAGGAGGAATGGCGCAAACTTGCACCCGATCCGGAAGGGTATCCTGCGGTGGTCGAGAAGCTGATCGCGCTGGAGTTCGAGCCCATGGCATGGGGGGAAGACGTCGCGGAGATCGAGGCGCCCGTCCTGATCATCGCAGGCGATGCTGACACGGCGACGCTCGAACACACCGTTGAAATGTTCCGGCTGTTGGGCGGTGGCGTCATGGGGGATCTGGGCAAGCCGCTTCCAGCCTCGCGCCTGGCGATACTGCCGGGCACGTCGCACACTGCCGTGATCGGGCAGGCCGAGTTGTTGCACAGCCTTATCGAACCGTTTCTCGAAGGCGAGACGCCCAAGGGCATGTTCGACTAGAGACCCTTTCGGCATTTACCTTTCGAGCGCCTCCTGCCGCCCGCGCGAGGCAGGAGGCGGTGCCATTACGTCAAGCGCCACCGATGCCGCGATGGCCGCGCACATGTCTTTACATCCATTTTCAGCGATTAACCCGGTGGCGTGAAAGGACGCCTGTACACTGTTCCCGGACAACAGCTTCCGGACACGTACTCAGACGCCCCGATTGATGGGGCCCGTTCCGGGGGGCATTGCAACCGAGGACCTTCAAGGAGAGGACTGGACGATGAGACTTTCTGCAACGGCGGCGCTGGTTTCCGGATTGATAGCGGCGGTGCCATCATATTCCCATTCGATCAAGGGGCAGCCGACCGAGGCGATCATGGCCTCGTTCGATATCATCGAGACCGATGTCAGGGTCAAAGGCGAATTTGCCATCTTCACGACGCGGGTGCGGGGGGACGCGGGCGCGGACAGGCCCGAGGCGATCGGCACTTTCGAGGGGTCCTCGGTCTATGCGTATGTCTGGCCGACCTCGCTTGACAGCGGCGACATCGGCTTTGATCCGGGCCAGGGCATCGTCGCGCTGGCAGTGACGTTTCACCCGGATTTCGACGATGCGGCCTATGGCGGGAAGAACCGCGATGTGTGGCATCCGCATTGGGTGGTGCTTGCCCCGGACGAGGCCTGTGGCGCCGGGCTGAAGGTGATCGACATCCCGGCGGGTACGACGCCGCGGGTGCCGCCGACATGGCCGGGTGTGCCGTTGCTGATCGACAGCCCCGAGTACGAGACGCGGCTCGATGGCGACACGGTCGAGGTTGCGATTCCGCTTTCGGTGATCGGCAATATCGTGGGGGCGTCGTTTGACGGGGTAACCGCCGGGCTTCGGATCAACGGGAACCTTCATGCGCCGCTGCTTTGCGTCGCGGACGTCTTCGAGATCGCGTCCGGCGACCTGAGCCTGCCGGGAACCGTGGCGCCGTCGGAATAGCCGCCCGGTCAGGCCCGAACCCGTCGCCGGAAGGCACCCGGTGTCTGCTGGAACCGGCGGCGGAAGGCCTTGGCGAAGGCGGTCTGGGACGAAAAGCAGCAGAGCGCAGCGATGTCGGTCAAGGAAATGTCGGTGCGTCGCAGCAGTTCGGCGGCGTGTTCGAGGCGGCGCCGGCCGATGTAACGGCCCGGGGTTTCGCCGGTCGCGGCGGTGAAGGCGCGGGAGAAATGGTAGCGGCTGAGACAGGCGACGGAGGCGAGATCGGCGATGCTGAGCTCGCTGTCCCAATGGGTTTCGATATAGTCGCAGACCCGACGCAGGCGGCGCCTGTCGAGCGCGCCGGTTTCGGGGCTGCGGGGCGCTGACCTGGAGGCTCTGTCGGAGAGGTCGAAAAGGTGCGCGGTCAGGGCCATCGCGAGATGTTCCATCAGCAGCGCGCCGCCCGACGTCTCTTCGCGGAGCTCGGCCACGATCCGGAGACAGATCTGCCGGACGAACTCGTCTTCGAGGCCCGCGCGGTAGAACGCCTCGCCGAATTCCGGGCGGTGAGAGGTGCTTTCGGAGCGGATGTCGAGCTGTGACGGCGGCAGATAGACGTGCAGCACCTCGGGGATATTCTCGGTGATCCGGATATGGTCTTCCTGGATACCGGAGGGGCAGAGCCAGATCGTGCCGGTGCGGCTGGGCGTGATTTGCAACTGGCCGTTGCCGCGACGCTGCACGCTGCCACCGGCGCTGCCGTGAACCGCGAAGGTGATCTCGGTCTGTTGGGCGCAGATGTCGGGGATCTCGCCCGCGGGATGCGCGCGGAGTTCTGCCGCGATCCCGTTCCAGGACCGCGATTCCGATGTGGCCAGAAGACCGGCCTTTGGGAACTTCATCACCCCGTGATCGAGAAGCGATTCCACCCCGTACTCCAGTGATGTCGAGAGACGTTCGGGCAAAAATACACCAGATTTCGCGGGTCCGGGAGAAGATTCAGCACTTTGGAACCATGGGTGCGCAATCGCGGCGAAGACGTTGCCCAAATTTTGATCTAGCAAGGAACCGGCGCACCATGTTCGCCGGTATCAGGAACGTCCGGAGACACAGATGGAAGACGAGTTCCGGTTTGGCCCCTTTTCGCTTCGGCCCGACAGGCGCAGCCTGTCGCGCAACGGCGAGGCCGTGCCGCTGGGCAGCCGGGCGATGGACGTGCTGATCTGTCTTGTCACCCATGCCGGCGAGATACGGACGCAGGCCCAGATCGTGGCGCAGGTCTGGCCGGATACCCATGTGGAGGAGGCCAATCTCAGGGTGCATGTCTCGGGCCTGCGCAAGGCCCTTGGCGACAACCGGGCCAACCCCGGCTTTATCACGAACGTGCCGGGACGGGGGTACATGTTCGTCGCGCCGGTGACGCGGGTCGATGCCACGCCAGGGCGGACAGGACCGGAGGCGCGCGGCGTGCCCCCGGCGGCGCAGGGGCGGCTGTTCGGGCGGGAGGACGCCGTGCGGGCGGCCATGGCCCAGCTTGCGAAAGGCCGGCTTGTAACGCTGACCGGGCCCGGCGGCGTGGGCAAGTCGGCGGTCGCCCGGGCCATCCTGAGCCGTCTCGACGACGGCTGCCGGAAGGTCTGGATCGACCTGTCGGAGATCGATGCGGGCGAGCGCGTGCCGACGGTTGCGGCCACGGCCTTTGGCGTGGCGACCCGGTCGCGCGACCTTGTCGGCGCGCTGGCGCAGGCGATGGACGATGTGCCGACCCTGGTCGTTCTCGACAGTTGCGAGCATGTGGTGGAGGCGGCGACGCTGTTCGTGGAAACGATCCTGGCGGGCACCGCGTCGGTGCGTTTCCTTGCCACGAGCCGCGAACCGCTGAGGGCGTGCGGGGAGCGTATCCACCGACTTCAGCCGCTGACCACGCCGGCGGCCGATGCCGGCACGGCGGAGGTGGCCCACGCGCCGGCCGTGCAGCTTTTCCTCGAGAGGGCCGACGCGGCGCTTGGCGGGTACGAGCTTTCGGATGCGGACGCGCCGCTGGTGGCGCTGATCTGCCAGCGACTGGACGGGATCGCGCTGGCCATCGAACTGGCCGCCGGGCGGCTGGAAACCATGGGGATCGCGGCGCTGGCGGCGTCGCTGTCGGACAGTTTCAGCGTGCTGACCCGGGGGCGGCGCACGGCGCTGGCGCGGCACCAGACGCTGCGGGCGACGCTCGACTGGAGTTACATGCTGCTGGAGCCGGCCGAGCAGCGGGCCTTGCAGGCGCTTTCGGTCTTCCGCGGGCGGTTTCCGGCAGAGGCGGCGGAGGCGGTTCTGGGCGGGGACGGGGCCGAATTGCTGGCGGCGCTGATCGCCAAATCGCTGGTGGTTCTGGAGGCCGATCGCAGCGTGACCTTCTACCGTCTGCTGGACACGACCCGTATCTATGCCTTCGAGACGCTGGAGGGCGCCGGCGAGCTGGAGGCTGTCATGGGCCGACTGGGGCGCCATCTGCTTGGCCATCTGGAGGGGGCGGGGCCGTATCTTTACTCCGGTACGACCGAGGATGTTGCGACGGGGTTCGCCCATGTCGTCCCGAGCTTGCGGGCCTGTCTCGACTGGGCGTTCGGTGAGACGGGGGACAGCCTGATCGGGGCCCGCCTGACGGTGGCCGCGCTGCCGCTTTTCTTCAAGCTTTCGCTCTGCGACGAATCTCTTGCCGCCGTCACCGCTTCGATCCATTTCCTCGATGCCAATCCCGACCTCGACGAAACGCTGCGTATGAAGCTTTACACCGCGCTGGGCTGGCCGCAGCTTGTGTCGGCGGACGAGCCCGAGCGTGGCGTTGCGGCGTGGCATGCCTCGGCGCGGATCGCGGAACGGCTTGGCGATGTCGATCACCAGTTGCGCGCTGTCTGGGCGCTCTGGGTCGATGCGGTCAACCGGGGAGAGCCGGGGCAGGGCCTTATGCTGGCCGAGCGTTTTGCCGGGCTGACGGCGGCCTCTCCGGACCCGGCGGACGTTTGCGTGGGACGGCGGATGCCGGCGGCGACGCTGCACTGGCTGGGCCGGCACGAGGCGGCGGCGGCGGGGCTGACCGAAATGCTGGCGGATTACGAGTACCTGCCGGCGGGGGGCCACACGATCCGGTTCTACTTCGATCAGAAGATCACGGCCCATATCATCCTGTCACGCTGCCGCTGGTTCCTTGGCGACGAGGCGGGCGCGCTCGAGGCCGTGGAAGCGAAGCTGACCCAAGCGCGGAGTATCCGGCACACCGCGTCCCTCTCCAACGTGCTGGCCGAGGCGGCTTGTCCGCTGGCGCTGGCCTCGGACGACGATGCGCTGGCCGCGCGTTACGTGGCCCTTCTGAAGGAGCATACGCGCCTGGCGTCGCTGGACGTCTGGCACACATATGCGGAGTGTTTCGAGTCGGAACTGGTACAGCGCCAGGGCGACAGTGCCGGGTGCCTTAGGCAGTTGCGGCCCAACCTGGATCAGTTGCGGTCGTCGGGGTTCATCCTGTTCGAGCCGGTCTTCGTGGCGACCGAGGCGCGGGCCCTGTCCCGGCTGGGGCGCCATGCGGAGGCGCTGGGGATCGTGGACCGGGCCCTGGCCCGTGGAAGGCGGTCCGGGGGAAGCTGGTGGGCGCCGGAGCTGTACCGGGAGCGGGCAGGGATCTGCCTGCGCATGTCCGACGCGGCGGGCGCGGCGGCGGGGTTCGATGCCGCGCTGCGCATGGCAAGGGCGGCCGGTGCCACGGCGTTGGTGCGGCGGGTGGAGCGGGACATGACCGGCCCGGCCTTTACATCGATTTACAAATCGCAACTCGTGCCGAGACCCGGTCGCCGGCAAGCTCGGGGCGAACAGGAGCCCCCTCATGCCGCGCGCTCAGCCGATACGCCTTCTGATCATCCTGGCCCCGGCTGACGCCGCCCGCGAAAAGATGGCCGGCCCCCGCCTCGAGACTGTCGCGGCCGCCTATTACCTGTTCCGCGACCGGGAAGCCGAGGTGGTTCTGGCCACACCTGCCGGCGGCGATGCGGGCGTGGTCAAACCGCACCCGGACCGGTCGGCGCGCCTGACCGACGTGGCGCGGTTTCTGGCCGATCGGACCGCCAGGGACGACCTGGCGGACACGCTGAGCCTGTCGCAGATCGTGGTCGAGGATTTCGATACGGCGCTTTGCCTGGGCAATTGCGGCGGTCCTCGGGCCGGTGAGGCCACGGGCATCATACCGCTTCTGGCCGCCCTGCTTTGTGCGGGCCGGCCCGTGGGCGTCATTCCCGGTCGCGGTCTTCTCCCCGGCGGCGAGAGTGCGGCGAACGGGCTGCTTCTTCTGGCCGAGCGGCGGAGTTGGGCCCTGCCGATGGCCCAGGCGCTTTACGCGCTGGCGGCGGCATCCGGGGCCGGCCCCGCCCGGTGAAGGCCGGCCATTCCGCACATTTGCATCGTTTTACGTTCCTTAACTCGCCGGAGCCCCGGGCGCGGGGCATCCTTTCCCCGAGGTCACCACCCGACCGCAGAGCCACAGGAGGCCCCGATGACCGAACGCCAGACCCCGACCCATCTGCCAGTTTCGCGGCGCGAGGTGCTTGTGGCCGGCGGCCTCGGCCTTGCCGCGCTGGCGGCGCCCGGGGGCCTGCACGCCCTGACCGATCAAACCACAAACCCGGAAGGAACCCGCATCATGTCTTTCGTCGAAACCAACGACGGCACCCTCATCTTCTACAAGGACTGGGGCCCGCGCGACGCGCAGCCCGTCGTCTTTCACCATGGCTGGCCGCTGACGGCCGACGACTGGGACAACCAGATGATGTTCTTCCTCGGGGAAGGCTTCCGGGTCATCGCCCATGACCGGCGCGGTCACGGCCGCTCGACCCAGACATGGGAGGGCAACGAGATGGACACCTATGCCGCCGACGTGGCGGCGCTGACCGACCATCTCGACCTGAAGGACGCGGTGCATGTCGGTCATTCGACCGGTGGCGGAGAGGTGGCGCATTACGTGGCGCGGGCCAAGCCGGGCCGGGTGGCCAAGGCCGTGCTGATCGGGGCGGTGCCGCCGATCATGGTCAGGACCGACAAGAACCCCGGCGGCCTGCCGATCGAGGTGTTCGACGGGTTCCGCGCCGCGCTGGTCGCCAACCGGGCGCAGTTCTTCCACGACGTGCCGGCGGGCCCTTTCTACGGGTTCAACCGGCCCGGCGCGGAGGTGAGCCAGGGCGTGATCGAGAACTGGTGGCGGCAGGGCATGGCCGGCGGGGCCAAGGCGCATTACGACTGCATCAAGGCCTTCTCGGAGACGGATTTCACCGAGGACCTGAAATCCATCACCCAGCCGACGCTGGTGATGCATGGCGACGACGACCAGATCGTGCCCTATGCCGCCTCGGCCCCGCTGTCGGCGGAGCTTCTCAAGAACGGGGTCCTGAAGACCTACAAGGGCCTGCCGCACGGCATGTGCACGACCCATCCCGACATCATAAACGCGGACCTGCTCGCGTTCATCCGGCGCTGAGGCGCGGCCGGGGCGCGTGAGCCGCCCCGGCCCGTCCACCCCCCGTAGATCAGACAGGAAAGGACATTCGCATGAGCAAGACAGCCCTGATCGTCATCGACATCCAGAACGATTATTTCCCCGGCGGTGACTGGCCCCTGACCGGCGTGGAGCCGGCGGCGAAGAACGCCGCGCGGCTGATCGGCAAGGCGCGGGAGGCGGGCGACCTCGTGGTGCATATCCGGCACGAGTTCCCGACCGACGACGCCCCGTTCTTCCGCCCCGGTACCGAAGGCGCGGCCATCCATGACAGCGTGCGACCGGCAGAGGGCGAGCACGTGGTTCTCAAGCACCGGATCAATTCCTACCGCGACACCGACCTGAAGGCGCATCTGGACGAGCACGGGGTCGACCGGGTGGTGATCTGCGGGAACATGAGCCACATGTGCGTCGACGCCGCGACGCGCGCCTCGGCCGATTTCGGCTACGACGTCACCGTGATCCACGATGCCTGCGCCTCGCGCCCGCTGGAGTTCGGGGGCATGACCGTGCCGGCCGAACAGGCCCACGCGGCCTTCATGTCGGCGCTGGGTTTTGCCTATGCCCGGATGATGTCGACCGACGATTACGTCGCCGCCTGACCCCACCGATTTCCAGGAGACCCGAGATGACCAAGCTGCCCCTGACCCATGCGAACGGCGCACCCGTGGCCGACAACCTGAACACCGAGACCGCCGGACCACGCGGCCCGGCGCTGTTGCAGGATATCTGGCTGATCGAAAAGCTGGCGCATTTCGACCGCGAGGTCATTCCTGAGCGGCGGATGCATGCGAAGGGGTCGGGGGCCTATGGCACCTTCAGGGTGACGGGCGATATCACCGGCTTGTCGAAGGCGCGGCTGTTCGACCGCATCGGCAAGGTGACGCCGGTTTTCGTGCGGTTTTCGACCGTGGCGGGCGAACGCGGGGCGGCGGATGCGGAGCGCGACATCCGCGGCTTCGCGGTCAAGTTCTACACCGAGGAAGGCAACTGGGATCTTGTCGGCAACAACACCCCCGTCTTCTTCTTCCGCGACCCGTTGCGCTTTCCGGATCTGAACCATGCCGTGAAGCGCGACCCGCGGACGGGTATGCGCAGCGCTGCGAACAACTGGGATTTCTGGTCGCTGCTGCCGGAGGCGCTGCACCAGGTGACGATCGTGATGGGCGACCGGGGCCTGCCGAGATCCTACCGGACGATGCACGGGTTCGGCTCGCACACGTTTAGCATGGTCAATGCGGCAGGCGAGCGGTGCTGGGTCAAGTTCCACCTGCGCTCGCGGCAGGGGATCGAGAACCTGACCGACGCGGAGGCCGCGGCCGTCATCGGCGGCGATCGGGAGAGCCACCAAAGGGATCTTTTCACCGCGATCGAAACCGGCGATTTCCCGGCATGGACCCTGTGCATCCAAGTGATGACCGAGGAGGAAGCCCGCGCACACCGGCACAACCCCTTCGATCTGACCAAGGTCTGGTCGCATGCCGAGTTTCCGCTGATCGAGGTCGGACAGCTGGAGTTGAACCGCAATCCGGACAATGTCTTTGCCGAGGTCGAACAGGCGGCGTTCTCGCCGGCGAACGTGGTTCCGGGGATCGGCTTTTCGCCCGACCGGATGCTGCAGGCGCGGCTGTTCTCCTACGGCGATGCGCAGCGTTACCGGCTGGGGGTGAATTTCAACGCGATTCCCGTGAATGCGCCACGCTGCCCGTTTCATTCCTATCACCGCGACGGGGCGATGCGGACCGATGGCAATCTTGGCGCGACGCCGCATTACTTTCCCAACTCGCATGGCGAATGGGACGTGGCGCCCGGGGCCGTTCCACCGCCGCTGGCGCTGGAGGGCGATGCGGCGCACTGGGATCACCGTGTCGACGAGGATCATTTCGAGCAGCCCGGCAACCTGTTCCGGCTGATGACGCCGGACGCGCGGCAGCGGCTGTTCGAGAACACGGCACGGAGCATGGCGGGCGCGGACCGGGAAAGCCAGCTTCGGCATGTCGAGAACTGCCGCCGGGCCGATCCGGCCTATGGCGCCGGGGTGGCCGCGGCCGTCGGGCTGGCGTCGGCCGGAGACGCTTTCCTGGAAGGGGGCGCCCAGCCTTCGGCGCATCAGGTTTTGCAGGATCGCTGAGATGGAGATGCAACGACATGAGACCACGCATCACGGCCAGCCGATCCCGCCGCACCGTTTCACGCAGGGCGCGTTCAACGTCACCGTTCTCAGCGACGGTTACCTGACCCTGACGGCCGACATCCTTCTGCCCGATGCCGGTGAAGCCGACCGGTCCGACATCCTCGGGCAGCTGGGCGGGACGCAGGGCGGCGCCCCGGTTCGGGCCAACATCCCGCTTCTGCGGCGCGGCGACGAGTTGATCCTGGTCGATACCGGCGCCGGGGGGAATTTCCAGCCCAGCACGGGGCGGCTGGCCGAGAACCTGAATGCGGCGGGCATCCGCCCCGAAGAGATCACGGCGGTGATCTACACGCATGCCCACCCGGATCATTCCGGGGGCACGACGGTGGCCGGGGGCGGGCTGCTGTTTCCCAATGCTCGGTACTTCCTGTCGCGGGCCGAGTGGGACTTCTGGACGGACGGCGCGTTCGAGGAACGCAATCCCCCGGGCCTGCACGCGTTCGGGCAGGGGGCGAAGCGGGATCTCTTTGCGGTCGAGGACCGACTGAGCCTGATCGAACCCGATGACGAGGTTCTGCCCGGTATCGTGGCTATCGCGACGCCCGGTCATACCCCCGGGCACCTCTCATTCCGTCTGGACGGACCCGATCCGTTGCTGATCACCGGGGACGCCTGCACCAGCGATGTCATCTTTTTCGAGCACCCCGACTGGCATTTCGGCTTCGATACGGACCCCGAGCGGGCGCTGAAGACCCGCAAGGAGCTGCTGCACCGGGCCGCCGCGGAGACGCTGCTGATGCTCGGCTACCACTGGGCCTACCCGGGGCTGGGTTACGCCGAGCGCAATGGAAATGCCTACCGCTTCATTCAGAAACAGGAGTGACCCATGTTGAAGTCCGTCGACGTTTCAGACGCCTTGCACGCCTCCACGCAGTTGATCGAGACAGAGGGGCGAACGCTGGCCTATCGTTCGGTCGGAGAGGGCATACCGGTCGTGCTTTGCACCCGATTCCGGGCGACGCTGGATGACTGGGATCCAGGTTTTCTCGATGCGCTTGCCGGTCACGGCTTTCGCGTCATCACCTTCGATTACTCGGGCTTCGGCCGCTCTACCGGCCGGATGAGCTACAACCCGGCAGAAATGGCGGCGGACCCGCTCGACCTGATCCGGGGACTGGGCCTCAAAGACGTGGTGCTCGGGGGCTGGTCGATCGGCGGAATGGCGGCGCAGGTCGCGATGGTCCAGGCCCCCGACCTGATCCGGGCGCTGGTGCTGATCGGGACAACCCCGCCCGGAGAGCTGGTCAAGATGGCGGAGCCTCTGTTCTACGAGCTTGCCGGCAAGGAGGTGAACGATTTCGAGGACGTGGTCGGCCTGTTCTTCCAACCGAGATCGGAGGCCAGCCGCGCGGCCGCCGCCCGCTCGCAGGCGCGGATCGAGGCGCGGATGGAGGCGATGCCGGACGATAGGAGCCCGCCGGTGCCGATCGAGTTCGCGCGGGCCCGCATCGCCGGCGGCCCGGCCAACCCGGCCTTTCCGGCGCCGCAGGTGCTGGAGGCGCTGAAGACGACGCGGGTGCCGATCCTTCACATCGGCGGGGATCACGACATCATCTTTCCGGTCGAGAACTGGTACGCGCTCAACGGCCTGCTGCCGACGACCACGCTCGTGACCTATCCCGCCGCCGGGCACGGGCCCCAGCATCAGCACCCGGAGCTGTCGGCCGCCATCATTGCCGGTTTCGTCGGGGATCACTGACGTGTTCACGAATTGGCCGGCTCACTCCCCTGTCCCCAGCCGGTCAATGGCGGCGCATGTCTCCCGGTGCGCCGCCCCTCCCTCCCTCCGGTCGAAAGGACCGTATTCATGACACACCACCTGCCCCATACCTATCTCGAGGACCGCCTTGTTCATCCGGACGGCACCCGGATCTTCTATCGCTCGTGGCGCCCGGCGGCGGGGGCCAGGGCCGTGGTGGTCATCTGTCACGGGTTCAACTCGCATGGCGGCCAGTATGCCGGCCCGGCCGAGGCGCTGGCGGCGGCCGGATTTCATGTGTACGCGCTTGACCTGCGGGGGCGGGGGCGTTCGGACGGGCCGCGTTTCCGGGTTGGATCCATCGCCGACTATGTTGCCGATCTGCGGGCGGTCATCGACCTCGCGCGGTCGCGCGATCCGGGGCTCGGGGTGTTCCTGCTGGGCCATAGCGCCGGGGGCGTGGTGGCCACGACCTATGCGCTGGATCACGGTGCGAGCCTTGCAGGGCTTGTCTGCGAAAGCTTTGCTTTCCGGGTTCCCGCGCCGAAGGCTGTGCTGGCGCTGATCAAGGGGCTAGGCCGGCTCTTCCCCGCGCTGCCGGTGTTGACGCTCAAGACCCGTGATTTCACGCGGGACCGGACAGCGCTGGGCCGGCTGAACGCCGATCCGATGACGCGGGACGAGACCCAGCCGGCGGAAACCGTTGCCGCGATGGTGCGCGGGAACGGGCGGCTGGCGCGCGAGTTCGGGCGGATCACCCTGCCTCTGCTGATCCTGCATGGCACCCGGGACAAGGTCACCCTGCCCGCCGGCAGCGAGGCCTTCGCCCGCGCGGCGGGCTCCGGTGACAAGACGCTCAAGCTTTACGACGGCCATTACCACGACCTGCTCGCCGATCTCGGGAAGGAGGCGGTTCTGCAGGATATCATCGACTGGATCGTGCCGCGCATTCCGCGCTGATCCCCTGTTCCAAAGGAGCGAAGAATGAGACTGCCTTTCGTGACCACTCGCCTGCTCGGCATCACGATCCTCGTGGCCTTGCTGTTCCAGGCGCTGTCCGCCGCCGCGGAGACCTCGAAGACCAGTGTTCTGCCCACGGGTGGCGGGCAGGCGCTGTTCGATCCCTCGGACGCGGTGATCCTGCTGCTCGATCACCAGACCGGGCTGTTCCAGACCGTAAAGGATATCGAGGTGGAGGACCTGCGCCGGAACGTCGTCATGCTGACGCGGCTAGCGACGCTTCTGGACATTCCGGTGATCACCACCGCGTCCGAGCCCAACGGCCCCAACGGCCCGCTCATGCCCGAGATCGAGACCTTTGCGCCGGGGGCGACCTATGTGCCGAGGCAGGGCAAGGTGAACGCCTGGGACAATGCCGACTTTGTCGCCGCGGTGGAGGCCACGGGGCGCAAGACCCTGATCATGGCCGGAGTCTGGACCAGCGTCTGCGTGATGTTCCCGGCGCTTGACGCCAGGGTGGCGGGCTACGAGGTCTATGCCGTTCTGGATGCGTCGGGCGATCCGAGCGAGATGGCGTCGCGCGTGTCCGTGGCGCGATTTGCCCAGGCCGGCGTCGTGCCGACGACGACCAACGCGGTGCTTTCGGAAGCCCACCGCACGTGGAACCGCCCGGAAGCGACCGAGCTAGCCCAGCTTTACGCGCTTGTCGCGCCCAATTACGCGGCGGTGATGGAAAGCTATGACCGGGCACAATCGGTCGTCACCGTAGACTGATGTTTCGGGGGCGGTGCCCGGTGGCCAGAAACGGTCTCGGTGGCCGTCCCCCTCCTGGCGCTTCCGCTGCTTCCTATCGCGGGAGCGTGTCGTTTAGCCAAAGGTCGCCATGCAATTGCGGCGACCCTCCGCATTCGCCCGTCTTCCCAGTTGTATGACGTAGACCGAGCGTTCTGAAGGACCTGCCGGGCAGGCTTGGCGCCAATTGGTCCGGAGGGCAGTTTTCCACCGGATCCACCGCGCCGATTCGAAATCTGCGTAACCGGCGCTTCGAAGAAGTCCCGGACATCACTGGGCCGCCGGGTAAACCAGTGCAGAAGTTCGGGCGCCGGTGGAACATGCTCGCCTCAACAAATCGGCGAAAATCTTCCAAGGTGTTGATTTCAGTGGTGAGCCGTGCAGGATTCGAACCTGCGACCCACTGATTAAAAGTCAGTTGCTCTACCAACTGAGCTAACGGCCCACTAGGCGGCCTATCTAGAAAGTGGCGAGGGGGCGGTCAACCCATATTTTGGGGAATTTCACGCGCCCGCTGGATTCGTTGCGGGCGGGCCGTTATATGCCGGCGCATGAGCACGGTTCAGCATAGCGGATTGCCCTTCATGAAGATGCACGGGCTGGGGAACGACTTTGTCGTGCTCGACGGTCGTGCGCGCGAGATTGCGGTGTCGGAGGCCCTCGCCGTGGCGCTGGGGAACCGGCGGACGGGGATCGGGTTCGACCAACTGGCGTTGATCGAACAGGGCGAAGCCGGGGCGGATGCGCGGCTGACCTTCTGGAACGCGGATGGGTCGTTGTCGGCGGCGTGCGGCAATGCCACGCGGTGCATTGCGCGGTTCCTGATGGACGAGACGGGGCGGGACCGGCTGCACCTGGTGACGGCGCGAGGGGATTTGTACGCGGTGGATGCGGGCGAAGGGCTGACCTCGGTCAACATGGGGCAGCCTCAGTTGGACTGGCAGGAGATCCCGCTGGCCGAGGAGATGGAGACGCTGGAACTGCCGATCGAGGGCGGGCCGACCGCCACCGGCATGGGCAACCCGCATTGCACCTTCTTCGTGGAAAACGCCGAGGCGGTGCCGCTGGAGCAGTTCGGGCCGCGTTACGAGCATCATCCGCTTTATCCGGAGCGCACCAACGTGCAGGTGGCGAGTGTCATCGGCCCCGATCACCTGCGGATGCGGGTGTGGGAGCGGGGCGCGGGGCTGACGCTGGCGTCGGGGTCGTCGTCCTGTGCAGCGGCGGTGGCGGCGGCGCGGCGGGGGCTGACGGGCCGCAAGGTGCGGGTCGATCTGGATGGCGGGACGCTGTGGGTCGACTGGCGCGAGGATGGCGTCTGGATGACCGGGCCGACCACGCATGTCTGCGACGGGGTGATCACGGCGGATTTCCTCGGGGGTGTGGCATGAGCGCGCCGGTGTTTTCGACCATGGGCTGCCGGCTGAACGCCTACGAGACCGAGGCGATGAAGGCGCTGGCGGGGTCGGTCGGCCTTGATAACGCGGTGGTGGTGAACACCTGCGCGGTGACGGCCGAGGCCGTGCGGAAGGCGCGGCAGGAGATCAGGCGTTTGCGGCGGGAGAACCCGGGCGCGCGGCTGATCGTGACGGGATGTGCGGCGCAGACGGAGCCGGAGACGTTTTCGGCGATGGAGGAGGTCGACGCCGTCATCGGCAACACCGAGAAGATGCAGCCCGAGACGTGGCGCGGGATGGCGGCCGATTTCATCGGGCAGACGGAGGCCTTGCAGGTCGATGACATCATGTCGGTGACCGAGACGGCCGGGCACCTGATCGACGGGTTCGGGACGCGGAGCCGGGCCTATGTGCAGGTGCAGAACGGGTGCGATCATCGCTGTACCTTCTGCATCATCCCTTATGGCCGGGGCAATTCGCGGTCTGTGCCGGCGGGCGTGGTGGTCGAGCAGATCAAGCGGCTGGTGGGCAAGGGGTTCAACGAGGTCGTGCTGACCGGGGTGGACCTGACGAGCTGGGGGGCGGATTTGCCGGCGGCGCCGAAGCTGGGCGACCTGGTGATGCGGATATTGAAGCTGGTGCCGGATCTGCCGCGGTTGCGGATCTCGTCGATCGATTCGATCGAGGTGGACGACAACCTGATGCAGGCGATCGCCACCGAGCCGCGGCTGATGCCGCATCTGCATCTGAGCCTGCAGCATGGCGACGACCTGATCCTGAAGCGGATGAAGCGGCGGCATTTGCGGGACGACGCGATAAGGTTTGCCGAGGAGGCACGGCGACTCAGGCCCGAGATGACGTTTGGCGCCGATATCATCGCGGGCTTTCCGACGGAGAGTCCCGAGGCCTTCGAGAACTCGCTGAAGCTGGTGGAGGAGTGCCACCTCACCTGGCTGCATGTCTTCCCCTACAGCCCCCGGCCCGGCACGCCGGCGGCACGGATGCCGCAGGTGAACGGCAAGGAGATCAAGGCTCGGGCCGCCCGGCTGCGGGCGGCGGGGGAGGCGCGCGTGGCGCGGCATCTGCAGGAGCAGCAGGGCCGGGCGCACAAGGTGCTGATGGAGAATGCGCGGATGGGCCGGACCGAGCAGTTCACCGAGGTGGTGTTCGGAGAGGACCGCGAGGAGGGCGCCATTGTCGAGGCGAGAGTGACCGGGGTGCTGGGGCATCAGCTGACGGCGACGTAGGGCGGGTGTGAACCCGCCGTTGCGCCGGATCGCGTGGCCGCTATGGTGGGTTTGCACCCACCCTTGTCTCTTTGATCTGTGTGATATTCGGTATCGGCAGGCGAGACCCCGTCCCACCCTTGGTCCTTGAGACCGTCGCGTAGCCTGGGGCTCGTCTGCCGACCGTTGTCAAACCTGAACAGTT
>NZ_JAVKFX010000025.1:0-52578 GCF_040223625.1 Roseovarius sp. | reverse complement strand
TTTGGCTGGGCCCCCGCGCCCCCGGCGGCCCCCCCCGGCGGGGGGCCAGCCCCCCGCGTTGAAATCCGGGGATTTCAACGCTCCCCCCGGAATATTTCCGGCAAGATGAAGGGTCGAAGATGGGCAGCTACATCCTCAAGCGACTTGTGTCGGCCATCCCGGTCCTGCTGGGCATCACGGTCATCGTCTTCCTGATCATGTCGCTCATTCCCGGCGATCCGGCCACCGCGATCCTCGGCTCCTACGCCACGCCCGAGAATGTCGAGAAGATCAACCGCGACCTCGGCCTCGACAAGCCGATGGTGCAGCGATACGTCATCTGGCTCGGCAACATGCTGCAGGGCGATTTCGGTCGCTCCTTCTCGCTCAATCGCCCCGTCCTCGACGAGGTGCTCGAACGCTTCAACGCCACGCTTGTCCTCGCCGGGACCAGCTTCGTGCTCTGCTCGATCCTCGGCATCCTCGCCGGCGTCGTCTCGGCGGCCCGGCAATACGGCTTCGCCGACAAGGCCATCACCTTCACCGTGCTGATCGGCATCTCGGTGCCGTCCTTCTTCCTCGGCATGATGATGATCCTCCTCTTCGCGGTGAACCTCAAATGGCTGCCGGTCTCGGGCATGTACGCCATCTATGGCGGCGGCGACCTGCCCGACCTCATCCGCCACCTGATCATGCCCGCGCTGGCCCTCTCCGCCGTCGCCACCGGCGTCATCGCCCGCCTCTCCCGCTCGGCCATGCTGGAAGTGCTGCGGCAGGATTTCATCCGCACCGCCCGCGCCAAGGGCGTGCCCGAGCGCCGCGTCATCATGGGCCACGCCCTGCGCGCCGCCATGGTCTCGATCATCCCCGTCCTCGGCATCCAGGCGGGCTTCGTCCTCTCGGGCGCGGTCTATATCGAGATCGTCTTCCAGTGGCCCGGCGTCGGCCGGATGCTGGTCGACGCGATCCTCACCCGTGACCTGCTGCTGGTGCAGGGCGGCGTCGTCTTCGTCGCCGCCTGCTACGTGCTCTTCAACATCGCGGTCGATGTCGCGCAAAGCCTTCTCGACCCGAGGATCAAGACATGACGGCCTTCCTCAAGCTGCTCTTCCGCAACCGGCTGGCGGCAATGGGCGCGGTCGTGCTGGCTTTCATCGTGGTGCTGGTGATCCTCACACCCATACTGCCGCTGCAGAACCCCGACATCACCGCCACCGCCGACCGCTTCAAGCGGCCCTTCACCGATGGCCACCTGCTGGGCACCGACCATCTCGGCCGCGACCTGCTCAGCCGCCTGCTCTGGGGCACCCGGCTTTCCCTCGCCGTGGGCGTGGCGACCGCCGTGCTCGCCGCCTTCTTCGGCTCGGCCATCGGCATCACCGCCGGCTATTTCGGCGGCAAGGTCGACAACATCTTCATGCGCGGCGTCGACATGCTGATGGCCTTTCCCTACATCCTGCTGGCGCTCGCCATCGTCGCGGCCCTCGGCCCCGGCCTGATGAACGCGCTCATCGCCGTGGCCGCCGTCAACGTGCCCTTCTTCGCCCGGAACATCCGCGGCATCACCGTGGGCCTTGCCGGGCGCGAATTCATCGACGCGGCGCGCCTGGCCGGCATGGGCCACACCCGCATCATCCTGACCGAGCTTCTGCCCAATGTCCTGCCGGTCATCATCATCGCCATGTCCACCACCGTCGGCTGGATGATCCTCGAAACGGCGGGCCTTTCCTTCCTCGGTCTCGGCTCCCAGCCGCCGCAGGCCGATCTCGGCTCGATGCTGGGCGAGGCCCGCTCGGCCCTCATCTCCCATCCGCACACCTCCGTCGTGCCGGGGATCATGATCTTCCTGATCGTCATGTCCATCAACCTCCTCGGCGACGGGGTGCGCGACGCGCTCGACCCGCGCCTGCGCTCGGGCGCCCTGTCGCGCCCGCTGCCCACCACGCTGGTCGACCGCAAGGGCGATACCCCGCAGCCGACCGACGACCTCCTCGCCATCCAGGAGGTGGAAACCCAGTTCCACGTGGGCAAGCGCATCTACAAGGCCGTCGGCGGCGTCTCCCTCGCCGTGAAACCGGGCGAATGCCTGGGCGTCATCGGCGAGTCCGGCTCGGGCAAGTCGGTCACGGCACTGTCGGTCATGGGTCTGGTCGCCTCTCCTCCCGGGGTGATCACGGGCGGCGCGGTGCGCTTCCAGGGCGAAGACCTTGTCGGTGCGCCCTACGAAAAGCTGCGGCAGAAACGCGGCGACCGCGTCGCCTACATCTTCCAGGATCCGCTTTCCACGCTCCACCCGCTCTACAAGGTGGGCCATCAACTGGCCGAGGCGATCCGCTCGCACCACCGCATCTCGAAGGCCGAGGCCCGCACCCGCGCCATCCAGCTTCTGAACGACGTGCGCATCCCCAACGCCGAAAGCCGCGTTGACAACTACCCGCACGAAATGTCGGGCGGCATGCGCCAGCGCGTCGGCATCGCCATGGCGCTCGCCAACGAGCCCGACGTGATCATCGCCGACGAGCCCACGACCGCCCTCGACGTCACCGTGCAGGCCCAGATCCTGTCGCTCCTCGACGACCTGCGCCGGGAACGCGGGCTGGCGATCATCTTCATCACCCACGATTTCGGCGTGGTGGCCCAGCTCTGCGACCGGATGGCGGTGATGTATGCCGGCCGCATCGTCGAGGAGGGGCCGACCGGCAGCGTGCTCTCGCACCCGCTCCACCCCTACACCCGCCGCCTGATCGCCTGCGTGCCGGAACTGGGCGAAGGCCGGCGCGAACTGGCCGCCATCCCCGGCCTGCCGCCGGTGGTCGACGACCTGCCGCCCGGCTGCGCCTTCGCGCCCCGCTGCGACAAGGCGCAGGAAAGCTGTCGACAGGGCGACATCGCCCTCGACCGCTCCGGCGCCCGCGCGGTGCGCTGCCTCTACCCCGAGGAGGCGCTATGACGGTACATCGCACCGACGTAATACCGACAAAATACCGACGTTATACCGACGTTGGAATTGACCCCTTGCCGGAGGGCCTCGCATGACCGCCCTGAAAGTCGAAAACCTCGCCAAGACCTTCCCGCTGAAAGGCTCGCTCTTCCGCCCCGCCCGCGACGGCGTCCGCGCCGTGAGGCCGATGAGCTTCTCGGTCGAACCCGGCGAAACCCTTGGAGTCGTTGGCGAATCCGGCTGCGGCAAATCCACCCTCGCGCGAATGCTGGTCGGTCTGCTGGAGCCCTCCGAGGGTCATATCGAGATCGAGGGCAAGGCCCTCGACAACGCCGACCCGGCCCAATTCGGCAAATTGATCCAGTATGTCTTCCAGGATCCCAACAGCAGCCTCAACCCCCGCAAATCCATCAAGCAGATCATGGAGGCACCCCTTAAGCGCCTGTATAATATGCCAAAATCGGAACGCGAAAATCGCATCCGCGAGATTTTCGCCTCCGTCAACCTCCGCGAAGAGTTCCTCGACCGCTACCCCCACGAATTCTCCGGCGGCCAGGCCCAACGCATCGGCATCGCCCGCGCCCTCGCCGCCAATCCCCGCATCATCATCCTCGACGAACCGGTCTCGGCCCTCGACGTCTCGGTGCAGGCGCAGGTGCTGAATTTGCTGGCCCGGCTGAAGGAAGAATTCGGCCTCACCTACCTCTTCATCACCCACGACCTTGCCGTGGTAGAGGCGGTCAGTGACAGGATCATCGTGCTCTATTTCGGCGCGGTGGTCGAGGTGGGCAAGGCGGAAAAAATCTTTGCAAACCCCCGTCATCCCTATACAAAATTGCTGGCCGACAGCGCCCCCGTCGTCGGCCGCGCCCTCACCGCGCCCGAGCAGAAAGGCACCGAACTGCCCGACCCGCTCGACCCGCCGCCGGGCTGCGCCTTCGCCGGTCGCTGCCCCCGCGCAACCGACCTGTGCCGGGCCGAGGAGCCGGAATTGAGACCTATGGGAAAGGACCAACTTGCCGCCTGCCACCACCCCATCGAGGCGCAGCCGGGCTGAACCGAAGCTCAGCCGCCCCGTTCAGGTCGCCGAGGCGATCAAGGACTGGGTCGTCGACCAGGGGCTTCAGGCCGGCGACCGACTGCCCGCCGAGGCCGAGCTGATCGAACGCTTCGGCATGGCCAAGGGCACCATCCGCGAAGCCATGCGGATTCTCGAGGCGCAAGGCCTGATCAAGACCCGCACCGGCCCCGGCGGCGGCAGCTTCATCCACGAGGTCAGCCGCCAGCGCGCCAAGGCGCTTCTCGGAAACTACTTTTATTTCAAGGACCTGACCATCGGCGACATCTACCAGCTTCGCCTCGCGCTGGAGCCGGAGCTTTCCGCCTCGCTGGCCGGAAAGCTTGACGAGGACGTGCTGCAACAGCTCGAATCCCACCTCGCCAACTATGCCGAACCGGCCGCCACGCTGGAAGAGGAACGCAAGCAGCACGTGGCCTCCCTCCGCTTCCACGCCATGCTGGCGGAACAGGCCGGGAACCCGCTGCTGGGCTTCGTGATCGACTTCATGGTCAACCTGCTGACCGACCTGACGGTCTATCGCCAGCTTTATTCCCCGCCCAACCGCGAACTCTGGAAACAGGGCCGTGACCACCAGATCGAGCTGGTTCAGGCGCTCCGTGCCGGCGACGCGGATAAGGCCCGCGCGATCATGACCGACCACATGCAAACGGCATGGACCCTGATGCGCGGACAGGAAGTCGAGATGCGGAACCGGTTCATTTCCGAATAGGAGAGGATTGCGCTAACTGCAGGTAATCAATGAAAAATCCAGAGCCTCACACCGTCATCGTCGCCGCGACTGCACGCTTCCAACTTTCGTACTTGGCATTGCGCGTCTCCGCCTCCATGCGCGGCTCGAACCGCCGGTCCAGCGCCCACTCACGGGCGAACCCTTCCTGATCGGGGTAGATCCCGGCCTTCATCCCGGCCAGCCACGCCGCCCCCAGCGCCGTCGTTTCCAGCACCTTCGGCCGATCCACCGGCGCATCCAGGATGTCTGCCAGAAACTGCATCGCCCAATCCGACGCGCTCATCCCGCCATCCACGCGCAGAACCTCGCCCGCACGGTCCTCCGTCCAGTCGGCGGCCATCGCCTCCAGCAGGTCGCGGGTCTGGTACCCCACGCTTTCCAGCGCCGCACGTGCGAACTCCGCCGGGCCGGAATTGCGGGACAGCCCGTAAATCGCCCCCCGGCAATCGGCCTTCCAGTACGGCGCGCCCAGCCCGGTAAAAGCCGGAACAAGAACGACATTCTGCCCCTCATCGGCGCGTTCCGCCAGCGGCTGCGTCTCCGACGCCTCGCGGATGATCTTCAGCCCGTCCCGCAGCCACTGCACCACCGCGCCCGCGATGAAGATCGAGCCTTCCAGCGCATAGGTGGGCTTGCCGTCCAACTGATAGGCAATGGTCGTCAGAAGCCGGTTTTTCGAGGTCACCGGCTCGTCCCCGGTATTCATCAAGGCGAAACACCCGGTGCCGTAGGTCGATTTGAGCATGCCCGGCGAAAAGCACGCCTGCCCCACCGTCGCCGCCTGCTGATCGCCGGCAACGCCAAGGATCGGGATCTCGCGGCCGAACAGGTCAGCCCGGGTCTTGCCGAAGTCATCCGCGCTGTCCCTGACCTCGGGCAGCATGTCCGCCGGGATGTCGAGCAGGTCGCAGATCGACTGGCTCCACCGGCCCTTGCGAATGTCATAGAGCAGCGTCCGCGCGGCGTTGGTGGCGTCGGTCGCATGAACCTCGCCTCCCGTCAGCTTCCAGATCAGGTAGCAATCAACCGTGCCGAAAAGCAGCTCGCCCTTCTCGGCCCGCGCCCTAGCGCCGTCGACATTGTCGAGGATCCAGGCCAATTTCGTGCCTGAAAAATAGGGGTCGAGCAGAAGCCCCGTCCGCGCGGAAATCATCTCTTCGTGGCCCGCCTCGCGGAGCCTTTCGCAGGTGTCGGCGGTGCGGCGGTCCTGCCAGACGACGGCGCGGTGCACCGGCTCGCCCGTCTCGCGGTCCCAGACCAGCGTCGTTTCGCGCTGGTTGGTGATGCCGATGGCGGCAATGTCGGCGGTGCGGATGCCCGCCCGCTCGATCACCTCGCGGCAGGTGCCGGCGGTCGTCGCCCACAGGTCGGCCGGGTCATGCTCGACCCAGCCGGAGGCGGGGAAATGCTGTTCGAATTCCTCCTGCGCGGTGGCGCGGATGCGCATCTCGCGGTCGAAAAGGATCGCGCGGCTGGAGGTCGTGCCCTGGTCGATGGCAAGTATATGGGTCATGGCGTTCTGTCGCGTTCGTGAATTCTGAAGGTAGCGGATGAATCGCCAAGGGGAAAGCGCCGGGGCCCTAAGGCCCCGGCTGCCCGGCTCATTCCTGCCAGGACTTGATCAGTTCGTCATAGGAGACCGTCTGCGGCTCTTCTTCCTCGTTCTCGAGGGCCGCTTTCGGTGCGCCCGGCTGGCTGAGCCAGTGCTCGGGGTCCATCTCCTCGTTCATCTTCGGACCTAGGTCACCCTGCACGCCGGCGCGTTCCAGACGTTCCAGCACACGCTCCTGATCGGCGCAGAGGCTGTCGAGCGCTTCCTTGGGCGTTTTCGCCCCCGACATCGCGTCGCCAATATTCTGCCACCAGAGCTGTGCCAGCTTGGGATAATCCGGCACGTTGGTGCCCGTGGGCGACCAGCGCACGCGGGCCGGCGAACGATAGAACTCCACAAGACCGCCCAGCTTGGGCGCGCGGTCGGTGAAGCTCTGGTCGTTGATGGTCGACTCGCGGATGAAGGTCAGGCCGACGTGGCTTTTCTTCACGTCCACCGTCTTGGAGGTGACGAACTGGGCGTAGAGCCATGCCGCCTTGGCACGATCGACGGGCGTCGATTTCATCAGCGTCCACGAGCCCGCATCCTGGTAGCCGACCTTCATGCCCTCTTCCCAGTAGGCGCCGTGCGGCGAGGGGGCCATGCGCCATTTCGGCGTTCCGTCCTCGTTGAGCACGGCCTCGGCCCCGTCACCCACCATGGCGGCGGTGAAGGCGGTGTACCAGAACATCTGCTGGGCAATCGCGCCCTGCGCCGGCACCGGCCCCGCTTCGGAGAAGGTCATCCCGGCCGCTGCGGGCGGCGAGTATTTCTCCAGCCATTCGATGGCCTTGGTCACGGCATAGACGGCGGCCGGGCTGTTGGTGGCCCCGCCCCGCGCGACGCACGAGCCGACGGGCTGGCTGTTCTCGTTCACCCGGATGCCCCATTCGTCGACCGGCAGGCCGTTGGGTTCGCCCTTGTCGCCCATGCCGGCCATCGACATCCACGCGTCGGTGTAGCGCCAGCCGAGCGAGGGGTCTTTCTTGCCATAGTCCATGTTGCCATAGACTTCCTCGTCCACGCCCATATGGCTGAGGTCGCGGCCGGTGAAGAACTCGGCGATGTCCTCGTAGGCTGTCCAGTTGACCGGAACGCCAAGGTCGTAGCCGTACTCTTCCTTGAAATCCGCCTGGTTCTTCTCGTCCTGGAACCAGTCGTAGCGGAACCAGTAGAGGTTGGCGAATTGCTGGTCGGGAAGCTGGTAGAGCTTGCCGTCCGGGCCGGTGGTGAAGGACGTGCCGATGAAATCGTCGATGTCGAGGTTGGGGTTGGTCACGTCCGCCCCTTCGCCCGCCATCCAGTCGGTCAGGTTGCGGGCCTGTTGATAGCGCCAGTGGGTGCCGATCAGGTCGCTGTCGTTGATGTAGGCATCGTAGATGTTCTGGCCCGACTGCATCTGCGTCTGCAGCTTCTCGACCACGTCGCCCTCGCCGATCAGGTCGTGGGTGACGTTGATCCCGGTGATCGCGGTGAAGGCCGGGGCGAGCACCTTGGATTCGTATTCATGGGTGGCGATGGTTTCCGAGACCACCTTGATATCCATGCCCTTGAATGGCTCGGCGGCGTCGATGAACCATTGCATCTCTTCTTCCTGTGCCGCCCGGTCGAGCGAGGAGAGGCCGTCGATCTCGGAATCGAGAAATTCGTTGGCCTCCTCCATGCCGGCGATGGCCGCCCCGCCCGTCAGGCAGAGCGCCGTGGCCAGCGCGGTGGTCGTTCGTAAGGTCAAGTTCATGTGATCCTCCCATTTTTCGAACTTGGTCGTCGTGAAGCGGTCCGCGTATCCTCTGCGCGGGGCCGCCGGTTTCGCTCAGCTACACCCAGCGGAAGACCGCGGCGGCATAGGCAAGGCAAACGATGAGCGCGTAGGGCTGGTTGGTGCCAACGAGGCCCAGCCACGCGATGTTGATGAAGGCCGACCCGAGCAGCGTGATGAACAGCCGGTCGCCGCGGGTCGTCTCGATCCGGAGCACGCCGCGCTTGGGCGTTTCCGGATAGCGCGCCGCGAGGATCGTGAAGATCACCAGCAGCAGCCCGATGATCCCGAAGAAGGCGGCGGTCGGCCATGTCCATGCCATCCAGCTCATGCGATGTCTCCCCTATACCCGGCCGAGGGCAAAGCCCTTGGCGATGTAATTGCGGACGAAATAGATCACCAAGGCCCCCGGCAGGATCGTCAGAACCCCGGCGGCGGCCAGCACGCCCCAATCAAGGCCGCTGGCGCTGACCGTGCGGGTCATCGTGGCGGCGATGGGCTTGGCCGCGACACTGGTCAGCGTGCGCGACAACAGCAGTTCCACCCACGAGAACATGAAGCAGAAGAACGCCGCCACCCCGATGCCCGAGGCAATGAGCGGCATGAAAATCTTCACGAAGAAGCGCGGGAAGGAATAGCCGTCGATATAGGCGGTCTCGTCGATCTCCTTGGGCACGCCGCGCATGAAGCCTTCCAGAATCCAGACCGCCAGCGGCACGTTGAAGAGGCAATGCGCCAGCGCCACGGCGATATGCGTGTCGAACAGGCCGACACTGGAATAGAGCTGGAAGAACGGCAGCGCGAACACGGCTGGCGGCGCCATCCGGTTGGTCAGCAGCCAGAAGAACAGGTGCTTGTCGCCGATGAACTGGTAGCGGGAGAAGGCATAGGCGGCGGGCAGCGCCACGGTGACCGAGATCACCGTGTTCATCACCACGTAGATCATCGAGTTGACGTAACCCATGTACCACGACGCGTCGGTCAGGATGGTCACGTAGTTCTCGAGCGTGATGTTCCGCGGCCAGAGCGTGAAGGAGCCGAGGATCTCGGCATTTGTCTTCAGGCTCATGTTCACCAGCCAGTAGATCGGCAGCAGCAAGAAGAGCAGGTAAAGCACCATCACCACGGCCGACCCGTTCACGCGGGCGCCGCTGCGGGCGCGGGCCTTGCCGGGGGCTTGCGGGGCGTTGGCGGTTGCGTCGGCCATGGCTCAGCTCCCTTCCTTGTCGAGATTGGTCATGACCGTGTAGAACACCCAGCTGATCAGCAGGATCACGAGGAAGTACATGATCGAGAAGGCAGCGGCGGGGCCGAGGTCGAACTGGCCAAGCGCCATTTTCACGAGGTCGATGGACAGGAACGTGGTGGCGTTGCCCGGCCCACCGCCGGTGACCACGAAGGGCTCGGTGTAGATCTTGAAGCTGTCCATGAAGCGCAGCAGGATCGCGATTGTCAGAACCCCGCGCATCTTCGGCAGCTCGATATAGCGGAACACCTTCCAGCGGCTTGCCTGGTCGATCTTGGCGGCCTGGTAATAGGCGTCGGGGATCGAAACCAGCCCGGCATAGGCCAAGAGCGCCACCAGCGATGTCCAGTGCCAGACATCCATGATGATCACCGTGGCCCAGGCATCGAAGATGTCCTGCGTGTAGTTGTAGTTGAACCCGAGCTGGTCGAGCGTATGGCCCAGCAACCCGATATCGACACGGCCGAAGATCTGCCAGATCGTGCCCACGACGTTCCACGGGATCAGCAGCGGAAGCGACATCAGCACAAGGCAGACGGAGACCCAAACGCCTTTCCGGGGCATGTTGAGCGCTACGAAGATGCCCAGTGGCACCTCGATGGCAAGGATGATGGCCGAGAAGACAAGCTGGCGCTGGAGGGCATCCCACATCCGGTCGCTTTCAAGCAGTTCCCGGAACCACATCAGCTTGTCGTCGAGCGGGAAGAATTCGCCGGCGAAGGTGTCCTGCACGGCGTAGTTGACCACGGTCATCAGCGGGATGATGGCCGAGAAGGCCACCAGCACCAGCACCGGCAGAACGAAGAGCCATCCCTTCTGGTTGACGGTCTTTTCCTGCATCACGCGGCCCTTCCCTGGCTGTCTTGTGGTGCGACGCGCCAGTCGTCGGCGTAGACGTTGACGCCGCCCGGCTCGAACGCGATGCGGGTCATGTCCGGCCCGATCTCGGCGCTTTCTCCGGCGATGATGTTGATCTCGGTGCCGAAGCACTCGGCCCGCACGATCTTGTGGCGGCCCACATCCTCGACCCGTCGGATCTTGACGGGCAGCCCGCCGCTGTCGGACAGGCGCACGTATTCCGGCCGGACGCCAAGCGCCACCTGCCCCGCGGGCGTGCCGTAAGCGTAGGCAAGCTCGATCTCGGTGCCGTTGACGTAGGCCCGGTTGCCCTCGACCTTTGCCGGCAGCACGTTCATGCCCGGCGAGCCGATGAAATAGCCCACGAAGGTGTGCTCGGGCGTCTCGAACAGTTCCTGCGGCGTGCCGATCTGGATCACCCGTCCGTCATGCATCACCACCACCTTGTCGGCGAAGGTCAGCGCCTCGGTCTGGTCGTGGGTGACGTAGATCATCGTGTGCCCGAACTGCTGATGCAGTTGCTTGAGCTGGGTGCGCAGCTCCCACTTCATGTGGGGGTCGATCACGGTCAGCGGCTCGTCGAAGAGGAGCGCGTTGACGTCCTCCCGCACCATGCCGCGGCCGAGGCTGATCTTCTGCTTGGCATCCGCGGTCAGGCCCTGGGCCTTGCGGTCGAGTGTCTCCTCCATGCCGATCATCCGCGCAATTTCCTGCACGCGCGAGGCCACGTAACTGGCTTCGGCGCCACGGTTTTTCAGCGGGAAGGCGAGGTTCTCGCGCACCGTCATGGTGTCGTAGACCACGGGGAACTGGAATACTTGGGCGATGTTGCGTTCGGCCGTCGGCGCCTGGGTCACGTCCTTGTCGTCGAAAAGGATACGGCCCTGGCTCGGCTCCAGCAGACCCGAGATGATGTTGAGCAGGGTGGACTTGCCGCAGCCCGACGCGCCGAGCAGCGCATAGGCCTCGCCATCGTTCCAGTCGTGGTTCAACTCCTTCAGGGCATAGTCATCCGCCCCCCCCGGGTTGGGCAGGTAGGAGTGGGCGAGATTGTCGAGCGTGATCTTTGCCATGTCTCTCTCCTCTCACGCGGCCTGGGCATAGGCGGCGGGGGCGACGAGCTCTCCGCCCTCGCTGAAAACGTAAACGTGCCGCGGCTCGAGATAGACCTTCAGCCCCTCGCCCAGCGTGATGTCGTGCACCCCGTGGATCAGCCCGACCCAGCGCTCGCCATGATGGTCGAGATGGATGAAGGTTTCCGAGCCGGTGATCTCGGTCACTTCCAGTCGCGTCGAGAATTCGAGCGCGTCGCTGGCCTCGGTGCTGATATCAAGGTGATTGGGGCGGAAGCCGGCGATGTAACGGCCGTCCTTGAGCTGCGCCAGCTTGCCGGTCGCACTGGCCGACTGGCCGCCACCGAACATGATCCGGTTGCCGGTTTTCGATATCTGCAGGAAGTTCATCGGCGGGTCCGAGAAGACGCGCGCCGTTTCCATGTCGACGGGCCGGCGGTAGACCTCTGGCGTGGGCCCGAACTGGGTGACACGGCCTTCCCAAAGCGTTGCGGTATTGCCGCCGAGCAGCAGCGCCTCCTCCGGTTCGGTCGTGGCGTAGACGAAGATCGAGCCGGATTCCTCGAAGATCTTCGGGATCTCCTGCCGCAACTCCTCTCGCAGCTTGTAATCGAGGTTGGCCAGCGGTTCATCGAGCAGCACGAGGCCCGCGTTCTTGACCAGCGCCCGCGCCAGCGCACAGCGCTGTTGCTGACCGCCCGACAACTCGAGCGGCTTGCGGTCGAGAAAGGGGCCAAGCTTCATCAGGTCGGCCGTTTTGCGCACGGCTGCATCGATCTCGCTGGCCGGCAACTTCTTCAAACGCATGGGCGAGGCGATGTTCTCGTAGACGGACATCGACGGGTAGTTGATGAACTGCTGGTAGACCATGGCGACGCCACGATCCTGCACGCGCTTGCCGGTGACGTCTTCGCCATCCCACAGGATGCGCCCCGTCCACGGCGCGTCGAGTCCGGCCATCAGCCGCATCAACGACGTCTTGCCCGCCAGTGTCGGCCCCAGCAGCACATTCATCGTGCCCTTCTCGAGCGTCAGGTCGGTGGGGTGGATATGCACCTGCCCCTCGACTTGTTTCGACACGTTTTCCAGAACCAGAGTCATCGGGCGTCCTTGTGTTTCATTCCGCGGCTTCCGCGGCATTGGTCTCGGGGCGGGCGTCGTGCATCCACCGGTCGAGCGCCGCCACCTCCTCTGGCGTCATCCGCAGGCCCAGCTTGGACCGGCGCCAGACGACATCCGCGGCCGTGCGCGCGTATTCCTTGTCCATCAGCCAGCGCACCTCCCGCTCGGTGAGCGTCGCGCCGAAATCGCGGCCGAGGTCTTCGGGCGATGCCGCGTCAGCGAGGATGATGCCCGCCTCGAGGCCGTAGCCCCGCACCAGCCGGCGGGCCCAGAATTCCGACAGGAACAAGTAACTGGCGCGCAGATCAGCCACCACCTGTTCGACTTCGTCCACCTCGAAATTACCGCCGGGCAAGGGCACAGCGGCTGTCCAGGGGCCCATCAGGGCGGGGAAGAACGGCGCGAGCTGCTCCATCGCGCTTTCGGCCAGGCGGCGATAGGTGGTGATCTTGCCGCCGAAGACATTCAGCAGGGGCGCGCCGGTGTCATCGACCTTCAGCACGTAGTCGCGGGTGGCGGCCGTCGCCGATTTCGCCCCGTCATCGTGCAGCGGGCGAACGCCGGAATAGGTCCAGACGATATCGTCACGGGTCACCGGGCGTTCGAAATACTCCGAGGCGAAGGCGCAGAGATAGTCCTGTTCCTCGGGTGTGCAGACAGGCTTTTCCGACGGGTCGCCGTGGTCGGCATCGGTCGTGCCGATGAGGGTGAAATCCGTCTCGTAGGGGATGGCGAATATGATCCGGCCATCCTTGCCCTGGAAGAAATAGCACTTGTCATGGTCGTAGAGCTTGCGGGTCACGATATGGCTGCCGCGGACCAGCCGCACACCCTCGGTGCTGTTGATCGAGGCGACCTCCTGGATCACCTTGCCGACCCAGGGCCCGCCGGCATTGACGAGCGCGCGGGCATGGCGTGTCGTGCGCTGGCCAGTGTCGCTGTCTTCCAGCGTGATCGCCCACAGTTCGCCCTCGCGCCGCGCCTCCACCACCCTGGTGCGGGTCAGGATTTCAGCCCCCATCCCGGCCGCGTCGCGCGCGTTGAGAACGACAAGACGGGAATCCTCGACCCAGCAATCGGAATACTCGTAGGCGCGCCGGAATTTCTGCTTGAGCGGCGCGCCCTCGGGCGTGCCGTCGAGGCTCAATCGGGTCGTGCCGGGCAGGATTTTCCGCCCGCCCATCGTGTCATAGAGAAAGAGACCGAGCCGGATGAGCCAGGCGGGGCGGCGCCCCTTCATCCACGGCATGAGCGTTTCGAGAACTTTCGAGGTCGGCGTGCCGCTTTCGAACCGCATGTCCCTGTGCCAGGGCAGCACGAACCGCAACGGCCAGCTGATATGCGGCATCGCGCGCAGCAGGGTTTCCCGTTCGACCAGCGCTTCGCGCACCAGACGGAACTCGAAGAACTCCAGGTAGCGCAGGCCGCCATGGAAAAGTTTGGTCGAGGCAGAGGAGGTTGCCGAGGCAAGGTCGTTCATCTCGGCCAGCGTGACCGTAAGCCCCCGGCCGGCCGCGTCGCGTGCGATCCCGCATCCGTTGATCCCCCCGCCAATGACGAAAAGATCACGCACGTCGGCATGGTGCGGCCCTGATTCCAATTTCGGTTTCCTCCCCGAATTCGACCTGAACGAACCATAGTGATGCGCGATATGTCAATTTATATTTTCGTTTATGTTCGGAATCGCAAATGCTATGCACGTTTCCAAAGGGATACGCGCATCGTCACCGAATGGTGGGCCGCGCGGAACAGGAGGACCGGCCCATGTCTCAGACCTTCCGGCACCCGGACATCCTCGAGATCGCGCGGCGAGAGGGCAAGGTCGTGGTCGAGGATCTGGCCGAGCGTTTCGGCGTGACTGTGCAAACGATCCGGCGTGACCTGACCGAACTGGCCGATGCAGGCAAGCTGGAGCGCGTCCATGGCGGGGCGGTTTTGCCATCGGGCGTCTCCAATATCGGCTACGAGGATCGGCGCGGACTGAACGAGGATGCCAAGCAGCGCATTGCTCAGGTCTGCGCCAAGGAGATCCCGGATAACGTCTCGGTCTTCCTCAACATCGGCACGTCGACCGAGGCCGTGGCACGCGAGCTGCGCCACCATCACAACCTGATGGCCATCACCAACAACATGAACGTCGCCAACATCCTTGCCGGCAATTCCGATTGCGAGATCATCGTCGCCGGCGGTGTCCTGCGCCGCTCGGACGGGGGATTGGTCGGCAACCTGACCACGGCGACGATCGAGCAGTTCAAGTTCGACTTCGCGGTGATCGGGTGTTCGGCGCTCGATGGCGACGGCGACCTGCTTGATTTCGATTTTCAGGAGGTGAAGGTCAGCCAGACGATCATCCGGCAGGCCCGGAAGACCTTCCTGGTCGCGGACCACTCCAAGTTCCAGCGTCATGCGCCGGCATTGATCGCCTCGCTCAGGGATATCGACACGTTCTTCACCGATGTCGCGATCGGCCAGAAGCTTGTCACGAAATGCCGGGAGTGGGGCACCAAGGTGGTGGTCTGCGCCTAGACCGAAACGCTCTTCAACAGATCCTCCCGGCCGAGCGTCTCCTTCCGCCCGCTCAGCCGCACCGCCCCGCGCTCGAGCACGTAGAAGGCATCGCCAAGATCGTAGGCGAAGCTGAAATACTGTTCGACCAGCACGATGGCCATGTCCGCCCGTTGTCGCAGATGGGCGATGACGCGGCCGATCTGCTGGATGATGTTCGGCTGGATGCCTTCGGTCGGCTCGTCGAGCAACAGAAGCTTCGGCTTCGCGATCATGGCACGGGCGATGGCCAGTTGCTGTTGCTGCCCGCCGGAAAGGTCGCCGCCGCGGCGGCCGAGGAAATCCTTCAGGATCGGGAAGAGGTCGAAGACTTCGTCAGGGATTCGGTGTTCCGACCGGGGCAGGCAGGCGAAACCCGTCTCCAGGTTCTCCCGGACCGTGAGCAGCGGAAAGATGTCACGGCCCTGCGGGACATATCCCACCCCCTTGCGGGCCAGCGCATGGGCCGTGGCCCCCTGGACGGGCTCGCCGTCCAGCGCATAGCTACCGCCGGAAAAGCCGTGCGTGCCGGAGATTGCCTTGAGCAGGCTGGTCTTGCCCACGCCGTTCGTGCCCATCACGCAGGCCACCTCGCCGCGCCGGGCGACCATGTCGATACCGTTGAGGATCTGGCTGCCGCCGTAATGCAGGGTCAGACCTTCCGTTCTGAGGATTTCATCGCCCGAGATAGACATCGATCACCTTTTCGTTCTTCGTCACATGGTCGATGGAGCCCTCGGCCAGCACCGACCCTTCGTGCAGGACGGTCACCTTGCAATCCAGCCGGCGGACGAACTCCATGTCATGCTCGACCACCACGACGGCGCGTGTCCTGGCGGCCTCGCGCAGGATATCAGTGGTATGCTCGCGCTCCGCTGGCGTCATGCCTGCCGCCGGTTCATCGACCAGCAGCAGGCGCGGCTCCTGCGCGAGCAGCATCCCGATCTCCAGCCATTGCTTCTGGCCGTGGCTGAGTTCGCCCGACTTGCGATGCAGCGCGCCGGACAGGCCGATCTCTTCAGCAAGTTCGACGATCCTGTCGTGATCGTCCTCGTCCGGCCGGAACGCCAGCACGCTGAAGGGCCCTCGAGCCTTTTTCAACGCCATCATCAGGTTATCGGCGACAGACTGGTCCTCGAACACCGTGGGCCGCTGAAACTTGCGCCCCACCCCGGCCTGGGCAATGCGGCTTTCGCTCATCGACAAGAGTGAAACGCCCTTGTCGCCATAGCTGACGCGGCCCTCGTCCGGCCTGGTCTTGCCAGTGATGATGTCCATGAACGTGGTCTTGCCCGCACCGTTCGGGCCGATCACCGCGCGAAGCTCCCGCTCGGCGATCTGGAAGGACAGGTTGTTGATCGCCTTGAACCCGTCGAAGGAGACGGAGACACCGGAGACCTCTAACAGCGTGCTCATTTGTCCGCCTCCCTTTCGCGCAGCGCGCCCTGGTCCGGTCCGAGATCGGCGCCGTGCCGGTTGGGCGTGGTGCGGTCGATGATGATGTCGACCAGCCCGCCGATGCCCTTCGGCGCGAACAGCGTGACCAGCACGAAGGACAGGCCCAGCAGCACCGTCCACCAGTCGACCCACTGGATGCGGTAGAAGCCGAGATTGATGTCGGGCGCCTGCCCGCCGGTGAACCACGTCGACAGAAGTGACACGAAGGCGGCGCCGATGACCGCGCCGTAAAGCCTGCCCCGCCCGCCGATGGCGACCCAGACGGCCAGGTAGATCGAGGCGATGGGCGCGATCTCGGTCGGGTTGATGATGCCGGCTTGCGGGTAATAGAGCGCCCCGGCAATCCCCGCGATAATGGCGGTCAGAGTGAAGACGAAAAGCTTGAAGGCTTCGACCGGGTAGCCGAGGAACCGGACCCGCGCCTCGTCATCCCTTATCGCGCGGATGACCGAGCCGAACTTGCCCGACACGATCCAGGTGCAGAGGATGTATCCGGCCCCAAGGGCAAAGGCCGAGCCCCAGAAGAACCAGATCGAGACGGTCGCCTGCGGCACCGCGTCGAGGCCCGGCAGGTTCTGAAGGCCCGAAAGGCCATTGTTCCCGCGCAGCCCGCTGTCGTTCTGGAAAAGATAAAGCGACAGGGCGAGGGTCATCGCCTGTGTCAGGATCGACAGGTAGACCCCCGTCACCCGGCTGCGGAAGGCGAGCCAGCCGAAGACCAGCGCCAGAAGCCCCGGCACCAGCACGACGAAGGCCAGCTGGATCGGCAGGGAATGGGCGAAGGCCCAGACCGGGGGAAATTCCGAGGCGCCGACCACGCCGAAGATCTGGGTGGCGATGCCATCGGAGATTTCCTGCGCCGTCGGCGGCAGTTCCGACGCGGCCAGACTGTCGACCACGATCAGGCGGGTGCGCTCGTACATGAGCCACATGCCGATGGCATAGCCCCCGAGGCCGAAAAACGCCATGTGCCCCAGCGACAGGATCCCGCAATAGCCCCAGACAAGGTCCATCGCCAGCGCGACGAGGCAGAGGCAGAGCGTCTTGCCCAGCGTCTTGACGAAACTGGTGGAAATCGCGCCGATGCCGAACCCTTCCGACAGGATCGTGACGCCCAGGGTGAAGAGGCCCAGCACGGCCAGGAACACCAGCACCGAGGGGAACCTGAGGGCAAGCGGCGTGCGAACATGGCCGGCGGACAGGATCGACTCGCTCATCTCACGCCTCCGCCGCGCGGCCCTTGAGGGCGATGATGCCCCGCGGCCGGAACTGGATGAAGAGGATGATGAACAGGATCATATAGGTCTGTGCCGCCAACGTGTTCGACGGGTTCAGCCACTCGATGCCCTTCTGCACCGAGCCCACCAGCGTGGCGCCCAGAAGCGTGCCCCAGATATTGCCGACACCGCCCACGACAACCGTCATGAAGGATTGAACGATATAGTCGGCGCCCATCTCCGAGGTCACCTTGGCATAGAGCCCGATGGCCACCCCCGCGATGCCGGCGATGCCCGAGCCGAAGCCGAAGGTCAGCATGTTGATCCGGTCCGGGTTGATCCCCATCGACGCGGCCATGCGCGGGTTCTGCGTCACCGCCCGCACCTCGAGCCCCAGCCGCGTTCGGTTCATCACCAGCAGGAATATCGCCAGGAACAGCAGGGCGAGCACGAAGATCGCGATGCGGATGTAGCTGATCGCGACGATATCGTTGAACACCAGCGACCCGTCGAGCCAGCCGGGCGAGGTCAGCGGCCGCGCCTGCGTGCCGAAGATGTTCTTGGCGATCTGCTGCAACGCGATGGAAATGCCGAACGTCGCCAGAAGCGTCTCGAGCGGGCGGTGATAGAGCCAGCGGATCACCAGCCGCTCCATTGCGACACCCGCGCCGAAGGTGATGGCAAAGGCCAGCGGCAGGGCAAGGATGATCGACAGCGTGTAGTCGGGCACGATCTGCTGCACGACATAGCCCGTATAGGCGCCCATCATGATGAACTCGCCATGCGCCATGTTGATCACCCCCATGACGCCGAAGGTGATGGCAAGCCCGATGGCGGCGAGGAAGTAGATCGAAGCCAGCGAAAGGGCGTCGAGCCCGAGGTCGAGGGCCTGGTTCACGGTGACCTTGTTCTCGATGCTTTGCAGAACGGCCGCGGCCGCCAGCGCAATCTCGGGCGGCGCGCCGATGTAACGTTCGAAGAAAACCTGGGAGTCGATAGCCGCATCGACCTCCGCCTCCGTGGCGACGGGTTGCACGGCGCCGGTTTCCGCCAGGGCGGCATAGGCCATATCGCGGGCGGTTTCGCTGTCGAGCGTTGCCACCTGCACCCCTGCGACCGATCCGTCCTCGATATGCGCCACAAGCGCCGCGCGCTTGTCGGCCCGGCTGATGCGCGGCCGGTTGATACCTTCCGAAACGAGAAGGTCATAGGCGGCCTCGCGCGAGAGGGCATCGCTGCCCGGGTCGAGCTTGCGGGCCATGTCGGGGCTGTCGGGCAGCTCCGCCGCGGTTTCCAGCCGGGTGGCCAGCAACGGGTTCAGCGTGGCGCGCACATCGACCCCGAGATCGCCACGGAAGCTTTCGATGGCGGCGATGCGGTTGGCCTGATCTTCCTCGAACCGTATGGTCAGCAGCCGTTCGAGCCGGTCCATCCGGGCGGCGAGGCCCGGATCTTCTTCTCTCTCCACGGCCTTGCGAAGAGCGGTAAGATGGCTCGCATCGGCATCGCGCTCGATCGCGGCGAGGGCTTGCCGGCGCATCTTGGCATCCGGATCGGTCAGCTGGAACTGCACCAGGGCGGCGCCGATCATGCCGCGGATACCGGAATTGGGCTTGAGCTGGTCGTAATCGTCATCGGGCACTTGGCCGATTTCCGAGCCGTCGGCGAAGTCGAAGATGCGCAACGTGTCGCGGTCGACTTCCTCGGCATAGACGAAGAGGCCGGTCTCCTCGTTCTGCCACATCTCCTTGTTCTGCCACTTGGCCAGCACCAGCCGCGCCTCGGGCAGGCCGCTTGCCGATAGCGCGTCGATCGCCGGGCCGATCGTCTGGCGCGAACTTTTGGCGATGATCTCGGCATGGTCCTGCAGAACCTGCTGGATCGGCGCCTCGGCGTTCTGCGCATTGGCAGGCGCGGCAAGACAGATCAACGCTATGCAGAGACGAACCCAGTTGAGCATCCAAAAATCCCTTGAAAGGCCGGGGGGCACAGGAAACGCCCCCCGGTAATGTCAGGTATCGGTCACGAGGCGATCAGTAGTTCGACTTGATCTGAACGCAGGTCTCGGTCGAGGTGTTGTACATCCCGCATTCGAGCTCCTTCCAGTCCGAGACGAGAACGGCCGATTCCGGCAGGAAATCTGTCCAGGCGTCGCCCGGTACTTCCTCGGTCTGGCTGATGATGTCGAACTGGCCGTCTTCCTGTATCTCGCCGATCAGCACCGGCTTGGCGAGGTGGTGGTTGGGCAGCATGACGGCGGTGCCGCCGGTCAGGTTCGGGAATTCCTGCCCGTACATCGCGGCGCGCACGTCATCGACTTCGGTGCTTTCGGCCGCGGTCGCCGCGTTCACCCACATGTTGAAGCCGATATAGTGGGCCTCCATCGGATCGTTGGTGACCCGGTCATCGCCCATGCGGGCCTTCCAGGCGGCAACCCATTCCTCGTTCGCCTCGGTATCGGCGGACTGGAAGTAGTTCCACGCGGCGAGGTGACCGACGAGGTTGGTGGTGTCGAGGCCGGAAAGCTCTTCCTCGCCGACCGAGAAGGCGACCACGGGAATGTCATCGGCAGAAATGCCTGCCGCTGCGAGTTCCTTGTAGAAGCCCACGTTGGCATCACCGTTGATCGTCGAGATCACGCCGACCTTCTTGCCGTCGGCCCCCAGCGCCACGACATCGGCCACGATCTTGGACCAGTCGGAATGGCCGAAAGGCGTGTAGTTGACGAAGATGTCATCCTCGGCGATGCCCTTCGACTTCAGGTAGCTTTCGAGGATGTTGTTGGTCGTCCGCGGGTAGACATAGTCGGTCCCTAGCAGCGCGAATTTCTCGACGCCAAGCTCCTCAAGGAAATAGTCGGTGGCCGGGATGGCCTGCTGGTTCGGCGCGGCGCCGGTGTAGAACACGTTCTTCGAGCTCTCCTCGCCCTCGTACTGCACCGGGTAGAAGAGCAGGCCGTTCAGTTCCTCGATGACCGGCAGTACCGTTTTACGGCTGACGCTGGTCCAGTTGCCGAAGATCACATCGACCTCGTGCACGGTCAGCAGCTCGCGCGCCTTCTCGGCGAAGAGCGGCCAGTCGGAGGCCGGGTCGACGACGACGGCCTCGAGCTCGCAGCCAAGGACACCGCCCTTTTCATTCTGCTGCTCGATCAGCATTTCCATCGTGTCCTTGAGGGTCGTCTCCGAGATGGCCATCGTGCCCGAGAGGGAGTGCAGCACACCGACCTTGATCGGGCATTCCACGTCCGCCACCGCGGGCAGGGTTGCAGTGAACAGCGCGGCGGCGGCCGTCGCGGACAAAAGCTTTGTCGACATTTCCAAATCCTTCGTGAATGTCGCGCGGTGAACCTTGCCAAGAACAGCCCCGGCACCCAAGTTGTCCCCCACGCAATTATCGTTGCGTAGTGCGGTGGTGACTTGGAGTGAGCGCCAGCACCATCGCACGTCCCGTGCGCAGCACGGGTCATGCCGGCACGTTCGCCAGATTGACGGGTTTCGGGGACGGGCGGACAGACATTCGAATTCTGACAGCCGGAATCGGCCAGCCTTGCCGCGTTTTTAATCAGGTCTGGCGAGGACGCCCATTAATCGAGCGCGTCGGCATTGATCCTGTGCATATCCGGATCGTCACGTTCCGGGGCCGGCAGGTGAATATCGCGGCGCAGGTCGAGATAGCCGGCCACCAGTCTGGTGCAGACCGCGATGTTCCGGTTGGCCCGTCTTTCGGCGGCACCGCCAGTTGCCTTCCCGCCGAACGTTGCCTGCTGAAGCAGCGCGGCATGGGCGTGCTTGGCCTCGATCCTGAGCGCAAGCGTCTCGATGTCGCCGTCACCCACTGCACTCAGCAATGCCGCCATGGCATCGCGGGCGGCCTCCGTCTGATCGGCAGCCGGGTCGCGCATGAGCCACTGATGCTCGAGATGTGCGGACAGCCGCCCGGTACAGACCGTCGCCTCGTTCGCGAGGCTGGTCTCGGCGTGGCCTGCTGTGCCTGTCAGGAGCGCATACACAGCCGTTGCCGTGATGGTTTTCAGAACGCTCATTACATGATCATGACGCAAAATTTTTCATCTCGCAATTGCCGGCTCGGGCCAAAATCAGGCACGTGCGCACGTGGCACGGTGCAATGGTTCCCGGCGGTATCTCTGAAAAACCCTTGCGCCGGCATCATGTTCCGAATTCTCGACGCCGGACGGACAAACACCGTTCACCTTGCCGAATCCGGGGCGCCCAACCTGTGCAAGGATCGACACCAGATGTGTCTTTCTGCGCAGATGCACCTGCGTAAATACATGCGAAACATCGGGATGGGCAGCTTCCTGGAGGTGCGCCATTGCGGTTCGGCTGGCAACAACGCCCGGACAACCCTTCGTATGGTCCAACAAAATCAGGCCGGTTCCGGATAGTTCCCGGATGGCGCCGATCCGAACCGGCGCATGGCAATGATGCGGGCGATGAGATCCGTATTCTTGAGCAATGTTTCGGTTTCACCTGCAAGTGAGCGGTGCCCTCCTGAACGAGACTTGCAAAGCTGGCGCTGAATCTATCTTAGTGCGCGTACTCCGAGCCCCGCACCCCCCCGTTTTTCGGTGCGCCCCGCTGGACAGAAAGGTTCACCATGTCGCTGCTCTTCCGGCACGTTGTCATATTCGCCGTCTTGCTCGCCTGCCCGCTTACCCCGGCGCGGGCGCAAGAGGGGAGCCCGCCGGCCACCGTCACCGTCGTGACCGTCGCCCCCGAATCCGTGACGCTGACCTCGACCCTGCCCGGCCGCGTGGCGGCATCGGCCCAGGCCGAGGTGCGCCCGCAGGTGAACGGCATCATCACGGAACGCCTGTTCGAGGAAGGCGCGCAGGTGGAGCTGGACGCCCCGCTCTACCGGATCGACGCGGCAAGCTACGAGGCCAGCGTGCAGCAGGCCCGCGCAAACGTCTCCCAGGCCGAGGCGCAACTGGGCGCCGCCGAACGGGAGGCGGAGCGGCTTCAGGAACTGCAGGCCCGGAACGTCGCGTCCGAACAGGCGCTGGATGACGCGCAATCGACACGCGATGCGGCATCGGCGGCGCTCGAGCTGGCCAAGGCCCAGCTCAACGCGGCCGAGATCGAGCTGTCGCACACCACGATCCGCGCCCGCCTCTCGGGCCGCATTGGCCTGTCCCAGACCAGCCAGGGCGCGCTTGTCACCGCCAGCCAGGCCGAGCCGCTCGCGGTGATCCGCAGGATCGACCCGGTCTATGTCGACGTGACGCAATCGGCCTCCGACCTGCTGCGCTGGCGCCGCGGCGAGACCGAGAGGGCCCTCGCCGATGCCGACAGTACCGTCCGCCTGACGCTCGCCGACGGGTCCGAGTACGGCCATACCGGCCGCCTTCAGGCCGCCGAGCCCAACGTGAACCCGCAGACCGGGGTGGTGACCCTGAGGCTTCGGTTCGACAATCCCGACCTGCTGTTGCTGCCGGGCATGTATGTCCAAGTAGAAATGCCCGTCGACGTGGCCGAAAACGTCTTCCTCGTCCCGCAGGAGGGCGTGGTGCGCGACCGGCGCGGCCGGCCCAACGCATGGGTCGTGAACGGCGAGGGCGTGATCGAGGAGCGGCCGCTGACCATCGTTCAGGATCGCGGCGACAACTGGGTCGTGACAGACGGTCTTGCGGAGGGTGAGAAACTCGTCGTCGAGGGCTTCCAGAAGGCCGCGCCCGGCGCGACCGTGACCCCCGAAGAACGCGCCGAGGATCCGGCGCAGGCGCAATCGGAATAACGGGCGGACACGGGGAGCGCTTGGCATGGCACGCTTTTTCATCGACCGCCCTGTTTTCGCGTGGGTCATCTCTATCCTGATCATGGGGATCGGGATCCTCGCGATCCGGCTTCTGCCCATCGCGCAATATCCACAGATCGCGCCACCTTCGGTCACCATCAGTGGCACCTATCCGGGCGCCTCGGCCAGCACGGTTGCCAACACTGTCACCCAGGTGATCGAACAGCAGATGACCGGACTCGACGGGCTGCGGTACTTTTCGTCCAGTTCCACCTCTGCCGGCAGCGCCCAGATCACGCTGACCTTCGAAACCGGCACGGATGTCGATATCGCCCAGGTGCAGGTTCAGAACAAGCTCAGCCGGGCGACGCCGCTGCTGCCTGAAATCGTTCAGCGCCAGGGCCTGACGGTCGAAAAATCCTCGGCCGGGTTCCTGATGGTGGTCGGGCTGATTTCGACCGATGGCAGCCTCGAGCAGGTGGACCTTGCGGACTACATGGTCACCAACCTCGTCGACGAGCTCAGCCGCATCCAGGGTGTGGGCTCGGTCAACGTGTTCGGCGGGCAGTACGCGATGCGGATATGGCTCGATCCGGCCAAGCTCGCGGCGTTCGAGCTGACGCCGTCCGATGTCGTCTCTGCCGTCTCCGCCCAGAACGCCCAGATTTCCGCCGGCGCCTTCGGGTCGCGGCCGACCGTGGACGGTCAGCAACTGAACGCGACGATCACGGCGCAATCCCTGCTCAGCACACCGGAAGACTTCCGCCAGATCGTCCTGCGGGCCGAAACCGATGGCGGGCTGGTGCTGCTGGACGATGTGGCACGGGTCGAGATCGGCGCGGAAAACTACGCCACGATCGCGCGGTTCAACGGCAACCCGGCCTCGGGGATGGCGATCAGCCTCGCCCCCGGCGCGAACGCACTCGACACCGCCGAAGCGGTGAAGGCGCGGATGGCCGAGTTCGCCAACTTCTTCCCCGAGGGCGTGGACTACGTGATCCCCTACGACACCACGCCCTTCATCGAGATCTCGATCAAGGAAGTCGTGAAGACCCTGTTCGAGGCCATCGGCCTTGTCTTCCTCGTGATGCTGCTGTTCCTGCAGAACCTGCGCGCCACGCTGATCCCCACTCTGGCCGTGCCGGTCGTGCTTCTGGGGACGTTCGGCGTGCTCGCCGCGGCGGGCTTCACGATCAACACGCTGACCATGCTGGCCATGGTTCTGGCCATCGGCCTGCTGGTGGACGATGCCATCGTGGTGGTGGAGAACGTCGAGCGCATCATGGAGGAAGAAGGTCTCTCGCCGCGGGAGGCGACGCACAAATCCATGGGGCAGATCACCGGCGCGCTGATCGGGATCGCGATGGTGCTTTCGGCCGTGTTCGTGCCGATGGCCTTCTTCCCCGGGTCGACCGGGGTGATCTACCAGCAGTTCGCCATCACCATCGTCTCGGCCATGGCGCTTTCGGTTGTGGTCGCCCTGACCCTGACACCGGCGCTTTGCGCCTCGATGCTGAAGGCCAAGAGCCATGGCGAACGGCGCGGCTTCTTCGGCCTGTTCAACCGGGGCTTCAATGGTCTGACCAATGGCTATACCGGTACGGTACGCTGGTCCGTCCGACGCCCGTTCCGGGTCGGCCTTGTCTACCTCGCCTTGGCCGGGGCGATGGCGCTGCTTTTCATGCGCACCCCGACAGGTTTCCTGCCCGAGGAGGATCAGGGTATCCTCTTCACCCTCATCCAGGCGCCCACGGGCGCCTCGGCCGAGCGGACGCTCGGGGTCCTGGAGCAGGTCGAGAACTACTACCTCACGCAGGAGGACGGCGTGGTGAAATCCATGTTCGGCGTGGTCGGCTTCAGCTTCGGCGGCAGCGGCCAGAACATGGGCATCGCCTTCGTGCAGCTCGAGGACTGGGACGATCGGACAGAGCCGCAACAGAGCGTGCAGGCGCTGGCGGGCCGGGCCTTCGGAGCGTTCAGCCAGATCCGCGATGCAATGGTCTTCCCGGTGGTGCCGCCTTCGGTCATCGAACTGGGCAACGTCTCGGGCTTCGATTTGTACCTGCAGGCCCGCGAAGGTCAGAGCCATGCCGACCTTGTCGCCGCGCGCAACCAACTGCTCGGCGCTGCCGCGCAAAGCCCGCTGATCGCCTCTGCCCGCCCCAGCGGGCTGGAGGATGCCTCGCAGTTCAACCTCGACATCGACTGGCGCAAGGCCGGCGCGATGGGCCTGACGCCGACCGATGTCGGCCAGCTTCTGCAGATCGCGTGGGCCGGCACCTACGTCAACGACTTCGTCGACCAGGGCCGGATCAAGCGCGTCTACGTGCAGGGCGAGGCAGAGGCCCGCGCCACCCCCTCGGATATCGACAAGTGGCGGGTGCGCAATGCCAGCGGCGGGCTGGTGCCGTTCTCGAACTTTGCGGAAGGCGGCTGGGCCTACGGCGCGCAGGGGCTTTACCGCTACAACGGCATCCCCTCGATCCAGATCCAGGGCTCTCCCGCCCCGGGCGTGACCTCGGGCGAGGCCATGGCGGAAATGGAGCGCCTGGTTTCCGAGCTCGGCTCCGGCTACGACGCCGCGTGGACCGGCCTTTCACTGGAAGAGCGCCAGTCGGGCAGTCAGGCGCCATTGTTGTACGCGCTCTCGCTGGCCGTGGTGTTCCTCTCGCTCGCCGCGCTCTATGAAAGCTGGTCGATCCCCTTCGCCGTGATGCTGGCCATGCCGATCGGTATCCTTGGTGCGTTGATCGGCGCGTGGCTCGGCGGGTTCGAGAACGGTGTCTTCTTCCAGGTCGGCCTGCTGACGGTGATCGGTCTGACCGGCAAGAACGCCATTCTCATCGTCGAGTTCGCGAGGGAAAGGTACGAGGCCGGCGAACGGGTCATCGACGCCGTGGTCACCGCCGCGCGGCAGCGGTTCCGGCCGATCATCATGACCTCGATGGCCTTCTCGCTGGGGGTTCTGCCGCTGGTCCTGTCATCCGGCGCCGGCTCGGGCGGGCGGAATGCCATCGGTTCCGGCGTTCTGGGCGGTACGTTGTCGGCCACCATTCTCGGGGTGGTGTTCGTGCCGCTCTTCTTCATGATCGTCACCCGGCTGTTCCGCCGGGGCCGCAAGCAGTTCGAGTAAGCCCGTCCGACAGCGACCTCAGCGCAGGCCGGACCGGGCGATCTCGACCACCAGTTGGCGCACGGCCTGGCCCCGGGCCTGGGCGATACCCGCCACGGTGTCCATGCCGTTGATCGGCACCGTCAGGTCGAACAGGCGGGCGCGGTCACGGCCGGTTTCGGACGATACGAAATACTGCCCGGCCAGCCGGAACGTCCCGTTGCTTTGCGGGAGGACATCCTCGATCCGCACCTCCACCCGCGCCTGCGCCGGTTCCTCGAACGGCCACGGCTCCGACGCCACCTGCGCCCCGGTGACCTGTGCCAATTGGCGCGAGATTTCCAGCGTGATGGCGCGGCTGGGGTCATCGGCCCAGAGCAGCCCCTCGCGGCTGTTCAGAAGCCCGGCCTCGTCGGCGACATAGATCTCCTCGGCGGAGGCATAGCTTGGCAGAGAGACCTCCCGCAACTCGACGGTGCGATAGGAAATCGCCATCTTCTCGCCGATCTCGGCCTTGGGGATGGCCACGCGCTGCGGCGGCGGACCACCACAGGCTGCAAGGACCGGGAGAGACAGAAGGAGGAGGGAAAGAATACGTTTCGGCATGAAGATCAACGCCCTGTCAGAAGTGAATTGGGATTGCGCTCGATGGCGCGGGCCAGCGAGGCGACCGCCTTGGCGGCCTTCTGGATTTCGGAAAGCGCATCGCGCGCGTCGCGCCCGAGGCCGTTATCGGCGCGGTAGCCTTCCAGCGTCGCCCGGGCCTGTGTCAGCACGCGGCGCGCATCGGCGATGAGGTCCGGCAGATCGCGACCCGCCTGGGCCACCGTGTCGGCCGCCTCGCTTGCGGAATCAAAGGCCGACGACACGTTCTCGACGACCCCCCCCTCGCGCAGTTCGGTCAGGATCGCACTCAGTTCGGTCAGCGCCCCGTTAAGCTTGCCCGGAAGCGCCTTGGCCTGATCGCTGCCCAGAAGCGCGTCGGTGGTCTGGATGAGGCCGGTCAGCTCCTCGGCCATTTCCTGCAGTTCGACCGCCTCGGCCTTTGCCGCAACCGCGTTCAGCCGCTCGACCAGTTCCGGCACGCCTTCCACGGCCGAGGATACACCTTCTGCCGCGTCCGAGGCATTGTCGACGGCCGTGGCCAGCTTGCCCGCCAGCGCCGCCTCGTTGAACTGCGCCACCGTCTTGTCGAGCTCGGCAATCAGGGCGTCGAGCCGGCCCGGCAGGGCCTGCACCTCGTCGGAACCCACCACCTTGCGGGCATCGCCCAGGAGGTTGTTCAGGTTCTCGGGGACGCCACGCACGTCTTCGCTGGCCAGCAGTGACCGTGCTTCCTCGAACAGTTCCGTGGCCGAGACCATGACCTCTTCGATCGGCAGGGCGTTGATGCGTTCGAACACGCCCTGGGCGGTGGCCGAGACGTCGGTGATGTCGCTTTCCGCGGTGGGCAGGTAGTAAGTTCCCTGCTCGCTCTGCTCGAGCGTAGCGGGTTCGGCATCCGGATCATCCACAAGTTCGATCTTCAGCCCGCCGGTCAGGATCGAGGCGGAGGCAAGCCGCGCCCGCAAGCCGTCTTCCACGCGCTCGCGGAAATACTCGAGCGCCTCGCCCGATCCGGCCTCATCGCCAAGGCCCAGCCGGCCGGCCTTGATCGACAGCGAGACGACAAGGCGCACCCGGTTGTCTCCGAACTCTTCCTCGTCGATCATCCCGTTGAGCGACGTCACCTCGCCGATCTTCAACCCGTTCATCTCGACCGGCGCATCGGCGGTCAGGCCGCCGATATTCTCCGAGAACACGACCGAGAGCGACAGCGCCTCCCCTTCGTCGGCGGCAAAAAGGCTTGTCCGCGCGGCCGATTCCTCGGGATAGACGGTGAAGGTGGTCTCGGGATCGACAGGATTCCCGCCCGACACCATGGTCTCGAACGTCACGCCGCCCGCGACGAGAGAGGCCACGGAGCTGAAATCGAGCGCAGCGCCGCTGGGCCCCAGCGAGAAGGAAAAGCCCGACGTGTCCCAGAACCGGGTGGCGGAGCTGACAAGACGGTCATGCGGCTCGAAGATCATCGCCTCGGCCTGCGCGGTGGACCCGTCTTCTGAGATCGACGGCTTGCCCACCCGGCCCACGGTCACCCCGCGGTACAGGATCGGGGTGTTCTCGATCAGCGAGGCCTTGCCCGAGGCGCGGAGCGTCAGCCGCAGACCATCCTTGCCCTCACGTTCCAGCGGCGCATCCGGCAGACCTTCGAACCGGCCCGCGTACCCGCCCGGCTGGTCATCCCACAGGCCCTCGATATAGACCCCCGAAAGCACCGTGTTCAGCCCGGTCACCCCCTGCGTCGTGACCTGAGGGCGCACAACCCAGAACCGGGCGTCCTTATCGATGAACGGGGCGACGTCCTTGTCGACGCGGACGGAGACCAGCACGCGTCCGAGGCCCTCGGTAAAGCCCACCTCCTCGACCAGGCCGATGGCGACATCCCGATAGCGCAGCTCTGTCGAACCTTCCTTCACCCCGGCGGCATTCTCGAAGCTGATCTCCACGAGCGGCCCCCGGTCGGTATAGCTTTGCCACGCGATGAACAGCACGACCAGCAGCGCGGCCAGCGGCACGATCCAGATGATCGAGATCCGTTCCATGAGGCCGCGCCGGGCCGATTTGACCGGTGCCTCGGGTGGGGTGCTGTCGTCAGTTGCCACGTGCGAGTGTCCTCTTGCGACGAAGAATGCGCCTGGGCCGTTCCCCGGCCATTCCGGCCGATCTCGTATCCCATATCAACCGGCTATCGAAACTTTGAGCCGATAGCATCGTAAAAATCACTGACAGGGCAAAGAACAGGCTGGCGCGACCCGGCGTGATCGAGGCAATCGTCTGCAACTGCACGAGCGATGACAGGATCGCCACGACGAAGACGTCGATCATCGACCACCGGCCGATATATTCCACGATTTCATAGAGGACTTGGCGCCGCCCCCCCGTGGCGCGCGGTCCGTACCAAACACCGACGGCCAGCCCGGCCAGCACGATGAACTTGGCAACCGGGATGAGCACGCTGGCGATCAGGATGATGGTTGCGACCCCCCAGTTGCCGCCATGCGCGAGCTCGACGGCGCCGCCGACGATCGTGTCGCTCTGCGTGCTGATCAGCGTCCGCGTCTCGAGCATCGGGTAGAGGTTGGCCGGGATGTAACAGCCCAGCCCCATCAGCCACCATGCCCAGACCTTCTGAAGCGAATAAGGGTCCCGCGACCGGAGGGCGTGACCGCATCTCGGGCATCTTACCGTGCCACGCGGCGAGACGCGCATGCACTCGGTGCATCCGACAAGGCCCATCTCGCGGGCGGTCTTCAGGTCTCCAGAGATTTCCATATCGAATACCTGCACATAAGCCGGTCGGTCGCCACGACAAGAACAACGAGTATCGCGAATATCCAGGCTGCGGGGCCATAGACCACGTCGGCCATGTCACTCAGCTTGACCAGCGCCACGGCACAGCCGATCGCGAAGATTTCGGCCATCGACCACGGCACCAGCGCTTCGGACAAGGCGAATGCCTTCCGCGCCAGCGGCGCCGGGGGTTTGTCGCGGATGATCGGCGCAAGCACGTAGATCAGCAGGCTCAGCCGGATGGCGGGAATGACGACGATGAAGAAGAGCACGGCAACGGAAAGAAGCGTCAGGTTCCCCGAGAATGTCAGCGCCGTCTGAAGGATCGAGGCGTCATGATGCACGCCTGCCGCCCCGATCGACAGAAACGGGAACGTGCAGGCGGCGACGATTAGGATGAGCACCGTCAGGGCCAGCGCGATCAGTTGCTTCCCCGCCTTGCGCCGCGGCGAGATCAGCACGGTATGGCACCGCGCGCACACCGCCTGCTCGTGCGAGGCCACCTGCGGGACGCGATAGACGAGATCGCAGGTGGGACACGCGATCAGCTCCGCGGCATGATGGTGGTACTGGACGCCGGACCCGATGCCTTGCGGCCCACTGTCCGCCGCACCTTTTGTTTCGGCGATCTGCCGTTCGCCCACTCGAACCTCCGTCTCACAATGCCGTGCAAGCTTGCCGATCGATTATCTAGCGCCGGATCAGAAAGAATCACATCCAACGGATTACATATTTGTCATGATCCGCATCCGGCGCCTGCTGACAAGGCGGCGAGGCGGCCCCTTGCCGGTTGCGACCGGACAACGACTGTGCAGGTGGCAGGCGAGGCACGCTTGCGGGGCGGGTGGCTTGCGCCGGTCAATCGTGACAAGATGATTTCCCATGATTCCGTTTGTGCGCCTGATCCTTGTCTGCCTGTTATGCCTGCTGGGTGCCGCCACCGGCGCGCAGGAAGACGGTCAGCCGTGGTACGAAGTGGACGGGCTCAACGAGGGCCTCGGACAGGCACCGGAGCGGCTCGACCGCTCGACCCCGCGCGCCGCGTTGCGCAGTTTCATCGACCTCACGAATGCCGAACGGTACGAGTGGGCGGCGCATGCGTTGAACCTGTCGAACCTTCCCAAGGGGCACCAGGCAAAGGAAGGTCCTAGGCTTGCGGCAATGCTGGCCTCGGTCATCGAACGGCGTATCTGGATCAACTGGAGCGGACTGTCGGCGCGGCCGGACGCCATGATCGAAAGCGAGACCGGCAATCATCCCCGTGCCGGCGCAACCCGCAGGAACATCCGGATCGAGATGGTCGAGGTCAACGGCCGGGCCTACGAGGTGCGCCTCGCCCGCTACAAGGCCGGCGGCGAGGAGCCGGTCTGGCTCTTCACCCCGCAAACCGTCGACGATATCCCGGTCTCTACGCCGAATTCGGGCCGCGGCGGTTCGAGCAGTTCCTGCCCGACAGCCTCAAGACCCGCGCCGGCCCCCTTCGGGCCTGGGAGTGGATCGCCCTGCCGCTCTACCTCCTGCTGCTCGGCCTGCTTCTCTGGGGAACGAACCGGTTTGTCCTGATGCTCGCTCGCAAGGCACCGCGGGCCTTCATGCGGCAGGCCGTCGATCGGGCGGCCATGCCGCTGGCGCTGATGGTGACGGCATTCGTCGCCCAGATCTTCCTCAATCTGGCGGTGTCCTTCTCCGGGCCGGTCACCAACATCGTGCGCCCTGCCCTGATCATCATCATGGTGTCGGGCCTCGGGATTGCCGCGCTGCGCGTGGTCGATGCGATCCTCGACCGGATCACCCTGCGTGTGGTCGGTGACATCGACGACACCAGAAGCCTCGAGAAACGCGAGCTCTACACGTCGATCTTCGCCCTTCGGCGGATCATCGTGCTGTTCATGGTGGGCTTTGCCATCGTCTACGTCCTTCTGCGGCTGAACCTTTTCGAGTCGATCGGCATGACGCTTCTGGCTTCGGCCGGTGTGCTGACCGTCCTTCTGGGGATCGCGGGGCAGGCCATTCTCGGCAACATCCTCGCCTCGCTCCAGATTGCGCTGGCCAAGCCCGTGCGTATCGGCGACAGCATCCTGTTCGAGGGCAACTGGGCCTATGTCGAAAGCATCTACTATACCTTCATCCGCCTGCGCACCTGGGACGAGCGCCGCATCGTGGTGCCGGTCCGGTATTTCGTTTCGAAACCCTTCGAGAACTGGTCGGTCAAGGATGCCCGGATCTACAGCACGATCCGGCTGGTCCTGGATCATTCGGCCGATATCGACGAGCTGCGCGACAAATTCATCGAGCTCGCCAAGGCGCGGGACGGCGTGATCGACCACGACAAGCTTTGCGCCTATGTCTCGGGCCAGACCTCGGAAGGTCAGGAGATGAGCTTCTACGTGATGTCCCCTGATCCGACCTCGGGCTGGGAGACGGAAATGCAACTTCGCGAAGACCTTCTGGCCTATATCCGCGAGCATCATCCCGACTGGTGGCCGCGCGAGCGGGTGGCCGGCGAAGGCGGCGCGGCGCGCATGTCGTTCGACGGAGCCTGACCGCGACTCCGGCGAGGCAATGACTTTTTTCTAATGCCGTTTGCGCGGTCGGGAACATTCCCGCCAAAGTCGCGTTGCATCATTCATGGCTGGTCTAAAATCCCCGGCTGATCCGGTTCTTCGGCTCGCCGTCATCGTCATCGCAGTGCTCATGTGCTTCGGCGTTCTCAAGATCGCCGGAGACATTCTCGCGCCCATGGTTCTGGGTATCGTGGCCGGGGTCATTCTCGCCCCGATCACCGACTTGCTCGAACGCTGGAAGATACCCTCGGGCGTCGCCTCGGCAATCGTGCTGGCGCTTGGGATTTCAGCCGTCGCCGTCCTTGTCGTTCTCATCGAGCCGCTGGTCTGGCGGGTGGTGGACGAGTTGCCGGACATCAAATGGGAGGTCCGCTCGATCATCGAACAGTTCCGCGGTGTCATCCGCGGTCTGGACGCCATGAACGAAGAGGTGGGACAGGCCCTCGGGACCGAGAACCAGAATGGCGAGGGCAACGGCAAGGGCCCCATCCCCGATCCGACGGCGACGTTGCTGCTTGCGCCGCTGGTTCTGGCGCAAGTACTGATCTTCGCCGGGACGTTGTTCTTCTTCCTGCTCACCCGCCGGGGCATCTATGTCTGGATCTCCACCTGGGTAGGCGACCGCCGTGATACCGTGATCATCAAGAAGCGGTTCACCACGGCCGAACGGCTGGTGGCGCGCTATTTCCTCACGATCTCCATCATCAATGCCGGGCTTGGCGCCAGCCTCGGCGCGCTGTTGATGGTCATCGGCCTGCCCGGCCCGCTGATCTGGGGCGTGGCGGCGACGCTCCTAAACTTCATTCTTTACCTCGGCCCGATCATGGTCATCTGCGGGCTTCTCCTCGCCGGCCTGATCGCCTTCGAAGGGCTGATGGTCTTTGCCCCCGCCGCGATCTTCCTGTGCCTCAACATGATCGAGTCGCAATTCGTGACCCCGGCCATGGTCGGCAAGCACATCTCGGTCAACCCGCTGCTGATCTTTGCTTCGCTGGTGGTGTGGCTCTGGATGTGGGGGCCGATCGGGGGGATCGTGGCGATCCCGGTGCTGGTGATCGTGCTGGTGATGCTAGACATCTTCGACAGCGAAGGCCGTGCCCGCAAACGTCCGCCCCCTTCGGAACCGGAGCCCCCGGTCGCCTGAGCTTTCAGACGATTTCCTCGGGCATGCCGGGCACAGGCAGGGCGAATTCGCGCGCTGCGTCCGAATCGTAATGTACGAGAAACCCGCGCCGCTTTTCCGGCGGCAGGTCGGTGTTCTCGTCGACAAGGCGTTTCCAGTGTTCGAAGGCCGTCGAGGGGTCGAGAAATTCGTCCCCCGCACCGGAGGACGGAAGCCAGTTTCCCATCACCCGCTTGCGCACCAGTTCGATATGCTCCGGCCGGTCGAACCACAGACCGGTTTCGGTATCCCAACGCAGGCTGCGCCCATTGAGGTTGGCCGACGACACGATCGCGCCGAAATCGTCGAAGATCGACACCTTGGAATGGACGTAGATCAGCGGAGCGTCTTCCAGTACGTCGCGCTCGTCGCTCTCCTGGCGACGAGGCTGAACCGGGGCGGTGACAAGCAGTCGGTCCTCGCCGAAGGCCTGGCGCAGCCGGGTCAGGCACTTGATCTGCTGGTCCTCACCGAACCGGGCATCGAGCCCGTTGTTGCTGTCGAAGGCAATGTCTTCGGGCGCGGCGGGCATGACAACGAACAGTTTGAGATCGGGGCATTGACGCGCCCGCTTGGCCAGGGCCCGCGCCAATGGCTGAAACCGCAGAAACTGGGTTTCAAGATAGATGAACTGGTTCGACCTGCGGACGGCAACGAGATGGCGCTTCTCGAGCTCGCGCACCACGGGTTTGGGCGAGACCCGGAAAGACGCGCGGTGACGGCGGCGGGACAGCGTACGAAGGAAGCCGGGCGCCGCGGGCGGCGGTGGCGATTTCGCGGCAACCGTGTCGAGAAACGTGTCGAGATGGGTCTGCGCCGCCTCGACGACCGACCCGGTCGCCATCACCTGGACGTCGTGCCAGGTTCGCTCGGGCGCGCGGCGGTGACGCCTGGTGTCATAACGCCGATCGTTCACATCGAGGCCGCCGATATAAAGCAGGCGGCGATCGAACACCGCCATCTTCTGATGGTGGGTCGCGGGGTAGAGATCGACCAGTTGAACGGGGAAGCAGAGTGTGCCGTTGTCGTCCTCGTAACAGATGTGGCGCAGCCGCGGCGTCTCCGACCGGAATCGCGCCCGCTCGTCGCCATTCATCTCCAGCCAGGAACTGTTGAGCTCCCGCATCTTCTGCCGGACGAAGGGGAAGAAGACCATCTTCGGAACCAACCCGGCCTTGGCATCATGCAGCGCGATGGTGAATTCGAGCTTCGCATCGTCATTCGCCAATTCCTGAACCGCCACCATCTGACGTTTCGTCTGCCATGCAAGCTGGTGCAGGTCGGGCGCGGCAACCGGGTCGAAATCGGTCACCACGATGCGGATGGCGACCCCGCGGTTGAGCGTGTCGATCATCAGGTCGAACCAGGTATCCCCCAGTTCGCGGGCTTCGTCCGAGTGCAGCTTGGTGGTCAGGTCGAACAGCCGGAAACTGGCCGATATCTCACTTTCCGCGTTCAGGAAGGCCCGTTCAAAGGCCGGATAAGCCTCCCCGGCCGTAACAAAAACTTGGAGATCGGTGATTGTCCCGTCGCCGTCGCGCCCTTGGGTCACGGCCTCATTCACCTCGCCTGATGCGTCCATCTCGATGCCAATCTTCGCTGCGTCAGCCTCAATTGTCGAGCCGCAACCCCTGCCCCTTACCCGAAAAATCGCCCCCGCCATGTTTCAGGCGGGGGCTGTCACCCGCGGGACAACGGGTTGGCCAGGTCCATCGGCTTGGGGACGGGAGAGACCTGGTCAGAGGGGCGCTGTTGCGCCATGACTGGAATTCAAACTCCTGTTCGCGGCAAAGGTTCCACTCGGTGCCCAAATTTTTTTCGAGGCTCGGGAATTCCACTTTAAGTTGTAGCCATTGGCCTCGCCTGCCAGGTATCGCGTAGCTCCGCCACGGTTACCCTTTGGACGCGCGCGGCCCGAAAATCAGCCAGATGATGAAGCCGAGCAGCGGTAGGATCAGCACGAGCAAGACCCACAGCACCTTCCGCCCGGTCGTGGCGGACGATCCGATGATGGACACGATCGCCCAGATGTCCAGAATGAGTAGAATAAGGCCACCCAGGCCGGAAATTTCCAACATATTACCTCCTGAAAGCGCAATGGGCCGCGCGCCGACGGCCCTCCACGCAGGTCTATCCTGCGCGCGCACGTCCGTGAATTAACTTTCCGCTCACCCAAAAAGTTCCGCAAATTTTTTGAGTATATTTTCACCTAACGTGGAAACCAAAATCACGCGCCAAGGGTTGGATGAATGCAATCACGGGACCAATCCCAAAATAACATCGTTCAACTGGAAGGAGCGAAGATAATGAAACGTTTTCTTATGACAACCGCTATTGCGGCCCTGGCCGCATCGCCGGTTCTCGCAGCCTCGGAGACCGCTGAAGATACCAGCAGCCAGGTCACTGAATCGACCGACATGAGTCAGACTTCCGACAGCGCCACTTCCGGCAACGACGTGGTCGCGGACATGCAGGGCATGCAGATCAGCGCTTCGGAACTGATCGGCAAATCCGTGTACATTCTCGGCGCGGATGCCAGCGATGCCGAGATCGCCGAAGAAGCCAGCGAGCCGTCGGATGACTGGGAACGCGTTGGCGAAATCGGTGACGTGATCATCTCCGGCGACGGCAACATCGAATCCGTCACGCTCGACGCCGGTGGCTTCCTTGGGATCAACGAGAAGCACATCAGCGCGTCGATGGACGAGCTGAAATTCGTCAGCGACTCGAGCGGCGACGCGGAAGCGGATGAAGAGCGCAACTATTTCGTGGTCTTCACCGGCGACAAGACCGCCTTGGAAGATCGCGACCAGCTGGACCAGGCGGCCGTACGCGATGCCGGCAGCAGCTTCTTCAACGAACGCGCCGAGGACACCGCGAGCGCCGATATGGAAGAGCCCGCCAGCGAAAACACTGCCGACGCAGGCAATACCGACCTGAGCGAACAGGCGGCCAACAATGAAGCGGCCGAGGCCGAAGACACCGACATGGCCGAAAGCGACAGCACGGACATGACCGCCGAGCAGGACAGCGAGCAGATGGCCGACACCGACGCGGCCGAAACCGAAGAAACTGACCTGACCTCGGAGCAGATGGCCGAGAACGACGCCAATGCCGACATGGGTGACGAAACCGCCCAGCTCAGCACCGACGAGCGTGGCCAACTGACGGCCGAAGAGCTTGAAGGCGTCTCGGTCTATGGCACCGAAGACGATCGTCTCGGCGAAATCTCCGATCTCGTGCTGAGCGAAGACGGCAAGATTTCCGAGGTCATCGTCGACGTGGGTGGCTTCCTCGGGATTGGCGAAAAGCCGGTCGCACTTCCGTTCGATGATCTGGAACTGCGCCGTTCGGATGACGAAGGCATGACCGGCGGCCTGCGCGCCACCACCGGTTACACCAGCGAAGAGCTGGAAGGCATGGAAAGCTGGGAAGGCTGAACCCTGCCTTGACCGACTGAACGTGAAGGCCGGGCCCGCAAGGACCCGGCCTTTTTCCTGTCCGGGTTCAGCCCCGGATCATCGCGAGATAGGTCCGGTAGAAGCCCCGGATCCCCCATTCCATCTCGGCCAGCGGGCCGGGGCGGAAATGGTAGGAGTTCACGCCTTCCTGGTTGTGCCGGATGATGCGCTCGTCATCGAGCGAGGTGACATGCCAGAGCCACGTCAAATCCTGCGTGGCATAGTCTTTCGGCTCCTCGGCATCCCCACGCACGAACCAGATCACCTCGATATCGGTCTCCTGCAGCCCGCGTGGCAGGAAGCGATAGCCCACCACGTGATCGGCGTAGACGAGAAGGTTGTTGAGCGGCCCGAGCTGAATGTCCGTCGCCCCGCCATCGAACCCGGTCAGGCTGCCCAACAGGGGCGCCAGCGGCGTGCCATCGCGGCTTCCGGTCTGGTAGCCTTCGTAGAGCGGATAGCGGCGATAATAGACATCCGCCCCCAGCCCCGCCGCGTTCGGCCCGGTTTCGTTCATGATGGTCGTCGGCAGGCCGATCCCTTCGGACCGTTTCTTTAGCGGCTCGACCAGTTTCTCCATGTCCTGCGGCGCCTTGAGCGTGTGAGACTTGGCATACTCCTGGTGCGAGGGGGCGCAGTGATAGCATTCCATGTAATTCTCCAGCGCCAGCTTCCAGTTGGCCGGCACCGGGTAAACCTCCTTGTGTGCGATCTTCAGGTCTTCCAGCCCGAATGGTTCGCACAGCGGCGCCAGCCGGTCGAGCCCCTTCTGGATCGGCGGCGGATCGTCGGCCGTGCAGACGAGGATCAGGCCCTGGAACACGATGACATGCGCCGGGAAGAGGCCGTAGTCGCCCGGATCGAACTCCTGTCCCATCGCCCGGCCCGAGCGCAACTTGCCCGACAGCTCGAACGTCCAGGCGTGATAAGGGCAGACGAACAGCCGTGCCTTCCCCTCCGGCTCGACACAGACGCGCGAGCCGCGATGCCGGCAGACATTGAGATGGGCGCGCACCTCCCCGTCGCGGTCGCGGACCACGATGATCGATTCCGGCCCATAGTCGAACAGGAAGTAGTCGCCCGGCTCGGGGATCTGGCAGACATGGCCGACCCAGAGCCAGCTTCGGTTCCAATAGGCTTCAATGTCGCGTTCGTAGATCTCGCGCGAGGTGTAGAATTCGCGCGGCAGCGCGAAGCCCTCCTCGGGTGACTGGATCAGGCGGGCGAATTCGTCGGTATGCTGCAACATGGTGCTGACCTCATCCTTCTATGGCTGTGATTTCACGACGGAAGTATTCCTGCTCGACCTCCTCGGGCAGACGTTCGAAGTTGCGGGCCGCGCGGTGGCCCGAATAGACGGCGTCGGCGATCAGCCCCGGCGCGGCGGCGTCGCCGATCAACTCGACATGGGACAGGTCGGGATGACCGCGCAGCTCGTCATAAAGGCTGGTCACGCGATCCCGCCGCGTCACCAGCAAAGCCGTGCCACAGTCGATCTCCGTCTTGCGCCCGGTATAGACACAAGTCAGACGGCAGGCGGAGGTTTCGACACCTGCAACGGCCTGCGCCGTCAGGATCGTCACACCCCGTTCCAGCAGGCTTTTCTGCACGCGGCCCTGTTCAAGCGTCAGCTCGGTGAAGGGAGAGACCATGTTGGCGGTCGTGACGAACGTCACCTCGTGCCCCTGATCCGCCAGTTGCGCGGCCAGCACACCGGCAAGATAGCCATGGTCGTCGTCGTAAATCACCAGCGGCCCCGGCCCGGGCTTGATGCCGTCCATCACGTCATCCGGCGTCATCACCATGGTCTCGTCGGCGATCTCTATCCCGAACCGGGCGGTGCGCCCCTGCCCGTCCCGCCGCCAGCGTGCGCCGGTGGCGAGGAACACGTTCGGCACGCCCAGTTCGAGCACCTCGTCCCGGCCCAGCGGGCTGTCGGTGAAGATATCGACATTGCCGCGCTGCTGCAGGTCGCCCAGGCGGTAATCCATCACCCGCCCCCATGCGGCCAGCCCGGTCAGACCGGCCTCGCGCCGCACCCGGCCGCCCAGCTCCTTCCCGGCCTCGGCCAGCGTCACGTGATAACCGCGCCGCGCAAGCTGCATGGCGCATTCCAGCCCGGCCGGGCCGGACCCCACCACCAGCGCCGCCTCTTCCCTGCCCTTCTTGCCGATCTTCTCGGGATGCCAGCCGCGGCGCCACTCCTCGCCCATCGTCGGGTTCTGGGTGCAGCGGATCGGCACGCCCTGCGAATCCGCCGAGACGCAGATATTGCAACCGATGCATTCCCGGATCTGGTCGATCCGCCCCTCCTCGATCTTCTTCGGCAGGAACGGGTCGGAGATCGACGGCCGGGCGGCACCGATCATGTCGAGCACGCCTTTGCGCACCAGCGACGCCATCATGTCGGGCGAGGTAAAACGGCCGACCCCCACCACCGGCTTGCTGGTGATCTGCTTCACGGCCTCGAGATATGTCGTCTGGTAGCCGTCTTCCGGCTGAAACCGCGTGGTCTGCGAGTCGTTGGGCCAGTCGGCGACGTTGACGTCCCACAGGTCCGGCAGTTCGGCCAGCAGTTCGACGACGCCACGCCCCTCTTCCTCGGTCTGCATCCCGTCGGCGCCCTGCATTTCGTCGATGGCAAACCGGAAGGCCACGCCGCACTTACCCTCTGCAATCTCCAGCGTGTCCTCAAGCAACTCCCGCGTCAGGCGCACGCGGTTCTCGAGACTGCCACCGTATTCATCCATCCGGTCGTTATGCTGAGGCAGAAGGAAATGATGCGGGATGGTCATGTGATGGCCGGCATAGACATAGATGATGTCGAACCCCGCCTTCATCGCCCGCCGCGCCGCATCGCGGTGCCAGCGGCGCAGGTTGCGGATATCTTCCTTGTCCATCGCCCGCGCCTGTGGCGCGAAGCCCGCGTCGATGACCGCATCGCTCGGCGCCAGCGCCGGCGCACGGCTTAGCAGGTTGGGCGCGTGGCTGCCGTTATGGGCCAGTTCGATCCCGGCCAGCGAGCCGTGCGCGTGGATCGCATCGGTCATCAGCCGCAGGCCGGGAATGTCGCGGTCATCCCACAGCCGCCCCTCGGCAAAGGGCGACAGATCCGAGGTCGGATGGATTTCCGTTTCCTGGTTGCACACCACGGCCCAACCGCCCTCGGCCTTCATGCCGCGCATGGCCGCCTCGGCCCGGGGCCGCTGGTAGCCCATGCCGTTGCAATGCGGCACCTGGTAGAACCGGTTGCGCGCGGTGACCGGCCCGATGCGGACCGGCTCGAACAGGATGTCATAAGGGGTCGCGCGGGTGGTCATGGGCGCCGTCATTCCTTGTCAGAAGTATCTATAGGGGGCGACATTGCCGCCCCCGTCTTTCTACAGGATCAGAAGCCCGATTTGATACGCTCGAATTCCTGAAGCATCTTGGCTTCAAGCTCGGGCTCCACCGCGTCGAAGAACAGGCTGTTGTCGAACAGCGCCTGCGGATCGTCGAAGCCGTAGGTCTTGATAAGCTCCTGGTCCGAGATTTCGAAGGCGTCCGAGTTGGAATGCGGATAGCCCCAGCTCTCGATGATGTACTTGCCGCTGTCCGGCTGGGTCAGCGCGTTCAGCATGTCATAGACCTGCTCCTCCGGCGCGTCGGCATTGGACAGGTGCACGTAACCGCAGACCCACGTGGCAATCCCCTTGTCCTCGCCGCGCATCATCTGGGCCGGCACCTCGTTCCAGATCAGGTTCAGCTCGGTCTGGTTCCATGCCCAGCCCGCGACCACCTCTCCCGACGCCAGCGCCTGGTCAAGCTGGCCGGCATCCGACCAGTAGAACCGCACATTGGGATGCACGGCGCGCAGGAAGTCCGAGGCCTTCTTGAACTCCTCGTCGCTCATGTTGGTGTAGTTGTCGGCCACACCCGCGCCCAAAGCGGCCATGGCATAGGCCGAGGAGGCCGCGTCGGGGATCGCGACCTTGCCCTGAAACTCGGGCTTGGTCAGCGATTGCAACGAAATCTCGTCCTCCGACACCTCGTCGGTGCGGTAGATCAGGCCGGTATTGCCCCATTCGAACGGCACCATCCATGTCTCGCCGTCAAAGGTGATCCCGTCGACCTCCTTGATCGTCGGCAGCATGGCGTCCCAGTTGTCGAGCTTCGAGGTGTCGATCGGCTGGATCAGGCCGGCCGCCGCCCATTTGCGCGTGGCGTCGGTGCAGGGGTGGGCAAGGTCGGCCTCGAACCCCGATTGCAGCTTGGTGAACGCCTCTTCCTGGCTACCGAAATAGGAATAGGTCGGCGCGCTGCCGTGCTTCTCGACATAGGCGCCGAAGAAGCCGGGGTCTTCATAGCCCGACCAGTCGAACACCGTCAGGTCCGAGCCTTCGGCGTTGGCGATACCTGCCCCAAGGCAGGCGGCGGCAGTTAGGGTAAGAGCCTTGTAGGTCATTTTGAAATCTCCCTGGATCATTGTTTTTCTGGGGTCTTGTCGCTGCCAAGGTCGATGACCGAGGCGTTTTGCACACCGATGAAAACCGCGTCGCCACGGGCGAAATCGACGGTGTGGAAATGGTTGGGCACGGCCACGGCGAGCGTCTTCTCCACGCCCGGCGCGCGCACGTGGTAATGCACGCTTTCGCCGTAGAAGGCGACGTTCTCGACCTCGGCCCTGAGCGTGGCGTCATAACCCGCCGGCACCTCTCGGGCGATCTCTAGCTGCTCGGGCCGGATGCCCAGCATCAGGTCGCGCCCCCGGGCGGTGACATTGGGGTTGCGCGCGACTGTCAGCTTGCCGAAGCCCGGCACATCGGCGCGGATCGCATCGCCGGATTGATCCGCGCTCTTGGCCGGCAGAAAATTCATCCCGCCGATGAAGGCCGCCACCTCGCGATTGGCGGGCCTTGCATACAGCGTCGCCGGCGCATCCACCTGTTCCAGCCGGCCGTTGAACATCACCCCGATCCGGTCGGACATGGTCATCGCCTCGTACTGGTCGTGCGTGACCATCACGAAGGTGATGCCGATGGATTGCTGCAGGCGCCGCAGTTCCAGCTGCATCGCCTCGCGCAGGTTCTTGTCGAGCGCCGACAGCGGCTCGTCCAACAGCAACACCTTGGGCCGCATCACCAGTGCCCGCGCCAGCGCCACGCGCTGTCGCTGGCCGCCCGACAGCTCGTCGGCCTTGCGGCCCTGCAGCCCGCCCAGCTCGACCATCTCCAGCGCCTCTGCGATCCGTGCCTTGCGGTCGGCTCGTGACAGGCCCTGCTTGACCAGCCCGAACCCCACATTGTCGCCCACGTTGAGATGCGGGAAGATGGCGTAGCTCTGGAACACCATGTTGGTCGGGCGCTTGTTGGCGGGGATATCCGCCATGTCCTGCCCGTCGATGCGCACGGTGCCCGCCGTCGGTTCCTGGAACCCCGCGATCATCCGCAATGCGGTGGTCTTGCCACAGCCCGACGGCCCCAGCAGCGAAAAGAACTCCCCCTGCTTCAGGCTGAGGTCGAGCTCGGTCACCGCCTTGAAGCTGCCGAAGGTCTTCTCGACGCCGGAAAGCTCGATGATCGGTTGGTCGGTCATGGATGATCTCTCCTCATGTCCGCCTGGCCGACCGGCGACGGAAATATTCGGCGGTGACGAGCAGCAGGACGGAAAAGGCCAGCAGGCACGAGCCCAGCGCCAACGTGTTGGGCAGCTTCGCCGGAAAGCGAATCTGGCTCCAGATATAGACGGGCAGCGTGGGCTGATCCCCGGCCAGGAAGAAGGCGAGGATGAACTCGTCGAACGAGACCGTGAAGGTCACCAGCAGGCTCGCCACGATGCCCGGCGCCACGATCGGCAGGGTCACACGGCGAAAGGTGCCGATCACCGTCTCGCCCAGGTCATACGCCGCTTCTTCCAGCGAGGGGTCGAACTCGTCGAAGGCCGATTTCATGATCGCCACGGCGAAGGGCACGGTCAGGAAGGTATGCCCGAGGATCACCGCGGTCAGCGATGGCTTCAGCCCGATCGACAGGAACAGCACGAGGAACGAGGACGCCACGATGATCCCCGGCACCACCAGCGGCAGCATCACCAGCGCCTCCGACATCTCGCGCCCGGTGAAACGATACCGCACATAGGCCCGCGCCGCGAACAGGCCCAGCGAGGTGGCCAGCACCGCGCTGACCCCGCCCACGATCACGCTGTTCAGCAGCGACCGCAAAAGCGCCTCCTGCCCCGCCAGTTCGGCATACCACTTGAGCGTGAACCCCTTGATCGGGAAGGCCACGATCGTGCCATCGTTGAACGAGAAGAGCGGCAGAAGCAGCACGGGCGTGTAGAGGAACACGAGGTACAGCACCGCATAGGCCGAAAGGCCGGGGAAGGATCGCAGAAAGCGGCTCATCTGATCCTCCGCGCCATCAGGTTCGACAGCAGCACGAAGCCGCCCGCCACCAGCCCCACCGCCAGCATCGCCATCAGCGACAGCGTGGCCCCCAGCGGCCAGTTGTTCGCCGCCCCGAACTGCACCTGGATCAGGTTGGCGATCATCTTGCCGTCCGACCCGCCGACCAGCGCGGGCGTCACGTAGTCGCCCACCGTCGGGATGAAGATGATAAGGCAGGCGGCGATGATGCCCGGCACCGTCAGCGGCAGGGTCACGCGCAGGAACCGCTCCAGCTTGGAACAGCCGAGGTCGGTCGCCGCTTCCAGCAGGCTCCGGTCGATCTTCTGCAGCGAAACATAGATCGGCATGATCGCAAACGGCGCCCAGGCATGGGCCAGCGTCAGCACCACCGCGACCTCGTTATAGAGCAGGAAGGTCAGCGGCTCCTCGATCAGCCCCACCGTCATCAGCGCGCTGTTCAGCACCCCGTTGAACCCCAGGATCAGCTTCCACGAGAACACCCGCAGCAGGTAGCTTGTCCAGAACGGGATCGTGATCAGCAGCAGCCACAGCGTCTTGTGCCGGGTCCGGAAGGCAATGAAATACGCGATCGGATAAGCCAGCGCTACGGTCGCCGCCGTCACCAGCCCGGCGATCCAGATCGAGCGGATCAGCAGATGCCGCACCAACGGGTCATCCAGCGCGAGGCGATAGTTCTCCCACGTGAAGGTCCGGTCGATGCTGACATAGGTCTGCGTCCAGAAACTGTAGACCACGAGGATGCCCAGCGGTGCGGCCACCAACAGGCCTACGTAAAGCGTCGCCGGCGCGCTGAGCGCCATCCCCTGCGAAGCCTCCGACCTGAGCGTGATCATGGTGTCCCGACATACCAGCTTGTAAAATGGACGATCGTCCATTTAAATTGCTGGTATTCCGTGATCCTGTCAATAGACTTGGTTAAGCCGGCTTGACCGCAACGCGCGTTAACCGGAAAATTATGAGCAGACAGAGGAGCTTGGTTTGCCCGACAGCAGTGACAGCGCCACAGAGGACTCCACCGGCCGACGGGCACAGCTGCGCGAAAGGAATCGGCAGGCGCTGATCGAAGCGACGCTGGATTGCGTGGCCGAGATCGGCTACGCCCGCACCTCGGTCAGCACGATCATCGACAAGGCCGGCCTGTCGCGTGGCATGATCCACCTGCATTTCAATGGCAAGGACGGGCTGATGGACGCGGCCGTTCAGCACGCCAGCGACCTCTACTACCAGAACCTATACAAGCTGCTCGACAAGGTCCGCCCCTCGGCCTGGCCGCAGGAGCGGATCGAGGCGGTGATCCGGTCGGACCTGAGCGAGACGATCCTGAACCAGTACAACGTCCGTATCTGGTACGGCTTCCGCGGCGAGGCGCGCGAGCGCAAGTCGATCCGGACCTTCAGCGACACCCGCGACAGCAGGTTGCGCGGCCTGCTGTTCGAGGCCTTCACGACGATCGCGGAGGCCTCCGGCGTGGATGACCCGGCACAGACCGCGCGCGATGCCGCCCATGGCACGCTGGCCTTTCTCGAAGGCATGTGGGCCGACTACCTGATCCACCCCGACGCGTTCGACCGGGACGAGGCCTGCCGCATCATCTTCCGCTTCCTGTCGGCCCTCTTCCCCGACCATTTCGACCTGACCGGCGCCCGGCCGGACGGGGCCTGAACGTCAGAAGCGCGAGCCTTCGGTGTTGCCGAACCATGCATCGGGATAGGGATACCACCAGTCCTGCACCTTCGGCTTCCAGTCGATCACGCCCATCTTGGTCTGCCGGAACGCATCGAGCCCCAGCCGCGACAACTCCCGCCCCAGCCCGGAATTCTTCCACCCGCCGAAGGGCAGCGCGTCGTTGTCGATAAGCGGGTTGTTGACCCAGACCATCCCGGCCTCGAGCCGTTCATAGGCCTCCATCGCCTCCTCGAGGCTGGTGGTGAAGAGGCTCGCGCCAAGGCCGAACTCGCTGTCATTGGCCTGGTTCAGCGCCTCTTCGAAGCTCTTCACCCGGCAGATGGCGGCCACCGGGCCGAACAGCTCTTCCCGCATGATATCCATTTCGGGCGTAACGCCGGTCAGCACCGTCGGCTCGTAGAACCAGCCGGTATTGCGCCCCGGCGGCACCCGGCCGCCGCAAACCAGCGTCGCGCCATCGGCCACTGCCCCGTCGACCAGCCGCACGACCTTGTCGCGCGCCTCCTCGCTCACCAGCGGGCCGATCTCCGACACCTCCATGCCATTGCCAACCCGCAGCTTGCGCGCCATGTCGGCCAAACCCTCGACGAACTGGTCATGCACCGCGTCATGCACATAGAACCGCTCAGTCGAGGTGCAGATCTGCCCCGACAGGTGGAACGCCGCCGTGGTCGCCCCCGCCACCGCCACGTCGAGCGGCGCATGGGAGGACACGATCATCGGGTCGCTGCCGCCCGCCTCGATAATGCAGGGCTTGAGCTGTTCGGCACAGGCCACGTTGACCTTCTTCGCCGTCGCCACGCTGCCGGTGAAGGCCACCACGTCGCTTTGCTTCGAGCGGATCAGCGCCTGCGCCGTATCGCCCCCGCCGGTGATGCAGGAGACGAGGCCGGCGGGCAGGTGCCGGAAATTCTCCATGAATTTCAGCGTGGAAAGCGAGGTCAGCTCCGACGGCTTGACCACGCAGGCATTGCCCGAGGCGAGCGAGGCCGCCACCGTCCAGCACATCAGCAGAATGGGAAAGTTGTAGGGCACGATGTGGACGCTGACGCCATAGGGGAAGTACCGCGCGAACTGGAACGAGCCCGCCTGCGTGGTACCGGGCAGCATGCCACCGGAGTCCCTGGCCATCTCGGCGAAGTAGCGGAAACAGCCGCCCACATTGGCGATCTCGCCCGTGGCCTCGGGGTAGGGCTTGCCCTGCTCCAGCACCATCAGCCGGGCGGCCTCTTCATGGTTGGCGGCGATGCTGTCGGCGACCTTGTGCAGATAGCCCGCGCGCGTCAGATCGTCCATCGAGCCCCACGCCTTCTGCGCCTCACGCGCCCGGCGCAGGATGTCCTCCGCCTCCTCCGGCGTGCCCATGGCGATGGCGCCTTCGCGGGCCAGCGTGGCGGGGTTGGTCACGTCATGCGTGCCGCCCCCCTGCCCTGCCGCGTGGTATTCGTTGCCATGAAAGAACTGGCGCCCGAACGGGTCGAAATCGGTCATCGTCATCCTTTCGGAATGTCGGGTCAGCGGATCATGTAGACCTTGCGCACCGTCTCGTGCACGCGGCAGGTGCCTTTCCAGTCCTGCTCGAAGAAGGCCACGGTGCCGGGGGTGATCTCGATCACCTCGCCATCGTCGCGGGTATAGGTCGCGCGGCCCTGCAGGAAGTGGCAGAACTCGTCACGCGTCACGTGGCAGTCCCAGTAGCCCGGCGTACAGATCCAGATGCCGCATTCGCTTTGCCCCTCGGGGCCCTTGTGCAACAGCACGCCCGAGGTGTGGGAATGCCCCTCGATCATCGTGGGGATCTCGCCCCAGTCGACGGTATCGGTGATCTCTTCGGGGTTGTGCAGTTTCGGTGTGGTCAAACTCGTCGCTCCTTGATGGGCGCCGGGCGCGGCATGGCGCGCCCGGTCGAACCCGTTTCAGCCGTAGGTTTTCTCAAGCAGATCGTTCAGATACTTCGCCGCCACCTTTGGCCCGCCATTGCCCTGCATGTGCTTGCTGGTCGCCTCGCAACGCGCCTTCACCTCGGCATCGTTGAGGCACTTCTCGATGTTCGCGGCGAACTCCTCGTCGGTCCAGTTCATCCGGTGCATCTTGAAGCCGTGGCCGGTTTCCTGCACCCGCGTCGCGTTGTCGTGCCCGTCCCAGACATAGGGCATGATGATCGCCGGCTTGCCGAAATAGAGGCACTCGGTGAAGCTGTTGTTGCCGCCGTGATGCACCACCGCATCGACCAGCGGGATGACCGAGGGCTGGGGATACCAGCTTGCCACATGCACGTTCTTCGGCATCGTGGCCTTGTCATACTCGGCCTCGTAATCACCCACGTTGACCAGCGCGCGATAGGGCTGCTTGCCAAGGAAATCGATGATCTTCTTGATCTGGTCGGTATCCCCAGCGCCAAGGCTGCCGAACGAGACGTAGAGCAGCGGCTTGTCGTTGTACTCGCCGAAATCCGGCACGTCATAGGGCTTCTCGGTCCGCACGCAGCCTTCGAGATACTTGAACCGATCGGGGTCGAGAGGCTTCTCGCGGTTGAACTTCACCGGCGCGGGGTAAAGCAGCAGGTTGAGGTAAGGGCTCTCCTCGAAGAATTCCCCGGTCGGGTACGGGTCTTCGCCGCAGGTCTTGAGGAACGCGTTGAAGTCGTCATGCACCGGCTTGATGACCTCGTTGAACTTCTTGTTGAACGCCTCGTGACAGGCGGTGTCGTTCTCGCCGCAGCCGGAAAGGTGCGGCGGGATCGCGGGGTCGCTCACCTCGTTTTCCGAGCAGGAGATGATGCGCACCCACGGCACACCGTATTGCTTGGTGGCGGGGTAGAGCACCACGTTGTCGATGCAGATCAGGTCCGGCTTGATCTCCTTCAGGATGCCCGGAAGCTCCTTCTCGGCCCATTTCGAGGTATCGACGATCGCCTCCCAGCATTCCTTCACATAGTTGTCGATCTGGTCATAGGGCGCGAGGTTGAAGTTGGGGATGTGCCCGTTGATGAAATCCGACCAGTATTTCGCCATCTTCTCGGGCGGCATGGGTTCGGACATGTTCACGTGATGCTCTTCGAAGCCGTAATCGGCAAAGACGCCCGTGAACCCCGGATCGGTGATGAAGACACAGCAATGGCCCATGTCGCGGCAGGCCTGTGCGATGCCCACCGAATTGAGCGCCGGGCCAAAGGCGGCCTCGGGGAAGAAGGCGATGGTTTTCTGGTCTGTCATGGAATGACCTCCTCTGTCGTGTTGGTTTATCTCTTGCTGTCCTCGGGCAGGATCAGCGCGTTCTGCGCCTGCCAGCCGACCTGGACCTTGTCGCCCACCTTGAAATCCGCCGCCCCCTCGGCCGCGGCCGACAGGCGGGCGATCAGGACCTGTCCGCCATCGCCCACGGCGATGTGCAGGCCGATATCCTGCCCGTGATAGGCGATGTCGGTCAGCGTACCGTCGAGCACGTTGTCGTGGGTCAGCCGTTCCGCTGCGGCGGGCGCCACCGTGAGGCGCTCGGGGCGCACCGCAAGACAGGCGCGGTCGCCCGTGCGCGTCTCGCCCTTCGACCGGCCGGTCAGCACCCCCAGGCCCTGAACGGCCACGCCTTCAACGCTGACTTCCCCGTCGAGGAAGTTCATCACGCCAATGAAATCCGCCACGAAACGGCTGTTGGGATGCTCGTAAAGCTCCGACGGGCTAGCACATTGCTTCACCTCGCCGTCGCGCATCAGGGCGATGCGATCGGCCATCACCAACGCCTCTTCCTGGTCGTGGGTGACGACAACGAAGGTGATGCCCACCTCGTGCTGAAGCCGCTTCAGCTCCAGCTGCATATGCTCGCGCAGCTTCTTGTCGAGCGCGGCCAGCGGCTCGTCGAGCAACAGGACGCGCGGCTCCTTCACCAGCGCCCGGGCCAGCGCCACGCGCTGCCTTTGCCCGCCTGACAACTGATCGGGCTTGCGGCTGGCATAGTCGGTCAGTTGCGTCGTCTCGAGAATACGGTCGACCCGAGACTTCAGTTCCTCCCCACGCACGCCCTCCATCTCCAGCCCGTAGGACACGTTCGCCCGCACGCTCATATGCGGGAAAAGCGCGAAGGACTGGAACATCAGGTTGATCGGCCGCCGGTTGGGGCGCAGCGGGGCGATATCCTTGCCGTCGAGCAGGATGCGCCCCTCGTTCAAAGTCTCGAACCCGGCAATCATGCGCAGAAGCGTGGTCTTGCCGCATCCCGAGGGACCGAGAAGCGCGAAGAACTCGTTCTCCTTCAGGTCCAGCGATATATCGTTCACCGCCGTGATCGCGCCAAAGCGCTTGGTGATACTCTCCAGCCGGATCACCGTCGCGGCCTCTTGCCCAGCCTCGGTCGGCATGGTGGCGCCATCCGTGCTCATTGACTGATCGCTTTCCTGTCGATGCGCTGCGAGATGAAGACGAGCGTGAAGCTGACCAGCATCACGATGGTCGCCATCGCGTTGATTTCGGGGGTCACGCCGAAGCGGATCATCGAATAGATTTGCATCGGCAAGGTGGTCGAGCCCTGCCCGGCCCCGGCGGTGAAATAGGCGATGATGAACTCGTCCACCGACAGGGTGAAGGCCAGAAGGCCGCCGGCCAGCACGCCGGGGAAGATCGCCGGCAGGGTCACGCGGCGGAACGTGGTCACCTCGCCCGCGCCAAGGTCGATGCTGGCCTCGACGATCGAGAAGTCGAAATTCCGCAGCCTTGTCCGCACCACGGCGCAGACGAAGGCGATATTGAAGACCACGTGGCTCATGATGATCGAATGCAGGCCCAGCGTGAAGTTGAGCGCCGTGAAGAAGGACAGAAGCGCGATGGCCAGCACGATATCGGGGATGATCATCGGCGCGAACAGAAGGGCCTCCATCGTGTTGTTGCGCCGCTGCCTCCGCTCGACCCCAAAGGCCAGCAGCGTGCCCAAGAGCGTGGCGAGAATGGTCGAGATCACCGCCACGATCACCGTATTCAGCGCCGCCCGCAGCACCGCGTCGTTCTGAGCCAGTTCGCCGTACCACTTGAGCGAGAAGCCGCCCCATGCCGTCGGCAGGCCCAGATCGTTGAAGGACAGCGCCATCAGCACGAGGATCGGCACGTAAAGGAAGGTATAGACCAGCCACAGGTGCCCGCCGAGGAACAGCTTGGCCGGATCGCGGCGGCGGGGGATGCGGGCGCTCATCGCGTGCCCTCCGCCGAGCGATTGACGGCGACGGCCTGTGCAAACAGCAGGCACATCATCACCCCGATCAGGATCAGCGAAAGGGCCGAGCCGAAGGGCCAGTCGCGCGCCTCGAGGAACTGGTCATAGATCAGGTTGCCCACCATCTGTACGCGCCCACCACCGAGCAGGTCCGGCGTGATGAAGTTGCCGATGGACAGCACGAAGACGAACACCGCACCCGCCGCGATGCCCGGCAGGGTCAGCGGCAGGATCACCCGCAGGAAGGTCTTGTAGGACGGCGCGCCGAGGTCTTCGGACGCCTCGGCAATCTCGGGGTTCAGGCGGCTGATCGAGGAATAGATCGCAAGGATCACGAAGGGCACGTAGTTGTAGACCAGCCCGGTCACCACCGACGCCTCGTTGTAGAGAAGCGGTAGCGCCTCGCCCACCAGACCGAAATCCAGCAGCGCCCGGTTGATCAGCCCCTCGCGGTTCAGCATCACGATCCACGCATAGGTGCGGATCAGGTAGTTGCTCCAGAACGGCAGCATCACGAGGAACAGGTAGACCGGCTGCCGCTGCGCCGGGGCGCGGGCGATGGCATAGGCCGCCGGATAGGCGATCAGCAGCGCGATCAGCGTGGCCGCGCCCGCGATCTTGGCCGATTTCAAAAGAATGGCGAGGTAAAGCGGGTCGAAGGCCCGGTCGAAATTCTCGAAGGTGAACTCGTAGACGATCCCGCCATACACGCCGCGCTCGAAGAACGAGTAGAGAAAGACCAGCAGGCAGGGCACGACCATGAAGAAGGTCAGCCATGCCAGCCCCGGCCCCACGAACAGGAAGGTTCGCAATCTCTGGTACACGTGCGCTTGGCCTTTCTCGGGCGGTCGGCTTCGATTACGCCGCCCCGACAGGCGGGGCGGCGCGGCAGGCGACCCCTTGGAGATGCACGGGCCGCCCTGCGTTACGCCGGCTTACTGGGCCGACATAACCTCGGTTTTCAGGCGGCTGTAATCCTTCTGGGCGTTGCCCACGTCGCGCAGCATCTCGTATTCGAGCATGTCGGCCGGATCCATGCCGAGGTTCGGATAGGTCTCGACCATCGAGGCATCCAGCGCCTCCATCGAGGCCTTGTTCGGCACCTTGTAGAGGATGTTCTCGACCACCCACTTGTGGGTGTCCGCGCCGAGGATGTAGTTGATGAACTGGTGCGCCGCTTCCTTGTTCTCGGAATTGGCCATCACCACCATCGTGTCGACCCAGAGGTCGGTGCCCTCTTCGGGGATGGTGTACTTGATGTCGGCATTCTCGGCGATGCCGTAGTTGCACCAGCCATCCCACGCATGCACGAGGCTCGCCTCGCCCGAGACCAGCTTGGAATAGAAGGTGGTGTCGTCATAGGCCAGCAGGTCCTGCTTGGCCGAGACCAGCAGGTCCTTCACCTCGGCCAGCTTGTCTTCCTCGGTGACGTTGACCGAATAGCCCTTGGCCAGCGCCGCGGCGCCGATCATCCAGCGGTCGGTCGACAGCATGGTCACCTTGCCGGCCAGGTCGTCGGAGGGGTCGAGCAGGTCCATCCAGCTATCCGGCTCTTCCGACACGAGGTCGGAACGGTAGCACAGGCCCGTGGTGCCCCAGGCGTAGGGCATGGAAAAATTCAGCCCCTCGTCATAGGACAGCTCGCGCGCCTCGGGGTAGAGGTTCTCCATGTTGGGCAGCATCGAATGGTCGAGCTTGGCCGCGATGCCCAGCTTGTCGAGCGCCTCGGCGAAGGGGGACGAGACGAAGATCACGTCATAGCCCTTGCCGCCCGAGGCGGTGACCTTGCCCATGATCTCCTCGTTCGTGGCGTGGTTGGCCACGTCGATCGAGATGCCGGTGTCGGCCTCGAACTGTTCCGCCATGTCGGCGGGCATGTAGCCGTCCCAGTTGGAAATCACGAGCGATTGCGCCGCCGCCGGGCCAAGGCCCAGCGCCAGCACCGCGGCGGGCGCGCCGGCCAGCAGTTTCTTGGCGATTGCCGTCTTTTTCATTGGTCCAATTCTCCCTGTGGTCGTTTCTTGTCGTCCCGGACCCGCCCCGCGCCGATGGCGCGAAAGGGCCCTTCCCGCCTGCTTTTGCTTCCGGATCTGTTGTCCGAATCCGCGGGTATAGACAAAATTGTATTTTTTTCTAAATTAGTACGTCAATGAAAATCGACTCAAGCCTGGGGCCGCGGCCCGGCTGCGGGGCGGGACATGGTGAAAATCTCGGCGGAATGAGGATGGAACGGCGA
>NZ_JAVKFX010000024.1:65000-67418 GCF_040223625.1 Roseovarius sp. | reverse complement strand
ACGGCCGCCGTTTACCTGGGCTTCAATTCAAGGCTCTCACCTCTCCTTTTAACCTTCAGGCACCGGGCAGGCGTCAGACCCTATACGTCGTCTTGCGACTTCGCAGAGCCCTGTGTTTTTAGTAAACAGTCGCCACCCCCTAGTTTGTGCCCCCGCCCCGAAGTTGCCTTCGAAGCGGGCCTCCTTCTCGCGAACTTACGGAGGCATTTTGCCGAGTTCCTTCAACATCGTTCTCTCAAGCGCCTTGGTATGCTCTACCAGTCCACCTGTGTTGGTTTAGGGTACGGTCTGATGGAGGGGCTATTTCCAGGAACTGCTAAGCGGCCCATCCAATCCGATAAGGATGAACAACCTTCGCAATCCGTCACCACCTCCCGGCCCAGGAATATTAACCTGGTTCCCATCGGCTACGCCTTTCGGCCTCGCCTTAGGGGCCGGCTTACCCTGCTCAGATTAGCTTTAAGCAGGAACCCTTGGACTTTCGGCGAGAGTGTCTCTCACACTCTTTGTCGCTACTCATGTCATCATTCTCACTAGTGATCTCTCCACCGGATGGCTCACGCCCCGGCTTCATCGAAAGCCTCTCTCCTCCAAGGCGGGCGAACCCGCTAAGGAGGAATGAGACTATGTCACACTACGCTCTGCTACCAGTGCATACGCACTCCTCGGCTTCGGCTCGTGGCTTGAGCCCCGTTACATCTTCGCCGCAGGACAACTTGTTTAGACCAGTGAGCTGTTACGCTATCTTTAAAGGATGGCTGCTTCTAAGCCAACCTCCTGGTTGTTTTGGTCGTCCCACCTGCTTTCCCACTTAGCCACGAATTGGGGGCCTTAGCCGGAGGTCAGGGTTGTTTCCCTCTCCACTACGGGCGTTAGCACCCGCAGTGTGTCTGCCATCTAGTACTCCTCGGTATTCGGAGTTTGGTTAGGATCAGTAAGCCTGTGGGGCCCCATTACCCATCCAGTGCTCTACCCCCGAGGGTATTCGGATGACGCTCTACCTAAATAGATTTCGCAGAGAACCAGCTATCTCCGAGTTTGATTGGCCTTTCACCCCTAGGCACAGCTCATCCCGTTCTTTTTCAACAGAAGTGGGTTCGGTCCTCCAGTAAGTGTTACCTTACCTTCAACCTGGCCATGCCTAGATCACTCGGTTTCGGGTCTGATCCATCCAACTCATCGCCCTATTAAGACTCGCTTTCGCTGCGCCTACACCTAACGGCTTAAGCTTGCTGGATAGACCAAGTCGATGACCCATTATACAAAAGGTACGCCGTCACAAGACTGGACACTAATAACAATCTCATTTGAGAGGGATCGACACCCGCAGCTGTACGGTCTCGAGACCTGGGTTGCGGCTGTTGATGCCCGCGTTCGACCGGTGATCGACGCTGAGGCCGACCCGCGTGCCGTTCCGGGCCTGGTAGCCGATCTCGATGCCCGACCGGAACTGTACCGGTCCGCCAAGATCGTGCCCGCCGCCGTTCTCGTAAAGGCCCGCCATCGAGTGAAACTGGATGAAGGTCCGTTCGTTGAACAGGTTCAGCGTGTATGCGTGCCCCGCGCCGATCCAGAATTCACCATCTGTCGTGGCCGAGAAACCCCAGATGCTCTGGAACGGACCGAAGGCCCGCGCCGTGTCGCGCCGGAAGTATATTTCCTCGCCAGAGGCGTTTTCCTGGAAGTATGTCTCGCCCAGTGCCAGAGAGTTGTAAGCGGGCACGTCGTTTCTCGCCAGGCACCCCTCATTGGGGCAGTGGTTAACGCTCATGTCTATGAGCCCCGCGATAAGTCCGACGACCGCCATGGTCCCGTCTGTCACAAATGCGATATCCGACACGTTTGCCTCCAACATGAATCGTTTTCATGTTGATGAAGCAGATTGTCATTAGAGTCCAGTCAAGCTCCGACTGATTGTAGGCGTCCGGTTTCAGGTACTGTTTCACTCCCCTCGTCGGGGTGCTTTTCACCTTTCCCTCACGGTACTGGTTCGCTATCGGTCAGTAAGGAGTACTTAGCCTTCGAGGGTGGTCCCCCGATCTTCAGACAGGATTTCACGTGTCCCGCCCTACTTAATACGTACCTCAGAGCTTATTGTACGGGGCTGTCACCCGCTATGGCCATGCTTCCCAACATGTTCCAATCACTCATCGGTCTCGGCTGGTCCCCGTTCGCTCGCCGCTACTAGGGGAGTATCAATTGATTTCCTTTCCTCCGGGTACTTAGATGTTTCAGTTCTCCGGGTTTGCTCTTAAAGACCTATGTATTCAGTCCTTAAGTACCTGTTTATGCACGTTATCAACTGCAGAGCAGATAATAACGAACATTCAGGTGGGTTGCCCCATTCGGAAATCCAGGGATCAAAGCTTATTCTCAGCTCCCCCCGGCTTATCGCAGAGTATCACGTCCTTCATCGCC